>JABWBP010000066.1 GCA_013360445.1 Calditrichaceae bacterium | reverse complement strand
GCATTTTGGATATCCACCACTTCGTGGAGAACATTTGGAACCATTATTCTGGTATATGGAACATTTTTTTCTACAAAAAACGGGTTTGTTCAATAAATTGTCCCATGTCTTTGTGTGCTCTGGGGCCTCCATGGCAAAATGCCTGAATAGTTACCGGAAATCGTATATCGAAAATCGCAGATCGCCAATCAATTTCCGATTTTCGATTCAGGAATTTCTCCCTCACCCCGCCCGGGCCAGCTCCTCGGCGCAGCGTTTCTGCAATTCCAGGGCTTGTTTCAGCTTCGGTTTGGCGCGCTCGCGCACCTGGGGGTCCAGGGGCAGGCGGAGAATTTCCAGCGCCAGGTCGCGGGACTTCTCGAATTCACCCTGCAAGCAGTAAATCTCCCCCAGGCGCAGCAGGCAGGTGATTTCATTATAATGGTTGTTCTGCGGCAGGGCGCGCACCATTTGGAGCAGCTCGCCATACGCCTGAAACGCTTCCTCCCAACGCTCGCCGCGGTAGTAAATTTCCACCAGGGTCCAGCGGAAGAAGCGGCTCTCCGGGTAGAGGCGGTGATTTTGCAGCGCCAGCTCTAACGCCTCTTCCGTTCTCCCGGCGTCTAAGAGCATCCAGGCCAACTGGTCGCGGCCTACCAACTTTACAAAATTGCCTTTTTCAAGGGCGATTTGCACCATCTCGATGCCGCGCCGGCGCTCGTCGGAGATGAAGGGCAGCCAGGTGAGCGCCTTGGCCTTGCTGCTCTTCCAGTATTTGAAGCTGCCCACCCCGAGGTAGGCGTCGTAAAACGCGGAATCCAGCTCGATTACCTTTTCCAGCCGGTGCACGCCCCGCACCGCGTTGCGGTACGCTCCTAACATCTTCTTCTGCTTGCTATCCATAAAACTGCGGTAGAGGTAGGCGCTGCCCTCGAAAAAATAGGGCCAGGGATCGCTCCCGTCGCGCTCCTGCAAGGCTTTGGCGACCTCGATGCAGCGCTCCATGGCTTCCTGGAACTCTTTCAACCGGTCGTACTGCTCGGCGTCTAACATTTCCGCCTGGAAGGTCGCGCCTAAGTAAAAATAACCCGCGGGCTGGTCCGGGTAGGCCGCGATCAGCTCCCGGAACAGCGCTTCCGCGCCGGCAAAATCATTTCGAATGGTTTTTTCGATGCCCAATTCTACCTGCTGCTGCACTGCCGGGGCAAAGGGGGTGCGCGCCCAAATTATCAGCGGGAATAGAAGAAGCGTGAGATGTGATATAATCGTGTTCAAGTGTTTTGGTGTTTTAGTGTTTTAGTGACATGGTGCGGGCACACTACATTCTTTTCCCTTCCAGATCCAATATTTCCACTTCCCGGAACGGTTTGAGTTTCGGCGCGATCTGCCGGGCGTCGCCGACCAGCACGATGGCCAACTGCTCCCGGCGAAGGTAATTCCGCGCCAGGGTTTGAACATCTTCGGCGCTTACCGCATCGATCTTTACCAGGTATTGATCCCAGTAATCCTCCGGCAGCCCGTATAATTTCTGGCGCAAGGCCAGGGAGGCAATGGAGGCGGGGATTTCGTTGCGCAGGGGAAACACCCCGATCAGGTAACGTTTGGCGTTCCGCAGCTCTGTCTCCGGGGCCGGTTCGGAGGCGAGCTTCTCGAACTCCTCGAAAAAACCCTCCAGGGCTTTATCGGTTACTTCCGGGCGCACTTCCGCGGAGGAAACCCACCCGCCGGTTTCCCGGAATAAATCCAGCGAGCTTCCGGCCCCGTAAGTGTACCCTTTTTGCTCCCGCAGGGAGAGAAATAACCGCCCGCTGGCGCCCCCGCCGAGGATTTTATTGGCCACCACCGCCTTCTCGTAATCCGGGTGGGAAGTGGGGAATAGCCGGTTTCCCAGGGTGATGTTGACCTGCTCCGAGCCGGGGCGATCCACTACGTAGATCACCCGGTTGGCCGGATTCGAGGGGGCAGGAAACTCTCCCGGGGAGGATTTCCGGTTCTGCCAGGCCGAAAAATAGCGCTCCGCTTGCTCCGCCGCTTCGGTAAACGATATATCCCCGGCCACGGCCAGGCAGGCGGCCGCGGGTGAGAAATAGCGCCGGTGTAAATCCGCCAGGGTCTCCCGGGTAATTTTCGAAATGCTCTCGGCAGTTTTATGCCCGGAGTAGGGATGCGGGCGGTAGAGCGCGACGTCCATTTGCCGCTGCGCCAGGAACGCCGGGGAGCTTTTTTCGTTCTCCAGATCCGCCAAAATTTTGGCGCGCTCCTTTTCCAGCTCTTCCGGCGAGAACGCGGGATGGATCACCATATCGCCGGCCAACTCCAGGCCCACTTGCAGGTGTTCTTTCAGAAAGGAGCCGTGCAGATAGAAAAAATCCGCTGAGGCGGAGCACTCCAGGGAGCCGCCCACGAAATCGATCGCATCGGCGATTTCCCGGTAAGAGCGGGCGCCGGCGCCTTTTTTCAGCAGTTGGGAGACCATCTCCACCGCTCCCTTCATTTCCGGGGGATCGTGCTTTTCCCCGACCTCGATGCCCATCCGGACATAGACGCTGGGAAGCTCCCGGCGCTCGATCACCAGCAGAGTTAAGCCGTTAGAGAGTTTTTTCTCCTTGACGGGCGGAAATTTATAGCGCAACAGATGATCGTCTATGGGAGGTTTTTGCTTCATGATAAACCTTTGAGAATTGGAGATTAGGAGTGTTACGGAGTGCAAAGCTTCAGCTTTGCACCGCATCGGCAAAACTGAAGCAAAACTGAAGCAAAACTGAAGCAAAACTGAAGTTTTGCACTCCGTTCAAACACTATTTTTGCCTGCCGGGTAAATTTCGATCACGTTGCGCTTTTGCGGCGCTAAATAGCGCTGCGCCGCCTCCCGCACGTCTTCCGGGGTGACGCTGAGATAAGCGTCTATTTCCCGGTACAACAATTCCGGGTCGTTGAAAAAGGTGGTGTAGAAGCACAACAAATCTGCCTTATGGAAGACCTGGGAAAGCTTGGCCACGGAATCCGCTTTCAGTTGATTTTTGACTTTCTGCAATTCCCGCTCGCTGATCAACTCGTTTTGCAGCTTCCCGATCTCCTCCCGGTAGGTTTCTTCGATCTGCGCCATCTCGTAACCGGGTTTGATCTGCCCGAAGAAGGAAAACAGCCCCGGCCCCATCCGGGAATCCACCCCGCCGTGGAGGTGCAGCAGGCTCTGGTCCTGCTCCACAAAGCGGTGATAGCAGCGGGAGCTTTCCCCGTCGAAGAGAATTTTCTCCGCGATTTCCAGGGCGTAGGTATCTTTGTGCCCGTGCGGGGGGATGAGGTAAACGCAGGTATAAGCGGGCATGGGGGCGAATTTATCTTCCCAGCGCAGCCGTTTCTCCTCTCCCTGTTCCGGTTCGTTCAAATCCACCGGCGGGGGCAGCTCCCCGGCGGGAATGGATTCGAAATACTCCCGCACCATGGCCAGCGCCTGCGCAGCCTGGAAATCGCCGACGATGGAGAGCACCGCGTTGTTGGGTTTATAGTAAGTTTCGTGGAATTTTTTCACGTCCTCGAAGCGGGCGTTATCCAAATCCTCCATGGAACCGATCACCGAGTGCCTGTAAGCCCAGTTTTCATAACTCAACTCATCTATCAGCTCGTAGAAAACCGCGGCGTAAGGGGCGTTGTCCACCCGCATTCGCCGCTCCTCCTTTACGGTGTCGCGCTGGTTCTCGAAATTCTCTTCCGTCACCGCCAGGGAGCGCATCCGGTCCGCCTCCAGCCACAGCGCCAGGCGCAGCTGGTTGGCGGGAACCACTTCGAAGTAATTGGTGCGGTCCTTCCCCGTGGAGCCGTTCATCCAGCCTCCCACGTCGCTCACCAGGGTCATGTGTTCAGTTTTGCCCACGTTCTCGGAACCCTGGAACATCATGTGCTCGAACAAGTGCGCAAAGCCGCTCTTGCCCGGCGTTTCGTTCCGGGAGCCGACGTTGTACCATACGTCCACCGCCACGATGGGAGAAACCGTGGATCTCAGCAGCACCACGGTCAAGCCGTTTTGCAGTTGAGTGCGGAGGATTTCTCCCTCTTTCGGTTCCCGGGGGTGTTTGGGGGCAGAAGTTTTGCCCATGCGCGCCTCTTATTTCGGTTTAGCAAATTATTTCGAGCGAAAATTGAACACATAGTGTACGACCGCGACATCCCAAATCAAAACGAAAAAATATGCTGTGAAACCTGCCTGGTTCAAACCACCGAACGATTTCGTTTGATCCGGCAGTGGAAATGTATCGTGGGAAACGCCAGCGTAAATTATGAAGGTGAAAGGGGAAGTAACGGCCTTTTGCCTGTTTTTGCCGGGGAACGGCTTACCCCGCACTAATCATCAAATCCAAGAGCAAAGAGCAAAGCTGATTTGATTTCTTCAAGTTTCGCTTCGGAGAGTTTGGTAATGTAGGCGCCAATTTTATCTTTTGATACAGTCTGGATATGGTCCAAGTTTATAGCGCTGATGGTTTTGAGCGCAGCACAAATTGCACAAGGAACGAAATTCATGAATGAATAGCCCCGCGCCTCCTTTCGGGGCTTCAGCCCCGTGTTTTGGGAACACCCGGGGCTGAAGCCCCGCCTTAATTTTCGTTGGATTTTCTTTTCCCCGCGCTGAAGCGCGGGTCTATTCATCTGTATGTTTGTGCAATTTGTGCTGCGCCCGATGGTTTTCATGCCATCCTGTTGATCTAAAACGACTTCAGTTGGAATATCTCGGATGGTCGAGGTTATGGGAGCTGCCGTCACTTCACCCAGGAATTTTAGCGCAGAACTGCGCAGCAAAATAACCACCGGCCGTTTTTTATCCGGCGATTTAAATGTGTACCAACGTATTTCACCCCGCTCCATAATTAACTTCCCCAGGCCTGTTCATCTTCCCAAACATCAAATTCACCGTTCTGAACAGGTTTATTAACATATCCGTCCCGATGTTTCTTCTCAAGCTTTTTTATTTTCACTCTTTCGAGATAGTATTGAATAGATTCTTGAATAAAGTCCGAACGAGTTGTATTCAATTCATGAATTGCTTTATCAATTCGCTTAAGCAAATCTTCATCTAAAGTCATTTGAATTGTCTTCATCATGACCCTCATTATTATCTACGCCCATAATAGCTATGTATGCAAAGATAATAATATCTATTTTTTTAGAAGCAAACAAATTTTTGCCATCGGCTTTGATCTTTAGATTCCCCCTCCCCGATTTGTGCACTCAATCAATCCCGCCCCTTCCCCTCTCTTTAAATTTCTGTTTGATACAAAATTTCAGGTTTTTTAACGTTCTCAATACATCCAGCACTGCCAATAAATTGAACAATTACGCCTCCTGAATGATCGCAAATCCAATGAGGGGAGTTAGCATGCACAAGGTTGTTAAAGTTTTTGAACTTATGATCCTTTTCCTGGCTGTTTCCACGCCGGGATTCTCCCAGTCTAACTACACCTGGAACGGCGGGGTTGCCTCCTGGAACGACCCGGCAGCCTGGACCCCCAACGGCGTCCCCGGGGCGGCGGATACCGCCATCGTGAACGCCGGGCAGGCTAACTTAGACAGCGACGTGCAGGTGGCGGGGTTCAAGCTTACCGGGGGAACGGTGTACGGCGGGGGAAAATTGGCCGTGACCGCAAGAATGGTCTGGAGCAATGGATATTTAACCGGCGACAGCCTCTCGCCCTCGGCCGGCAACCTCGTGGAGGTAGGGCCGGGAGCCACCCTGGAGCTTTCCGGCGACAATTCCAAAAACCTCGACCGCCGCACCCTGGTGAACAAGGGCACGGCCACCTGGAGCGGCGCGGGCATTTTCAAATTCCGCAACAACGCGGTTTTCGAGAACCAGCCCGGGGCGAGCTTTGACATTCAAAACAATGCGCTGATGGACTTCGTTACCCCCGGCGGTGTTTTCAATAACTACGGTGCCCTCGCCAAAAGCGCCGGCAACAGCGCCTCCACCATCGACGTGCCCTTCCATAACAGCGGGACCGTTACCGTGGCCGCCGGCCGCTTGAAACTGACCCGCGGCGGCAGCGGCAGCAACGCGGTTTACAACCTGAACGCCGGGAAAATCCTGGATTTCGGCCGCGGCGCCCACCTGGTCGATAACGTTTCCTTCAACGGAAGCGGCACGGTGGAGATCAGCGACGATACCCTCAGCATCGGCGCGGGCGGGGCCGCATTTGGCGCTGCGGTAACGCTGAAACTGAGCAAGGGGCTACTGGCGGTGGGCAGCCCGATCTCCCTGGGGGGGATTTTGAACTGGAGCCGCGGCGCCATTACCGGGCCGGGCGCGATTTCCACCAATTCTCTGGTGATCAACGGCAGCAACACCAAAACGCTCAGCGGCGCGGTGCTCACCTGCTCAGGCAACGGAAGCTGGAGCGATACCGGAACCCTGAAGCTGACCGATAACGCAGTCTTAGAGATCGGCCCCGCCGCCGCTTTTGACATTCAGAACGGGGCGCTGCTGGATTACCTGGCCCCCGGCGGCGTTTTCAGCAACGCCGGCACCCTGACCAAAAGCGCCGGGCCGGATACCACCACCATCGACGTGTTTTTCAACAATACCGGCGTGGTCAACCTGAATATCGGGGCGCTGCGCTTCAACCGCGGCAGCAGTAGCAGCGGTTCGATCTTCACCCTGGCGGCGGGAACCCGCTTGGAATTCAGCGGCGGGGTGAACGACCTGGCCGCAAACGTAACCCTGAACGGGGCCGGAAACTTCGCGGTCAGCGGCGGTACGACCAACCTGCTCGGCGCTTACAACCTCAGCGGAACCTTAGAAGTGAGCGGGGGGACGTTCCACGGCGCCGGGGACCTGAACCTGGCAGGCCCGTTGGCGTGGATCGGGGGAGACATCACCGGAACCGGAACCATCACGGCCAATAATTCCCTGGCGATCAGCAGCGACAAACCCAAGAAATTGGATGAGCGCATCCTGGTGAATAAAGGCAGCGCTACCTGGAACGGCGCCGGAAGCCTGCGCCTGAAAGACCTGGCCACTTTTATCAACGGCGCCGGGGCGAGCTTCACCATCCAGGGCAACGGCCTGATCGACGTGCCCACCCCCAACGAGGGGCTGTTCAAGAACGCCGGAACCATCCTCCGCAGCGCCGGGGCCGATACTTTCATCTTTGCCCTGCCGGTGCAGAACAGCGGGGCGCTGGATATTCGCAGCGGGGTGGTCAAATTCACCAACACCCTGCTCAATGACGCCGCCGGAACCATCCGCGGCGGCAAAACCTTAGACGTTCGCGCCGCCGCGTTCACCAATAACGGGGCGGTCAACCCGGGAACCTCTCCCGGCCTGCTGATCGTGTTGGGCGATTATCCCCAATCCGCCTCCGCCGCGCTCAATATCGAGATCGGGGGGAACGCCGTGGGCAGCGAGTACGATCAATTGGCGGTTTCCGACACCGCCAGGTTGGGGGGAACCCTCAACGTCTCCCTGGTCAACAATTTCACCCCGGCGTTAACGGATTCCTTCTCCATCCTCACCTACGCCGGGCGCAACGGCCAGTTCGACAGCGTCAATATTCCCACCGTCAACGGCGACCCGGTATTCGAGTACTTTTACCGCAGCGACCGCCTGATCCTGAAAACCGTTCTGCAGGATACCACCCCGCCGAACCCCGGCAGCGGGGCGGTGAACGATACCGTGCAAACTTACGAGGAAACCCCGGTCAACATTAACGTGCTGGCCAATGACGGCGATCCCAACGGCCGCCCGATCGTGCTCATCAGCTTCTCCAACCCCAAAAAAGGGATTGCCACGCTGGTCAGCGACAGCACCATCAACTACGCTCCCTTTAGCAACTACTTTGGGGCGGACAGCTTCTTTTACGTGATTTCCAATGACGTGGGAATTCGCGACACCGCGCAGGTGCTCATCACCGTGCTGCCGGTGAACGATCCCCCGGCCATCACCCCGGCGCTTCCCCCGGTGAGCTTCCCGGAAGACGGCAGTTACTTTCTGAACCTCGACGCCTACGTGCAGGACGTAGATAATACCCCAGGGCAGATGGCCTGGACCGCATCGGTATTGAGCGCCCAGCCTTTCACCGCTGAAACCCTCAACGCAACTCCCGGCGGCGCCAAAACCCTTGCGATCCCCTCGCCAATCGCCAATCGCCAATCATCGATCTTCAATCATCAATCTTCAATCGAAATCGATCCTTCGGACCTGCAAATTGCTATCAACCCGGTTACTCACATTGCCGCGTTCAGCGCCAGCGGCGACAGCAGCGGTATTTTCACCGTAGCATTCACGGTCAGCGACCCGGAGGGCGCTGTTGATACCGACACCATTACCGTAACCGTCGCCCCGGTGAACGACGCCCCGCGCCTGGCCCTGCCGGATATCGCTTTCCCGGAAGACAGCAGCTACACCCTGAATTTAGACGACTACGCGGCCGATCCCGAGCACGGCGCGGAAGAGCTAAGCTGGTCCGCGGAAGTAATCGCCGCCCAGGGAACGGATTCCCCCGGCGCAAAAATCGCCAATCTTCAATCGTCCCGCCTGCCAGCAGTCGGACAGGCAATCATCAATCATCAATCTTCAATCTTCAATCGCCAATCCGCCCCCGGCGGAATCGAGGTGGATCCCGCGGATCTGCAAGTGAGCATCGACCCGGCTACCCGGGTGGCCAGTTTTAGCGTCAGCGGGGACAGCAGCGGCGTGTTCACGGTGGTGTTCAGCGCCGCGGACCCGGAAGGCGCTACCGGCGCGGATACCATCACCGTGGCGGTCGCCGCAGTCAACGATCCCCCGTTCCTCAGCGCCCCCATCGGCGACGTGAGTTACCCGGAAGACAGCGGCCCCCACACCGTGGCGGCGAATTTGGGGAGCGTGTTCGGGGATCCCGATCCCGGGGCAACGCTGATTTTCAGCGCCGCCTCTGATAATCCGGACATTCAGGCCGGGGTGCAGGGAACGGCGCTGGTCCTCGCCAGCTCCCCGGACTATTTCGGCGAGGGAACCGTGGTCGTTACCGCGCAAGATAGCAGCGGAGCGACCGCCAGCGATACCTTCGCCGTCGCCATTACCCCGGTAAACGATCCCCCGCAGGTAACCCTGCCGGATATCTCCTTCCCGGAAGACAGCAGCTACGTTCTCGACCTGGATGATTGGGTGAATGATGTGGATAACAACGCCAGCGAACTTTCCTGGTCGGCGCGGGTAATCGGCGCACAGGGAACAAATTCCCCCGGCGCAAAAATCGTCAATCGTCAATCGTCAATCGCCCATCTTCCATCTTCCATCTTCCATTTTCCATCCGTCCCCGGCGGAATCGAGGTGGACACCAGCGATTTGCAGATTGTGATCGATCCGGCTACCCGAACGGCGACCTTCAGTGTTAGCGGCGACAGCGCCGGGGTATTTACGGCAACCTTCACGGCCAGCGATCCCGGGGGGTTGTCGCATACCGATACCATGCTGGTAATCGTCGCCGCGGAGAACGATCTGCCGCTGGTCGCCAACCCGATTTCGGATGTGATCTACCCGGAAGACGGCGGAACGCACACCGTGGTCGCCGACCTGAACGCGGTTTTCAGCGACCCCGATCCCGGAACGGTGTTGAGCTTCAGCGCGGCCAGCGACAATCCCGATATCCAGGTAAACGTGGCGGGGGACAGTTTGACCCTCAACGCCTCGCTCAACTATTTTGGCGGCGGGAGCGTGGCGGTATTTGCCGATGACGGCAGCGGCGGCCTGGCCGGCGATACTTTCCTGGTGAACATTTTTCCGCTCAACGATCCCCCGGTGATTGCCGGGCTGCCGGATACGTTAGGATTCCGGGAAGACTCTTCCGCCAGCCTGCATCTCTGGGATTACGTGGAGGACCTGGAAACCGCGGATTCCCTGCTGAGTTACACTTTCAGCGTCTCGAACGACTCTTTATTGCATGAATATGACCCCTCTACCGGCCTGCTCACCCTTTCCGCGGCGGGCGGATTCAGCGGCGCGGCGCTGTTAGGAGTCGAAGTGAGCGACGACAGCGCCGCAACGGCTGCGGCGGCGATTATCGTGATCGTGGAGCCGCTGGTCGGCATCGGCGAGCCGGTAGATGCGGCCGCGCCGACGGATTTCGCCCTGGAGCAGAATTATCCCAACCCCTTCAATCCCGGGACAGCGATCAGCTATCAGCTATCCGCCAACAGCTTTGTAACGTTAGCGATTTACGACGTCCAGGGGCGGCGGGTACGCACCCTGGTCAATGAAAACAAAGCCCCGGGGCGCTACACAGTGCAGTGGGACGGAAGAGACGGCGGCGGCAGGCCGGCGGCCAGCGGGATGTACGTGTATCGTTTGGAAGCGGGCGGCTTCCGGGCAGTGCGAAAGATGATTTTGCTGAAGTAGGGCGCTTCCGGGTATCTTCCGGCATCCGCGGGGACGATCTTTTCACTTTTCATCCCCGCATTCGCGGGGACAAGCTTTTGCATTTTTCACTTTTCACTTTGCACTCAATCCCCCGCCCCAAAAAGACCTTCCGGGCCATCGCGATCCGGGAGGTCTTTATTTTTCGAGGTTCTTGAGGGGCGAATCTGTGCAATGAGTCATCCGCGAAAGCGCGGCAGTTTCATATACTTTAGACGGATTTTGGGTAGTCCTAAAAAGGTAATGCCGGAGTGTGCTCTCGACCGGCAGGGATGCCGGTCGTACAGTGCGACAAGCATCCCTGCTTGTCGCAAATCAGCATGAATCGTTTAGGACTACCGGATTTTTTCATAGGGACGTGGCTAATTTGAAAGGATTTCGATGATGCAATTTTTACCACGAAATGGCGCAGCGATTTTTTTCGCTCTATTTTTCGTATTCGCTACCCTTAGCGGTTTTTCCCAGACTACCTATACCTGGTTCGGCGGGAACGGCGAGTGGGGAAACGCTTCCAACTGGTCGCCCAACGGCGTGCCCGGCGCGGCGGATACCGCGGTCATCAACCTGGGCGCCGTCACCCTGAACGGCAACGCCGCAGTAGGCGGGCTGAAGCTGAATAACGGCGTTTTCGGCGGCGGGGGAACCCTGGCCGCGGCCGGAAGGGTTTACTGGAGCAACGGCCGCATGGAGGGCAGCGGAACCCTCAACGTCTCCCCCGGCGCGATCATGGAGATTACCGGCAACGCCGCCAAAGACCTCAACCAATTTTCCATTCTGAACGAAGGAACCCTGCGCTGCACCGGAACCGGGGCCCTGCGGCTGAGCAATGCGGCGCAGATTATCAACCAGGCCGGGGCCTCCTGCATTTTTCTTACCGATATGCAGATCGATTCCCTGGCCCCCGGCGGCGGCCAGTTCAGCAACTCCGGAACGCTGGCCAAAAACGCAGGCAGCGGCGCCGTGGCGCTCAATATCGCTTTCAACAATACCGCCAGCGTTTCCGTTTCCAGCGGAATCCTGCGCCTGAGACGCAGCAGCGCCAGCGCCAACGCGATTTATACCGTAACCCCCGGGAACGTTCTGCAATTTTCCGAGGGCGTTCATACCCTGGAAAATGTGAGTTTCGACGGCGGGGGAACCCTGGAAATCACCGGCGCAACCCTGCTGCTCTCCGGGCCGGGGCTGGCTGTCGCTCCCGGGAACACCCTCGCTATTTCCGGCTCCGCCGCGCTGCTGGCGGGAAGCGGTTCCCTTGAAGTATCGGGAACCCTGAACTGGAGCCGGGGGCGGATCGGGGGAGACGGCGCATTCACCCTGGGCGGGGTGATGAACCTCTCCGGCAGCAGCGCCAAAACCCTGGAGACCCGGGTGCTGGTGAATAGCGGAAGCATTATCTGGAGCGATACCGGGGAATTGCGCCTGCGCAGCAACGCCGAAATACTGAACCAGGCCGGGGCAATCTTCGAGATGCAGAGCGACGCCGAGCTTGAATTTGCTACCCCCGACGGCGGGGTCCTGACCAACTCAGGAACCCTGGTGAAAAGCGCGGGAACGGGAATCTCCATTATCGACGTGATCTTCAACAACAGCGGAAACGTGGCCCTCACCAGCGGATCCCTGGAGTTGCGCAGGAACAGCAGCGATGACGGGGGAGTGATCGCGGTCGGCGCGGGCAGCACGTTCAGGTTAGATGAAGGAACTCACGATTTCAGCACCGCCAGTTCCATAACCGGCTCCGGCGGGGTGAGGGTAAGCGACGGGGTAACGAACTTCGCGGGGAGTTTCAATGTCGCGGAAGGCTTGACGATTATCGGGGGGGAAATGAATTTCAGCGGAAATTATCTTAGCGGCTCGCCCCTTACCCTCAACAGCGGCCGGTTAGTGATCCTCAGCCCCGTCACGGCCAGCGGGCTTACCCAGACCGGGGGCACCCTGGAAATTACCGCCAGCCTGGCGCTCAACGGGGATCTGAACTGGCAAGGCGGAACCCTGACCGGCGCGGCGGCGCCGGATATCAGCGGCGCCATTCACATCCGCGGAACGCTTAACAAACTGCTCGACGGCGTGGCGCTGACCAACCATTCTTTAGCTACCTGGAGCGACGCGGGAGAGCTGCGGCTGAAAAACGGCGCTCAATTCATCAACGCCGCGGGAGCGACCTTCTCCATCCGCGGCAACGCCCTGCTGAATTACCTCTCCCCCGGCGGCGGAACTCTGCTGAACAACGGTACGGTCGCCAAAACCGCGGGCAGCGGGGTGACCGTTATCGGGGTAGATTTTACCAACAACGCCGCGGTGACCGCGGACAGCGGTACGGTGCGCTTCACCCGCGCCAGCGCCAGCCAGAACGCCGTTTTCGCCGCGCAACCGGGAAGTTTGCTGCAATTTTCCTCCGGAACCCATACCCTGAACGGGGTCAGCTTCAACGCCGGAACCGTGGAAGTGACCGCCGCGGCCCTGAGCGCCGCCGGCGCGGGGCTTACCGTTTCTTCTTCCGCAACCTTGCAAATGGTCGATTTGAACAGCGCGCTGACCGGCGACGGGGCGGTTAACATCCAGGGAACCCTTAACTGGCGGCGGGGAACCATCAGCGGGAACGGCCCCCTGGCCATCAACGGCATTTTGAATATCTACAGCGAATACGCCAAAACCCTCGACGCCCGCGCCCTGGACAACTTCGGGAGCATCAACTGGGCGGATACCGGGGAGTTCCGCTTGTTGAACCAGGCGGCGCTGCACAACCAGGGGAGCGGCGTTTTCAACATCACCGGCAACGCCAAGTTAGCCTTTGCCACTCCCGACGGCGGCTCCCTGGCCAATTCCGGAACCATCCTGAAGAGCGCGTCTTCCGGCCTGACCACCATCGACGTGGAAATACAGAACAGCGGAACCGTCAACCTCGCTTCCGGAACCCTGCAGCTCAGCCGGGGCAGCCTTACCGAGAGCGGCAGCTTCACAATCGCCGCCGGGGCGAAACTGCGATGTTCCGGGGGCAGCCACGTTTTCGGCCCCGGAGCTAACATCAGCGGGGCGGGGGACCTCACCTTCAGCGGCGGAAACAGCGCTTTTTCCGGGGTATATTCCCTGGCCGGGAATCTGAAAGTCTCCGGCGGCGCGTTGGCCCTCAACAGCAACATTTCCCTTCCCCGGCTGGAGGTTAGCGGCGGCGTTTTAGCGGGCAGCGGCAACCTGACCGTCAACACCCTGTTCAATTGGAGCGGGGGAAAGATATCCGGCGGCGGAAGCCTGCTGCTGAACGGTACTACCCAGATCAGCGGGGGCAACTCCAAAGAATTGGACGGGCGCGCCCTGGCCAACGCCGGCAGCGCGGCGTGGAGCGGGACCGGAAATATTCTGCTGCAAAACGGGGCAACCCTGCTCAACCAGGCGGGCGCGATTTGGGATATCCGCAACGACGCCTGGATCGACTCCACGGCCGGGGGCGGGGGCACTTTTAGCAACATGGGCAGCATTCTCAAAACCGCCGGAACCGGCGCAGCGGTAATCGACATTCCCTTTACCCACCAGGGAACCCTGAACGTGAGCAGCGGAATTCTGCGCATTACCCGCAACAGCAGCTGCAGCGGCAACATCCAGACCGCGGCAAACAGCGAGGCGCAATTCTCCCTGGGCGCGCACGTCTTCGACGGGATATCCCTGGGCGGCAGCGGAACCGTGCGTTTCAGCAATGTGCCGGTTTTGGTGAACGGGGCGGGCCTGGTGGTGGAGAGCGGGGTTACCCTGGCCATGAGCGGCCTGGCCGGGGCCCTGGGCGGCGAGGGCGACGTCGTCGTCAACGGAACGTTCAACTGGGACCGGGGAACCATCAGCGGCAACGGGGATTTCCGGGTAAACGGCGCGTTGAACATTACCGGAAGCAGCGGCAGCGTGCTCGACGGAAGGACGATGGAGCTTCATGGAACCGCGCAGTGGAGCGGAAGCGGGGACCTGCGCCTGCGCAACTTCGCCAACCTGCAAATTCAGCCGGCGGCGACGTTCACGATTCAGAATAATGCCCAGGTCGCGTATTTGACTCCCAACGGAGGCAGCATCCACAACGCCGGGGCGGTGAGAAAAGTGAGCGCCGGTTTGAGCAGCATCAATGTAAGCTTCCAGAACGAGGGGCTTTTGGAGGTGCAGGCGGGAACGCTGAAATTCGGGTTGAGCCTTACCAACGCGCAGGCGGGAACGATCCGGGGCAGCGGCGCGCTGGATGTTTCCTCCGCGGTTTCTTTCAATAATCATGGATTGGTTGCCCCGGGCGGGTTGTCTTCCCCGGGCATCTTTACCGTAACCGGAAACTATCCCCAATCTGCTTCCGGGCGTTTGAATATCAAGTTAGGCGGGCTGGCTCCCGGCAGCGGCTACGACCGTCTGGCGGTTTCCGGGGCGGCGCAGTTGGACGGCATTCTCAACCTCGCGCTCGCCAACAATTTCGCTCCTTCGCCGGGGGACCAGTTCCCGGTTGTGACCTACACTTCCCGGAGCGGCCAGTTCAGCGCCATCAACAGCGCCGGAATCTCCAACCACGTTACTTTCGATCATGCTTATACGCCCAACGCCCTGGTGCTCACCGTAACCTCTTTTTCCAACCAGCCCCCCCTTGCCCTCGGCGAAAACGTTCTCACCGATGAAGATTCCCCGGTTTCCCTGAACCTGCTGCTGAACGACAGCGATCCCGATGGGGATACCCTAACCATCGGGGCTATTTTTCCCCCGGCCAACGGCGCGGTTACGCGGGAGGGGGACAGCCTGGCGGTTTATGCCCCCGCGGAAAACTTTTTCGGGCAGGATTCTTTCCGCTACGAAGTGATCGACGGCTTTGGGGGCAGCGATACCGCCACGGTGCTCATTACGGTTCTGCCGGTGAACGATCCCCCGCTGCTGAGCAATCTTCCCGCGGTTCTGAGCTGCATCGCCGGGGACACCCTTGCGCTGGGATTGGATACCCTGGCAACGGACGTGGATGATCCCATCGACAGCCTGGCGTGGAGCGTGGAAGTGCTGGCCGGGCCGGGGATATCCGACAGCATCCAGGTAATCCTGGATCCTCTCGCCAACCTTTTGCAGATCATTCCCCATCCGCAGTTGACGGCGCAGGACCTGCCGGTTCTCTTCTCCGTTTGCGATACTTCCAACGCCTGCGACCAGGACACCGCGCTGCTGTCGATTATGCCGCGGAACCAACCGCCGCTCATCAGCGGGCTGCCGGCTACCCTGCGCTTCGACGCGGATACGACCGCTTCGTTGGATCTGTGGGAGTACGCGTACGACCCGGAAACGCCGGATTCGCTGTTGATTTTTGAATTCAGTATCTCCAACGATTCCCTGTTGTACGATTATAATGGCGCGAACGGAACGTTGACTCTCTCCGCTGCGCCGGGGTATTTCGGGCAGGCGCAGTTGAACATCCGGGTGATCGACGAGGGGAACGCGGCGGCAGAGGACAGCATTCTGGTCATCGTCGATCCGGTAGTGGGAATTGGCGATCCCGCGGCGGGAGATATTCCCAAAACTTTTGCGCTGGCGCAGAACTATCCCAATCCCTTCAACCCGGAGACGGCCATCAGCTATCAGCTTTCCCCAAAGGGGCAGGCAGCGGCCAGCGAGGTGGAATTGGCGATTTACAACCTGTTGGGGCAAAAAGTGCGCACCCTGGTGCGGGCGCGCCAGCCCGCGGGGCGCTACGAGGTGAAATGGGACGGCCGCAGCGACGCCGGGGTTCCCGTGGCCAGCGGGGTGTACATTTACCGCTTTACCGCCGGCTCCTACCAAAAAGTGATGAAGATGATCCTGCTGCGCTGAGGCTTTCTCACGCTGAAGCGTTGCACTCTGCCGAAATACGGATTGCCACGCTTCAGCGTGCTTTAAAATTCCTGAAATTCGAGCCCATCCCCGTGTTCCCTCTCCACATTTGACAAAAATCATGTTTTATACTGATTAAAGTCATTGTTTTCGAAACCGTTTTCCGGGTACCTTTTCAGTAAATATTTCAGGAGGGTTTTCCATGAAACGGTTGATGCTTTTGATGCTGCTGGCGTTGCCGGCTTTATTGCGCGCCCAGGGGGAAGCCACCATGCTGTTCCTGCTCATTCCCCCTTCCCCGTTGCTGAACGGCATGGGCGCGGTGGGCGCGGCGCTGCCCAGCGATGATCCCTTCGCGTTTCACTTCAACCCCGCGCAGTTGGGGCAGACCGCGACGGGCACTTTTTTTTCGACCCACGTTTATCCCGGCAAAGTGGATTGGATTCCACCTTTTGATTTGCTTACCTCCAATAATTTTGCCCTGAACCTGGGTTACGGATTTAAAAATTCTGCCGGCAAAACCTGGTTAAAATACGGGGCGGGCTTTATGTCCGGGAGATTAGATTATAACTTTCGAGATACCTATGGTACTCGATACGAAGCGAAAGAATCTTACCAGGCGTTCGGCTTTGCGGTAGGAGTGAATCACGGGGTCGAAATCGACGCCGGCTTGACTTATAAAGACGTTGATTCCAGATTTGGCTTTACGCAAACCCCCTCTGATATTGAAGAAACCGACGCCTCTGCCATCGACTTAGGGTTATTGGTAAATATTCCCCTGGCAAAAGCGCCTCCAACCTCCGGCGAGGTTACGGGGACCTCTCCGAAATACTATCCCGTTCTGGACCTCTCCCTGGGATATTCCATATTGAACATTGGCGATGAGGTCTCTTACATTGACGAGGGGCAGGCCGATCCGCTCCCGCGCACCGCCCGCTTCGGTTATGGAATAAGAACCGGCGTCAACACGGTCTTGAAAAATTCGGAAACCTTGCAGCTTCTCGGGGTCGAATGGGCGGTGGAGGCGGAGGATATCCTGATCGAGCGCAAGGAGCAGGGGTTTGAATATCAACTCGTCTGGGGCGACATCAACGTCTGGAAAAACATCCTGCTCCTCGAAGGCAGCGATGAAGTGACCACCCGGGTGGGAATACGTTTCCGCCTGGCGGAGCTTTTTTCCGTCAGCTACGGGCATTTCGACGGACATGGGTATTACAACCGTGAAACCTTCGGGATCGGTTTCAGCGTGAAGGGATTTCTGAAGCTCTGGAACGCCTCCGGCGGCGACGCAACCTCGCGCTGGCTGGCAAAACACTTCGATCTCCGGTATTACAACGCCAATTACTTTTCCGGCCACGAGTTCGAGACCAATTTCCAGGGCATCATGGCCGCTTTTCACGGTTTTTGAGCGTTTTCCGTCATACTTCCACTCCCCTTTGGCAAGCTCAGGGCCGGCTAATCAGCATGACTAAAGCCCTTTGGTTAAGGGACATTGACTCAAAACTCGGAACTCAAATCCCCTAAAACTGCCTCAGCGCCGCCACCGCCAGCAGCGCCCAGCCGGCCAAAAAGGAGAGGCCCCCGATGGGGGTAATCGCCCCCAGGGCGCGAACGCCGGAAATGCTCAGCGCATACAAACTGCCGGAGAAAATAATGATCCCGGCAAGTAGCAGCCAGCCGGCCCAGCTCACCAGCGCGGAATTGCCGGTTCGTTCGGCGAGGATGCCCACCAGGATCAATCCCAGCGCGTGAACGAGGTGATAGTGCACCCCGGTCTGGTAAATCGCCAGCATCTCCGCGGCCAGTTTGCTCTTCAACGCATGGGCGCCGAACGCTCCCAACGCCACTCCCAAAAACGCCGCCGCACTTCCTGAGAAAAGAAAAATCTTCGCCATCATTCTGCTCTCCTGATAAAATTCAACTTAGCGGAATTAACCGCCCAGCCGGGCAAATGTCAACCTGTTCCGTTGAAACGGTGAAAGGGTGAAACGGGGAATCGGAGCGCGACGTTCGCCGGTTCCCCGCTTCTTCCGCTCTCCGTCACTCCCCCTCTCCCCTTATCCGGTACATATTTTCCCCCCTCCGCCCGGAAGACCACCCGCCTACCTCGCGCAGTGACGATTATCACAAAAAAATGTATTTTTTTTCTAATTGCCCCTTGCGCAATCAATTTTTTTTTGGTAAACTCTTCAGCGCATTTTTGATCCTCACATCATTATTTGCCGGTTGCCGTCGCCGCCGGCAAGCGCATCTTCAGGTTGTATCCAATCTCTTCAGGAGCGGGGAAGGAGATCACACAATCTTTGGGGCAATTCCTCGCCTCACCTTACAACAGGCAGTTCAATCGGTATCAGGGACGATAATTTTTCTTCCACCCCCAGCGCAGAACAGGAGATCGCTATGTCCCATAGTGATACGCGCAAATTTATTTCCATTTTGTACGTGCTTACCCTGCTGTTCATCGGGGCGATTTACTTACAGGGAGAGATCGCCGGCGACCCTGAGGCGGTAACGACCTTGCAAAATATTGGCGCTCCCTCCGCCGGGCAGCATTCCGCGCAGCTCATTACCGGTTTTCAACTGAGCGGGGAAACCACCATCATCACGGTGCTCTCCCTGACCCTGTTCTTCGGGCTGGTCTGGCTGATCAACCAGTCGAAATCTTATTAAAAACCGTTCTGCCGCGAATGGCCGCCCCGGTTCCCGGTATCATACAATCACCTGGTCTTGCTTGAGCAGGTCTGCCGCGAGACAGGAATGTACCGGTACGACCATCAACAGGCTTCCGACCTGAATTTGAGATAAAAACTCCTGCCCGGTTTTAACAATCCCATGCTCCTGGGATAGCGCCGCCACAAAGGTATTTTCCAGGAATTTTCCCCATCCCTCCCGCCGGGGCAGCGCCGCCCGGCCAAATAGCCTCGTTCCTTCCTTTGTAAGAATGAACTCTTTCGATAAATGCACCGCCCCGCCGTAGAGCACGATTTCCCCGCGCCCCGGGTGTTTGGCCGCCACCGGGCAGGCCACCGCCGCGGCGATTTCTTCTTCCCGGCAGGCGCCCAATTCCAATTGCATTAAGTCGTAATAAACAAAATTGCCGGGGCGGATTTCGTCCACCCCTTTGAAATCTTCCACCAGCGAGCAGGCCGGGGTGTCCCCAACGGAAATTTCCAGGCGCGGAAACCCTTGCAGCGCCAGATGTTCCCGCGCGGCCTGCATCCTCAGCGCGGTCTCCCGGAAAATTTCCCGGATCTCCCCCGGGGAAGTAGCCCGGTAAGTGTGCCCGGCGTGGGTCAAAAGGCCCTGCAAATTCAGGCGCGGAGAGGTTCGAATTTCGGCTGCCAGGGCGGCGATTTCTACGAACCGATCCCAGGGAATGCCGCTGCGCCGGCTGCCCGCGTCGATCTTGATCCACAGGCGCAGTTCCGCGGCGGCGTGTTCTTTCAGAAAACGCGCCGTTTCCCGGGATTCGACTAACAGGTGGAGGCGCAACTCTTTTGCCAGTGCGTTGATTTTTTCGATTTCGCGAACGTTCAGGGGGAAGGCGATGGTGATGTCCCGCCAGCCGTGCGCGGCAAAATAGCACGCCATGTCAACCGAAGAAACCGTAATCTGCTCCACCCCAAAATTGCGGAACCACTCCCCCACCGCCGCGGATTGGTGGGTTTTGAAATGAGGCCGGAAGCGCACCCCGGAGGCTCGCGCTTTTTCCGCCATTTGGCGGATGTTGCGAATGGCGCGCTCGCGGTTGATGAGCAGGGTGGGTTTGAGAATCTGGGGGAAAGGATCTCCTTTCCCGGGTTGGTTCACCTGATTGGACGCTGCAAAACTCATGACGCTCTCTTTTCACAGGTTTTGTCTCTACTGCTTATAGTATCCTAAAATACAAAATCAAGCAGCAACACTCAAGAAGAAGAGTGCTGCAATTCAATAAGCGGGATACGAGCCAAAAATCTATTGACTTTATAATCTTTCTATCCTACACTGTAGCCACAAAAGTGAACTCAAAATTATGTAGCCGGGAGGCATCATGGCACTTAAAGACAGCGTAATTCGCGTGCGCGTCGATTCAACCCTGAAAAAGGAAGTGGCGGAAATTTTAAATAGCTTAGGAATGAGTTATTCAGAGGCAATTTCCTTGTTTTTGAACCAGGTTCGGCTAAAAAAAGGTCTGCCGTTTGAGGTCAAAATTCCTAATGAAGCGACCATTGAGACGTTTGAGAAGACCGACCGGGGTGAGGAGTTGATCAAGTATGAGAGTAAAGAAGCGCTTTTTGAAGATTTAAGGAAGGTCTAATTCCGCTATGTTCAATGCAATTACGACCAAGCGTTTCAGGAAAGATGTGATGCGGATGAAGCAGCGCGGCAAAGATGTCGAGAAACTGATTACAGCGATTGACCTGCTCATTGAGGGAGAAACCTTGCCTCAACAATACCTTGACCATCCCTTAAGAGGTAAATATACTGGCCGGCGAGAATGCCACATCGAGCCGGACTGGTTGTTAATTTATAAATTAGAGAAGCCCAATTTAATCCTGGAACGCACCGGCACGCACTCAGATTTATTCCGCTAAAAAACAAGGCAGGAGCAGCAATGAAGGAAGACAATCGTGATAATCATTTTGAATTATTGATAAATACACTTACCAATGAAAGAAATTATCATATCTCCTGGCTGCAACGTAAAGAAACCGCTGCCTGGGCTGCGCTATATTTGTTGAGATAAGTTGAGTTGCCTTTTCCTAAAATCCTCTCCATTCCCCACGCGCACAACAAATTGCACATAAATAAAATAGAAGCGGCGCCTTTCAAAGTGTATTGAGAGTATTGGGGCGAATTGTTTAATACATCATCATGCTTGATCTTATTACCAATAGACTGAAAACCACCCTGATCCGGCGCAAAAAACCGCTCCTGATTGGAATGGGAATCTTACTGCTCTTTTACCTCCTCATCCCTCTCCCCTCCCCTCTATTCAAACCGGATTACAGCACCGTGGTACTGGACGAGCGCAGCCAAATCCTGCGGGTTTTTCTGAATCGAAATGAGCAGTGGTCCCTCCCCCCGCAGGAAGATCTGGAAATTCCCCAAAAACTGAAAACCGCGGTGCTGGCCTACGAAGACCGTTACTTTTACTACCATCCCGGCATCAACCCGGCGGCGCTGGCGCGGGCGCTGCGCCAGAATTTATCATCCCGGCGCACGGTCAGCGGGGCCAGCACCCTCACCATGCAGGTGGCGCGGCTGATTGCCCCCAAACAGCGCACCTACCTGAATAAACTGCTAGAAATCCTCCAGGCGCTAAAAATCGAGACGCAGTATTCCAAAGAGGAAATTCTGCGCCTCTACCTCGATCACGCCCCCTACGGGGGCAACATCGTGGGCTACCAGGCGGCCTCGCTGCGCTATTTCCGGAAACTACCGGAGGCGCTTACCTGGGGCGAGGCTGCCGCCCTGGCGGTGCTGCCCAACGCCCCGGGATTGATCTCCCCGGACGTCAACCGCGAAGCCCTGAAAAGCAAACGCGACCGCCTGCTGCTGCGCTTGCAGGCGCAAGGAAGCATCGATGCGGAAACCTGCCAGCTGGCCCTGTTGGAGCCGCTGCCGGAAGGCTCGTTTCCCTTCGAGATGCTGGCGCCGCACCTGGGGCAGTATCTCAAAGATCAACTGGCCGCGCAACAGCGCGGCGGCAGCGGTGGAATCATCTTTACCACCCTCAACGCGGATTACCAGCGCGCCATCGAGGAAATCGTGCGCCGCCAGGCCGGTTATTTGCAAAAAGAAGGTATTATGAACGCCGCGGTATTGGTAGCGGAAACCGGCAACGGCAAGGTGCGGGCTTACATTGGCTCGCAGAATTTTTTCGACGCCGCGGCGCGCGGGCAGGTGGACGGCGTTCGCGCCCCCCGCTCGCCCGGCTCGCTGCTGAAACCCCTTCTCTACGCCCTGTGCATGGACGAGGGCATCCTGCTGCCCCAAACCCTGTTGAACGACGTGCCGACCTTCTACGGCGCCTTCTCCCCTAACAACGCGGATGAAAAATACGACGGCATCGTGACGGCGAAAGACGCGCTGGTGCGCTCCCTGAACGTGCCCGCGGTGCGGCTGCTCTATACTTACGGGGTCTCCCCGTTCCACCTCTTCCTCAAATCCGCGGGGGTCTCCACCCTCTTCCGCACCGCGGATGACTACGGCCTGCCCCTGATTTTAGGCGGCGCGGAAGTGAGGGTGTGGGACATGGCGAGGCTGTTCCGGGGTCTGGCAAATGGGGGCAGGTTCGAGCCGCTGGAAGTGCTGGAAGGAAGCGGAGCGCAGGGCGCAATGGGCATAGCGCAGAGCGCAGTGCGCATGGAGCAAAGCGCAGAACGCAAAACGCCGCCCCCTGTGCGCTATGCGCTACGCTCTATCCACCTTGCTCCACCCTCCACCCACCACGCGGCGCCCGCCGCTCCCCTGGCCAGTCCCATGGCCTGCTACCTCACCCTGAACATGCTGCGGGAGTTGAAGCGCCCCGGCGCGGAATATTACTGGGAACAGTACCAGAACCAGTGGCCGCTGGCCTGGAAAACCGGCACCAGCTACGGCCAGCGCGACGCCTGGGCGGTGGGGGTCAATCCGCAGTGGACCATTGCGGTGTGGGTGGGAAATTTTAGCGGAGAAGGCAACGCCAGCCTGGCCGGGGCGCGTTGCGCCGGGCCGCTGCTGTTCGAAATTTTCAATTACCTGCCCAAAGACCCCAACCATTCCTGGTTTGCCAAACCGGAAGAAGACGTGGCGACGCTGGAGATTTGCCTGGAGACCGGCTTCCTGGCCGGCAGCGATTGCCCCAATCGCGTTTTTGTGGAAGCGCCCCGTTATATGAAACCGCTGCGCCTGTGCCCTTATCACCAGCGTATCTTCGTGTCCGAGGATGAAAAATACCAGGTATGCTCCCTGTGCTGGGAGCCGGGGCATTATCACGGCCGGGAACGGTTGGTCTATCCTCCGGAGGTGGCGCAATATCTCCGCGAACGGGGGCAGATCGTCGGCGACCTGCCGCCCCATAAACCGGATTGCCCGGGGCAGGTTTCGCAAGGCGCCGGGGGGCAGTTGGCGCTGCAAATCGTCTATCCCCAGGAAGACGCCCGGCTGTGGGTGCCGCGGGATTTCGGGGGGGAGTTGCAGAAGGTGATCCTGCGGGCGGCGCACCGGGAAAATCAACGCATGATTTACTGGTACCTGGATGATCGCTACTTAGGCAGCACCGTCAACCGCCACGAAAAAGCGGTGGAGCTGGCGCGCGGCTGGCACGTGTTGGAAGTGGTGGATGAAACCGGCTTCCGCGACCGCAAGCGGTTTCATGCGGATATGGGGAGGTAAAGCGCATGGAGCAGAGCGCATAGAGCATAGTGCATAGTGCATAGCGTTTAATCTGTTTCTCCACCACACTCTCTGCGCTATGCGCTTTGCCGTCAACATAATCTTTGCTTCAACGGGCACAAGTCTCCAAACAATCCGGTGAATCCGGTAAGCGCAGCGAGGTTTTTGAGCGTCCTGATGATCGTGAGTAACTGCATCTGCCCTGGCCGGGCGCATTAAGCTACGGTTACCGGCTGCTGAAGCGGGCGAAGCTTGTTCCCCACGAACGCCGCCCAGAAAATGCTGATGAACCCGAACAGGTATGTGGGGTCATATTTCACCGCTTCAATGAAGGCAAATAAAACGATCTCCAGAACCAGCAAAATGATGGTCGCCCACCCCACCGCTTTGGCAAGGCTCTTTTTCGCGCCCTCCGCGGTTTTGGCGGCGCGGAACGCGAACATAGCCACCACGATCACCCCGATGATAAAGAACAAAATCAAGGTATTTACCAGGGTGTCATGCCTGCCGGGGTCCATCCCTTCCGGGAGATTGGGATATTCCAGAAAATTATTGGGATAGTCCTTTAACAGAACGATTGCGACCACCCAGGGCACGCACAGTAGCCAGGAAAGCGTCTTTACCCAGCCGGCTCTTTGCTCCGGCGAAAGCAGTTGGTAAGCCAGGTAGAGCAGCGCCGGAATTTCCAGGTAGTAGCCCAGGCTGGCAATCCGGCGAAACAGTTCATAATTCCATCCCGCCCACATCCCCAGGTCGCCGAGGTGATAAATGAAAAAAGCCCCGGCAACCATCAGAAACCCGGTCACCTCTTTCGATCTGGTTTTCCGGGTGAAAAAGTAGCCCATGAAAATCGCCAAGACAATGAGCGCCAGTAAAGGTGGTATCCATTTCATAGGAATCTCCTTGCAGGTGATTTGAATAGTTCGCTCGACTTGTGCCAGTTGAAGCGAAGATTATGTTGACGGCAAAGCGCATGGCGCAGAGCGCATAGAATATGGTGGAGAAACAGAATAAGCGTTATGCGCTATGCTCTATGCGCCACGCACCACGCGCTCTGCCTCAAAACGCCGCCGGTTTGCGGGCCTCTTCCGAAGCCTGGAAGGGGGGGATGCTGGCCGGAAAGCCCAGCAGCGGGCGCATGAAACCGATGAACATCCCCCGGGCGGCGCGGTTGTAATCTGCTGCCGCCTCGTTGTAACGCTTCCGTTCCACGGAAATGCGGTTCTCCGCCCCGGCCATCTCATCGCTCAGGCGCATGAACGGGGCGTTGGAAAAAGATCGCGGATCTTCCCGCAGCGCGCCCATCAGTTTATCCACGGAGCTTTCCAGATTTCGTTCCAGGGCCTGGCGCTCGCTGAAATCGCCGGTTTTTTCCAACTCCTGGTACATCTCGCTGATGGAGGCGATCAGCTCCTTCTCGTGCGCCGCGGAGGCTTTGGCCACGCTGATGAGGTTGGGAATCAAATCATGGCGGCGCTGCAAAACGTTTTCCAACTGCGCCTGTTTTTCTTCTACCAGTGATAAACGGCTATTGAGGATGAGATGAGCGGAAAATATCCAGATGGCGACGATGGCCGCCAATGCAATCCCTGCGATCATTTTCGTACGTTTGCGGGCGGCCTGCTGCACTCGCTCCGCCTCGAGTTCCTTAATCGCCCGGTCGATGAAAGCGCGGTCGATTCCGGCCGCCTCCGCCCCGGCTTCCAAATCCGCTTTATTGAGCTGCACCCCGGCAATTTCCGAGCCGGTTTGCAGCTCCGCGGCGCGCTGCAAGATCGCGTCCACTTGTGCTGCGCTGAATCCCTGTTCCGCTAAGCGTTCTTTTTCATCCGCCATTACACATCCCCTATTTAAATTGCCAATTGTCAATTGCCAATTGGCAATTGATAATTAAACTTCATCACCAACTTCTCCCCGCTCCTCCCCCGCCGGAGCTTCCCCCGCCAAAACTGCCCCCGCCTCCGGACCATCCTCCGCCGCCCCCCCCGCTCGACCAGCCTCCTCCGCCGCCGCCTACGGTCCATCCTCCCCCGCTGCGCGATTTCACTCGCCGGGGAATGGCCTGCTTTTTGGAGTAGTGGTATTTACAGTTCGGGAAACGGCAGGTTTGCACTACTTCCGCCACGCCTTCCCGGGTGTAGGTGGGTTCTAACAACCGGATGGTACGGGAAGAGAGGGTGCGATGCTTGCATTGCGGGCACTCGCTGTACCCGCTCAGCCAGCGCACTTTTTTCTCGATTTTCATCTCCGCGCAGTCGTCGCAGCGCCAGGCGCGGTAGTCGATGCTGCCTAACTTTTCCTCGAAATTTTGGTCGAAGGAGAGGTAGGCGTCGTCCTGTTCTTCGCTGAGGCGGCGCATGCGTTTGCCGCATTTGGGGCAGTTGCGGATGCCGGCGCGCCGGTTATAATAAAGGAGCAGCCCCCCGGCCAGGATCAGCAGAATGGGAATTACCGGGATATGAAAGGAGAAGGAGCGGCTTCCCCGGGCATCTTCGGCGGACGCTGCGCCCGGCTCCGCGGAAATGGCCTTAGCCATTGCCTGCACTCCCGCTAACAGCCCCCCGCCGATGTCGCCCTCGCGAAAGCGCGGGATCACCTCTGCGTCGAGAATCTCTCCCACTTTCCCGTCGCTCAACACCCCTTCGATGGCGTAACCGGTTTCCACTTCGATCCGCCGCGTTTCCGTCACCAGCAGCACCAGGGCGCCGTTGTCCTTCCCTTTTTTGCCGATGCCCCAGCGGTTGAGCAGCTCCGTGGCGAACTCTTTGGGAGCGCGCCCGTCGGTCTGGCGGATGGTCACCACCGCGATTTCCGCCCCGGTCTGCTGCTCCAATTGATTGAGGAGCGAATTGATCGCGGTTTCGCTGGCGGCGTCGATCACCCCGGCCATGTCGCTGACCCACTCATTGCGGGCGGTCTTGGGGTTGATGACCTGCTCCGGGGTTTCCGCCCCGCACCAACCGTTCAGCCCCGCCAGGAGAATCAAACCATAGAGAAATTTTCGATGCCCGGATTTCCGCATACTTTTTTTCCACTCCTCCGCCGGAGAACACGAGAAAAACATCGTTTTCCGTCACACGCTCAAGTTTGCAGAAATTTTATGAAAAAAGCCAGAAATTTAGTTTACCAGCTTGCGCCCGCCCCTCCCCCGCCGGAAGAGCCGCCGCCAAAGCTGCCGCCCGACCTGCCGCCGCCGCTGTCCCCCCCAGACCAATCTCTATCACTGTCCCCACCAGACCAGCCGATACTCTCTGACTTCACAAGCCGGGGAATCTTCCGCTTTTCCGAGGCTGTATATTTGCAATCAGGAAACCGGCATTTTTTACGAACTTCCTCCAGCCCTTGCCGGGTATAAGTGGGTTCTAGCAATTGAATGGTGTGGATGTAAAGAGTATAATGCTTACATTGCGGACATTCGCTGTAACCGCCGAACCGCCGAGTTTCGATCTTCATCTCCTGGCAGTCATCGCAGCGCCAGACCTGGTAATCTACGCTCCCCAACTCTTCTTCAAATTTCTGATAAAATATCAAGTAGGCATCATCCTGCTTCTCGGTGAGAAGGCGCATTCTTTTACCGCATTTGGAACAGAGGGGTGCTAGAAAACGCCAGACAAGATAAATCCCCAGCAGTGCCAGCAGTATCACCAGCGGCAAAATCAGCAGACCCCAAAAGTTATCATCTTCGGATGAGCTTCCTCTCTTTTTAAATTTCTCTGATAACGTTTGTTGTTTGTGTTCAGGTTCTCCGGGAATTGGGAGGGTTATTTCCTCTCCCGAGATGGTTTTTACAATCTCATCCACCCCCGCCGCCACGCCGCCGCCAAAATCGCCCTGCTTGAAGCGCGGTACCATAAAAGTGCGCAGGATTTCCCCTACCTTCCCGTCGGTCAATATTCCTTCAATCCCGTAACCGGTCTCCACCTCCACCCGCCGCGCCTCCATCACTAACAGCACCAACACCCCGTTGTCCTTCCCCTCTTTGCCCACGCCCCAGCGGTTGAACAAAGCCGTGGCAAACTCCTTCGGCGTTCGCCCGTCGGTGCGGCGGATGGTTACCACGGCGATTTCCGCGCCGGTTTTCCGTTCCAATTCGGTGATGAGTGTATTCAGTCGATTCTCGGCAGGCGGGTCGATCACCCCCGCCATGTCGCTGACCCAGGTGTTGGATATAGTTTTGGGATTGACGACCTCCTCAAGCGTCTCCCCGCGGCTCCCATCTCCCGGTAAAATCAAAAAAAGAAAGCAAAGTGCGAATTCAAGAAATTTCCCCTTCTTCATCTTGATTCTTCTCCCCCGCCGCATCTTTCCCGCCTGGGGATGTATCCCCCGGTGAGGATTTATCCGGCGGCTGCAATGCTCCCTCCAGGATAGCGATCAGCCGCTCCGTTCCCTGGCGCAGCCCTTCAAACGTTTTGCCTTCCCTGAGCAGCGGCGCTACAAGCTCATCCAGTATTTCCCATGATTCCAGGTCGGTAATGACCGGTTCCCAGGAGTAGCCGACCTCGCTCTCGATGCGGCGCTCTTCTTGCGCTAACAGCAGCATCACCCCGGCGTGATTTTCTCCTCCCACCTGCCAGCAGTTGAACAGCCAGAACACGTATTCCGAAGGTTTCACCGGTCTGGTGCCCGGGGCGGTCACCAGCACTAACTCTCCGCGGTTTTTTTGCTGAAATTGGGAGAGCCGCTCTTCCAATTGCGCTTTTTCATCGGGCAAAAGCAGGCTGGCAAAATCATTGACGAAACCGGCCCGTTCCGGCGCCCGGCCTAACTTCCGGTCCAGATCGCCGATGCTGAATCCGCACCCCTGGCAAACCGGAACCCGGTCGGTCACGATCAACCCGCAATGGGGGCATTTCATCGCGTTTCTCCTGCAAAATTCGGGTCTTGAAAAGAGGCTTATATCCCATCAACTCCGCAGTTCAAGCAAAGTTAACCTGCAAAAAAAAGCCCTGCAATTATAATTTTGCAGGCCCGGAATCCGGCGCCCCCCGGGGGATGGTTTCCCAAAATCTGTTTCTCAAGGAAAAGTAGTGCTTGAAAAGCAAACCTGTTATCATTAAGTTAAAATGCGATTTCTGGATACCCTGAAATCAAGGCGCGATCACTGACAACGAAAAAATTGCAGGGCGAAACAAAGGGACGGGTGTTCCTGACTTCGAGATCGGTTTTTGATAAAAAACTGTTACTATTAGCCTTATATCCCTGTATTTGTGATTTGATTAGGAATTTTTTTATGTCTCTGTGCTCTCTGTGGCCTCTGTGGCAAAACGCCTGAATAGTTACAAAAAACTTGCAAAATAGAGAGGAGTGTCCCATGCGGCCATATACTTCCCCTCCGAACCGGCGCAAAACGGGTTTCCATATATATGAAGATTTTCTCCGTTGCATTTTCTTCCCGGCTTTCCCGCTCATGCTCTTCCTTTTCCTGAACCTGCCGGCGAAAGCGGATGACGGGGGATCGCTCCCCGCCATCGAGGCCGGGTTTAATCTGACCACCCTCAATGAGTTCTCCATTAGAAGTTTTGAAAATCCTACCGGGGAAAAACCGCAATCCAAAGTCTGGTTTTACGACAATAAATGGTGGGCGGTGCTGCCCAATTCTTCCGGCACCCACGTATGGCGGCTGGACGGCGCTACCTGGAGCAGCATTTTGCAAATTGCCGGCAGCAACAACTACCGGGCGGACTGCAAAGTGGCCGGAAACGTGGTACATATCCTGCTGGTAAGAAGTGGAAACTCTACCGCTCAATTGGTTTCCGTGGAATATGTGCCCGCCAGCCAGACCTACCAGCTTTGGAGCCTTCGCCCTGCCACGGTCGATATCAGCGTAAGTTCCAGTATCGAAACCGCCACCATCGACATCGATTCCCAAGGGCGGATGTGGCTGGGTTCCGACGCGAGCACCACCATCGAGGTGCGCTATAGCGATCCACCCTACAGCGACTGGTTCGGCCCCCTAACCCTGGCCACGAACCTGAGCAACCGGGTGGACCGCGATGATATTTGCGTGATAACCGCTTTCGATAATAAAATCGGCATTTTATGGTCCGACCAGGACGCGGAAGAGTTCGGCTTCCGGTACCACGTGGACGGCGCGGCTCCCGCTACCTGGTCGGCGGAAGAAAATCCCCCCAATCCCTTCGGGAACGCCGGGAACGGCTTTGCCGACGACCACCTGAACCTGGCGACAGCCTCCGACGGCAGCATTTACGCCGCGGTGAAAACCAGTTTCAGCACCTCCGGCTTTCCGGTCATCGCGCTGCTGGTGCGCCAGCCTTCCGGGACCTGGAGTTCCCACGCGGTGGATTACGGCGACGCCACCCGCCCCATCGTGGTCTTGAACGAGGCCGATGACATGATCACCGTGGCGTATAGCAAAGATATCGCTGGCGACCACTACCGGATTGTGTGCAAGCAATCCCCGGCCTCCGGCATCGCTTTCGGCTGCCAGATGGACTTGCTCAGCGGTGATTTTAATGATGTGACCAGCGCGAAACAAAGTTTTACCGGCCAGATTGTGTTCCTCGCTTCCGATGAAGGTCGCGACGTCGCCGGGAGCGTGCTGGCGAGCGTTCCGCCGCTGCCCTCCTTTGCCGATAACGGCTCCGGCCGGGCGCTGGACTTTGACGGGAGCAACGATCATATCTGCGGGAACAACCTCGCGCTGAATATTACCGGCCAGATTACTTTAGAGGCCTGGATCAGCCCGGCCTCCGCCGGCAACCGCTATATCCTGCGGAAAGGCCGCCCCGGGGTAACCAGCGGGTATGAAATCGGCCTGAACAGCTCCTCAAAAGTCTATGCCCGCTTATACCAGGCCGGCTCCGGAACCGCCTACACGGTCACTTCCGTTACAAATTATCCCACC
>JABWBP010000146.1 GCA_013360445.1 Calditrichaceae bacterium | reverse complement strand
CGCCTGAAATTCCTCCTGATCTTCACAAAAATCAGCACTGTTTTCTTTGCGTCTTAGCGTCTTTGCGGTTAAAAATCCCTAAGGTTAACGGGAATGCGGTTGGCCGGGATTTGTGGCTTCGTGGCATAAATTCAAACTTTTAAAACGGCTTCTAAGATGCGGAGAGGAAAAGAAAAATCGCACGAACCGTGGCATCATCCAGCGATCCATTCATCCAACACAACATTACTCCCTCGCCCTCACCTTTCCGGCAAAAAACCCGATCACGCTGCAGCAAAATCCCAGCAGAATATAGCCGATTTCAGTCTCGGCAAACCATGCCGGCTCAACGCCGCGCAGATGGCCGCGGGATTCCAGGTAGTAGAACAGCAGGGTCCCGCAAAAGCCGAATAAAATGGAGAAATTCACCTGCCGGGCGGCCACCCCGCGCCGGAATGCGGAGATGACCGGGATAAACACCGTGGTGGTGAGAATGCCGGAAGAGAGGTAGAAAATATCCCACAGCGATTCGGTAAACCAGGCATAGAGCAGCGCCAGCCCCACGGCGCCCACGGACACCCAACGCGCCAGCGCCTCCAGCCGCGCCCCGTTCCAGCGCGCGTTCAAGTGCGGTTCCAGCAAATCGTAAGAGATGGAAAGCGCCACCACGTTGCTGCAAGTATCCACGGTGGACATGGCCGCCGCCACCAGCCCGATCCCTAACAGCACGCTCAACCAGGGCGGGGTAAAATCCTGCATCAGAACGTTGAAAATGACCGCGCCGTCTTGCAGCCGGGCGGGAATTTCCCCCTGCAAGGGGGGGTACAATGCCAGGGCGGAGAGGCCGATGAACATGGGCAGTATCCCCACGAACACCAGGGAGTTGAATCCTGCAACCATCACCCCCTTGCGCGCTTCCCAATCGCTGCGGGCGGCCTGGAGGCGTATCCATACGTCGGTTTCCACCAGCCAGCCGGGCAGGTAGGCAAAAAAGGTGAGGGCGATGAGCGCGATGCCGGGCGAGAAGAACCAGGGCATTTCCGGGGAGCGCTTGGGAGCAACCGCGGAAGCGGCGAAAAGGTCTGCCGGGGCGGTACCGGTTGCCTGCGCCGCGAGAATTCCCACCGCCGCCATACTGGTAATGAACAGGGCTACCAGAGCGTATTGGAATTTATCGGTGGAAACCACCGCCTCAAAGCCGCCGGTGAAGGTGTACAGCGCCACAATGAACGCGATAATGGAAATCGTGAGCTTATGGGAAATCCCCAAGAAGGGAGCGATATTCTTCCCCGCGGCCCAGATTTCCGCTCCCGCCCATACAATGAAGACGAAAATCAGCGCCGGGGCTAACAGTTGCCGGCTGCGCCGCCCGAAACACTTCTCTAACAATTCCGGCTGGGAAAATACTTGCAGCTTGCGGAACAGGGGAGCGAAGCTGAAAAATCCTAACATGGTGACCAGCCAGGGGATGCTGAGCAGCCAGGCCGCGCCCATCCCGTACCAGTAGAACAACTGCACCCCGTACACGCAGGACCAGCTAATGGACATCATGCTGGCGGAAATGGAAAGCCCGCTGGACCAGCCGGAGAGTTTTTTGTCCGCGGACCAGAACGATTGGTTGCTGGCGGACCGTTGCCGCCGGCGATCCCGCCGCCAGATGTAAAAACCGATGCCCACTACCACGAGGCTGTAGAACAGAAAGGCGATCCAGTATGTGAGGGTTTGTTTCATCGCTTACCGGCTTCCGCTTGGTATATTGCATGAAGGCAAACTGTGATTCTTTGCGGTACAGGGTATAGGGTATAAGGCATCGTTTCTCGAATACCCTGTTTATGCTCGTCACGATGCTCTGCATCGTGACGCCAGGGGGGAAGCTCTGCTTCCTGCCGCCCTCAGGAGCGCTCGCTCATGGGCAGGTATTTCTGCGGCTCCGCCACGCTGCGGTAGGCCGGGCGGATGATCCGCCCCCCGTTGATGATCTCATCCAGACGGTGCGCCGACCAGCCCGCCACCCGAGCCATGGCAAACAGGGGAGTGTAAATTTCTTCCGGAAATCCCAACATATCATACACAAAGCCGGAGAAGTAATCCACGTTAGGCGCAATCACTTTGCCGGATTGTTTTACTTTGGCAAACGCCCCGGGGGTTACTTCCGCCACAGTCTGGTAAAGATCGAATTCATCCAGACGGCCCTTCACCGCCGCCAGCTCCCGGGCTTTCCGGTTCAGGATGATCGCCCGGGGATCGGATTTGGTATAGACCGCGTGTCCCAGCCCGTACACCAGGCCGGTGCGGTTGTGCGCCTCCTTGCGAACGATTTTTTCGATGTACGCCGCAACTTCCTCGCGGTCCGCCCAGTCTTTCACGTTCTCTTTGATGTTGCGCATCATCGCCATTACGTTGGCGTTGGCGGCGCCGTGCAGGGGGCCTTTCAACGAGCCGACGGCCGCGGCCATGGCGGAGTAAGTATCGGTCAGGCTGGAGGAGAGCACATGCACCGCGAAGGTGGAATTGTTGCCGCCCCCGTGTTCGGCGTGGAGCACCAGGGCCAAATCCAGGATTTGCGCTTCTAACTCCGTGAACTGCCCGGTGGGGCGCAGCATGTGCAGGAAATTTTGAGCAATATCATAATCGCTGCGGGGCGGGTTGAGGTAGAGCGCCTCCCCGTGGAATTGATGGCGCAGCGCCAAATACGAATAAGCAATAATGGCGGGGAATTTGGCCAGCAGTTCCAGGGATTGGCGGATCACGTTGGGAATGGAAGTGTCTTCCGGGTTTTCATCTAAGGTATAAAGCGCCAGGGTTACCCGCTGCAAGGCGTTCATCACGTTCGGGCTGGTGTATTGCAGGATGTTGGCGGCGATCAGGCGGTTGGGCAGTTTCATGCGCGGGTAGAGATTGGCTTCATATTCTTGCAGCTCCGCGGCGGTGGGAAGCTTTCCGAACAGGAGCAGGTAGGTAACTTCCCCAAACCCCCGCCGTTGTTCTTTTTGAATCCCTTCCACAATATCCACAATATCGATTCCGCGATAGCGCAGCTGGCCGTCCACCGGTATTAGCTTACCGTCGGTTTTCTGCGTTCCGATCACGCCGGAGATTTTCGACAGCCCCGCCAGCACGCCGGAACCGTCGGCGTTGCGCAAGCCGCGCTTCACGTCCAATTGGGCATACAGCTCTCGATCCACGCTGTTGCGTTCGAGAACTTCCCGGGAAACTTTATTGATAAAATCTATGCTCATAAGGTGAGTCTCCATCATTTAAAAGGTATAGGTTGCAAAGGAATTCGGGAATAAACGGTCGCCTTCCGCTAAGCGGGCGATTTAAACTTTGCTTGCATCTTTTCCCTGCCTATATCTTTGATAATTTAACACGAACCGGTAAATTTTCGCACTTGAATTTTAAAAAGAGGGCCCGGTTCCTGCTTGCTCCTTCGGGGCTATTGGATTTCTCCTCCCGGAATGGTAAAATTGAATCTCTTCAAGATACAGGGGGATCTATGGCTGCAAATATCATTACCCTGGGGCGCATCCTGCTGGCGTTTTTTACCCTGGTATTATTCCAGGGGGGATTCGGCTGGCGGATTGCAGCGGTATTATTGACCATCCTGGTGATCTATCTCGATTCACTGGACGGGATCGTGGCCCGCAAGTTAGGGGCTGCCAGCGATTTCGGGGCGCTGTTCGACATCACCGGCGACCGGATCGTGGAGCACGTTTACTGGATCTTCTTCACCGCCATGGGACTGGTCAGCCTCTGGGTTCCCATCATTTACGTCAGCCGCAGTTTTTTAGTGGATACCCTGCGCGCGGTGGCGTTCACCAAAGAAGGCAAAACCCCCTTCGGGGAAAAGAGCATGATGCGCTCCCGCTGGGCGTTTTGGTTGACCGCCTCCCGCCTCAGCCGGGCAATCTATGGAGCGGGGAAGGTGATCGTGTTCGTGCTTTTAGGGATCATCCTGGTGTTCAGAAGCCCCGATGCGGTGTTGCCGGGGTGGCTTCCGGCAAACTTTCTGCACATGCTGGGATGGATTACCGACATCCTGGTATGGATAGTGGTGCTGATGAATCTGCTGCGCGGCTTCCCGGTGCTGTGGGAGGGGCGGTTCTATCTCTTTGATAAGCGCTTCCCCCGGGAGATGAAAGATGCGCAGTAATTTCAGTAGGCAATGGGCAGTGGGCAACGCTGCATAAAACGGAAGGCAATGGAACATGGCGCGCTGGGCGGTTTTCGACGTGGACGGAACCCTGCTGCCGGGCGATTCTATGGAAGCAAGGTTCATCAAGCGCAGCATCCGGCGGGGAATGATTTCCCCGGCAGGCTTCCTGGGGCTGTTGGGGAACGCCCTGAAATTCTTTTTCCGGGGCAATCTTGCCGGGGGATTGAAGGGGGATAAATCGCTCTTGAAAGGTCTCCCCTTCAGCCGGGTAGAAACGGAAGCGGCGGCGTGCTTTAGCGCGGAGATTGCGCCCCGGCTGTCCCGGCTGGGTAGGGAAACCGTCGCCCGCTGCCGGGAGGAGGGCTGCCGCATTCTGCTGATGACCGGCTCTCCGGATTTTTTAGCCCGCCATCTGCTCCCGGTGTTACAGCCGGATCAGCTCATCAGCGCGGAAATGGAAATTGCAAACGGCTGTTTTTCCGGAAAAGTGCGGGGGTTGCACCCTTACGGGGAGGCGAAAAAGAACCTGCTGCTCCGGGCGCAACCGCAGTTGCAAATCGACTTCGCCGGCTCCGTCGTGTACGCCAATCACCATAGCGACGCGGCGCACATGGAGTTGTTCGGGCGCGCCGTGGCGGTCAACCCGGGCCGGCAATTGAAGCGGATTGCCCGGGCGCGGGGGTGGGAGATCGAATATTGGGGATGAAAGCTCTTGGAGTGAGGTACGGCAGGTTTGACTCGGGAATTCTCCGATTTTGATCGAATTAATCCGAACCGTTCCAGGGACCATTGATGTAGCGGCCTAACTATCCTTGTTTTGCTGCTGGAAAGGGTTCAAAACATTTAATCCCTCAATTCCGGCAAAGTCAGAAGTATTACGGGTAACCAGGGTCAAATCGTGAACCAGCGCAGTGGCAGCAATGATCCCATCTCCCAGTTTTATTCGTTTTTTGCGGCGAAGGTTAATGGTTCGTTCAGCCACTTGCCGGTTTAATTCCAAAAGGTCTGCGTGGTTAAGAAACGCTTCTGCTTCCTGGCGCTTTCCGGTAGAAAAATCCTGCCAACTTAAAAATTCAATAGACCTTATTCGTAGGTAAATATTTGATTTTTATGAAAAATTGAATAGCCCCGATCTTCAGATCGGGGGAAAAAAATAAGTAAACTTATGCC
>JABWBP010000145.1 GCA_013360445.1 Calditrichaceae bacterium | reverse complement strand
GCCGGTAAGCGCCTTTGAAGGAGTTAAGGGGTGGAGTCAAGTTGGTAATGTTTACGCAGTTTGGCAGCAAATGGCGGCGCGGTTGATGCCCACGTTAGCCGCTTACAGCCGAAAACATAGAATTCGTCCCTCACTTTTTTTGAAACCCAGTGGCGATGAGGTTTAGAGGTTGTTGCAGATTTTTGATGTGTGAGTGACTGTGATAAATGAAAGTTGTGCAGTAAGAGAGTTCCTGGGGAGAGAAGGTTACTAATAATTTGAAAGAACTTTCGCTGGCTACTTTAATTTTAAAACAACATAAACAGGAGGCACAAATTATGTCTTGGAAAGATGAAATAAGAAGAGAAAAAGAAAAATTAAAGATGAAGCAAGAAAAAGCAGCTAAAGACTCTCAGAATGCTACAAACAAGGTAAGGGAGTTTTGGGAAAAATTATTGCAGGCAAATTCAGAACTTGAACCCGACCTAAGATTACCGGTTGGAAGAGCAAAATGTGGCTATGTCTGGCCTCATGGCCACCAGATACACGGAGAAGCAGATTTTATTGGAAATATTCATATTCTATTTCTTTTAATAGACTCTATTCGGTACGGTTTCCCCTATATTGATCCTACTTTTCAAGGGATTTGGGAACAACGAGACTTCCGCATTTCTTGTGATTCTAAGAAAAAACTTTACGGTTGTGGATTTGATAGACGGTATTGTGATCCAGAAAAAACAGACAAATTTGTTGACTATAATATTGATGATAGAAGTATTCAAATCTTATTACGAAATATGCATTATGGAATAACAAATCATAGTATTGTAGAAGGATTATCGAAAAAATGGTGGTAAAATGTTTTGGATTTTAACGAGGTGAATTTTGACAAAAATCGAAAAAGCCAATATTCAAAATGGTTAAGAAAACTATAAAGTTCAAGATCATAAGATAAAAAATCAGAGGATTTTATTATGCCTGCACAAATAATTGGTCGAGTGAAATCGAGGAATGGTAAGACTTATGAAGTAAAGTGGGATTCAATGAACAAAGAAGTTTACGTTTCCTATGCGGGATGGAGTTATGTTGGTAAAGCATTTTCTGCTAGTGAAGCAATGAATAAGGCAGAAGCTTGGCTATATAATAAGTAATTCACTGTTTTCTAAATCTTAATAGAGGAACCTCAGAATGCTATTAGAAGATAATATAGAACAAAGCGTGAAAGCGATAATTGCAAATATCTTACAAATACCAATAGATGAGATTAAACTTGAGGATACTCTATTCTTTGACTTACCCTGTAGTGATAATGATATAATAGAAGTAGCCATGATGATTGAGGAAGAATTTGGAATAGAAATCTCTGATGAAGATTTTTTAATAATACAAGCGGGCAAGATAAGGAATATTATTGAGCTTATTAAAGAACAGTTAAGCCCCAAGTAAGATGAAGGGTCTCTCCTAACCTGGCAGAGCCAGAACCAAACAGGCTTTAATTTTTTTGCCAAAAAATGACAGAAAATTATTAATAAGACACTAAAACCCTGTATTCATTATCGATTAAAGAGTATGATATTGACCGCCCAACCTCCCCCCACCCACCCGCCCTGAGCGCGGTGCTTTACTCTAAGCCGGTGCTGGCAAGGCAGAGCGCAAACATGCCGGAAAAAGCACCGGCATATTTGCTTTCAGTATGAGGCAGGCCGGAGAGAATTCCCCAAACGTTCCGCAAAAAGCGCTTCAAGGAAGCGCCTTTTGCTATTGCGCTTACATCGTTTTGTCAACCGGATAAGGAATTCAATCTGCCCGATTAGTAACAGTTTTTCGAGAGAACCTTTTTAGATCAATCAATGAGGGGTTCAAGAGTTTTTCTTAATCGCCAAAACTGGTTGTACAATCCCATGGCTAACTGCCGGTTAACGATACCTTCGTCATCTTCTAATTCGCGAACGACGCCTTTTATTACGGCGAACAGAATCTCAACTTCTAAAGCGACTTGTTCGCAATACTCTACATTTAATTGGAATAAATCCTGGGTGGGTTGCATGATATACCTCGTATGATTTTACCATAAAAAATTAAGCCGAGCCTTGGTAACGCTCATACGGAGCGCCCCGCCCCTCACGGAAACGGGAGACTCGGCTGTTATTTGTTTTCCCGTGATACAAATAAATAGCCGCACTATCGGGGCGGAGCAACCGCGTATGATTTTACCGTTTTCAATATAGTTTTATTCTCAACGAAAAGCAATGGTTGAAAATGCCGCTTTTATTTCATAAATTGAATTGTCAAAAATTTAAGTATAATGCATTGCAAGGCCAAAAACTACAGGTATGAAGAATATGCCAATTGTCGAAACCAGATATGAACATGTAATTCTTAACGAGAAAGAAGTTCCGATCATTGCCGGAACCAATATGAAAGTAATCGAATTGGTATTGGAAAAGACGGCTTATGGTTGGAGCGCGGAAGAACTCCAATTTCAGCATCCCTATTTAACATTAGGCCAAATTCATTCGGCTTTAGCTTATTATTGGGATCATAAAGAGGAGCTTGATCGCGACATTGAACAACGCCTTGAATTCGTAGATAAGCTCCAACGTAAGGAAAAAAATTCTCCCCTTGTATCTCGTTTGAAAGCAAAAGGATTAATTTAGTGGCGATCAAACTATATATGGATCATCATGTGCCACGCGCCATTACGGTTGGTCTTCGTTTACGCGGAGTTGATGTTATTATTCCTTTAGAAGATGGTACGAGTGAGATGGATGATCCGGAGTTATTGGATCGGGCTGAAGAATTAGGGCGAGTTTTGTTTACGCAAGATGATGATTTACTCGCCGAAGCGACAAAAAGACAACGATCAGGTATTCCCTTTGTTGGAGTAATTTATGCTCATCAACTAAAAGTCTCGATTGGTACTTGTGTCGAGGATTTAGAAATCATTGCAAAAGCCGGAGAGCCAGAAGATTTAGCAAACAGAGTGCAATATTTACCACTCACCAAATAAAAACTTCATCAGACAAAAAATACAGTTGGTTGCGCGGGGGGGGGGCTAACGATATAAGAATTCGTGCGGCGCGATGAAGTGCCGAGATGCCCAAAACTGGCACGGAGCGAGCCGCCGCATAATTCTTTGTTGAACTAAGCGTTTCTTTATATTTGGAGTTTCAATAGAGGTCGGCAGGGTGGGAAGGTGATCTGTTTGGATCAAAATGGTGTCGGAAAAAAGCGCTCTTTGACAGTTTTCAAAGGATCAGCAGCAGGCAAGGACGGATTTCCAGGTGATCATGCCTGCTCTGACCCGCCAAAACCCGCAGGTTTTTTGCGCCCAGGGCGTACTGGTCCTTCGGCGCCCAAACGGAATTTTTTTGCGCGTCTCCTTGTTGTCGAAGTGTACGGCTGCGGGAAGTAATTTCAGCATGGCGGACTGCGACCCTTTCTTTTCGAGGGCAGTTCTTTGACCCAGCGCATGAGATGACCGCACTTGGGACAGCAAAGTTTTGGTGGCTCGCTGTTGTCTGTGGCTTCGCCGAGTTCTGCTTGCGGCTTGCGCTCGGCTTTTGTGAGCTTCACGCCGAGCAGCGTTTGGGCTTTCTCCAAGAGTTCGCGCTTGGTGGGGCTCCACAAGCCATAGTAACGAACTTTGACAAAGCGAAGCGGTAGCACATGCTGGAGGAAGTCGTGCATGAACTCCAGTGCGGGCAGGGTTTTGGTTTTGGTCTGCCCGGTCTTGGCGTGCTGGTATTGAAAGGTGACCTTACCGTCTTCGAGCTTCACCAGGCGCTTGTTGCTGAGGGCGATGCGAAAGATGTATTTCGCCAGATACTCGAGCGCCATTTCGCCGGAGCCGACGGGTTCACTGTGCACGACCCAAGCCTGTTTCCAGGTTTGCGGTGGAACGCGCTTAAAGAGCTCGGTCTTCTTCAAGGCATCGCGAAATTTGGCGCGGAAAATTTTCGAGAGCGCCTTGACCGGTACCAGAAAATTGTTACGGGCCGATAACCATTGGCTACCATCTGCCGAAAGCCCACCCCCGGGTACAACGTAGTGCACATGGGGATGGAACAACAGGTCGCGTGTCCAGGTTTGCAGCACGCCCATCATGGCAAGTTCGCCGCCGACAAATTTCGGATCACGAGCCAGTTTCTGTAAAGCCGCGGCTGAGGCTTGAAACAGCAAGTGATAAATGATTTTCTGATTGCTGCGTGCCAGTTGCCGCAGATGGTCGTGCAAGGTGAAGGTGACCAGGAAATGCGTCACGGGCAGGAGCCGGTGGCGCTGTTGTTTCAGCCACTCGGTAGCCTGGTCATTACCGCACTTGTTGCAGTTGCGGTTTTTGCACGAGTGATAGCTGTAACGATAATCATCGCACGGCTGGCAGAAATACACCTGGCCTCCGAGTTCTTCGGTGCGGCAGTCGATAATATCCTGCATAGCTCGTTTGTGGCTCGGCAACATGCGCTCGCCGTACTTCTCCAGGTAGGCGGGGCCGTACTGGCGGAAGATGCCTGCGAGCTCAACTTTTTTGCTGGACACGTTTATAAGCCCTCCATGAGTTTGTTGAGCACGTCTTTGGTTTGCTGGAAGGCTTGTTCGGTCAGATGGGTGTAGAGGGCAGTGGTGGCTGGTGAACGGTGACCAAGATACTCTTGAATCTGGCGGAGATTGATACCGGCTTCCAAGAGATGTGTGGCATACGAATGGCGCAGCGTGTGCACCCGGGCGCGTTTGTTGATGCTGCTTTCTTTTAGCGCCGCGCGGAAAGCATCTTGCACGTTGCCATGCGGCATGGGCTTTTCTGCGGTTGCACGATGAATGCCACCCCGTCCCGAAGCCGGAAAAATCCACACCGGATGGCGATGCGTTTTCCAGTAGGTTCTCAATAGCTCGAGGGTGGATTGCGGCAAGGGCACATAACGGTCTTTGTTGCCTTTGCCGTGGTGGATGTGAATCAGCATGCGGCTGCTATCGATGTCTGAGACTTTCAGGTGGGTGCCTTCTTTCAAGCGCAGGCCGCAGGAGTAAATGGTCTGAAGACACACGCGATATTGCTGCAGCCGCACCTTACTGAGGATCAGGCTCACTTCGTCGCGGCTGAGAATGACGGGGACTTTCTTCTCGGCGGGTGGTCGGACCAGGCTCAAAGTAGGCCAGGGCCGTTTGATGGTATGCTGATAGAAAAACTTGATGCCGCACAGCGCGATAGTGAGGCCGGTGCGTGACCATTTCTTGACGTTCTTAATTCTACTTTAAGACTTTAAAAAAATACTTAAAAAATTCATATATTGGGCTATGATTTTAAAAAACTTTATTACGCATCGGAGCAACCCCGAAGTG
>JABWBP010000065.1 GCA_013360445.1 Calditrichaceae bacterium | reverse complement strand
CACTTCGGGGTTGCTCCGATGCGTAATAAAGTTTTTTAAAATCATAGCCCAATATATGAATTTTTTAAGTATTTTTTTAAAGTCTTAAAGTAGAATTAATCACAAGGTCGCAATCCAGTATCTCGCCTGGAAGTGATTCTGACATGGAAGGCAATCGACACCCTGGCCACCGAGACCGCATAGTCGCAATCCAGTATCTCGCCTGGAAGTGATTCTGACCGCGGACGTCAACCACCACACGCGTCTGACCGCGCTGGAGTCGCAATCCAGTATCTCGCCTGGAAGTGATTCTGACGACAAAACACAGGAGTTTTTAAAATGAAACAGAAATTAAAGTCGCAATCCAGTATCTCGCCTGGAAGTGATTCTGACCCGTGGCAGAATTTTTTATTGTTCCCACAGTTATTATCCTAGTCGCAATCCAGTATCTCGCCTGGAAGTGATTCTGACGATCTATTACAGGTTGGCGGCCATCCGAAGGTCATTTGGTCGCAATCCAGTATCTCGCCTGGAAGTGATTCTGACAACCAAAACTAGAGGAGACTTAAAATGAACTGGTTAATTTTCCGTCGCAATCCAGTATCTCGCCTGGAAGTGATTCTGACTCACCCCTTTTTGGCTCCTTAAAAAACAATAACTTGCAACCCCGGTTTCGATTCACCCCCCATTTTTGCGAATTTTGCGTCCAAATTATACCCAAAAAATCTCAAAAAATCCAGCAAAAAATGAAGCTATCTTCAATATAATTCTCGAAGTAGAGGGTGCTTCGATTCACCCTGCCGGCCGATTTTCAATGCCAACTATAAAAAGAATATGGGTTTAACTACCCAAATTTTGCTCTTTTTCCGGTTTCGGCGCAAAGTGAATCGAAAATTCCGCTACTTCGAGAATTATATTGAAGTTAGGAGCATTGTCGCGGAGCGGGGAGCGGGGAGCGTTTTTCGCTTCTGCCCCACGCTTTCCGCTCTACGTTCTGCAAAATAGGATTCGCTGCGCCATTTCACAATGGCGGACGATGAAAATGTCAAAGAGCGCGGCACCAGATTACACTATTTCGGCTACACCCGGCCAACTCTCAATTGGAATTTCATGGTTCAGCGGCGCTCGCCAGTTTGGCTAATTCCGGGAGAATGCCTGTTTCCCAGACCCATTGCGCTTCCGCTTCGCTATGAACCCCTTGTAATTTTACTTTTACCTGGCAGCAAGCGCTTCCATTCTTATAGCGCACCTCCAGGGTTTTGCCGCCGTGGGATATTTTCCGCGCCGGAAGGGGTTCGTTCATCTCCCGGAAGCTGACCGGGCCGCCTTCGATTTTTTCGACGTGCTCGCCCGCGGCAATGATTTTCCAGGCCGCCTCTCCATGTTGTCTGGAAATCCCCTTCAGTTTTGCGGCGGGACTGGTGGAGGACGGATACGGCGGCGGCTTCACGGGCGTGATTCCGGGTTCCGTCGTCGTCACCCCGGTTCCGTTATCAGCGCCTTTGGGCAGTTGGAAATCCAGGCCGGTGTTGAAGTAACCGTAGCCGGCGGCGGTTTTGGCGCCGATGCCCCATTCCCCGAGGGCGGTTTGCAGCCATTTCTTCACCAGCGGGGCGAGGTCTTTTTCTTCCAGCCCCTGGAGCGCAGCCAGGCGCTCCTTTTCTTCCCTGTCTCTGCCGGCAGCCTGCGGCCAGCCCTGCGCCGCAAACGGAAAGATAAAACGCGCCCCCGGGCGCACCGCCAAAAAGGTGACCGGGATGGGCTGCTGGTCGTCGGAAGGAGGATAGGTGGAATTCTCTTTGTAATACTCGCTATAATGGCAATTCACGATGTCGGTTTGCAGCAATTCCGCCTGGTTGGGTTCGGGAACTGCATCGTAGAAGCGCAGCATTCCGCCGGTGTGGTCATCGAGAAGTTTTTTGATCTGCTCCTGCGGCTCTCTCCAGGAAGCCGGTTTGTGTTTTTCGAGGGTTTCCAACAGTTCCTTCAAGAGCGGACGCGGGCACTCTGGCCCGAAGGGATTTTCCCCTTTTTCGGGCTTGCCCCGTTCCAGGTGGATGGAGCCGAAGAGCGCTTTGACCAGGCGCAACTGCTGCAGCATCTCCCCCAGCCATGCCGGAGGGTCGGCAGGAGGGGATTGGGAAAGTTGCTTCAGCCCCTCGGCAATGGGCTGCCCGGGCTTGCCCGGAAGATCGACTTCCCGGGCCATGATCTCCATTTCCGCCAGGTGGTGCAGCACCCCTTTTACCGCCGCCCCGGGAATGCAGGGGAAGCCGTAGAGGTGGTGCAGGGTGAGGCCGGCTTCCAGGGCGGGATTGCCGCCCCAGCCGATGATGAGCCGCCAGACGGTGGAATAGCGCACCGTGGTTTCCGCCCCTAACGCGGTTAATGCTGCCAGGTAGCGTTGGTGCCAGCCGGAATAGCTGCGTTGAAAGGTTGCCTGCACGGACGTGGCGATGTTTTGCAGGTATTCCAGCCGGGAATCGGTGCGCTGGAAGCCCTTGAAATCATCGTCCCAGGCCTGCCACTTGTGGAAGAGCAGCGCGGGCGAGGCCTGGCCGGATTGGAAATCGGGCGAGAGAGTTTTATGGGTGCGAGTATAGACAGTTGCCATGGGATTCCTCCTTATTGATCGCAGAGCGCTTCCGCGGCGCGTTTGAGCCAGCCGCTGAAGGCGATGGCTTCCGCGGTGAGCTGCATGAGTTTTTCGTTGTCAAAGCCGGGCGTTGCGGTCCATTCCCCGGTAAAAATGTTCTCGATGGTTTTGTCGCTGCCGGCGAGGTTGAACGGCGGGCTTTGGAAATGTTCCAGGATTGCTTTCAAAGCCGCTTCGTGATGGGCTTTTTCTTTATTGGAAAGGTGAAACGCCCAGGTTGCCAGCAATGGGCTACAGTTCATTCATGCTCCTTTCTCCTCATGCATTGCTAGCTGGTTCTTAAACTCTTCAGCAAGAGTTACTCCGCGGTCGGGCAATAATTTGGGGACTATGCCGGGAGGTTTTTTTGTCCGGTTTGGAGGAATGTTCCGTGAATCCTGCCCCGTGAGAGGGCGAGACTGCCGCCGCGCTATTTCCCAATAACGGGCGGGGAAGGATGTCAAAGAGCGATAGATTTAATTGCGAATTGGCAATTGGCAATTGAGAATTGCCAATTACCTGGTTTTTCGGGCGTCGTCGCGGATTTCCTGCAAATTGAGAATTTCCGCCAATTCATAGGTCTGGGCGGCGCTGCCTTTCAGGGTACGCAGGCGCAAAATCGTGGGGAAATGCCCCATCCGCCCGTGCAGCTCGGAAAGAAGCGCCGCGGCGATGGGCGCAAAACCGGGCAGGTTGACCAGGAAGCGGCCCTGCTGCCATTCTTGCGGGGTAAAATCGATTTTTTCCACCAGCTTTTTTGTTGGCGGTTTGAAAGACCTGTTGTCGTCAAAATGGGTATTCACCTCGATGATTTTGCCAATCGGTTGTTTAATTTCTTCTTCAATTTGCCGGAGGGTCTGATCCTCCAATGGATGAGAAAAATTAAGAATTTTTAACGGCTCGCTGCCAGTTGCCGGAATTTCGGAGGTGTAAGTGCGGGTCTTCATGCGAATTCGGGTTTGACGCCAATCGCGGAGCCATTCCGCTAACTGGATGGCGGCGAATACCCCGGCAATGATGGTGGCGAGCGCCACTAAAATAGAAAGGATGTCCATTGGGTTATCTCACGGTTTATCGGTTAGCCCGGGCTATTTCGCGGATTTCCTGTAAATTGAGAATTTCCACCATTTCGAAGCGCGGCGGCAGGCTGCCTTCCACTGGGCGCAAGCGCAGGCAGGGAGAGTAGCCCATGCGCCCGTGCAACTCCGCATTAAAATGCACCGGGAGGTCAAGCACTCGCTGGATTTTCATTCCGCTCAGCGCCTCGATCTGCCGGAGTTGCGCGGGGGGGAGGGGATGGGAGAGGTTTAACAGGATCATGCATCACCTCTGATTATTCAGATTTCATCCGCCCGGGTAATACGCCCGTCCTTGCCGACGACCACGCGCACCCGCAGCCGGCCGCCCTCAGCGGCATTTGTGCGCGGTTTGGTTTTAAGTCGCACTGGCTGGCCGGGAAGCCTGGGCAGGACTACCTGCCAGGAGCCGTCCGCTGCCAGGTGCGCGATAGCTTTCGGCTCCGTGTCTCCGTCGCGGTAGGCGGTCTGGGCCGGGGGGACTTCCGCCTGTTGTTGCTTTTGGAGTTGCTTCAGCAGTTTGTCGGCTTCTTTTTTATCTCCGCTTACGTGCCGTTCGGTTGCAGGGTAGGTTTTCGGAGTATGATGCGAGGGAGCGCTGCCCCCGGCGCTTTGTCTTCCGTATTCAGCCGCATCTGCAGGCACGTCCTCCAGCGCCACCCCGGGATTGGCCTTGAACCAGGCGTTGGAAGGGTAGCGGGGATTGCGGGGGTGTTTTTCATCCCAGGTTAGAATGTCTTTCAAGGCTGCCAGGGAGTCTTTCCAGGAAGCAAAATGGCGGTGATAGGCCGCGATTTGCCTGGAAATCGCTTCTTGCAAGGCCTCCCCGGAGAGGCGCTCTGCGCCGCCGCCGAAATGCCGGTAGCGGTTTTGGCGGTCGAGCGTTTCCCAGGCGGTGACGGTCAGGTGAACGCTCCCCAATCCCACGCCCTTGCCCATGCCCAATTTGTGGCGCATGGGCTCCTCCAGCGACAGGGCAAAGATCAGCAAGGCCAAATCCGTTTCGCTGAGGTTTTGATACTGCACGCTGAATTCGAATACTGCCCCGGGAAGAATCGCCTCAACGGTTTTGTTGAAATCCAATTTTTTGGCCATGGTGCGGGCGCCGTCGATGCGGTGGTAATAGAATTTCCGCCCGCGCGGTTCCCGGAAATTGGACTCTTTGGTGGCGTAAAAGGGCTTGTGGCGGGGGCCCGGGGAGCCGAATGGCTCCAGGATAATGCGCTCGGTGCGATAATCGCCGATAATCCGGGCGGTTTCGAAGCTGACATTCCCCAACGAGATGACATCCCGGGAAAGATAACCGAAAATGCGGCAGGCGGGGCAGGCGGCCTGTTTTTCAGGATCGGCCGGCTCCTCCAGCCCGCAGGGAGAGAATCCATCCGGCAGGGGATAGGAATCCCGGCTTCGTTTCTGGTAGTCATAATACTCCAGGCGGTCGCCCCTCTTTGCCCTCATGCGGGGAGTGTTCGGCAGAGCCAGGCAGGATCCGCTGATCGCCTCTGCGAGGTGGCGGATTGCGCCTTTCAGAGAACTGCCGGGGATGACCGGTTTGCCGCCTTCGCGGAGCAGGATCAATTCCTGGTGCTGCTGGCGTTCTGCCCGCTCCTGTATGCCGGCGATGAAAAAATGGGTCAGGGTTTTCAATTGGCAGGTCAGCGCCCCGCTGAAACCGGTAAATTTATCGTGGGTATTAATCTTTTTTCTCGGGGCAGCTGGACCAAGCGGCACAAAAGCGTAGGGATTCATAACGTCCACCTCATGTTTAAATAGCGCCAAAAGATTAACCGGCCATGGGCGTCGTAATAGAGCCGGGTCTCTAATTGTACATTTTCCTTATTCTTTGTAGGCTCTGCGTCCAGGCATTCGTAACGTAGAGGCCGCCCGAGACGGGGGTCATTTTCCGCCCAGAGGTAAATAAACTGGGTTTCGTATTTGCCCCAAAAGGTTTTCGCTATTTCCAGGTTCTTTTCCGGGAGGCAGGCGGATACTTCCTCCGGCGGTTCAAAACCATCTTCCTTTGCAAGAACCGCCCGGTAAGCGGCCCCGGTTTTTTCCCAACGCAGCTCGAATGCCGGCGCAAAAATTCTTCCTTTCGGCCACTCGGAGAGCTTGATCTCCGTGGATTGCGGCGCGGGAAAACAAATATCGGTCAGGGATTCGAGAATCGCATATCGCGCCTGCGAGCGCAGGGCGTTTATGGCATTCTGCAGCGACTCGCCGGTCTTCTGCAAGTCATGTTCCCCGGGGATGGTGAAAATGTCGATGTCGAATTTAGATTCCATGCTTTACCTCCCTGATCGATATTGTTTCAAGGGATCAGACGGAAGGGTCTGCACGTAATTGACCCACTTTGCGGCAACCGCCTGCCAGGGAAAGGCGTCGAAGCTGAAAGAGACGGTTTGGCGCAGCTCCGAAAAGGCAGATTCTTCCTTCACTGCAGCGGCTTTTTCCAGGCGCACCTGGTCATCCGACGCCATGCCATAATCCTTTGCCTGCTCGAACAGCGCGCCCACCCCCATTAAGTTCAAATGGTCATCTTCAAGCATTTTTTTCCGGGCGCCGATATAGTGCAGGGTGATTTTGTCAATTTGGGCGACCACTTTGCCCAGGCCGCGGCTTTTTCCGGAGCCCATCCGCACCAGCCCCTCGCGCAGGTCTTGCAGCACAAAACCGAGCAGGCCAAGCTGCCAAAGCTCGAAATTTTGCAGGTGCAGGGCGGTTTTGAATTCCCCGCCGGTAATCACTTCCAGTTCGAACTTGGCCCCCCGGGAAGCCCCGCCGGTAAAGCGGTCGATTCCCACCCCGTCGCGGTGCTGAAGTGCCGGCGCATCACCCATCACGTAGGCGTCTTCCGTGGCCAGCCGGCCCATGATCCAGGTATTGCCGAACAAGCGGCAAATCGGGCAGGAGTGCTGATAGACCAGCGGGGTGGTCAGCTCGGTTTCCTTTTTATCCCGGTTCATCACGTCTAAAGCGCTCCCGCAAGAGCGCAGTTTATCCCGCCTACCTCCCAGGGGATTGCAGGCCGCGGATTCATTGAGGGTGCGGGCGATGCGTTCGGCATGGGAGCGGATGGTGCCTTTCAGGGATGACCCGGGAAGATACACTTCCCAGCCGCCGTTGCGGGGAACTTTTACCCAGGCCATATCCACCCCGCTCATTTGCGCCAGGCCGGATTTGATGAGCAGCGCTCCTTCCGGGCGCAGGGTCAAATCGATGACACATTCATTCAATAAGCGCTTAAACATGGCTGCCCTCCTTTGTGGTCCAGAGGTTTGAAATATGCTTGTTAATGAATTCATCCAAACTCAGGCGGGAGGTTTTGTTCTCGCTGAGATACGCTTTCAATACTTCCAGGTCGCTGAAATCCAGCGATTCCACTTCGGTTTTTTCGTGATCCAGGTGGCAGCGCCCCAACCCGCGGGAGCGAATCCCACCCAGGGGCACGTTGCCTCCCCTTAATTCATGCAGCGCCAGGGCGGCCAGCCCCAAGGCAACGGGATCGCCGGTCTCGATGGTCAGCGAGAAGCGGAAGGCGGTTTCCGCGGGCACCACTTCGTAATCGTATTTCAGGCCGTCCACCGCCCGGCCGCTGTCGCGATCGATCCCCACCCCGTCGCGCACCTGGGTAATGCCTACCCATTGCTGGGGGTCCACCGCGGCGTCGTGGAAGAAGATTGCCGAAGAGATGAAGGGCGAGCCGAAGGCCTTGCACACGTCGCAAAGGTGAAATTCGAGCAGAAAAAGCAGGTTTTCTTCGCTGACTTCATCAGTATCGGGCAGATCGGACAGTGTCTTACCTCTTGCTTTCAGCAACGTTGAGAAGGCCTTCGCCAACTCCTCGCTTTCTTTAATCTTGCGGCCAATGGCTTCCTGGATGTCTCGATAACTTTTGCGGAGTGGATCGGTTTCCGGCAGCGCGGACAGGCAGTTTGCCTCCTGGTCATATAACCCGCAGGCGGAGATATTCAGGTTCGGTACGATCCGCTCCACGGCCGCGCGAACCGCGCCTTTAATGGAGGAGCCGGGAATATAGGGTCTTCCGAAACCGTCGCGCACGATGGGGCTGTCGGTGCCTTTGGCCGGAATGCGGCCGCCGCCTAAGTGCAAGGCGGTGTCGAACACCAGAGCGCCCTGAACGTGATGGCGAGTTTGTAAACGTGCACGGGATAATATAGTTGTCATGGTATGGGTCTCCATTTAGTTTGCATATTTTTTGGGTTGAGGGTCAGCTTTCCGCTCTCTTCCTTCATATTTAGTGGTTTTTTGATAGACCAGGCTCTCCGCGATTAAATGCTGCGCGAATCGCTGCGCCAAAAGAAGGTGGATTTCATCCACGGTTCGGCCTGGCCCGGCGTCGCGGGAGATTTCCTGTGCATCGGGATGAAAGGCGGCAAATTTCGCCTTCAATGCACGCCAGCAATCGTGCACTTTTTCATTATTGGCGCGTTCGGCTTTGCTGGCCTGGTTGTCCATGAATGTATTCAATTGTTTGAATTCCCTGGCGCTGCAGGTAATGTTCGCCAGGCCATAAAGCTGGGCGCTGGTCAGATCGCGGGGAATCAATTCACCGTATGTTTTGACAAACGCCCTTGCCGCCTCCAGGTGGGCATCGCTCCATGCAGCGATACGGGTATGCAGGTTTTTATCACTTTTTGATTTCATCTTCCAGCACCTCCGGTTTTTTATAGAATTCGTAGAGCGCGGTCAGGTGTTTGATGAATTCCCGGCACAGATCCAGGTGAAGCTGGCGGGGGTCATCGGGGTCATCCGAAGGGTTTTTGCTAAAAAATTCCTCGGCCTCCTTGCGAAGCGATTCTAAGTATTTTGCTAGATCGTGACCGATGTTATTCTGTGCCCACCCATCATTACGATTGTCGCGGCCCACTCTCATGTGGATGTAATCCAGGATGTCGGCCACGCTGTCGGTGGACCAGGCCAGGGCTTCCAGGCCGCGCACGTTGGCTTTATCGACCCGGGTATGGGTTAATTTCTCTGCAAACCGGCGCGCCGCCCCGCTTCCTTTTTTATCTGAATCGTCAATCGCATAAAAGTCGCCCTTTTGTGCCAGGAATTGGCGCCGTTTCATTTCATGTTCCGGTGATCTCATGAGTTTACTCCTTTCAGATATTGAGATGAAATGGGTGACAAACGCTTAGTTTCCCAAACCCTTCCGCTCTGCGCTCCCCAAGGCCCTGCTTTTCCAACTCCATCACCTGCTGCCGCAGCGATTTTTTCAAAGTTTCCGGAGCGCAGAAGGTCAGCACGGAACCGCGGCTGAGCGCGTGGGTATCCGGTTTCGGCAGACCCTGGGCGGCATTCCAGCCCGGCACTACCACCGGGGCCAGGAATGCAGCGCATATTTCAACCTGGGCTGATTCCTCCAGACCAAGATGAGCCGCTTGTATATCCCCCAGCACCGGTCGTCCCAGCCGGTCTTTGAGCGCGAGATGGCTATCCAGAATGATCGAGAAGTAACATTGTTGGGGGTCTCCGCCATGCTTTACAACTCCGGCGTTGAAATTGTCCCACCGTTCGAGAAACGAATTGGCCGATTTCAGTTTTTCATGGTATTGAATGGATAATTCCCCCAGGCCCCGGGTGCGCGCTTTTCCAACGCTCAAATGTTCCCGGCTGGGAATTACCTTTTGGAGCGCCTCTAAAACTTCCCCGGAATCGCTCTCCAGCGTGCCGATGAATTTCATATCCGTTACTTCGCCCCCGGCAGGGGTTTCCTTTTCGGTCAGCATTTCATAGGAAAAAAGCAGCCCGTGCATGGCGCTGCCGGTGGTTCCGGAAATACCGACGTGCATGCGCAATTGCCGGCCTATTTTCACATTTTTCCTGGTTTTCAGATCGCTCAAATACCCGCTGACGCGGTCGAGAGGCTCTCCGCATTCAGGGCATCTTTTTGAGCTTTCGGAACGTGGGGCGCCGGTTATCTCATGTATCAGGCGATCCTGCACACTTTGGGTGTGAGATAACCCATAGCGTTTGCAGGCCATCGCCGATAAGGGCAAAACCAAGGGCGATTCGTCGGCATAATTGGGTAAGAAATCACTGAACCAGATGTTTTCCTCCACAAAAATATGCTTGAAATCCGGGTCTTCGGTGCCGCGCTTGTTTATGAAAATTTCTGCGAACGCCCCTCTCACCGCGCTTCCCGGCAGATAATCCAGGGTCTTTACAAACTGGCTGGAAGCGCGGGTGCGTAAAACGGCAATCGGAGCCTCTGCTTTTAATACAACTTGCATTTTTAATTGAGGCATCACCGATCCTCCTTATTGAAAAGGTTGCTGACATTGGCTAAAATAGCGGTTGTATCTACATCCTGGTCGCCAATCGTTATCTTGTCAGGAAGCTCAACTGTGCAGAATCCCAGCCCCCGGCTCTTTCCTCCCCCGACAAAGTTGAGAAGTTTGAGGGCGCTGAGGAGCAGAACTATTTCTGCCGGGTATTGCCCGGCCATCATCCTGGCAGACAGCAGCCAACCGCGAATTCTTCCCTTGAAGCGCAAATTTTCTACGGTGTTCTCGGTGGTGAAGAGGTGCTTTTCCAGGGCAGTGGCTCGTTGCCGGGAGAGCTGCACCTGGGTTTTGGCATAGTAAAACGCTTCCGATTCCGCTGAATCAGTTATGGTAATTGGCTGCCCCTGCGAATCGCAGATCCTGGCATCTCTCCAGATTAACCCGGTCTGGCCGCTGGCAGAAGATACTCCCGGGCTGCCGAAAGTCCGGCAAAGCAGGCAGGCATCTTCGAGTGAGCCTTTTGCGCCGCACATTTGCTTAGGATTGGGGCCCGGGCACACGTAAATTCCGAGGGTACGGGCAAGACGCGCAGCAGCATCGCGGGCGCGGCCTTTCAGCGTGGAGGCGGGGATATAGGGGAGGCTGTCCAGGCCGCGCACCACGGTTCGCTGAATTTGTCCCCTGCTAAAACCGGACCCCACCGCCATCGCTCCATCTAACACGATAAAGAAGGGAAAATCAATTTTGGTGCGGCTATCAATGGGATTTGCCATGATCCGTCTCCTTTTTTACAAAATCATAAAGGTCCACTAAATCCACCAGGGCGGTTTTTAATTCTGTCTCCCCGGTATCTTTGATTTTTTCTACAAGCCGCCAGGGCCAGTAAAGGAAGGATTCTCCTTCCGGGGAAAATTCCCGAAAGAATTCACGGAGCACTCGCCGATGATCCCGTTTTTTCAAACGGGCAATAGCCGATAATGCTGCAATAGTACCATGCCCCTGTGATTGTCGGTGGCAGGCATCATATAACATTTGCAATTGGTTTTTTGGGAATCTTTGTTCGTAAAAACCCTGAGCATGGCGCACCAGTTTTTCCATATCGGTACGGGTATAGGGGCGATTGTGGGGCACCATAGCACGAGCTAAATCGAGATCAGTGGCGCTTCCGGTTATGACCTGGAAATCGATGGCGCCCTGCTGGTAGTGAATTTTTCTTTCTGCGCACTTTTTCTTGGCGTTTTTCAGCAATCGTTCACCTATTTCCACGATTGTCGGTACGGGATAGTTTGAATGGCAAAGCACCAAGCCGGCGGCCATGGTCAATTTTTTGTGAATCAGGAAGGGTTCATCCCGGGCGATGGAGATCTCCTCTTCGCTATAGGCTTTTTCTAACCGTTCCCAGAGATCTTCCCGGAGCAAACCGGCGGCTTGCAGGATTTCCAGCGATTCCGCTTCGAATTTCTCCAAAATTTTTGTGGTCAAAATGGGGGCTGAATTGGCCGTGGTAAAGAGCATCACATCATCCCCGCCGACCAGAACGATTTCGAATGGCAAAACTCCATGGATTGGTGTGGTCACTTTTCCTAAGACTTCAAATACGATCTCACTTACTTTGGTTTTCAGTTTTTCGGAATATTTCAGATAGCGCTCTTTGGTTTCCATGAGGCTCAGCAGTTTCCCCATCTGGTTGCCATCTATCATCAAAAAACCAATGTAACCGTTGCTATCGAGACTGCCGAGTTCGTTCAAGTCGTGAGGCGGCCGAGCCTCTTCCCATACTTTGTAATTAGGAAATTTTTGCGCATACTTCTTAAACTGTGCTACAAATCCTTCCGCAAAGCTCGCCTTGCGAACATCCATTCCTCTTTCTCGTTTGCATCTGCACGATTCGCAAAGCAAATCGCCGCTGGCGTCTTTTTCAAAGCGTTTTTCTGCCGGCCGATTCCCGCACGCATCACAGAGACGCATGTAGGGCTCAACCGGAAGTACGCCCAGTTCCCCTTTCCGGGATTTCCGCTGCTGGAGCTTTTTAGCTGCCTTATCCATATTTTTTCCAAACCAGAGGCTTTCCCAATTCCGCTCCAGGGGAACACAAACCGCGGTGATGCTCCCGGTTTTGGTGGCATGGCGGAAATCACGTTCAATTTGTTCAATCAACTTTTGAGGTTCCTCATCCGATACCACCAGGAAGGCTCCCCCGCCGCCGGCAGAGTAGATTCGCTCTCCCTTCAATCGTTCTTCCGGGGGAAGTTTATCGAGAACCTCTTCGCGAATCGAGTCCTGCTCTACAAGTATGGCGCTTGCGCCACGAATTTCTTTGAGGTTATTGGTGGCAAATATGTAGTTCTTGATACGATCCGTATCAAACGAGACCAGCCACTCCTTAGTTTGCTCAGCCATGTAAGCCTCCTTTGGTTTTCAAATAGAGTTTTCAGCATAAGAAATCTATATTTTTCATAACCCGGGCACAACCCCGGCAACGTTGCCAACCTCCCTTCTTATTATATATTTTCAATTCCCCGCCAAATATTGACGAAAAAAATTATTTTACGCCGGCGCAGCAAACCGCGCGCGGGGGCTTCCGGTGAAAAAAAATCTTGACTTTCAAAGAGAGAAACAATATTATGTCTCCGAGCGGTAAGACCACTACAGATTTCCAGGGCGTTCCCTCCCATCGGCTGGCCATAGCTCTGGTGAAACAAATCTGCAGGGCCCGCTCATTTTTTATTTCAGGGATATTCCCCGTTGTAGCGAATCCTATCCCGAAAGAATTCGAACCATTCGATATCCCCTCTTTCATATTTGCGAAAAACTCCCCAGGAAAACACATCTGTGGCCTGTAATCCATAGTCTTGATGCGATACCCGATGATAAATATCCAAAGGTATCAGCGGATCCAATCTTCCCTGCAGATGGTTGATGATATAAGCATTGAATTCCTGTATTTGGGGTTTATTCTTGCTCTTGTCGATGATCAACTCTACCCGACCGGGAGGCTCGCCAAAAGGAATTTGCTCCAGAACCAACCTGGCCATGTAGTTGTAGATGCGCGACTTTTCGTCTGCTAACTTCGCAAAGGCCTGGCGTTTATTCATTGTAACACAATATAGCTCAAAAGGAATATTGAGTAGTTGATTGTAAAGATACTCTTTGATCTTAATAGACGTTCTCTCACCCTTAAGCTCCGTATCAATGGTTTTTCGCCTTCTTTTTGGATCCAGTTTTCTTCTAATGGTCTTTTTAACCCCATTGATCAGCGCCCGGTTGTTTTCCACTCCCTTTACCAGCAGAATGGTTACCGTGAAAAACCGGGAGGGCTTTCTGTTGACGAAATCAAACCCTAAATCGCCGCTTTCATCCAGGTAGAGATACCACATCCGCTATTTCTCCATTTTCGGCGACACGCTGCAGCGGCGCAGGGCGTTGCCAAAGGCGCCGCGCAGCAAAGAGCCTTTGAAGGCCGGCAGCAGGGCGGTTTGCAGGGCCAGGAGGTTGAATTTTAAAGTCAGGTAAGGAATACTCGGGAGAGGATACTCTAAACCGCCGGTCATGGGGATGTTCCCCTCTGTTTAAGATGAACAATAACCCGGATTCTATCTATAAGCAGAAACGCAATCGGTATTCAAGTATCAAAACTGCTATTCAATAATAAAGAAACCGGGGGGAATAAATCAAGATAATTTTATCTCGGCGGGGGAGCCTGAAAAAGAATTTCCGCCCGAAAACCTTCGTTGGGTTTCTGCCGGTGGAGTTTAGCGCCAGGGATGGCCGGTTCCCGGTAACCCGGGAGAGGCTGCCGGCGCATGCGCTTGAAAACCGAGGCGGGCATGAGGATGTGTTTCGGTCTTATTTGAGAGTTCATCCATTTTTGCCGGAATTTTTGCAGAGATTTTTTCCATAGAAAACACGCCGGTGTAAAAAGTTTTCAACAAACCCGTTTTGCAGAAAAAATGTTTTATGTGCCGGAATAACGGTTCTAAGCATTCCGAATTCTTCCTCTGTGCCCTCTGTGGCTAAATAGTAACAAGTGTTTTTTAAAAGCGGCTTTTCGGGGGAGGGTGTTCTCAGCTATGTAAAAATCCCCAAAACCTGCCTCTCCATTGCTGTTTTGATAATTATGCACAAAAACTCGCCCCTCGGTTTGTGTTTTACATCTGGAAAATTTTTGTTGCTTTGTTTCCTCGGAATCTCTATGGTTTTAACGGAGGGTTTGATGTTACTTTTACATTAACTTATTTGAGAACGGGAGGAAAAAATGTTGTTTACCACCCAATTCGATGTCGAGATAGCCTACGGAGTTTATACCCAGTCTTTTAGCGGCTTTATTTCAACGCTGGCGAAGTTTTACGAATACAATCGCCACGTGAAAATGGGCTCCCGCTCCCGCACCGGTTATCTTATCGAACTGTTTGCTTCGGCTAATTGTTATATTTCCTACCACCGGGCCAGCGAACTGGTTCGCTTGACCAGGGAAATAACCGAGAATCAAATCGGGATGGAACAACTGCAACGGCATGAGGAAGTCGATATTTTAGCAGCCGCCAGGAAGACACTTTTTCTAAAAAAGACCCGCGATCCGGAAGAAAGACGCCGGCACCTGGAGGAATTCTTTGCTCTGCTCGACCAGAAGCGCGAAAGAAAAAAGCAAGCGTTTTTGGCCAGCCTGGCGCGCAACCGGCAAGCGGCTCGCCGCTCTCATGCAAAAAGAAAAGTGCAACAAAAGGCGTGAGTGAAGGGGAATGTGATTTCCCCCATAAGGTTGGCTTCAAGAGCAGGAGGTCTGTTCGGCCTGCCGGGGCAGGGGGGGAATAAACAATCCCTCCTGGCAGCGCCAGGGCAGCGATAAACCCTCATTCAAACTATTCTGCCCCGCGATATCCACCGGGAGCGTCTCCCCTGCAGGGATTCTAATCTTTACCCACATTTTTTGCGTGGATCGGGGGGAAAGGGGATTTTCAGCCGTCCCTCCGGGACTTTGCAGGAGATTGTCGGTTCAATGTTCCCCGATATGAATATCGGGGCTATTTTCGGTTGTCTCTACGAGACACAAACAACTTGCTCCTGGGAAACATATCCCGCAGGGATAAATGAAAATAGCCCCGCGATTCATCGCGGGGGCTGAATAACAGCTCAAAGAGTAGTCCCGCTCCGAAGGAGTGCCTTTGGCATAGGGACGAATGAAAAGATGTGGGTAAAGATTAGGCCCGGATTTCCGGGGAAACGCCGGCGCGGTAGTCGTAGAGTGGTGAGTGGGCGCGGCAGCCGCACCATCATTCACCACTCTACCGCTCACCACTACCGAAGCACATTCACCGGCTCGTGCAAAATCCGCTCACTTCAACCATAAAAGCTTCCGGTCCGCCCCAAACCTTCCCGCTCTCATGCGCAGGAAATAGATGCCCGAGGGCAACATCTGCCCCTGCTCGCTGTCGCCGTTCCAGGTGAGCCGCCGGTATTTGCCCGCCTCCTGGCGCTGGTTGACCAGTACCCGGATTTTTTACCCCAGGACGCTGTAAATCATAATCTCCACCTCCGCCGCTTCGGGCAGTTGATACGGGATTTCCGTGCTGGGATTAAATGCGTTGGGGAAATTCTGCCCAAAAACAGCTCCGCCCGAAATCAGCGCCCACAAAATTGCCGGAGGCGTCGTAAGAAGTATAAGCATCGCCCTTTTTGGCGATCCATTTATCCATGTCGGCGTAGTACAGGTCGGTCGGGGTCGCTCCATGGGTCGCCGACCGGTCAGTTGCTATTTTAAAATGATGAATCTCGTACCCGCTGCCTGCTCTGAAACTTACCGTTCCGCGAATCGGTATGTATTCAAAGCCCATCCATAAATGAAAGGACAGAACCATGAACCAGCGTTACCTTTTTTTAGCACTCATTATTGTTTTATGCGCCTTCCTCCGCGCCAACATCATCCACGTGCCCGCGGGCCAGCCCACCATTCAGGCCGGCATCGACGCCGCTGCGGATGGAGACACGGTTTTGGTAGCGGAAAATACCTATGTTGAGAATATCAACTTCAAGGGCAAGTCAATCCTGGTCGCCAGCCATTTTATCCTCGACGGCGACACCGCCCACATCGCCAACACCGTGATCGACGGGAGCCAGCCGGCCAACCCGGACAGCGGCTCGGTGGTCTATTTCGTCTCCGGGGAGGACACCGCCGCGGTTCTGAGCGGGTTTACCATCACCGGCGGCAGCGGCACCGCGATCCCGCCGCTCATCTTCGGTTCGGAAAGAATCGGCGGGGGGATCTTGTGCTGGAATTCCGGGGCGCGGATCAGCCACAACCGCATCCGGGCCAACGCGGTGAGCGGGGCGGAAACCGCCTCCGGGGGAGGCATCGCCGCCCGGGCCGAGAGCGCCGGGCACAGCATCATCATCGAGCATAACACCATTCAAGGGAACCTGGTAGATGGCGACTCCCTGGCGCTGGGCGGGGGAATGTTCATCGGCGGCGATGCGAGGATTCGGGAAAACAGCATTCGCGAGAACATCCTCTCCTCCCGGGGGCAGAGTTCCGGCGGCGCCTTTTTGGGCGCTAATTTTTACGGTTCCTGGGGCGAGGTGGTTATTTCCGGGAATATGATTACGCACAACGAATCGAATTCCCAGGGAGACGCTACCGGCGCGGTGCACTGCGAGTTGCCCGGTTTGGCGATGGAGAACAACCTCATCCAATACAACCAGGCTAACGCGGCGGCGGGATGCGTCGGCATCGGGGTGACTGCGGTGGTTTCGGATGGCGGCAGCCACGTCACCGGCAACGTGATTTCCCACAACACCTCCCTGGCCGGGGAGAACCTGGGCGGGGGGCTGATCGCGATTGTGGCCTTCTCCTTGCGAATCCAGGAAAATCAAATCACCCATAATTCCGCGAGCTACGGCGGCGGTCTGGCCACTTTTTATGCCAGCCCGGTTATCCAGGGCAACCTGATTGCGAAGAATTCAGCCGGCGTTAGCGGGGGCGGGTTATGGCTCAACAAATTTCCCTTTTCCGATAATCCGGCAGAGCGGGAGATCGCGGAGCGTTTTGCGGGAATGAATCGCATTCCCTTTACCATCCGGCGCGTCAAAGCGGCGCTGCAGCAGCGTTCCGGGGCCGCCCGGCTGCTGCAGAATGAGGATGGGCAAATCAACAATAACACCATTGCGGATAACAGCGCCGGGGAAAGAGGGGGAGCGATTGACGCGGCCTTCGGAATCCCGCAGGTGATGAATTCCATCCTCTGGGGCAACGCCGCGCCGCAGAACAGCGAGGTGGCGGGAGAGGCGCTGATCAACTACTCCGACGTGCAAGGCGGCTACCCGGGGCTGGGCAACCTCGATCTCGAGCCGGTTTTTTCCGATACCGTCAACTACTACCTCAGCGCATCCCAATCGCCTTGTATCGACGCCGGGAATCCCGATTCGCTATACAACGATCCGGAAGACCCCGCCAATCCCGGCCAGCCGCTCTGGCCGGCGCTGGGAACGCTGCGCAACGACATGGGGGCGTACGGGGGAAATCCCGATTTCACCCCGCCCGCTGCTTTTATCTTCGGCGCTCAATTTCGCAATTTCCTGAACCGGGTGAATTCCGCGCCGGTTGCCCAGCGCCCGGCGATTGTGGATAGTTTTATGAATAGCGTGCCGGCGTTCCCGTTTATCGAGGGCGAGAACGTGGTGTATTACATTTATCGCGGCAGCGGCAATAGCGTGTTCGTGCCCGGGGACGCCAACGGCTGGGACCAATACGCGTTTCCGATGACCAAAGTGCAGGGCACCAATTTCTGGTATCGCCAGGAGGTCTTCGAAGCCGACGCCCGGCTGGATTATAAATTCGTGCTCAACGGCAGCACCTGGATTCTCGATCCCCTGAATCCCCGCCAGGTGTGGGGCGGGTTCGGGCCCAACTCCGAGCTGGCCATGCCGGCCTACGCCGATCCCCCGGAGATCGCGTATTACCCCAATATTCCCCACGGAACCCTGCACGATACTACGGCCTACAGCGCCGCCTTGAACAATTCCCGCCTGGTGCGGGTCTATACCCCGCCTTCTTATGAAACCTCGCCGGCCGACAGTTTCCCGGTGGTGCTGTTTCACGACGGGCTGGAGTATATTTCCCTGGCCTACGCCAACAACGTGTTAGATTATCTCATCGCGGAGCAGCGGATTCAGCCGCTCATCGGGGTATTCGTGCCCCCGGTAAACCGCGATAACGAATACGCCTTTAACCAGACCGGGCAATTCAGCGCTTTCATTATCGACGAGCTGATGCCCGCCATCGACGCGCGTTACCGCACCCGGCGCGATCCCGCCAGCCGGGCCATGGTGGGCATTTCCTTCGGGGGGCTGATCTCCACCCAGATCTGTTACAGCCATCCGGAAGATTTCGGGCTGTGCGGGCCGTACTCCCCGGCCTACTGGCCGAAGGATAAAGAGGTTTACAACACCCTGGCGGCCGGCCCCACTAAAAATTTGGTTTTTTATGTGGATTGGGGAACCTACGAAGTGGACGTGATGCTGGATGGGCGGGCGCTGCGCGACATTCTCCCGGCCAAAGGGTATGAAATGGCCTGGAACGAGTGGCACGAGGGGCACAGTTGGGGCAGTTGGCGGGCGCACCTGGATATCGGGCTGGAGTATTTCTTTCCCGGTCCTGCGCTGGGCGTGGAGCCGGACGCGCCGCTCGCGCTCGAATTCAACCTGGAGCAAAACTATCCCAATCCCTTTAACCCCAGTACCACCATCCGCTACACCTTGCCCCATCCCTCCCGGGTATCGCTGAAAATCTATAACATTCTCGGGCAGGAAGTGATTACCCTGGTGGATGCGCCGCAGCTGCCGGGCGAGAAATCGGTGGTATGGGAGGGCCGGGATCGCCATGGCCGCCCGGTGAGTTCGGGAATGTATTTCTACCGCATTTGGGTATCCACTCCTTCGGAGCACGCCGGCGATCAGGTGCAGGCGCGCCGGATGCTGCTGGTGAGGTGAGGGAAATCGTTTGCGCTCCCGGGAAGTTTTGGGTCACATTTGGCGTGAACAGTTATACTTCGGAGGGATAAAATTTAAGGGGTGAGATAAAATTCAGAGGGTGGGAAAGGAAGTAATATCCCACCCCCTGAACTTCCCGATATTTTTCTCAGAAACGTTGATAATACAGGCTTCGCAGCAGTTTAACGCACCGGAAATCCGCGCCGGCGCTGCGCTGAAGATCGAAGGTCTTCTGCGCTACCCGTTTTAGCGATTGGCATGGGGCGGTCGAAAGGTTAGGCCGGTTTGCGGCATCGCAGGCGTATGTTTAAAAAACAACGCCAGGCTGGAGGATGGTTTTCGGTCGTTTATGAGAGTTCATCCATTCTTGCCGGAATTTTTGCAGAAAATTTTTCCTTAGAAAACGCGCCGGTGTAAAAAGTTTTCGAAAAGTGTTTTTTAAAAGCGGCTTTTCGGGGGAGTGTGTTCCCACTCATGTAAAAATCCAAAAAACCTGCCTCTCCATCGCTGTTTTGATAATTATGCACAAAAACCCGCCCTCCGGTTCGTTTTATACATGCAGAAAATTTTCAACCTGTAAAAACAAGTTTAACCACAGAGGCTCAGAGCCACAGAGATACTTGGTTTTTTGATCTCTGAGTCTCTGTGGCTCTGTGGTTAATCCAAACGGTCACAGAATATTTTACAGTAAGAAAATTTTTGTTGCTTTGTGTCATCCGAATCTGTATAGAATAACAACGGGATTAATTTTATGGTTAATAAACTTATTTTATGACAATAGGGAGATATATATGTCAACAACCCAAATGGATGTGGAATTATCTTACCGCTTTTACATTTCCTCATTTAGCCACTTTATTTCAAGGCTGGCTCAATTTTACCAGTACAACCGCCACGTTAGGTGGGGATCCCGCTCCCGAACGGGTTATCTTCTTCAACTGTTTGCTTCGACCAATTGTTATGTCCCTTACCGCCGGGTGACGGAACTGGTTCGCCTGACGAAGGAAATCACCGAGAATCAACTCGGGATGCTACAGCTGCAAGAGTATGAGGAAGTGGATATATTTTCTGCCGCCCGGGAAACGCTTTTCTTGAAGAAGACCGCTGATGCGGAAGAAAGAAGCCGGCGGGTGGTGGAATTTTTTGAGCTGCTCGACCAGAAGCGTGAAAGAAAGAAACAAGCGTTTTTGGTCAGCCTGGCGCGCAACCGGCAAGCGGCTCGCCGCTCTCAAAAAAGCGGTAAACCCTCCTTTTTTCAATAAATTCCAACTATTACATTGTTTAAAAAGTTTTTTAATACCAGCGTTTACGCATTTACCCCTCGTTCACTCGCTCTACGGGTGAACGCCGCTTAAGAGGCTCTTTCTCAAGATTGTAACACGACGCGATGCAGAGCATCGCGCCGCGCGTTCCAACGGAGACCGTTGGAACGAGAAATATCAGAAAACTTGTTAAACGGTGTACTATCCTGCCCCGCTATATCCGCCGGGAGCGTACCTCCCTGCCCGAATTTCCGGGGAAACGCCGGCGCGGTAGTCGTAGAGTGGCGAGTGAACGCCGCTACCGCATCCTCACTCACCACTCTACCACTCACCGCTACCGAAGCACATTCACCGGCTCTTGCAACACCCGCTCACTTCAGCAACAAAAGCTTTCGGTCCGCCACAAACTTCCCCGCCCGCATGCGTAGGAAGTAGATGCCCGAGGGCAGCATCCGCCCCTGCTCGCTGTCGCCGTTCCAGGTGAGCCGGTATTTGCCCGCCTCCTGCCGCTGGTTGACCAATACCCGGATTTTTTGCCCTAAAAGGTTGTAGAGCACAATCTCAACCTTCCCCGCTTCAGGCAACTGGTAATGGATTTCCGTGCTGGCGTTGAAGGGATTGGGGTAATTCGCAATCGCGTATTCGGTGGGTAACTCTTCCACGGCCAGCAGATGTTCGGAGAGTTCTAAATAGGGCAGCAGGTCGGTAAATGTTCGCGCCGCGGCCAGGGCGGTGAATTTCAATGAGAGGCCGGGATCGGCGCCGGGTGTTCCTGCTACTTTGAATTGCAGGTTCAAAATGTTCACCGCTCCGCCGGCGCCCTGCGGGCAGGCGTGGGCGGCGATCAGTTTGCCGTTCCCGGTTTCGGCGGTATTCACTACCGGGTTCTCGAATCCCGCTGCGCTGCCGCCGCGGTAGCTTTCAAACTGCAATACTGCGGGATTCCATTCCAGGGCGACGGTGTAACTGCCCAATTGTTCTGGCAGGGTTCCCATATCCACCACCACGGGAATTTCGATGGTCTGCCCGGCGAGTAATTGGGCGTTGGCCTGGGCCGCGGAGGCGCGAATGGTTGCGCCTCCTTTGTTTAAGCCGACCGGGGAATTCCTTGCTGGTGTGCTGGTTTTGGAAGCAGCCGGTAAGCAAACTTGCTGCCCCACCGGGAAGGGCACCGGGAAACCGGCTTCCCAACTGAGGGTGATCAGCGCGTCGGTGGAGTTGGTGAGATTGTCTTCGTTCACATCCCCAAAACCGATGGCAATGCGGTCTAAGAAGGGCTGGGGCAGCGGGAACCCGGCGTCGTAGGAGAGCAGCACCAGGCCATCGGTGGAGTTGGTGGCGCCATCGCCGGTGATGTCGCCGAGGAGGCCGGGGGTGCAGGTGGGGGGGGCGAAAACTGAGAGATTAGCGCCAATAGAGTAGTTGCCACCAATATCTTTTGAAAATGCCGCAAAATAGTAGGTGGTATCTTGAATAAGATTAGCCAATAATAATGTGTAAATAGAGTCGGGTTGGGTTAATGCGTCAAAAATTACTGTTCCATCATTGGGATGCAGGGGAAATATCCCATCCAAACGATAATTAATTCTGGTAAATTCCAAATCAATATCGCTGGGGGTTTCCCATAAAAGTCTGAGTGTGTCGCCAGCCGCCGAATCGGAAGAAAAACTCTTAGAAGGTTGAGGCGGAACGTCTGTTAAAATAAAGTCAGCATTGTATGTTTGAACCGCATTGACCGTAACGGGAATCAATGTTGGCGAAGGTGCATAGCCGCTCTTGTTTACGGAAACGTCATATTCTCCAAAGGGTACATTGGCAATTAACGCCGGGGTGACTTGCCCTATCAGGTTTCCATTCAGAAAAATATCGGCTCCGGCTATGTTGGTAGTAATTTGAATTCCGCCTGTAGAACCAGTATCGTATTCAATGACGTCAACGACGATGGTGGTTTCCACCAAGTTATTATCGCGATATTTAGCAAAGATCGCCTTAGTACCCACTGAACTATCCGAAAAGGTGTAAGTGGTAGTTAGGTTAAATGGCTGCCAGTTTGAGTTTGTAAATTCCACATCTTCATCGATGATCATTTCAGTTGCATTTGTGGCAGATAGCGTCAACTGAACTTGCAAATCGGTCGTAAACTGTGTCCCTGAATTGATGGTAACAGAAGGATTCAATGGGCCGGAATAGGTATTGTCAACCTCTAAAAGCTGATTCTGGGTGACGCTTGTAATGGTATCATTCAATATCACCGTATTGGAATCCGGTAGATACCCATTAGCAAAGGTTTTGACCGTATAAATCCCTTCTGGAAGATAATTGAATGAATAATTGCCGCCAGCATCAGAAAAAGTTATATACGGTTCAGTCTCTCCCTCCCGCAAAAGTTGAACTTCTGCACCACTAATGAAATTTGTATCTTCGAAAGGCCAGATTCGCCGGATAATTTTTCCTGCCACTTTAGTAAATCTGAAAGTATGATAGTTGTCCGAGACTATTATTCCATCCGCATAGAAATCCTGCAGATAATTTCTAATGGGCGAAATTGGAAAGAGAAGTTCATTTTTGTAAATGTTGGCATGATTCCGATGAATGATTTTATACTGATTAAAAAAGTTATCCGGGCCTTTTGTGGCGCTTTCCAATTTTACCCATACATCACTGATGCCTTGTGATTTTATAATGTCCGCAATGAGTTTTATTGGATCAACAACATCCTGTCTCTTAGGCAGTAAAACTGAACTCACCCAGTGCAGCAAACTGTTGTCGTATCCTCCAATCGCTAAATATTTGATATCAGGATTCATTAGATGATTATTTAATTCATTTATAAACGCCCCTCTTTGCTCAAGTTGAGAGACTGAATATTGTTTACCCCCGGTGATGTTACCAATGGCAGGTATCTTGGATATCTGGTCAGCCAGGTAAGCAAACCGGCCGCCTCGATGAGGAGTCGCCAAAAAGGCGATCTTATCTATATCATCTTCATAGGATACTGTGTTATCGAAAAAGTTTCTGGCAATGTTCACCGTATAAGTTCTGGTAACCAGCCCGCCCATACTATGAGCGAGAATATTGACTTTACTAAACCCAGGATTATTTTGGAGAACAGAATCTATTGCAACCGATAGCGCCCAGGCGGATTGCTTGATATCACCGGTATTAGGGTATTCAAAAATCCAGGGCGAGTAACCCAGGTTTATTAGCTCTCCTTTCAAACCGTTCCAAATGAAGTTTCCTTCCCACGTGGTTCTATCCGATTTCCAGCCATGTACCAATACCACCGGTTGGTTTGAAGTATTTGCCGGTGGTATCAAATTGACTTTCATAAACACATTTTTAGATGTAACAGGGGTTTTGTTATTATCGAGCACACGCCAGTAGTATTTGGCAGGAACGAAATTTTCCAATTCGGCAGAAGTCAAGGTGTAAAAATTGTTGGTAAGATTGTTACGCGAAAGAGAATCTCCTGAGAAACCGGTTGGTTCTTTTGTTGATGTTGAGTCCGAGAAATAAAAGACAAGTTCGTAATGGGAAGCGCCGGTAATCTCTGGCCAGGTAAACTGATAATCAACTCCACCAAACAAGATCATACCATTTTGAACTCCCGCAGAGATGGTTTTGGTAAACGTATCACTCTGTGCGAGGCTCCAAAAACCGTTTTCATCCTTTGCTCGAATGTAAATTTTGTGGGTACCCGTGCTCAAGCCGCCAATCGGTACAACGGCATTTATTTCAATGGTATCATCGGGTGTAATGGAAAAGGAAGAGGCATTTCCGAACCCCGGGTCTGTATCGAAAAAGTACTCTGCCCGGGTTAAAAAGGGCAACGGAGTTTCGCGATTGGTGAGTTGAATTAACGAGAGCCTGGGTTGGGCAATTCCCCATTTGCCGCTCTCATCTTTGCCGCGAATATATAGTTTGTGCAGCCCGGGAGGGAGTGGGGTGACATTCAGGCTAGAGGTTATGGAAATTGAATCGTCGGGGAAAAAATTGAAATCTGTTCCGTTGCCGAAACCAGGATCAGCATCAAAGAAATATTCTGCCGCGGTAAGGTATGGATTAGGGGAGTTAACATTGGTCAATTGGATCATTGCCAGTCTCGGTTGAGTAATTCCCCATTTGCCAGTTTCATCTTTGGCACGAATATATAATTTATGCAAACCAGGATTCAATCCAGACACATCAATATTGGATGTTACAGTGATTGAATCCCCAGAGGAGAAACTAAAACTGCTTCCGTTTCCGAAACCAGGATCGGTGTTAAAGAAATATTCCGCTTCTGTTAAGTCAGGATTGGGGGTAGTAATAGTGGTGTTTTGAATAAATATCAGCCGCGGCTGGGCAATGCCCCATTTCCCGGTGTCATCCTTGGCGCGTAAATAGAGTTTGTGAATACCCGGTGACAGACCGGACACATCTACAGTCAGTTGAACAGTAATATTCGTATCGGGAGCAAATGAGATAGGGATTCCATTTCCGAATCCTGGGTCGCTGTCGAAAAAATATTCTGCGTTTAGTAGGTTGGCAGTTTGCCCGTAAACCAGCGCAATCCGTAAAAATGATAAAAGGCAAATATAAAATAGTATTTTATCTTTCATTGTTGAACCTCCTCATGCAAACCTCTGCAAATGTTTTAGTGACATTTGAATTAGTAAATCAATCAGGTATTACTCTCGGTTTGATTTGGCTTTAAAAAGCACATCCAAACCGTTTTGAGGAGTGGTTACAACTTCACTTTCGATGTGGAAAATGGCAGGAATCCCGGGATGGCCGCCATCCACATAGGGCGCGTCCCCTCCGTAAATACCCATATCGGTTCCTCCGTAGCCGGTTCCGCTGGCCGGAGAGCCGGGAAGAAGGTGTAGGCCAGTAGTGTAATCCGCAGGATTTTCGAAAACGATACTCATGTCCATATTTTCGATATTTCCCGTTCCGGCAGGAAGGGTTGAGTGGGACATATTATATTGAAAAACGCCGTCGCCGGTGGTAATTCCGTCAATGATAATATTGTTTTGGGCAACTGAGGTTGCTCCTAAGCCTTCAATTGCTCTCTGGGCCGAATTTGCCCGTAAAACATTATTGACGACAGTTATTATACTCGACGGTTCACAATTCAATGCCCAACGCGCCCAGGTTGTGCCCTGGCTGCTGGTGTTAATAATTTTATTGTTAGCGATAATGACATTTCCAAGATTCCCGCTCATCGTTACAACCCCGGGTTCAGCAGTGCCAATAATCTCGTTTTGCAAGATTTGGCAATTAGAGCCGCCTATGTCAACCTTGCTCAAGTCATTTCGCTTAACAATGATATTGCCGACATTAATATCAGCGGTAAAACCTCCGCCGAATCCTTCCAAAAATGAACCTCCCGAACCGGGGTCGAATTTCATTGTTCCACTAATTTCCGATCCGGCAGTAGTTGCCTGGCCGCCATAAATATTCAGATCGAATCCCGTTCCGAAAATGTAGAGTTGTTTGGTAACCGTGATCCCTGCATACGCGGTAACTGAAGGATAAACATAGATCGTATCGCCGCTCATAGCAATTGCATGGGCAGCTGACAGGGTGGTGTAACCTCCTGATGGGTCGGGATTGTTATCCACAATCCAAATGGTTGCAAATGCCGAAGTAGTTATTAAAACAGAAATAAATATTGCTGCTACATACGCTTTGGTTGCCATGGTGAGCCTCCGTACGAGTGTTAAATGGTTTATTCCTTATTTGATTTGGCTTTGAAGATCACGTTCAAATCATTCCCTGGTCCGCCGACTACCTCCGCATCGATGAAATATATTGCCGGGATTCCCGGATACCCGCCATCAACGTATGGCGCATCGCCGCCATAAATACCTATATCAGTGCCATTCTGTCCCGCCCCAATAGCCGGAGAGCCAGGTTTGAGATGCCAGCCGGTTTCATAATTATTAGGGTCATCGAAGACATTAACCATATTGACATTAATGATATTACCATTTCCGGCAGGAAATTGGCTTGCATTGGCCATATTATACTGGAAAACAGCATTTCCACTCACATTACCCAGAATCACAATGTTATTAATGACTATTGAGCTGCTACTGAGGTTTTGGAGAGCATAGGAAGTTGTAGTATTAGTGATTTTCACTACGTTATTAAGGATGGTCGGAATGGCATCATTCTGAGATTCAATGCCATCACAATTACCATCATTGATAAGATTAACAATTTTGTTGTTTGCAATCAGAATGTCACTATAACCACCGGGTCTAATGACAATTGCTCCCCCAAGGAAATTTTGAACTATTTCATTTTGGAAAATCTTGGTTTGCGATCCCGCTATATCTACAGCGTACAAATCATTTCGCTTAATAGTAATATTGCTGGTATTAATATCGATGCCAAATTGTCCATCGAAGCCTGCCATCACCGAACCTTGTGAGCCATTATTGAATGCCATTGTTGCATAAATAGACGAAACTGTAGTCGTAGCCTGCCCGCCATGCAGATTCAGATCAAACCCCGATCCAAAGATATAAAGTTGCTTGGTAAGGGTAATTGCTGCATAAGCCGTCAACGAAGGATACACATAAATCGTATCTCCACTGATGGCGGTGTTGTGTGCTGCCGACAGCGTGGTAAAGTTTCCTACACCGTTGGGATTGTTATCCACAATCCAGACTTTCCCAAACATCGCGGTAGAGATCAAAACGGAAATCGAAATCACAGAAATAATGCTGCGAATATTCATGGCAAACCTCCTCGGGAGTTTGTCGTTATGGGTTTAGCAAGTACGAAAGACTGCCGCCAAAGTAAACAGTTCATCCCTTCTCTCGCCGGTTGCATCTTTTCAACAACGCGAGTTCCTGTGGAGTAAAAATACTGAAAACTATATGAGACCTTTTACTGGGATTCTATATCAACTTCTTGTTTTTTCTCAACCCGGTAGGCTACAACCACTTCCCTGAGACCTTGCTCGACTGCTTTAGCTTGCTATCCTGCAAGCCACGTCTCAAGAATTGCTTGGACGATATTACTAACCCAAAAACAGTTTTGCAAAAGATTATATTTTTTCTCGGTGTGCACAAAGCAGGTTTTGTGACAAAGCAGGGAAAGACGCGTGTGAATAAGTTGTGCGAGTGAATCCCAATATTAATATTACCCCTTCACTCCACCCCCAACCCCTTATAAACCGCGCCAATCGGGTCGGTGTAAACGATCAGGCTGAACCGGGAAATAATATCCCCGGGTACTTTGGCAATATGGGCCATGTCTATTGCCGGCAGGATCACTTTCTTGGCGCCGCTGTCCGCGGAAATTTGCAAAGCGTCTCCTAAATGGGGGGTGCTGATGACCGCCCCGCCAATGCTCATGGAGCCTAAGATAACCGATTGAGTCAATAATGGCCTGTCTAAAGCCCCAGAAGTTAGGGAGACAAAGATTGCCAATTCGATGCCCTGCACGTCCCCGATGCCGTTTAAATCCGTGGCCTTCAGGTGAAAATCGTGATCGGAATAGCGGGCATTTTGGGAGACTTTGGAAAGATTCGCTTTAAAATAGTTAACCGCCTCCTTCAGCTCATCGCGAATGGCTTTGCCGCCCCCAAATCCGGTATGGCTGAATTTGCCGTTGCCGGTCATAATCTGCAATTCTAACTTGAAAAGACCCTTATGGCCGGTGTCGGGGTTGCTGCCGATGGTATAAACCGTTCCCGGCGGTAGTTCTCCTTCCGGGATCAGGCGGTTGCCGCCGCTTTCCGGAACCCCGATAAATTTTTCTTCTCTACTCTCGAGATCGATCAGGCTGAAGTGCACATCGTAAAATTCCATGCCGCCAATTTTTTTGAGCTGCTCTTTTACCCGGCGGCGTCCCATCAGCGCATATTCAAGACATTCCTGGATATCGGCTTTGCTAAAATTACCATCAGGGTAGAGCAGTTTGATCAAACCGCTGACGGTGCGCTTCACCGCAATGGTATCCCGCTGATTTAAGTCCTTTCCCAGCCGGAAATATTGGAATATGGCATCGGCATAGGTTCTCTTGCGCATTTCCCGCATCCACTCCGCCAGGTAGTCGCTGATGAACCCGTACTGGTCGGTGAGCATCTCCGGGCGCAGTTTGGGAATTTCCCAGCCGGGCAGGTAATGGTGAATGCGGTCGAAAAAGGCGCTGTCAATCATTTCATCCGGGAACGGGGCAAATAGATGGGAGGTTTTCACTAAGTTCTCGATGGAGCTGTTGATATTGCCCACCAGCACCATGGAGGCATTGGCGTTCACGTGCTCCTTCCCGCGGGCAAAGGAGCCGTTGGCCATATAGCCTTTCATGATCTGAATCCCGTCTTTATCCTTGAATTTAATCCCCGCTACTTCATCAAAAGCCACGATATCCCAGAGGCCAACCAGTCCCACCTGGCGGGTGGACATATTGTAAAAGAGGTTGGCAACCGTGGTCTGCCCCCCGGATATGAGAATTGCGTTGGGAGAGATTTCATCATACACGTAAGATTTGCCGGTGCCGCGCGGCCCCAATTCGCAGAGGTTGTAATTGTTCTCTACGAAGGGAATCAGCCGGGCTACAAAGTGCCATCTGGCTTTGGGATCAAGGTTTGCCGGCTCCATTCCCACGCTGCGGATGAGCACCTCCATCCATTCATCTTTGCTGAAATACTGGCGGTGCTGAAATAGCTCTTCCATGTCCAGCCCGGGCATCTGGATCGGTTTTAATTCATCGATGATAAACGGGGAATCCGCAGAGTTCTCATCATAATAATAGACCAGGGTTAAAATACACCATACTCCGCCCGCCAGCAGCTTTTCGAATCGTTTGATGTATTGATCGGATATGGGGATTTTTTGAATTCCCAGGCTGGAGAGCGCTGCTTCGTAGCGGTCGAGGCGCTCGTTCAGTTTCGCGGTGACTTTATCGATCACCTTATAGCGGCCTTTTTCGCGGATTCTTGCCTTTACCTTCTCCGCTTCATCCGGGCGCACATAATTATCGGCCAGGATGTCCTTCACCCGCTGAACCCCTTCGCGAATGGTTTCTTCATCATCGGTGGCGCAGTACATCCCCAGCAGGTATTCCAACACAAAAACCGGAACGTTTACCCCTTCGCGGATTTGTTTGGTCAAATCCTTGCGCACCACCTTTCCGGGAAAATATTGATTGAGTTTCTGGTTTAAATCGTTCATTGATGGAATCCTTTACGGTACGGTAAAAACACCCGTGAATTTTATTTCGATATTTTCAGTCGTCCCTCCGGGACTTTGGGTTTCGCCTTGTTTTCAAATCCCGGAAATAAATTTCCGGGCTATTTTCGATTCATCCCTGCGGGATGATACTGCTGATTGCGACTAACACGTTTGTCTCGGAGAGACAATTGAAAATAGCCCATCACTTTAGTGGTGGGTAAAAATAAGACGTTATTTGCACAAAGTCCCGTAGGGACGGCCGCAACTCTGCTCAATTTAACTCAATTTAACACTTAATTTTTCACACGCTCCCGGCGAAAAAATGCCAAAATCTTACATCTCATCAAATTCACTGGTAAAGGAAATATGTAAGGTATAAGGATCTTCCTTATATTCCCGATACTGGCTGGTATCCTCAATTGGTTCCATCAGCTTCAGGTAAACGGTCTGGTTGGCGTAATTTCCGGCCTCGCTTTTGAAGCTGAAGGTATGCTTTTGCTCCCGGCTGCGGGCGTCTTCCGCGGTGGAATTGAAAATGAGCTTTACCTCATCGGAAATGAGTTTGCCATCCTTAGCATAAAAACCGATTTTCAATTCTCTCGACAGCACTTTTTCTTCTACCGGTTCGGTCTGGATAAAGGAGATCGCCATCTGGTTGGTGGTGATCCGGGAGTGGCTTTTGATGATATCCACCTCCACTTTCCGGGTATCGCTCTTGCGCTTTTTGTTGAATTGGATCACCGGAACCACAATTTCCTGCAAGCTGGCCCCGCCGTGCACGTAGCGGTTTCCCGGCCCCTGTATTCTCAGGCGCTTAATGGATTTGGCAATCAGGAATTCCGTATCATCATTTATTCCCAGTTCAATGCCGTTAAATTTTTTAACCCCCGCTTCTTCGGTTAAATTTTTGCCGATTACAAACCGCCGGTTGGAGAGGTAAATTTTCCCCAGTTTTTCGATCTTACAAAACTCACTCTCCTCCAATTCCCGATTTTGATAAATGAATCCGTGATCCGCGGTGATGATAATATTGGTTCCGTTAAAATTGAGGATCTGGCGAATGATCCGTTTGATTACCTCAAATTCTTTAACTACGGCGTCGAAAACCTCGATCTCCGATTTGGCGCTGTCTCCGGTGGCGTCGATGCCGTTGTGGTAAATGTAAATACCATTGTATTGTTTGCAGTACTCCCTGCCCTGGTCGCGAGACATATTCATGAAATCCTCCGCCGTAATAGCGGCGAGGGTCGGGGAATGAGCCTGTAGAATTTTATGGCGGTTGGCAATGCCGCTGGAATTCAAACCATCCACATATACATTCCCGGAGGGTTCTTCGTAGGTCAGTTTTTGGTGCGGCAGCAGGGAGGCCATTCCCATTTGGGTATAACTGGGCAGCGAGGCCACCATAAAGCCGATTTCCGATTGGTACATATCTTCCTTTAGCAACAGTTCGTGCAATTCCACCGCCGCCTCGTAGCGCAGGCCATCGGAGATGATGACAAATACCTTTTTATCGGATTTCAAAAACGGCTTCACGTAGCGGTCGAAAAAAAAGCGCTGCATGGTGTGGCCGCTGATTTGCCATTTCCGGCAGCGGTCGATGTGCGACTGCCAGAGATGATTTAGTTTGAGCAGATAGCTGTTGGAATAAATATTTTCCACCTGCTCGGTAAGCTGTTTAAGAAAATCCACATGCTCGGAATGTTTGGCGTGATAGATATATCGCCGGTAAGCGGCGTCGAAGCGGAAATAGGTCTGGGCGTAGTTCAGCACCCCTTCGGAAAGGGAATTGATCTCCAACTGCACGCTTTTGTTGAGCTGTTTTAATTCCAGCGCCGCCAGCAAGGCGAGATAGATATTCTCAAAATTCTTATACCAGTATTTATTGGCGCGGCGCTCGATGATCTTTTGGGCTTCCTCATAGCCGATTGCCTCCTCAACGGCGCGATCTTTCAAATCCCGGATGATCTTGAATTCGATCAAACGGTACACGTCGCTGTTGAGCAAATCCGGGGCGGCATATTCCTCCAACAGTTTCCGGACATCCATTTCTTCGGCGATGCGGTTGGAAAGGGATTCAAAGCGCTTCCGGTGGCCGGCGCTGTCCATCCAGTGATTGATAAAAATCGACGCTTCCCGGTTCAAAGGCCAGCGCGATTCCCGCAGGCTGCTCTCGAAGCGGTTTTGCAGCAGCCGGATCAGGAAATCTTTCAGGGTGGGAGGATCATTCCGGTAATGGTAGCGGTCTTCCACGAAGCGCCAGAAAATCCCGCTCAACTCAAATTTCTCGAGGCTTTCATATTTTTCGCCCCCGCCCTCCTCCAGCTCCGCGAAGAGTTCATATAGAATATGCTCCATCTCCGCCGGGGCGTTGCAGAGAACCGCGATCATTTTCAAGGCGATGCGCTCTTCCCGGTCTTCCGGCTCTAACAGCGCTTTGAGCTTCTCCACCCGGCTTTTATTGCGGAAAAACGGGAGATGCTTCTGAACAAAGCGCTTGCGCTCCGGCGGCAGCTTCAGCTCCTCGACTGCTAAGGAGGCTTCATCGGCGGAAAACTCGTAAAAGGCCAGGTTGAGGTCTAACAGCCAGTTTTCCTCATCCGGCGGTTTGGCTTGTGGGGAATAAATGAGAAATTGCTGCTGCGGCTCTCCCACCATCACCCGGTATTTGACGCCGAATTCGTTGTTGTCTATGGCAACCTTTTCAACCCCGGAGAGCTGGAGCGCCCGGTAATGTTCCTGAAGCTGGCCTTTTTCATCATACCAGAAAATGACGCGGTGCTGTTGAAAGAGCTTTTGCAATGTGGCGGTGATCTTGTCCATATTTTCCCTATTCCATCTTTTCCCCTCCTTCCCAACTAATCTTTACCCACATCTTTTTCATTCGTCCCTACGGGACTCTCCATTAACCCCTTTCCTCAGACCCCGCGATGAATCGCGGGGCTATTTTCTTTTATCCCTATGGGATATTTTGCTGGAGCCAATGCCATTTGTCTCGTAGAGACAATCGAAAATAGCCCCGATATTCATATCGGGGAACACTAAGCCATCCGATTCTGTAAAGTCCCGTAGGGACGGTTGAAAATCACCCATCTTCTCCCTTTTTCTCACAAAAAATGGGGTAAAGATTAGCCTTCCCAGGGAGGGGAATTTTAATTTTTACAATCAAATCTCTGAATATCATGATTCATTTTTCTCAGCCTGGTGTTTCATATACTCATCCAAATCCCGGATTCGCACGTACCAGAGCTTGCCCCGTTTTTGCGCCGGCAATTTTCCCAGGTTGATCAAATTGCGCAGGTAATCCTGGGAATAGTTGGAAAATTGCGCCGCTTCCCGCAGCGGAACCAGCTCCTCCTGGTTGAATGCTGCTGCGCTGCGTTTCCGGAGCCGCTGCAAAGAATCCTCCAGACGCTTCATCACAATCTGCTCCATTTCCCGCAGATCGCTATTGGCCATTGCCTCGTCGATCAGCGCCGGGGAGAGCGGCTTCCCGGATTCCACCCGGCGCAGCATTTTATCAAAGGGATCGTCGGCTACTTCCAGGGCGTGATAATAAATGTCACGGTCGCTCTTCTGCACGCCCTTGATGGCAATATTGACAAAACCGGTTCCGATCAGCATGAAATTTAAAAGGATGCGCCCGACCCGCCCATTGCCGTCCTGGAAAGGATGCACGGTTTCGAAAAACACGTGGCTGCCGGCGGCTAACGAGAGCGGATCATACCGTCCTTCCGCCAGTTTGAGGTTGATCCACTCCACGAACACCGGCATCGCCTGGCCAATGAATTGCTCGTTAAGAGGCGTGAAGGTGGATTGGGCCACCTCTACCGGCCCGGAACGAAATTCCCCGATGGGGTGGTTGTGAATCCCCAATTGCCGCTCATAGCGCATCAGCAGGGTATGGACCTGTTTGATATCCGCCATGCGCAGGCGAAATTCTCTTTCTTTGTAGAGGTTGTTCGCATATTCATAGAGAGTGCCGGCGGATTCGTAATAACCCAGGATCGCCGCCATTTTCTCGCTGCTGGTGCGCTGGTTGCGTTCCAGTACATCCACCAATTCTTTCCGGTTGGCAAAAATACCTTCAATGGCGATAGAATTGCGGATCTCGTCTTTGAAGAGGGAATACCACTCGCTATTGGAAACCGCAATAAACTGATCGGTTTCTTTTCGCAGTTGCTCAAATGCGGCTTTCAGGCTTTGGGAATTCATACTGCTCATGGCGAATTTTCCGAACTATCATTTTCGGGAAAATATATTGAAAAACATTGGGTTATACAATCGAACTTTTTACAGGGTTCGGAAACGGGAACCGACAACCTCCCGGAGGTTCGGAACCCCCCGGGAGGTTTAAGCCCAATGTCACTAACTTTTCATGATTCTCAGTCCCGTCAGGGACGCTCGAATATAGCCCACCAGTTTACTGGTGGGGAAAAGGAATACATTCAGATTAAAATAGTCCCGTCAGGGACGTTTGAAAACGGCATATCTTTCAGTCGTCCCTGCCGGGACTTACAGGGAATCAGGAATTTTCCATCCCGCCAATAAATTGGCGGGCTATTATCATTCGTCCCTACCGGGACTAAAAAGTTAGCGACATTGGGTTTAAGCCCCGCTCACAACCCCGCTATGGGATACAGCGCCTTCCCAAACTTGCCGTAATTCACCTTCACCCCGTCATCGAGGTCGATCTCGATTTTCTGCTTGGCTAAAGGCGCCAGGATGGTGCGCTCGTACTCCGCCAGTTCCTTCAACACCTTCTCGATGCGGGCGATCTCCTTAAGCGCCTGGTTTTTCTCCCGGCCAGTGACGCTCTCGCTGGTGGAAACGGTTTGCAGGTGCGCCCGCCGGGCTTCTAACTTGGTAATGTATTCCCGCAAATACTCATTGAGCAGCCGGGAAACGGTATCCGGGCGGTAGCGGTGCATGTAGATCAGCGCGTTGAAGCTGCGGTTGGGAGAGCTGAACAGCCAGTAAATCGGGCGTTTTTTGTAGCGCTTCACATGGTCGTTGTAAAACTCCCGCACGAAATACTTGCGGATATCCTTCCCCAGCGCCTGCTCGATAAAGCGCAGGTTCTCCGCAAAGTGCTCTTCCCCAAAGCTCACCTTCAGGAATTCTTTAAAGCGCCCCACCACGTCGTCGCTGAAATACTCGTCTTCCAGGATGGGAATGATGTTGTCCTTATCCGGCGAGAAACGCGGTTGGGGAATTTGCTTTAAGTAATCCTCTAAGGTCTCGCACTGGTTGGCCAGCACCAGCCCCGGTTTATCCAGCGAGTAGCGCCCGAACATACAGCCCACCGCATAGCTGAGCAGTTCCCGCATGGTATCCGCCCGCAGCAGCTTTTCCAACTCCACCGCGTTTTTACCCTCGCCGTAGCGGTAATGGGGGTTGCAGGTGAGGGTAATTTCTTCCAGGGACACTTCCGGGGTGAGTTCCTCCTGCAAGCCGTAGGCTTCGATGAAGATGCGGTTGTTTTCTTCTTCTAAACGTTGCATTTCTTCAGTCATGCTCTGCCAGTGTTGGCGTAGCGCAATGTAGGTTGCCGACAGAGTTTTTTGGCGGAACTGCGTTTGCAGCAAGGGCAGTTCGGTGAAATCCCAGGAGGTTTCGTAGGAGTTCCAGTCTTCTCTTGAAATAGATATACAATCATCAACGGATGTATTAATACGATCTATTTTTGAATTAACACTGCTCAAGAATGGCAATGAACGCACTTCTCCTACATTCATATTGAGGGTAGGATTTATTACTTTCAAAAGCTGCGCTACATATTTGGTATTCAAAAAACCTAAGCATTTACTAATATTTCCTTCATCATAAAAAAACAACGAAGGAGCCGCGAGGTTGAATATTTGATTAGGTTCAAGCACTCTAAATGATATTTCTCCACTTGTTATCAATGTCCATGAAATACCTTTCTTATCCCACAAGTATTCTGGAAGTATTCTGGCAACACGATCTTTTCGATAGTGTTTACGGGCATCTTCAGACCAGTCAATAACACAGTCCACGTTACCGTACCACTTTCGATACGGACCACCTTTAGGGTGATGCCACCATTTACCTTTGCTGCCAACTTTATAAGAGGAAACTTCCCAATGTTGTCTTAGGAACCTATCATTGTCACCGGTTTTCGTCTGGCCATCCGATATAGTTAAGTCGTGAATGAACTGATCGGCTTTTACAAAAGGATTTACAAACTTTTCACTCACCCAATACGCAATCGGCGAGCCGGGGATTTTTTTGAAGTCAGCGGCAGAGGTACGGTAAAACCAGCCACAATTGGGATTTTTTATCGCTTCCAAAGTCTTTGGCGCTTGTTTGTCAGCCCCTCGGAAATCGCTTAAACGAATATATCCACCCCTGTAATCAGTTTTATTAAAATTTTCAATAGTGAAAGTACAAATTGGGACAGTTGCACCATCAAATCCTGAATATTCGAGTTGAATCAAGGAGGTGATCGTTTTTTCCTCAATGATGAATTGTCTTAATTTTTCATACGATGCAATGAACATCCAAACAAATGGCGTCATGAAGCCAAGATGGCCATACTCCTTCGCAAATTCACAGTTTCTGATAATGAATGAAGAAAAGAGGTCTGACTTTACATCACTGTAGTTTTGCGCCAAGAAGGTTTTAAGTCGATCATCCATACCGCCTCCGCTCATGTAAGGCGGGTTGGTAATCACACAATGGTATTCCCGGCTTAAATACTCAATCTGTGGCAAGGCTTGCAGCACCTTGCGGTGGGTTTCCGCCAAAAACAAATTGCCGCCCAAATTTTTGCTTTGCAGTTCCTTTTTTATCTCCTCCACGGAGGAAACGCAGGGGCGGATCAGGGAACCAAAAGTTTTCGCCTCGCTGAACTGCTGCAGGGCTTCTTTCAAATTGGCGGTAAAGAGGTTGGTTTTCACCTGGCGCATATACTCGTTCAGTTCCGCTTCGCTAAAGCGGATGTTTTGCAGGGAAAGAATATGGGGCTGCGCCGGGTTTTCCAAAAATCGCCGGTGGTAGGCGCGGGCTTTCATTACCAGGGCAAAGGCGGCTAAGCTGGCGGCGCGGTCGTCTATTTCCAGGCCGTAGAGATTGTTTTGTAAGATCAGCGCCGGTATTTGCGTAGGGGCGTAGCCTTCTTCTTCGTATATCTTCACCAGCAGGTCAAATGCATAGACCAGAATATGCCCGCTGCCGCAGGCGGGGTCCAAAATTTTCAGGTCTTCCGGGGAATTTATTTTCAAGAAATCGCTTTCCGGCTCGCTTTCCACATAATATTCCATGTGCGCCTTTAACCCGGAGTTCGGGCGGTTGAGCAGCCAGAGCCGCCCCAGGGAATTTTCCACTAAGTAGCGCACAATCCAGTGCGGGGTAAACAACTGGGTGGCGGCGGGAATATTCTCAGCGCTGATCTTAACGTTCTTCTTCAGCCCGGCAAATACCTCATCTTTCTTCTCGGCAATATAAAACTGGTAGAGCCAGCCGATGATCTCCACGTTTTGGCAGTCTTCCGCCGGCAGGTGTTTGACCATCTCCGCCCGCAGGGAGGTTTCGCTGAGCAGGTCCTCCGGCATCAGCAGTTCGCTGTAATCGTTAATCGGTTCGAACATAAAGGGCATGGTGCGGTGCAGGCGGTTGCAGGCCGCGGTGAGCAACATCTGGTACACCTCGTTCTGGGGATCCCGGGCGGGAATTTTGCCGTCTAAAAGGTCGTTTATCTTTTGGCGGTCCACCCGCAGGTCTTCCTCAAAATGCCCCTTTTTGGCTTCGGAGAGGATTTCCGGCAGGGTAAATCCTTCCGGCGGGGATACCACTTTGACGGTAGTATAATCATTGGCGTCCATAAAGCGCAGCGCCATCAAGCGGTTGAACCAGGTGTAGGCCACTCTTTCCACCACCTCCGCTTCCGAGGATGCGGCAATTTGCTTTTTCAACTCTTTGATTTGATCGGCTTTATTGCGCAATTCGGCGCTATCGGTGGTGAGTACATAGTGGAGCTTGCTCTTCACCTGTTCCAGCAATTTGCGCCGGGCGGCGCGGGCGAAGGTTTTTAAGGCGTTTTTGTTCATAGCATAATTCCGGCTTATAGAAACTTTAGACTTTTGACATTGAGCGTAGCGCAAATTATAGATTCCGTCTGAATATGCAACCGAATCCACATCCCGTAGGGATGGCCGACAATAGCCCAGAAATTTATTTCTGGGTAACGGAGTAAAGCGGTCACCAGTCCCGTAGGGACGATTGAAACCCATGCTCGACAACCTTCGCGCCCGATTTCAACCGTCCCTACGGGACTGCGGCTAAGGCGGTAATCATTTTCCCCAGCGATGAATCACTGGGCTATTGTCGTACCGTCACTGCGTGACTCAAAATATACCAACAGATACTTTTTTATACTTTGGAGCAGTTGTGCTTTTCTCTCTCCCGAAGGGATGGATTCCCAAAAGTATAAAAAAGTCTAAAAAAGAACTCCGAATAACAGTAGTTGAACCGAAAGCCGTTTCGACTACGTCAAAAGTCCAAAACAATTTTACCTGCAATATAACGTGACACATGAGAATTCGAGGTTCTCAGCCGTCCCTGACGGGACTGATCCTGTATCAGTCTTTTCTTTACCCCCGACTGAAGTCAGGGGCTATTTTCGTTCATCCCTTCGGGATGGCGAATCTTGTTCCGCCGCGCAAGCCCCATCGGGGCAAGTGGCCACATTGAATTTCCCCCCACCCCTCCATCCCGCCAGGGATGCCCGACCAAAGCCCACCAATTCATTGGTGGGAAAACGAAAAGACCAAAACGGTAAAAAGTCCCGTTCCGAAGGAATGCCTTCGGCATAGGGACGGTTGAATTCCCCTCCAACCCCTCCATCCCGCCAGGGATGCCCGACCATAACCCACCAATTCATTGGTGGGAAAACGAAAAGACCAAAACGGTAAAAAGTCCCATTCCGAAGGAATGCCTTCGGCATAGGGACGATTGAATTCCCTCCAACCTCTCCATCCCGCCAGGGATGCCCGACCATAGCCCACCAATTCATTGGTGGGAAAACGGAAAGACCAAAACGGTAAAGAGTCCCGTTCCGAAGGAATGCCTTCGGCATAGGGACGGTTGAA
>JABWBP010000064.1 GCA_013360445.1 Calditrichaceae bacterium | reverse complement strand
ATTTAGAGACTTATATCCCTGTATTTGTGATTTGATTAGGAATTTTTTTATGTCTCTGTGCTCTCTGTGGCCTCTGTGGCAAAACGCCTGAATAGTTACAATATTTTTAGACCAATTGAGTCCCGCCAGGGACGATTGAGAATGCCCGAATCAAGGTACCATCGCCCCTGCCGGGGCTCCGAGACATTGGCATTTCTGAATTCCCACGGCTGAAGCCGGGGGCTATTCTCAGACGCCCCTACCGGGGCTAAAATTGATGGAAAATACGTACCATCGAACCTGCACCCCTTTCACTTGCAACTTGCCACCCTTCGTCAAGCTCAGGGCAAGCTTTGCCACTTCCTACTACTTCTTCACTAAAATAATCGCCTTTTTCAAGCCGGCGCGCACCTGCCGCTCCGCGTTCAATCCTTCTAACAGACAAATGTAGGCGCCGATGCGCGCGATTCTCCCCTGTTCATCCTTTCCGTCCCACACAAACTGCCCGCGGCTGCCGGCCGGCTCTCCATCGGCCAGGCGGCGGATCATGCGCCCCCGGGTATCGAAAATGCGCAGATTGATAAAGGCGGTTTCCACGGGAAGCTGAAAGTGGATCGCCGCGAAATCCTCCCTCCCGTCGCCGTCCGGGGAGAAGGGGTTGGGAACGATTTCCAATTGCCCCTGCGCCGGGAGGGCGGTAATCAGCAGGGAGTTCTCCTTTCCGGGGGTGCTGCCGCCCGGCGCCGCCGAAGCGGCCCAGTTCTGTTTGATTTGCCCGTTAAATGCGGGATTGAGCTTTTCCAGGGAGGTTCCCGGCTCCACCTCCCGCCCGTACCAATCCTGCGCATAGTTGACCCGGTCGTAGGTGATAAAGGTCGGCCCCAGGAGGCGCAGGTCGTCGAAATCGTTGTTGAGGGTGGGGAAGCGGGAGTTTATTCGCAATCGTTCCGGGGCGATGGCGTATTGCCCGGCGATGGCGGAATCTCCCCCCAGCACGATGAATTCCCCCGGTTCGATCAAATCATCCCCGGCGCTGATGGAGACAGTATCCCGCGCATCAGCGAAGAAGAGATAGCGCAGGTTGATCGCTTCGCCGCCGTGGTTGTATAGCTCCACCCACTCCGCCAGGCCGGTCGCCGGCTGGAACATAATTTCGTTGATCACCAGGCCCACCCCGGCGGGATTATCCACCAGGGCGCTCCTGACCATGACGTTGTTGCTGGAGTCGCCGTCGTTATTGAAGCGCACCGCCGCGCCGAAAGGGACCTCTCCGAAAGGGATGTTGCTGAATTCTTCCGCGATTTCTAAGGAATCATCCGGCTGCAGGAAGGCGGAAAACAGGGTAATATCCTGAATTTCATCCTCATCCGGCCAGTGGTTATGGTTCCAATCATAGAAGGTTTCCCAGCGGAAGTCCCCGATAACAACCCGCCCGGAGTTTTTGACCACCGCCTCGAACGGGGCGTTTCCGCCGGCCGCCAGGGTCGCGCTGAGCAGCTCGAAGCGGGTGATCGCCAGGTCAAAGACCGGGCGGGTGAGGGTGTTGCGCGCCCCGGGGGTGCCGTGCAGGCGGCGGCTGTCGCCCCAGTTGGCGGGGGAGTTGTCTTCGTTCAGCTCGATCTTCTCGTCGCTGTAGCCGGGAGTATTTCCGAGGGAATATAAGTAGCGCTGCACCGTATCCTGCGCGGCGTTGATCAACATAACCACCTCGGCGGTGCTGTTGGACAATCCCGCGCTGCCCAGGGTGGTCCCGTCGATGGAGAGGATCAATGCTTCCGGCGGGATGAGGGCGTTGTAGGTGGTAGAGGAATCGGCAAAGTAATCGGAATCGAGGATAATGGCATACTGCTGCGCTTGCAGGATGAGGCCGCTGCCGGGCGTTTCCGCTAAAAAATCGAACCCGGCCCCGTCGCCGATTTGCCAGCCGGAGAGATCCACCGGCTCGCTGCCGGGGTTATAGATTTCCACGAACTCGTCGCTGGCTTCCGGGCCGGCGGGATCGAACATTACTTCGGTGAGGATGACCTGGGCGGGTGCGCCGCCCCATATCGTTAAACCGACGAGGATTGAAAGAACCCGCATGGAATGCTCCTCCTTGCGTTTTGTAAAAACGCCGAAACGCGTCTGGTTTGCAGTAGCTTACAAATCCTGGCCGTTCAGAACATTCGCGAGAACAAAATCCGTTTCGTTCAAATCCGTGATAGTTTTTGGGGAGTATGTTCGCAGGAAAAAGATAACGATAATTCCAGAGAGTTCAAAGAGGGGGTTTTAATTTTTCAGGCGCGGCGGATGCCCGGGAGGCCGGGGCGCATTGCTGCTGCCAACGTTTAATGCGAATTAAGAGTTGGAGCCATAGTATTGAATTCGGAAAGAACTCAGGGTTTAACATCCCCCCCGTCCCCCCTTCAAAGGGCAGGGCTGTTGCATTCTATGCAAATCAATATACGCCGTAGGCGTTACACACCACAGCCCAGGGTTCCCCACCTGTGGGGAACCCTGGGCTATAATGTTTAACCCCTTCGCGGTATTAGAATGCAACGTCCCCCCTTCAAAGGGGGGAACTGCCAATTCGCCGTGAATTTCCCCCCTTTGAAGGGGGGCAGGGGGGATGCCATAAGCCGATTTTACGATAAATCCTTTACCGTGCTTCCAACCCTTAATTGGCATTCGTACTGATCATCAGGCGGGGTCTTTGGTTAGCGGAGCAGGAGCATCTTTTTTGACTGAACCAAACCCCGCGCCCGCAAACAATACACATAGACGCCGCTGGCGAGCGGGTTTCCGTTTTCATCCCGGCCATCCCATTGCACCCGGTAAGAACCGGCCGGCATGGAACCGCTCAACAACGTTTTTACCCGCTGCCCCAGGATATCGTAAACCGTTAGCTCCGCCTCGGCGGTTACGGTTTGGCCGGCCGGGGGCAGCCGATAGCTGATGGTTGTGAGGGAGTTAAAGGGGTTGGGGTAATTCTGGAACAGGAAAAAGGAAAGCGGCGCGGGGTCTTGCCGGTCGCCAAACGCAGCGCCCGATCCGATATCCGCGGAATAGGCATACCCGGCGGAAGCGCCTTCTCCCAACGCCGAATCCACATTCATGGCTGCTAAAACAATTTGGTTGTACGACACGCCGAAACTATCGGCGTGAAACACGCCCCTGTTCAGAGAATCCAGCGGGATGACCGCGATCCCGTGCACCTCCGATGCCGGGGCATTCAACAGAATCGCGGAAAGCCGGAAAATCGAGCTGCTGTCTCCCGCGAAGGTGATGGTAACCGGCGAGGGGGCGGCAGCATGGAAGGCGATATACTCCGCCGCGAAGGAAGAGAGGGAACCGGTTTGCAAGCCGGTCGGGTAGGTAGTGTGGGTGCGAAGCAGGCGGCAGGGCGGAAAATTATAATGATAATAGGCGTACCTGCCGTTCTGATATTGTTCGTCGTCTAAAAAATTTGCCAGAATCCAGTGTTCGAAGGCTTCTTCAAAAGTTTCCGCATATCCCAGGCTTGCCAATGCGTTGCGAACCCCCGGGATGCCGTTCGCCTGGTCTTGGATCAAGGCTTCGATAAAATCCGGCATCCCGTACTGCTCGTACATAAAGGTGAGCCAGAGCTTTGCCAGGTTGTAATCGGAAAAATGAATTAGGGAAATATCCGGGTTCACGGCAAAAAAAGCCTGGTAATCCATAACATCCGGTATGGCAAGGTCTTCGAGCAGGTAAACCGTGGCAAACATGGCAAACCCTTCGTCGATCCAGGCGTCTTCCCAAAATCGAACCGGGTTTGCCGGCGGTTCCGGGGAGTGATCCTGCCCCCAGTGGAGCAGGTGGCCGAATTCATGGGCGAGGATGAACGGCGCGTTATTGTACCAAAATGCATCCGGGGAAAGATACACAATCTCTCTTTCGGAACTATGCTTGCCCCACAGGCTGAACACCTGGGAATCCGCCATTTGCTGGGCGGGATCGAAATAACCGCTCCATCCTTCCGGTTTTATAATGAGGATAAAAATTCTGCGATCGTTGTCAAATTCATCGGGAATGGGGCCGTAAACCGGGGGCAAATTGCGGGCAAAATTCAGATCGAAGGTATCCGCCAATGCCGCGAGTTGCTGCGGAGCGGGCGCCTGGATTAGCGCGGTATCCAGGAAAACGTAGCAGCTGTCCCCTATCCTGCTGCAAACCGCGGCGATCAGGCGCTGCGGAACCTGGGGGTTGGGCTGCCAGTCCACATAGGCGACCGACCAGAAATGCAGGGTATCCCCGGTTTGAATTTGCGCGGCGCTGTTTGTTGAGATGATGAAACCGGAAAGGATGGTAAAGGCCAGCTTTTTAGATAATCGTTTCATGGCGCAATCCTCTGTTAAACCGACGGTTGGTTTACGAGGATTACCGGAGGAGAGTTATATCTCCGAACTCTTTCCGCTCAGATGATCTTTATTTATAACTTTACGCGGCTAACAATGTCTGCGCCGGTTACTCCTCATCGCCCGCATCGTCCTCGTAATGCTCTACCCGCCCTTTTGCCGCGTTATCGCCTAAAACGGTATCCCCGCTCCAGTTTTTCCACCAATGCAGATTCAGGCGCACGCTGCCTAAGAAGGCTTTCATTTTGGCGTGCAGGGGAACGCTCTGGGGGTCCGGGGAGAACCAGCCTTTGAAATCCTCCTTGATCCCGGCGATGCCCACGAATTTCATCTTCCCGTCCAAGTAATAGCCCTCGACCTTTGCCCCCTTCGCTTTCACTTCCTCGGTTCTGCCGGTGAAATTGATGAAGGTGTCGCGGAGCCGGTTAAAAGCGAATACCGCCACATCCCGGGGATTATTTTTCTTTACTTCCGCCCGGGCATAGAACAGCAGCGAGAGGCCGTCCTGCACCTTTCCGTTAATGGCGGCAGCGGAATCCAGCACTACCACGGTATCGCCGGCAAACTGCTTCTCGATCCGAATTTTGATAACCCCGGCGTCATAATCCGTATCGTAGCGAGTCATCAACTGGTGGTCTTTTTGTTTTTCGTAGGACCAGAAAATGTGGGAATAGACATCCTCGTCGATGTAACTTTCATAATAATCATCCATGCTAACGAAGGGAATGGCGGGGCTGGATTTCATGTGCAGCTTGCAGTGGTACACCGGGCGGCCGCGCAGGGTATCTTTTTCCAACACCCAGAAATGCAGGCTCCCCACGCTGAGGAAGCTATATTTCACCTTGTAAAACAACTCCTCCCCCACCTGCCATTGGAAGCGCGCCGGTTCGGGGTCGCCGGCCCGGAGCGCAGCAGGGGCGCAAATCCATAAACAGACGAGCAGAAGAACAGCAATCCCCGGTCTCATGTTCCCGTATCCTTGAATTCGTGACATTCCTTGTTTACAGGACATAATTTACAGTTGGGGAGGCGTTAAAACAAGCTGCGCGATTTAAGGAAATTATGTAGTTTCAATTAAATCGAGAGCAAATATTATCTTCTCGTTGATAAGTTTCATATCCGTTTTATCGAGCATTCCGATAAATTTTATAAAGCGGCTTTTGGGAATAGTCTGGATGTTGTCGAGTTGGACAACAGAAGGCAGGGGTAAATTAGCTTTTTGATCGATGTCCACTTCCGTTGGATAACCCTTTTTCTGGGTAGTAATTTCTGCTACGGTAAGTTTATTGAGGTAGGGAATAACGTCTCCACGTGTAAGAATCAGCGCCGGGCGCTTACCGGCCTTAGCGCCTAGATCAACCTGCCAAACTTCACCGCGTTTCATTGTTCTGACCAGTATTGGGATTCAAACCAGGCTTCGGCGCGGCCGGCATCATCCGGATACTTTTTCAGGGCAGCAATCCATTCCTCTCCAAAACGCTTTGAATAGTGACGCCTAAGCCAGGCTTGCAAAGCTTCTTCGACGATCCGGGAGAAATCGACGCCGAGAGGGTCGCTGAGTTTGTCTATTTCAGCAACAAGTTGATCGCTCAACGTGATCTTTATGTTTTTCATGTGGCCATTTTACACATGATAAGAGTGATATTCAAGCGAAATATTAGCAGCTCATTTTACCCAATACGCAATACGAATTACGTAGTCCGTATGGGCGCAGCACAAATTGCACAAACATACAGATGAATAGCCCCGCGCTTCAGCGGGGGCTTCAGCCCCGGGTGTTCCCAAAACACGGGGCTGAAGCCCCGAAAGGAGATTTGGGAACTTTGCATCCCCCGCGCTGAAGCGCGGGGCTATTCATGAATTTCGTTCCTTGTGCAATTTGTGCTGCGCCCGTCCGTATTGCGTATTGTACGGCATTTTTTCCGGGTATGAGAATTTCAGGCTTTCATATTTACCTGCCCAGGGCTTCGATGATCAATTTGGCTGCCTCGGCGCCGGAGTTTTGCTGCTGGCCGGTGATCAGGTTGCCGTCGCGCACCGCAAACGGCTCGAAGGCATTTTTGACGATGAAGTTGGTGTTGGCCATTTTTGCGGGAATTGGAGAATGACGGGCTGATCCATCGCGAAGTGCACCAGGTAATTCCGCCCAAAGTGGAATACTCGCTAACCGGGAGGGGAAAAACCGCCATTCCGGTCATCGAGCAGTTGCGGGAATGGGGAGTAAAGTACCGGGATGAGGAGTTGTAGGGGCGCATGAAGGAAATTGCCGGAAGATCGCAATCTTCCTTAAAAGCCAATCAATCCCCTCTCCACCTTTCAAAGTGCTTGAATCCCCCGCCAATATTTCCTAAATTTTTGCCCGGTGAACGCAATAACGCCTAAAGTGCGCCCAAATTCAACCGAATCCAAATCTCAGCCACTTCAGGCATTTTAGGCACTTTAGATCACTTTAGGCACTTTAGATCACTTTAGGCACTTTAGATCACTTTAGGCACTTTAGATCACTTTAGTCACTTTAGATCACTTTAGTCACTTTAGATCACTTTAGGCACTTTAGATCACTTTAGTCACTTTAGTCATTTTAGATCACTTTTTTTCACTTTAGACCACTTCAGCCACGCAAAAGGAACTCCCATGGGTTACCCGTATCGCAAGATCGAAGAGAAATGGCAGCAATTCTGGGAAGCGCATAAAACCTTCCGCACCCCTGAGAAGATCGATCCCGGCAAACCGAAATTCTACGTGTTAGATATGTACCCCTACCCCAGCGGCGCGGGCCTGCACGTCGGCCACCCGGAGGGCTACACCGCCACGGACATCATCGCCCGCTACAAGCGCATGAAGGGCTTCAACGTGCTGCACCCCATGGGCTGGGACGCTTTCGGGCTGCCCGCGGAGCAGTACGCCATCGAGACCGGAACCCACCCGCGCATTACCACGGAAAGGAATATTCAGCGTTTCCGGGAGCAGTTGAAAAAGATCGGCTTCTCCTACGACTGGGAGCGCCAGGTGGACACCACCGATCCCCATTATTACAAATGGACCCAGTGGATTTTTCTGCAACTCTACCAAAAAGGGCTGGCCTATTTAGCGGAGGTTCCGGTGAACTGGTGCCCGGCTTTGGGCACGGTGCTGGCCAACGAAGAAGTGATCGACGGAAAGAGCGAGCGCGGCGGCCACCCGGTATTCCGCCGCCCCATGCGCCAGTGGATGCTGAAAATCACCGCCTACGCGGAGCGGCTGTTAGAAGACCTGGAGATGGTGGAGTGGCCGGAGAGCACCAAAGAGATGCAGCGCAACTGGATCGGGCGCTCCGAGGGGGCGGAAGTGGATTTCCCCCTGGCCGGGCATCCCGGGGAAAAAATCCGGGTCTTTACCACCCGTCCGGATACCCTTTTCGGCGCTACCTACATGGTGCTCTCCCCGGAGCATGAGTTAGTGGACAAAATCACCGCGCCGGAGTACCGCGATGCGGTAAAGCGCTACCAGCAAGAAGCGGCGCGCAAGAGCGACTTAGAGCGCACCGAACTGCAAAAGAAGAAAACCGGGGTGTTTACCGGCGGGTACGCCGTCAACCCGGCGACTGATCAGGAAATTCCGGTGTGGGCGGCGGATTACGTGCTGGCGAGCTACGGCACCGGGGCAATCATGGCGGTGCCGGGGCAGGACGAGCGCGACTGGGAATTTGCGGAGGTGTACAACCTGCTGATCATTCGCACCGTGCAGCCGCCGGATGATTTCACCGGCAAAGCCTACTTAGGCGACGGCCCGGCCATCAACAGCGGGTTTTTGAACGGGCTGAACGTGGCAGAGGCCAAAGAGAAAATGATCCGCCGGTTGGAGGAGACCGGAAAAGGAACCCGCAAGGTGAATTACAAGCTGCGCGACTGGCTGTTCAGCCGCCAGCGTTACTGGGGAGAGCCTTTCCCGGTGCTGCACGCGCCCGACGGAAGCACAATGGCCGTGGAAGAGTCCGAATTGCCGGTGGAGCTGCCGGAGATGGAAGATTTCAAACCCCAACCGGAAGCGGATACGGTGACCGAGCCGCAGCCGCCGCTCTCCCGCGCCCCGGAAAGCTGGAAATACGTGCAGCGCGAGGGAGCGGTCTATACCCGGGAGTTCAACACCATGCCGCAGTGGGCCGGCTCCTGCTGGTATTATTTGCGCTTCATCGACCCCCACAACCCGGAGGCGCTGGTGGACCGGGAGAAAGAGAGATACTGGATGCCCGTGGATCTCTACGTCGGCGGGGCGGAACACTCGGTGCTGCACCTGCTCTACGCCCGCTTCTGGCACAAAGTATTGTATGACCTGGGCGTGGTATCCACCCCGGAGCCGTTCATGAAGTTAGTGCACCAGGGCATGATCTTGGGCGAGATGGAGTACACCCTTTACTTAGATGGTAAGGGGCAGCCGGTCTCGGTGGAGCAGGTTCAAAGCGACAACACCCACCGGCAGACCGGGGAAAAATTGAGTTTCCGCCGGCTTTCGGAAGAGGAAGTGGAAAAAGAGGGGGAATTCTTCATCTGGAAGGCGAATCCGCAGATTCGCATCGAGGGCCGGGCTTACAAGATGAGCAAGAGCCGCGGCAACGTCATCAACCCGGACCAGATCATCGAAGAATACGGGGCGGATTCCCTGCGCCTGTATGAAATGTTCATGGGTCCCCTGGAGCAGATGAAATCCTGGAGCATGAAGGGCGTGGAAGGGGTGAACCGCTTCCTGAACCGGGTCTGGCGCCTGGCCGCGGATGACTATACCGGCGAGTTGCTGGATACCGTCACGGGCAGCGAACCCACCCGGGAGCAGTTGCGCCATCTGCACGTGATGCTCAAGAAAGTTACCGAGGATATCGAGGCGCTGCGCTTCAACACCGCCATTTCGGCGATGATGATCTTCGTAAACGAGGCGAGCAAGTGGCCGGAGCGCCCCCGGGCGATCCTGGAACCGTTCCTGCAGGCGCTGCACCCCTTTGCGCCGCACCTCGCCGAGGAGTTGTGGGAAAAATTAGGGCATCGCGATACCCTGGCGTTTCAGCCCTGGCCGGAATTCAACGAGGAGTACATTCAAGCCGAGACGACCGAGGTGGTCATCCAGATCAACGGGAAGCTGCGCTACAAGTTAGAATTGCCGGTGAACCTGTCGGAAGAAGAGACGAAAGCGGCGGCGCTGGCGGCGGAGCGGGTCAAGGAGTTGATCGGGGATGGTAAAATCGTAAAAACCATTGTTATTCCCAATAAATTGGTGAATATTGTAGTGCGGTAGGGCCACTACAAACTGAAATAAGTGCTACCGCATAGAAAGCCGCTTTATCCTCAGATTTCTGCCATCGAACATTGGAGCGCCTGAAATGGATCAAGTAATTTTTGAAGGGATAAGATGCTTTCCTGAGCGCCATTCCTGCCCGCTAAAGCCGGTAACGCTATTAGTGGGCGAGAACAGTTCCGGAAAAACGACCTTTTTGGCATTAACCCGCATTGCCTGGGATATTGCCGGGGGAGACCTTAGCCAGGATATTTTCAACGAGGAACCGTTCTTGCTCGGCTCTTATGACCAGATCGCTTCTTTCCGGGGCGGTAAAGCCGGGCGCGCCAAATCATTTACCATTGGAGTACAAGTTTCACTGCGACAACGACATAATACCAGCGGTTTATTTTCCGAGAGTGCGCTTACAACAGCGAAGTTTGTCTCTGCGGGCTCCGAGTCAAAATTAGATGAATGGCGTTTCGAGAGCGGTAATTTTAAGATATTGGCTAAATCCTCACAACGTTCCTCACAGGTAGATATCACCATCACTACCCCGAGCGGGTCGCGAAAAATAGGAGAGAGGCCTATTATTGGCAGTTGGTTAAACTTCACTCGAGTGCTTAATGAATTGCGTTTCATTTTATCCAGGGAATTTCGTGCCCCCGACGAAAAGCGCGATCAACAAACCCTCATAATGTCGGAAAATGAACTGCGAGAGCTGCAGAACATATCCTTCCAATTATCACGTTCGTTGGGTCAACGGCCGTATGCTTTCGCGCCGATACGCACACGGCCCCAAAGAACTTATGACCCCTTGAAAGAGGTGCCAAAACCCGAAGGTTCGCATGTGCCGATGGTTCTGGCAAAAACTCTCCTTGAAGAATCAAACGGGCGCAGCAAATTGAAAGAGATTCTGGCTTCTTTTGGAAAAACTTCCGGCTTGTTTAACAGTTTAGAAGTTAAACGTAAGGGGCACAAGGAGAGCGACCCCTTCCAAATCGGCGTGAAGACCATGGGGCCAACATTCAACCTGGTTGACGTCGGTTATGGCGTCAGCCAGGTGTTGCCAATCATTGTGGACGTGGTACAAAATTCTGAAAACAGTACTTTCCTATTGCAACAACCTGAAGTCCATTTACACCCGAGAGCTCAGGCAGAACTGGGTTCCTTTCTCGCGACTTTGGCGAAAGAGCAGAACAAACGTTTTGTCATTGAAACACACAGCGACCATTTGATAGACCGTATTCGAATGGATATCCGGGATAAAAAATTTATTTCTCCGGAAGACGTGGTAATTCTATATTTTGAAAAGACATCGGGAGGAGTCAATATCCACGAATTGAATTTCGATGAATTTGGTAACATTACAAACCCACCCTCAACTTACAGGCAATTTTTCCTTGAAGAAGAGCGCCGGATGTTGGGGGTTGAGTGATGTGTATAATCGTTGACGCTAACCTCGCAGCTATCGTTTTTAATAGTCCACCCCCGAACGACTTTTACCCCCTTATCGACTGGCTTACCAGGGGAGAGGGCAAACTCGTAATCGGGGGAAAATTATCAAGCGAGATTGATAGAGTCACCGTTGCGAAACGCTTTATAAGAGCCTTGCTACAAGCGGGTAAGGCCAGGGTAATACCTTCAACTATCATTGATATAGAAATCAGAGTTATCGCCAATTTATGTGAGTCTAACGATCAACATATAATAGCACTCGCCCGGGTAAGCGGTGCTCGAATTTTATGTTCCCATGATACGATGTTACACAGAGATTTTACGAATCTGGCGTTAATATCCATTCCCAGAGGACATGTCTATCAGAACGCAAACCATTCTCATCTTCTCCGTTTATATGGGCACACTGAGGCCTGTCGTAGAAGCATGGGACAACAGTAATAAGGATTCTCTTCTGACGGATAATTGCAGTTAAGAAAGTGGTTTGAAAGTGATACTAAACAAAAAAGGCTTCCACGGGGAAGCCTTTTTCGTTTGATATGCAAAAAATGGGGAATTTCTTAGTACATCCCGCCGCCCATGCCGCCCCCGGGGCCGCCGGGCATCGGTTCTTCTTTTTCGGGAATTTCGGAGACTACCGCTTCGGTCATCAGCAGCAGGCCGGCCACGGAGCTGGCATTTTCTAAGGCGGTGCGGGCTACCTTGGTGGGGTCGATGATTCCGGCTTTGATCATATCCTCTTCGAATTTTTCCGACGCCGCGTCGAACCCGTAGTTCTTGCCGCCTTCCCGCACCCTCTGAACGATGACCGCGCCTTCCACGCCGGCATTGGCCACGATCTGGCGGATCGGCTCTTCCAAAGCGCGCTTCATAATGTTCACGCCGATCTGTTTATCCGCGTCTAATTTCATCTTCTCTAACGCCGGCAGGCAGCGCAGCAGCGCCACCCCGCCGCCCGGGATAATGCCTTCTTCCACGGCCGCGCGGGTAGCGTGGAGAGCGTCTTCCACCCGGGCTTTCTTTTCCTTCATTTCCACTTCCGTGGCCGCGCCGATCTTCAGCACCGCCACCCCGCCGGCCAGCTTGGCCAGGCGCTCTTGCAGTTTTTCGCGGTCGTAGTCGGAGGTGCTATTTTCGATCTGCTTGCGAATCTGGTTGATCCGGCCTTTGATTTCGTCGGTCTTTCCGGCGCCTTCCACGATGGTGGTATTATCCTTGTCGATAACAATGCGCTTGGCTTTGCCGAGGTCGGCCAGCACCGCGTTTTCTAACTTGAAGCCGGTTTCTTCGCTGATCACCCGCCCGCCGGTCAACACCGCGATGTCTTCCAACATGGCTTTGCGGCGGTCGCCGAATCCGGGCGCTTTAACGGCGCAAACCCGCAGGGTGCCGCGCAGCTTATTGACCACCAGGGTGGCCAGGGCTTCGCCTTCCACGTCTTCGGAGATGATCAACATCGGGCGGCCGGTCTGGGCGACTTTCTCCAGGATAGGCAGCAGGTCCTTCATGGAAGAGATCTTCTTATCATGGATCAGAATCATGGCGTCTTCCAACACCGCTTCCATGTTTTCCGGGTTGGTCACGAAATAGGGAGAGAGGTACCCGCGGTCGAACTGCATCCCTTCCACCACTTCCAGGGTGGTATCGGTAGATTTCGCTTCTTCCACGGTGATGACGCCGTCTTTGCCGACCTTTTCCATGGCGTCGGCAATCAGGTCGCCGATGGTGATGTCGTTATTGGCGGAAATAGCGCCCACCTGGGCAATTTCCTTCTTTCCTTCGATGGGGCGGCTGAGTTTCTTCAACTCTTCCACGACCACTTTCACCGCTTCGTCGATGCCGCGCTTGATTTCCGTGGCATTGGCCCCGGCGGTGACCAGTTTCAGCCCCTCGGTAAAAATGGATTGCGCCAGAACGGTGGCGGTGGTGGTTCCGTCGCCGGCGGCGTCGCTGGTTTTGGAGGCCACTTCTTTCACCATTTGCGCGCCCATGTTCTCGATGGGATCCTTTAATTCGATCTCTTTCGCCACGGTAACGCCGTCTTTGGTGACCGTGGGAGCGCCGAATTTCTTCTCGATCACCACGTTGCGCCCTTTGGGGCCCAGGGTAACTTTCACGGATTCCGCCAACTGATCGATGCCCTTTTTCAGTTTAGCGCGGGCATCGGAGCTATATTCAATTAGTTTTGCCATGTTGAAACTCCTTTTTTATGCGATTTGATTTTCAGGTTTGCGATCAGAATTATTTTACAAGTTACGAGTTACGTTTTACTCAATGCGTAATGCGTAACACGTAATACGTAATGGGAACTGGCTGGTTATTTTTTCTCTACGATGGCCAGCACATCGCTTTCCCGCATGATCAAGTAATCCTCATTGTCGATTTTGATCTCGGTGCCGGAATATTTGCCGTAAAGAACGATGTCTTTCGCTTTTACATCCATGGGAATCCGCTTGCCGGCGTCATCAATGCGGCCGTTGCCCACGGCGATCACCTCGCCGCGCATGGGTTTTTCTTTGGCGGTATCGGGGAGGATAATTCCCCCGGCGGTTTTCTCTTCGCCTTCCAACGGTTTGATCAATACCCGGTCTGCTAAAGGACGCACTTTCATAAATCTCTCCTTTTTAGTTAATGTTTTTTAATTATTTAAGATTAATTTTTAGCACTCTTTCCTAAAGAGCGCCAATAATATAAATTTTTGAGGTTGCCGAATCAAATAAAAAATTCAAAAGTATGAAGCCGCCAGGGAACAAACGATAAAATCCGATTTATGAAGCTTGCCGCTGGCCGGAGGATTTTGCTTACCGGATTGAAGTAAGTTGGTGGGCGTTTCTTTATATCAGGAGGGCTGACGCTGCTCATTGCCATTCTGACGGTCAGCTACCAAGTGATCCGGGCGGCTTTGGCCAATCCGGTCGAAGCATTAAGATACGAGTAGGCGCCTTAACGCGCCGAATCGATCCCGGAGTGTTGGAGTGATGGAGTATTGGAGTATTGGAGCAATGAAATTCCCCAATACTCCATCACTCCATTTGAAAACTTATCCAAGTCCCCGGCGCTCCAGGGCAGCGCGAGTCATCGGTCGCAGATCAACGCTGAATTTGCAAGTGCGCTGGTAGGTTTTCAGGCTAAACTCCTTACGCTCCTGGTGATAAGCCTGCATGGCCGGCTCCCAATCCCTTCTGCCGGACAGGTAATCTCCCAGGTATTGCGCCAGCAGCAGTGCATGGGTCGAGGCTTGATCAATACCCTGCCCCGACCAGGGGTCCATCGCCATGGCGGCGTCCCCCACCAAAGCCCACCCTTTCCCATAAGGGATTCGAAGGTATCCCGGAATACTGCCGGATCCCCGCACCTGCCCGGCGCGTTGGGCGCTGCTTAAGCGGGGGGCGAGGTCTGCCATAGCTTTTAGCTCGCTAAAAAACCGGGCATCCGGATTACGTTTGAATGCTGCGAATTCGGAAATGGGAACCGAAACAGCCAGCAGGGCGAGATCATCGTCGCAGGGGAAGCAGTACACCAGGGTATTATCCCAATAATGGAATTCGGCAGCCGGGCCTTCGTTAGCGGTGATTCCCCGATAGTAAGCGTAATACATGGCGCGGTTTATAGGCTCCTGGTACTCACTTTGCGCATCTACCGCCTTCGCCATAAATGAGTTAACGCCGTCCGCCCCGACAACCACCTTCGCTTGCGCCTCTCCTTCTTGATGGGAACCTTTCCATTTTACCCCGGCGACAAGGCCGTTTTCACGGAGCAAACCGGTGATCTTTATTCCTTCTCTAAGTTCGACGTTCGGAGTCTTCTTCATGCGACGGACCAGAATATCATCGAGCGTAATCCGGCGCACGCACATATAAAAGGGATAATCATCGGGGCGATCCACTGCTTCGGCAAACACGATGCCGTCAATAACATTGTAATTGACGGTGAGATGCGGCGCAGCCGATTGCACCTCTTCATATACGCCTATCTTCTTGAAAACACGGAGAGCCGGCGCCCTGAAGAAGTGGGTGGACAGGGTGTCGCTGGGGAACGTAGCACGGTCGAAAACAAGCACGCGATAGCCCATTTCTCCTAAAAGAGTCGCCAGAATGGAGCCGGCCACCCGCGCGCCGATTACAATTACATCGTAGTTTGAAGTATTATCCATCATTCGCCGCCTTTTGCTATGGCAATGTCAGCAAGGAAATATTGGACTTGACAAATTTTTTGCAGCAATAAGTTTTTCAGTATCGAATTATTGAGAGGGGTTACTACCTAATAATGCCTAATTGAAAGCACATCGCATCAATAATACTTTCCTGTAGATTCAAATCTTCAATTTTGCCGATAGTTTTACTGAGACGCTTCTTATCCAAGGTTCTAATTTGATAACAAAGCACAATTGATTCTTATTTTAATCCCGCAGTTCCCACGGAAAGCAAAACCTCGTTGGGATAAATTTTCCGCCCGGCTTTTCTTGAAGTAATCGGCAATACATTTACCACCGGCAATATCTGGTTTACCTCTTCTTCGCTAACCACCAAAACAGGCCGGGTTTTCCCTTGTTCCGAACCGATTACCGGATCAAGGTTTGCAAGAAAGATATGCCACTGATAAGAAGCCATTATTTTCCCCAATCTTCTATATCAAGCGTTTCAAATTCTTCCGAAACTTCTTTCAAATCACTTAAAAAGTGCTTGTCGTTCATTGCCTCTTTTAGCTCATCTATTTTCTGTTTATAATCTTCAGTCTTTTTTCTGATGATCAGAATAATTTCCACAAGCTCATTTTCCGGCACATGTTGCGGAACCTTAATTCGCACTTCGTGATTTTTAGGGATTCGCATTACCTGTTTAATAGCTTCCATTATTCCTCCTCAATTTATCATTCTATGATTTTATTTGATATTGCAGTAGAAAATTAAAACAGTGTTTTTCCAGACCGGTTCATTTTGTCAGCAAAAAGCACATCGAGAATTTACAATATAATTAACCCGTTTACAAAACCATAATGTTACTTCCTCGACCGCCACCGTAAACGGGATGGAGCGCGGCGCAAAACAGCGCGCCGAGTCGCAAGCCTGATAGTGAAATTCTCCTTCCAACGCGTACGCCGCCAGCGGGGCGCCGGGGGGGCGCTTCAACCGGCAGTTTGATGGTAAACGCGCCGCCGTAAACCACAAGCGTATCCGGGGCATCTTGCAGGGTGGCTGTTCTGCACATGAAATCCTTCCTCAATGGTGACACCGATGCGAATCTCGCCCGCTTCCCCGGCATAGACGCGCACCCCCGGGGGAATTTGGAGAGCGACCATCCCGGCTGTTTGCGCTGCGCCGCTCCCGGTTCCTAAGAACCAGAGCAACGCCGCTAAAGAAATTACGCGCATCATTTTTTCTTCATCAGTTGTTCCAGGCGCGCCGTCAAGGCAATCAACCTGGCATCGAAATTCCGGCTGTCGAGCAGGGAAACCCATAACTGCCCGGAATCATCCGCCCGGCCGATGAAACGTGGAACCGCATATTGCAGTTTTTCCCACAGGGCAGTCGTATAGTCAAAAAAAAGATCGGTCTCAACAATATTTTTTGCCCGGTAATAATAAGAACCCTTGCAGTATCGTACCAAAACGCCCGGGGGAGCAAACCAAACCATCCTCGCGCAAAGCATATTTTTCATCCCCAATTGCTTATTGCAACTCACAGCGGATTTCCCTAAATTAAACTTTCACAAAGCGCCGTTGCGCAGGTTTTTAGCTAATTTATGGATTCATTGGCAGCATAAAACGGAGAGCACTTCGCATGAAGGCATTGATCACCAGCGGGGGGCGGGGCACCCGCCTGCAACCGATTACCCACACCCAGAATAAACACCTCATCCCGATTGCCAATAAACCGATCCTGCACTACGCCATCGAAGCGGCGGCGGAAGCGGGAATCCAGGAGATCGGCATTCTCATCAACGCGGACAGCCGGGAAGTTCCCAACGCCATCGGCGACGGGGAGCGCTGGGGGATAAGGATCACCTATATTCCCCAGGACGCGCCCCTGGGACTGGCGCACGTGGTGAAAATTTCGCAGGATTTTATCGGGGATGATCCGTTTATTTTCTATTTGGGCGACAACATGGTGGTGGGCGGGGTGAAACGATTTATCGAGCGCTTCCGGGCCGACCGCTGCAACTGCCACCTTACCCTGGCGAGGGTGAAGGACCCTTCCCGCTTCGGGGTGCCGGAATTGCGCGACTCGAAAATCGTTGGGGTGGAAGAGAAACCGCAGCGCCCTAAAAGCGATTTTGCGGTGGCGGGCATTTACATCTACGATTCCACGATTTTCGAGGCGGTCAACGCCATCAAACCCAGCGCCCGGGGAGAGTTAGAAATTTCCGACGCTCACCAGTACCTGTTAGAAAAGGGCTATGAGATCACCTATTCGGAGATTACCGGTTGGTGGAAAGACACCGGCAAGCCCTTCGATCTGCTGGAAGCCAACCGCCTGATATTAGAAAATATGCCGGAGGATATCCGCGGGGCGGTGAACGCCGGCTCCCAACTGGCCGGAAAAGTGATCGTGGAAGAGGGCGCCCGGATCATCGACAGCAACATTCGCGGGCCGGTGATCATCGGCAAGAACAGCGAAATCCGCAACTGCTACATCGGGCCGTACACCTCCATTTACCACGATACCAAAATTCAGAACAGCGAGATCGAGTTCAGCATCATTATGGACCATTGCAAAATCACCGACGTGGGGATTCGCATCGAGAGCAGCATTTTGGGCAGCGATATCGAAATCATCCGGGCGGGGGACAAACCGAAGACCCACCGTTTTATTTTAGGCGCCCAAAGCCGGTTGGAGATCGTCTGATGTAGCCTTTGGCTTCGCGGGGGCAAGCCAACAACCAATTCGGAGAATGTTATGGAACTGCAAAACTTACTGGTTAGCAAGCGTAATTCTTATGCCATTGTCACGGTGAATCGTCCGGACAAATTGAACGCCCTCAATAGCGCGACTATTGCGGAGTTGGAGCAGGTGATGCAGGAATTGAACAAAGACAAATCAATTCGCTGCATCATTTTGACCGGGGCGGGAGAAAAAGCCTTTGTGGCCGGGGCGGATATTAGCCAGGTCGCCGATTTGAATGAAACCTCCGGCAAGGAATTCTCCCTGCGCGGCCAGAATACCTTCCGGCACATCGAGTTGATGCACAAGCCGGTCATCGCCGCCATCAACGGGTTTGCCCTGGGCGGCGGCTGCGAACTGGCCATGGCCTGCCACATTCGCATCGCCTCCACCAAAGCCAAATTCGGGCAGCCGGAAATCAACTTAGGGATCATTCCGGGGTACGGGGGAACCCAGCGGTTTCCCCGGCTGATCGGGCTTTCCAACGCCCTGCACCTGCTGCTCACCGGGGAGATGATCGACGCGGCGCGCGCCCACCAATTGGGGTTGGTGAGCGAGGTGCTGGAGCCGGAGAAATTGATGGAACGCGCCGAGGCCCTGGCGTCCCTGCTGGCCGCAAAAGCGCCGCTGGCGGTTCGCTACATTCTCCAGGCGGTTTATCGCGGGGCGGGCACGGATTTGGATAAAGCGTTGAACATCGAGGCAACCTGTTTCGGGAAGGCGTGCGCCAGCGAGGACATGCACGAAGGAACCGCGGCCTTCCTGGAAAAACGCAAACCGGAATTCAAAGGAAAGTAGGCCGGGAGGAGGGTTCAATTTGGCTGTGCAACCGATTATCTTGCGCATCGACGACCGCCTGATCCACGGCCAGGTGCTGGTGGGGTGGGGCGCTTATTATCCCATCAAGCACCTGGTGGTGGGCAACGACCGGATTGCTCAAAACGAGTGGGAAAGAAACCTGCTGCTCATGGCCGCTCCTTCCGAGGTGGACTCCCGGGTGCTGACCCTGGATGAGACCGTATCCTACATCCATGAGCGCCTGAACGCCCCGGATGCCAGCATGGTGTTAGTTGAATCCCCCGCTGACATCCAAAAGATGGCCGATAAAGGCCTGATGCTCAAACAGGTGAACGTGGGAGGCATTCACTTTGGCGAAAATCGCTCCGAATACCTGAACTACCTGTTTTTGAATTCCGAAGAGGTCGAATTATTCAAACGCTTGATGGAACGAGGCTTCGCATTCGAATGCCAGGACGTTCCCACCGGAACGCGGCACGATTTGAAAAAAATTCTGGAGAAACGCAAATGATCGACATTGCCACCCGGTCGCTCTCCGTTTCCACCAAGGGGTTTACCGACATCATCGATATTACCGCGGAGCTGCAAACCATCTTATCAGACAGCGGGTTCGAGGAAGGGAATATCATGGTGTTCGTTTCCGGCTCCACCGCCGGCCTCACCACCATCGAATATGAAGGCGGGTTAAAGAAGGACCTGAAAGAGTTTTTCGAAAAATGGATTCCCATGAACGAGCGCTACTATCACAACGAGCGCTGGCATGACGGCAACGGCTACGCGCACCTGCGAGCGTCTTTGTTGAAACCTTCCCTGGCCGTGCCGTTTACCAATCGCCAACTCTGCCTGGGTACCTGGCAGCAGGTGATCTTAGTGGATTTTGACAATCGCCCGCGCCGGCGCGAGTTGGTGGTACAGATCAACGGGAAAAAACCGTAAGCAGGTTTTACTGAGGACAATCAAGAATCGTGGAATGCGATTCCGGGGAACGGGAAGGCAAAACAAGCCGCCATGCGGATCAATGCATCATCGCGAGTTGTTTGCGCAAGTATTCCTCCCGGAATTCTTCTGCATGGCCTTCGGAAAACCAGGCGATGATCGCTTCGGCCATGGAGATAGACTTCTCGCTATGCTCCAACAATTTATAATAAAATTTTTGAATTGCGTCCAATTGTGAACTCTGGTAATTATTCAGCGGTTGCATGGCAAACTCCATTTCAATTCTTGCGATTTTTTTTCCCGGAATTCCAACAACTCTTTAAACTTTTCCGCAGATCGTCCCATTCAAACACTCCTTTCCTACAAGAATAGTGCCATAACTTCATACTTCCATGTATCAAATTAGTTTCGTTGCTGTATTATTTTGTGAAAATGCGGCGTTCCCCTTCTTCCTCATCGCTTTACCCCTGAACGATCACTATTTTGATTGGCTGAAATTAACCGGCAAATCGTTGAGAAAAATTGATTCTCATCAATTAAAAAAAAATTATAACCTTATAGAGCGTCGTTCCCCGAGGAAAAGTGCGCAAATTTTATACAAGAATCATATAACCGCTGCGCATTTCGAAAATCTTCCAATCTGAAGCCGACGCCCGGTTGTAAACGAACCGGTTCTCCTTCTTGCAGTTCATCCAGGGTAACCCAGGCGAAGTCGCTGTGCTCCCCGGATAAGCGCACCGTTCCGCCGCAAATCCGCACCAGGTAATCAATTGCCAACAGGAAATATTCGTTCTTCCACTGCCCAAACCAGGTATTGGCGGGGGCTAACACTTCCACCTCCAGGCCGGTCTCTTCCTTCACTTCCCGGCAAAGTCCCGCGAGGGGGTCTTCATTGCGGTGCAGGCGGCCTCCCGGAGGGCCCCAGATTTTCGGCTCCGTATTGCGCTTGAGCAGCAAAAAACGCCCGTTCCGGTAAACATAGGCATTTACCGCAACGACGTGAGTGAGTTGAACCGGTTCGGACATGGTCTATCGCTCCCGCAATGGGCTGCTAAACGTGAAACGTAATGCGTGAAACGTGATAAGGCGAGATCAGGTATTCACGTTTCACGGATTACGTTTCACGATCGTCTCTCCCCCCATCCCCAGCGCCCGGCGCATGGTTTCGGGGACTGCCACGGGCCTCCCGGCCGGGTTGACTACCACCCAGGCAACGTCTGCTTCCGCCAGCAGTTTTTCATCGGCCCGGCGCAGAATTTCCTGGTGAAAAGTGGCGCCCACCCGGCGGTACTCCTTCAAAACCGTGCGAATCACCAGTTGATCATGGGCGAGGGCCGGCCACTTGTAGGTGATTTCGATCCGCCGGATGACCAGCAATAACCCGCGGTGTTTCAATTCGGTAAGGGTAAATCCCTTTTTTTCCAGCACTTCCATGCGGGCGAATTCCAGGTAATTCAAATAAATGGCATTGTTGACGTGCCCGTAATAATCGCATTCGAATGGACGAACCTTATGGAATGATTCGAAAACTTCTGCCGCCATGGTTCAGATACCCCTCTTTTCAGCTCATTTGCCAGAGAATAACCAATTACACTTTAAAATTCAATGCGTTTGTAATAATTCAGCTTTCAGCGGTCAGCTTCCGACGATCAGCCCTTCGTCTCCACCAAACCCTGCCGGGGTGGAGCAAAAGCTAATTTTCTCCAACTGTTTGAATCCGGCGAATATTTGCTTATATTTTGCGCCGAACTTTAACGAAGGAGAACCAATACGTGGAACAAATGGGAAGCAGTCTGATTTTCTTTGCCTTGCTTTTTGCGGTTTTTTATCTCTTTTTTATCCGGCCTCAAACTAAAAAACAAAAAGACCGCCAGCGCATGTTAGAGGCCCTGCAAAAGGGCGATGACGTGGTTACTATCGGCGGGATTCACGGCAAAGTCGTCGGTTTTAAGCATAATGATAAGACCGTGGTGCTAAAAGTGGACAGCAGTGTGAACCTGGATTTTGACCGCACCGCCATTTCCTACGTGCGCGGAGAGCCGTCAACCAGTGAAGAAATTAAATAATCCGTTCGATCCTCGCTTACGTTTTACGTGTTACGCATTTCGTAATGCGTAACACGTAAGGGTAATATTACACGGGTAATTTATGGCGGTTTTACCGATCATCAAGTTTGGCCATCCTACTTTGCGAAAGCAGGCCGACGAGATCAGTGAATTCAGCGAAAAGCTCCGGGAACTGGCGGAAAATATGGTCGATACCATGCGGGTAAACGAGGGCATCGGCCTGGCCGCCACCCAGGTGAACGAGTTGAAACGATTGTTCGTGATCGACCTGGAGGCGTTCGATGAAAACCTGGCCCCGCAAGCCTATGTGAATCCCAAAATCATCTCTGCGGAAGGAAACGAGTCGCTGGAGGAGGGCTGCCTGAGCATTCCCGAGGTGCGTTCCGAGGTAGATCGTTCTCTCAAGATCGAGGTGGAATACCAAACCCTGGAGGGTGAAACGGTACGCGAAACCCTGGAAGACTTACACGCCCGGGTGTTCCAACATGAATTAGACCACCTGAACGGGGTGCTCTTTATCGACCGGCTGCCTCTTTTACAGCGGAAATTGCTGGAACCCAAACTCACAAAACTCCTGGAGGCGCATACCATTCTTTGAAATGATCGCTGCGCTCCTCTTCACCCCGTCTCCGTTTCATCTCTATCATTTCCATCCCGGCCCAAACCATGAATAATCGCCAGCAATCCACGGGCTTGAACATCGTGTTTATGGGAACGCCGGAATTTGCGCTCCCCACCCTGGAAAAAATCTTCCATTCCCGCCACCGCATCGCCGGGATCGTTACCCAGCCGGACCGCCCCCGGGGCCGCGGGCATAAACTGCTCCCCACCCCGGTCAAACAATTTGCCCTGGACCACCACCTCTCCCCCGTTCTTCAACCGGAATTGCTGAAAGATCCGGATTTCATATCCGCTTTGCGCGCCCTGAACGCCGATCTGTTCGTGGTGGTGGCCTTCCGCATCCTCCCGGAAATTATTTTTACCATGCCCCCGAAGGGCTGCGTAAACCTGCACCCTTCCCTGCTCCCCAAATACCGCGGGGCCGCCCCGTTGAACTGGGCAATCATCGAGGGAGAAACCCGCACCGGGATCACCAGCATTTTTTTGCAGAAACAGGTCGATGCCGGCAATATGATCATGCAGCAGGAAATGCCCATTTACCCGGAGGATACCTTCGGAACCCTGCACGACCGCTTAGCCCCCGCGGGCGCAGATCTGATGCTGGAGACTTTAGACCGGATCGAGGCCGGAACCGTGCAAACCACGGCGCAGGATGATTCCTTAGCCACCCCCGCGCCCAAGCTCAGCAAAGAAATCTGCCGCCTGAACTTTGCCCAGCCCGCCGCCCGGGTCAAAAACTGGATTCACGGGCTTTCACCCTTTCCCGGCGCGTACGCTTTTTACCGGGAACAGATGGTAAAGTTTTACCGGGCAAAGCCGGTCAGCAGCGAAACCGCCGATGCCCGGCCGGGAGAAATCATCAGAGCGGAAAAGGAGGATTTGTGGATTGCCTGCCAGCCGGGAGTGATTGCCATTCAGGAATTGCAATTAGAGGGGAGAAAGGTCTTGAAAACCGGGGAATTTTTGCGGGGGATGCCATTGTCAACCGGCGAACGCCTGGAATAACGTTTTTTGACTATTCAGCCGCCAAGACACGAAGGCCCTAAGTTTTCACAAAGGTAAGAGAAAAGGTTACTACTCAGCATAAAGGCTCCAAGATTTCACAAAATTTGAAGAAAAATGGTAATGGTTATGCCGGTTACTCTGAATTGATAGCCGCTTTGCGCCTTAGAGACTTTGTGGCTGAATAGTAACACTGTTTTTTTAATAACCATACATCCCCTCGGTTGGCGCAAAAAAGCGTGCAAAAAATTTTAACAATTACTTGGATAATTTGAATTTTTTAACAATCTTTTAGCGAATAATCGAGGTGAAAACGCGGGTGAACAAGAGGAAAAGTTGTGCAGTTACAACGACCATCACATAAAGGCATTTGACGATGCGCTCCCTCGATCCCCTCTTTCCTCTCGCCGGTCTTTTCTTTTCATGAAAACATCTTTACGCCAAAAAAACCTGGTTATTGATGTATAAGGATATTGCCATGAATAAAATTTTAGTTACCGGGGCGTGCGGGCAAATCGGCTCTGAGCTGGTGGTTCACTTAGGCCGGGAATTTGGCAGGGAGAACGTTATCGCCACGGATATCGAAAAACCCTCCCAACATCTTAAAACCGCCAGCACTTTTATGTACCTGAACGTACTGGATCCCCACATGATCGCCAAAATAGTGGTGGATTACGAGATCGACGCCATCTTCCACATGGCCGCGATCCTCTCTGCCCGGGGAGAGCGCGATCCCCAGGCCGCTTACGAAGTGAACATGCAGGGGCTGGTGAACGTTTTAGAAGTGGCCCGGCGGAAAAAAGTGGATAAGGTGATTACCCCCAGCTCCATCGCCGCTTTCGGGCCGGATGCCCCCAAGGAGAATACTCCCGACAATACCGCCCTGAACCCCACCACCATGTACGGGGTTACCAAAGTGGCCGGGGAAAAAATGCTGCAATATTATTATTTGAAATATGGAGTGGATACCCGCTCGCTGCGCTACCCGGGCATCATCAGCGCGGAAACCGCCCCGGGCGGGGGCACCACGGATTTTGCCGTGGATCTCTACATCCACGCCGTTACCCGGGAACCGTACGCCTGCTTCATCAGCGAAAACACCCCCCTCCCCTTCATGTACATGCCCGACGCCATCAAGGCAATTTTGCAACTGGCGCACGCGGAACCCGGCCGCCTCAGCCGCCGGGTGTATAACGTGAACGCCATGCGCCTCACCCCGGCAGAGATCGTTGCCTCGATCCGCAAATACATTCCGGGATTCCGCTGCACATACCAGCCGGATTTTCGCCAGGCCATCGCCGATTCCTGGCCCCACAGCATCGATGACCGCGGCGCGCGGGAAGATTGGGGCTGGAAACCGGATTTCGACCTCGATGCGATGACCCGGGACATGCTGGAAAAAATTCGCGGCAAGTTTACTATTCTCTAAACCTTGAAGGAGAAATCATGAAGAATTCCCAGATCATCGGCGTCGGCCATTACGTACCGGAGCAGGTAGTGACGAATTTCGACCTGGAAAAAATGATGGATACCTCTAATGAATGGATCGTGGAACGCACCGGCATCCGGGAGCGGCGCTGGGTTCGCCTCGGCGAGGCTACCATCTACAGCATGGGCTACGAAGCAGCCCAGATGGCGATCCGGCGCGCCGGAATTCAAGCCGAAGAGATCGAATTCATCATCGTGGCCAGCATCACCGGGGATCACGCCTTTCCCGGGGGAGGATGTTTTCTGGGTGAAAAAATGGGCCTCTACGGGGTGCCGGCCATGGACATCCGCAACGCCTGCTCCGGCTTCGTGTACGGCCTTTCGGTGGCGGATAAATTCATCAAAACGGAGACTTACAAGACCGTGCTGGTCATCGGATCGGAGATTCAAAGCATCGGCATCGACAAAACCAGCCGGGGGCGGGACATATCGGTGATTTTCGGCGACGGCGCCGGGGCGGCGATTTTAAGGGCCACGGATAATCCCGACAAGGGGGTGCTGACCACCCACCTGCACGCCGACGGCCGTTACGCCAAAAAATTATGGTGCGACTGGCCTTCCATCCACTGGCCGCCGGCGTTAGGAAAACCCTACGACGACCCGGAACATAATTTCCCGCACATGGACGGGCGCTACGTGTTCAAACACGCCGTGGTCAAATTTCCCCAGGTAATCAACGAAGCCCTGCAAGCAACCGGTTATACCACCGAAGACGTTGATTTACTGATTCCCCACCAGGCCAATTTGCGCATTACCGAGGCGGTTGCCCAGCAAATCGGCATTCCCATGGAAAAAGTGATGAGCAATATCCATCTCTACGGCAATACCACCGCCGCCTCCATTCCCATCGCCATGAGCGAAGCCTGGGAGCAGGGGAAAATCAAGGAGAATTCCTTAGTATGCCTGGCGGCGTTTGGCGCCGGGTTTACCTGGGGTGCGGCGTTGATTCGGTTTTGAGTGTTTGGGGGTTTTGGTGTTTTGAAGGATGTCTGAAAAATCTCTGGCAATGGGCCGAGGCAAAAATTGGAACGCTGATGACGCTGATACAACGGATTTTCACGGATAAATTTAGAAAAATCTGTGTAGATCCGTCGCATCAGCGCCATCAGCGTTCTAATTGGGCGTATTGGAAATACTAAATCGAATTTTCAAAAAAAATGGAGAGTATAATGCCCTTTAAGCTCGATCAGGTTGTGACCGTGCATCTCTCGATTGCAGATGAAACCGGAGAAGTTCTCGAATCCACCTTCGGGAGCGAGCCCCTGGCGTTTTTGAGCGGCCGGCAGCAAATTTTACCCCGGTTGGAAGAAAGAATCGCAACCATGCCCATACATGGCAAATCCACCCTGACCCTCTCGCCGGAAGAGGCCTTTGGGGCGTATGACGAATCCGCGGTGCGGATTGCCAAACGCTCCAGTTTTCCCGAAGGCGCTCCGCTGGAAGAGGGAATGGATTTTGTGGCGGTGAATGAATCCGGCGAGGAGATGCCTTTTATGATCACAAAAGTCGAAGGAGATGATATTACCATCGACTTCAACCACCCGTACGCGGGCAAAACCTTGACCATCGACGTGGAGCTGATAGGCATGAGGGAGGCTACCCCGGAGGAATTGGATCACGGCCACGTGCACGGCGCCGGGGGGCATCATCATTAGGGGCAGGGACAGGGGGCAGGAGCAGGGACAGGGAGCATTTGGGAGGTGGCATATGGACTTAAATAGTAGATAATATCTTACTGCCTACTGCTCCTGCCTACTGCTCCTGCCTACTGCTCCTGCCTACTGCTCCTGCCCCTGTCCCTGCTCCTGCCCCCTGGCTTCACGACTTCCCAAACACCGGCAGCACCGCCCCGCTGATGTCTTTAGCGGCGTCGGAGCAGAGGAACAGGATGACCTGCGCCAGGGATTCCGGGGCGACCCATTTGCTGAAATCCGCTTTGGGCATGGCGGCGCGGTTGGGCGGGGTGTCGATGGTGCCGGGAGCGACCGCGTTGGCGGTAACGTTGTGCGCCCGCCCCTCTGCAGCCAGGGAGAGGGTCAGGTTGATCACTCCCGCCTTGGCCGCCCCGTAAGCGGAAATTCCGCTCCCGCCATACAGCCCCCCTTTGGAACCGACGTTGACGATGCGCCCGGATTTCTGCCCGATCATCCCCTTCAGGGTGTGCTTGCCGGCCAGGAAGGCGGTTTTCAGGTTCAACTGCATCATGTGATCCCACTGCGCCTCGCTCATCTCCGTTACCGGTACGCCGCCCATAAACCCGCCCACTAAGTTTACCAGCGCGTCGATGCGCCCGAACTGTTTCACCACCTGCCCGACCAGCGCTTCCACGCTGGCCTCTTGCATCATATCCGCGGCAAAGCCGTGCAGCTTTCCCGGGGGCGGTTTCAGGGCGGATTCCAGCTCCTTGAATTTATCTTCCGCAGTGTAGGTCACTGCCGCGACGGCCCCGGCGTTCAGGAACGCTTCCGTTACCGCGCTGCCTAACCCGCCGGTCGCGCCGGTGATGAGGATGATTTTATTTTGCAGAGTCATAGGTGCACCTCGGTTTTGTGCGGTTAAAATCTTCAGCCGTCTCTCTATAGGAGTGTCAAACTTCAGTTTGACCGGGCGCAGAACAAATTGCACTAAATTGGGATGATTAAAAAACACGCTGAAGCGTGGTAATCTTTGATAGAATCAAGATTGCCACCCCGGAAGGCCGGGGTGCATTTTGTGCCGCGCCCAGTTTGACCCTGGTCAAGCTAATGATCGTTGAAAAACTTATCTGTCCACCTTTGCGCCGAGCACAAGGTCAAACTGAAGTTTGACACTCCGATTTGAAAAATCATAGCCGCGCTTGATTACCAGCATTTCCTGGCCTGCCATGCACACCTCTTTTTTATAAAAAAATTTTCGGACCCCGCTTCGCGGGGTTTTTTCAGAGTTTCCGAGGGACAGAGTTTCAGAGTTCCAAAAACTTTATGACTGGCAGAGAACTACCCGAAAACCAACGATGCTCCAGAGGCCAACGGGCCGGTCGTCGTTGCGGGCGACGCAGCGCAGATAAACTACGTGGCTGCTCCAGGAGCCGCCCCGCAGCGCACGCGCTCTACTATCTTCGCTATACAAATTCTCGCACCACTCCCACACGTTCCCGGCCATGTCCATCAATCCCTCCGGGGTAGCCCCGGCCGGGTAAGCGCCCACCGCGGTGGTCTGCCCTACTTTTTGCCCGTAATTGGCGCGGCGCTCGTCCGGCTGCTCATTACCCCAGGGATACTCGCGCTTACCGCCCCCGGCCGCCCATTCCCACTCTTGCTCGGTTGGCAAACGGTAGAGAAACTGCGAATTGGCAATTGCCAATTGGGAATTGCCAATTGCCAATTGAAGATTTGTCAACCATATACAATACGCCGTCGCCGCAAACCAGGTCACCCCCACCACCGGCTGGTCCTCGCCGTTGAAGCGTTTGTCGTCATCAAAGCGGGAGCGCAATTTATCGGCCCACTCCTTGGGGTTTTTTCCCAGGTATTCCGGGAGGCCTTGCACTTCTTTTGCCTTTTTTAACAGGCTGGCGGCAAATTGTTGGCGCGGCAGGGCCTCCAGCGCCTCGGCCATGCTTTTATCTTCCGCCAGGTAGGCAATAAAGCGGCGGTAAAGCTTGTTGGTGAGCGGGTATTTGGCAAAGTAGAGCGGGGGAACTTCAACTTCTTTTTTAGTAACGGAGAAGTGGTATTTGCCGCCGGAAATGAGCAGGTATTCGGCGTCCAGCTCCAAGGGATTGCGCCAGCCCTGGGGAAGACCCGCCGCTCCCCGCAGCGCTTCCCCGCGCTCCGCCGCCGGGCGGCGCAGTTTCCAGTCGATCAGCATGGTTTCCGCTTTCTGCTTCACCCGGGGGTCCTTCTCCCGCTCCCAGACCTGCTTGACCAGTTTCTTGGCCGGCTCGGAGGCGATCAGGCGCAGGCATTGCAGGGCGTTGTAGCGCTTTTGCCAGTCCTGCTCCCCGGATTCGAGCAGGAACTTCTCGAACGGGGCGACGGGTTTCTGGCGGGCTTCTTTGATGATATCCTCCAGCAAGGTCGGGAACCCGGCCCCGTTGTGCGGGTGGGGCAGGAACCGCTCCATAAAATCGCTAAAGATCACCGGTTTGGGCAGGCCCAGGGCAAACAGCAGGGTCTCCCGCCACCAGCCCTCGGCAAAGTTTTCCACCAGCACCGCCGCCCGCCCCGGGCGGTTGTGGATATCCAGGGCTAACTGGCCGGCGGCTAAGAACTCCCGGAAAGATTTGTGGCGGAAGATGTACCCGTCGTCGCCAGAGCGGTGCAGGATGCCGGCGCGGTCGCAGAGGTTCTGGATGAAATCTTTGGGTTTCAGGCCCGGTTTGACCTCTTCCAACAGGGGGGCCATTTTCTGCTCTAACTGCCGGGCGGGAGCGGTATCGCTGCGCAATGTTTCCTGCATCCACAGGCAGAGCGGGCCGAGCACAATCTTGGCCTGGTCGGCCGGCAGCAGCACCGGGATGTCGCGGGTAAAATCGCGGCGGTAGAGCAGGTAGTCGGTGCAGCGCTCGTATAAATCCGCCCGGCTGGGAGGCAGGTTGCCGAATTCCCGCCACAAGATGGCCATGATCTGCAGGAGCACCGGGGCGCCGGCCATCTGGCGCAGGCTGGCGTTCTCCTCCCGGTCGAGGTAGCGCAGCACCGCGTCGGCCACTTCCTGGGCCTGCTCCGCGGGGTTTTCCGGCGGTTCCGCCCTGGCCGGGTCGGGGGATTCCATTTTTTCCCGGTAGGCGGCGCTGAACCAGTTTTTCAGGAAGATTTCCTGCTGCTCCCGGCTGAGGTCGAGCACCTCAGCGCGGAGGTGGTCGGTGTGCAGCTCGATGCCTTCGGCCACCCGGTACCCAGCGTAGCGGGAGGTGACCACGAACTGGGAGTTGGGATAGTAATCGCAGGCGTTGTCGATCCACTCGCACACCTGCTTGCGCAGGCGCAGGTCGCTGATTTCATCCAGGCCGTCGAGCATCACCAGGGCGCCGCGTTTTTCCAGCCAGCGGTCGAACAGCTCTGCGGAGACCCGCCAGTTTTTCCCGCTGCCCCAGGCGCTGAGCGCCTCGCAAAAGGGCTGCCGGGGATCGACCTTGCTGAGGGGCGCTAAAATGGGCAGCAGCGGTTGCTTTAAATTCAACCTTTGGCGGCCCTCCGGGTCCAGGCAGCATACCGCGTAGAATTTCAGCAGGGTGGTTTTGCCGGAGCCGGGGTCGCCGATAATCAGCAGCAGGCGTTTTTTGCGAACAGCGCGCTGCAAAACCGCTTCCGGGCTAAGGTGGCGGCTGTTTTCCGGGGAGGCGGCGGATTTCTGCTCTTCCCACAGTTCGGGATCCATTTCCCGGCGCTGCTCCTCGCTCAATCGCAGGGAAACGAATACCTCTAAGGTGCGCACCTTCAGGTTGGCGGTGGATTGGAAACCATAGAGATTGATAGTTCCGTGTTCCTTTTCCACCCCGCGCAGGTAGCGGCGCTCGGTTTCATCGGCGTCCTGGAACTGGAGGGCAGCTTCCTGTTCGCGTTCGGCTTCTTTTTCCCCGAGTTTGGCGGCTTTTGCGCGTTCTTTCGCCTGCTCCTGAAGGATTGGCCCCTCTTCACGTTCGGCAACTATTTCCCCTTTTTTGGCCGCCTTCGCCATTTCTTCAGTTTGCGAGCGGAGCGTTTCCCGGCCTTCGCGCTCGGCTTCTATTTCTCCCTCTCGCGCTGCCCGGGCAAACTTCCTGGCCTTCTTTTTGGTTTGAAGCGCCAGAAATACCCCGATCAGCGTTGCGACTGCCCCGATAATCGCTCCGATCAAACCGATTAGGGCGGGGCGTTTTTCAATCCAGTGAAACAGAGAGCTATCATCCCCGGTCGCGGCTTTTTCAGCCTGGGAAGTTTCGTGGGCGGTATCTGCCGCAGCACTTTGGGAACCGGCAGCGCCAAGACTATCCGCTCCCTCCCCCGGCGCCGCCGCAGCATATCCGGCGGTTAAAAACCAAAAGACCGCCGACAAAAAAATAATCGGCCAGATCGAAACGGGATATTTTTTCATCGCTCCAAACCTCTTGCCCGGCAGGTTTCTTTTGAATAATTCTACTTTAAGACTTTAAAAGCGAAGTTACCCATCTCTGAGATAATTCCGATCAATATCGAACTTCCGCTTGTAGTGGCGTTCTTTCATGAGCC
>JABWBP010000144.1 GCA_013360445.1 Calditrichaceae bacterium | reverse complement strand
CAACGTTATCTGGCGCAAAGATATGCCGCTGGGGATTCTTTATGGCCCGGTGATAGGATATGATGACGTATTATACATGGGGGAGCGCGCCCTGTCGCCAGCTAATGTAAACTACTTCTACGCGGTTGATAAAAACGGAAATAATTTGTGGACTTTTGAAACCATAACCTCTTTACCTAATAATGGGGGGCCGATTGTTGCCAAAGATAGTACTATATATTTTCTTTCAGCAAGTGCAAGGTTATATGCCCTTAGTTCTGATGGAAGTTTAAAATGGAGCGCAAGTGGAATCAATGCGAATTGGAGATTTCATCCAATGGCAAAAAACGGCGATATCTATTTAGCGATTGGTGATACGCTGGTAATTATTTCTCCAATAGGTGCTATTAAAAATAAAATACCCATACTCCATTTATGCCCGCCAATTGTTTTTTCTACGGGCGGCGATACCATGTTTTTTAAGACCGGTGGGCTTTCTGAACAGCCGGGCAATATAAACGCATCAGATTTACAAGGTAACATATATTGGACTCACCATTTTGCATTCCACAACTGGGGCATACCATTGGTTGATAACAGCAATAAAGTCTATGTTTTTGGTTCGGACAGCATCAATCCGGCCAACCGCTTTCTTTACTGCTTTAATCCTGACGGAACTGTAAATTGGCAGTACCAGCTTTCCGGTTTCTTAGATCACGCCGCTCCCACCATAGATAAAAATGGGAATATACTGCTCAATGCGCGCAAGATTATCAATTCCGAAGAAAGAAATTGCATCATATCGCTGGATTATTACGGCAATGAGAATTGGGTAATGCCTTTTGAGGGAGATTGGGATGATCATTATATAAACCACGGCCTGGTGTGTGACGCAGAAGGCAAAATTTACTGCGGTTCCAGTTACCAGGGTAATTTCTATTGTATAGACAGCACCGGAGAAATTCTCTGGACCCTCGATTTGGGAGAATATGAATATGACTCCTGCCCGGCCATTGGTTCAGACGGTACTTTGTATATCGGCCTGCATATCAGTTCTTTGTTTCAAAACCACCAACAAAACCTAATTGCCATACGCGATGAAGTGAACGCCGTTGAACCCCCCGGAACTGAAATTTTGAATTACCGTCTGGAGCAGAATTATCCCAATCCTTTCAATTCCTTTACTACCATAAGATATGCTCTTCCAAAATTGTCGAAAATCTCTTTAAAAATTTACAATTTGAGTGGGCAGAGAGTCAAAACATTAATAGAGGAAGAACAGGGATCGGGTTGGAAAACTGTGAATTGGGATGGGACGGATGATAATGGAAAAGAGCTTAACTCTGGAGTTTACTTTTACAAAATGCAAGCTGGCAACTACAGCGCGGCCAGAAAGCTCATGTTGATAAGATAATATCGTAAAGGATAAACGGAGTGCTCTATCACAAGCGCTCGGGTGTTATATGTTTTGGTTTTGGGTTCATAACTTTTTAACGCCTGAATACGCTGAAACTTGAACACTATAACACCTGAACACATTAACACTTTAGTCTTTAAAAGACCATGCTGCTACACATCGACAACGACCATAACCGCTTTCGCCAGATCATCAAGGGCAAGATCAAGGAGAATCTGCGCAAATACATCTCCCAGGGAGAGATGGTGGGACGCAAGGGCAAGGACCTGATCAGCATCCCCCTGCCGCAGATCGACCTGCCCCGGTTCCAGTTCGGGGACAACGGCCAGGGCGGGGCCAGCCAGGGCGACGGCGAGCCGGGCGACCCCCTGGGCGGGGATCCCGGCGACGGCGGGGCCGGCGAGGCCGGAAACCAGCCCGGCCAGCACCTCCGGGAAGTGGAGCTGACCCTGGAAGAGTTAGCGGAAATCCTCGGCGATGAGTTGGAGCTTCCCAACATCCAGCCCAAGGGCAAAAAGGAGATTATCTCCAAAAAGGACCGTTACACCGGCATCAGCCGGGTGGGGCCGGAGTCGCTGCGCCACTTCAAGCGCACCTTCCGGGAAGCGTTGAAGCGGCAGATCATTTCCGGGCAGTTTACTTACGAGCGGCCGCACATTGTGCCCATCCGGGAAGATTACCGCTACCGCTCCTGGAAAACTACCAAACTCCCGGAGAGCAACGCGGTAATCATTTACATGATGGACGTTTCCGGCTCCATGTGGGACGAGCAAAAACACATCGTGCGCTTAGAAACTTTTTGGATCGATACCTGGCTGCACTACCAGTACAAGGGCGTGGCCACCCGCTACCTCATTCACGACGCCCAGGCCGGGGAAGTGGACCGCGATACCTTCTTCTCGGTGCGGGAAAACGGCGGCACGGTCATCTCCTCCGCCTACGAATTGTGCGCCAAGATCATGCAGGAGAATTACCCCGCGGAGGAGTGGAACATTTACGCCTTTCATTTTTCCGACGGGGACAACTGGTCGCGGGAAGACAACAAGCTCTGCGCGGAGATCCTGCGGGAAAAAATCCTGCCCAAAGTGAACCTGTTCGGCTACGGGCAGGTGGAGAGCACTTACGGCAGCGGGGAGTTCATCGACTTTTTAGATGAAAATATTACCGGGTTCGACAACCTGGTGCTCTCCTACATCCCGGACAAGGATTCGATTTACGATTCCATCAAGGACTTTTTGGGAAAAGGAAAATAGATCTGACTATGCGCTTCTGAATTTTGACCGCGAATGAACGCGAATTTTGATTGGCGGTAGAGTTAGAAAAATCGCAATTGCGCAAAATCTATTCGCGTTAATTCGCGTTCATTTGCGGTCTCAATAAGAAAAACGGAAAAACATCGCAAAATCAACATGCAAACCCTGACCGAAAAAGATGTTCTCAGCATTCAGCCGGAGATCGAAAAGATCGCCGCGCAGTACGGGTTGGATTATTTCCCGATCATCTTCGAGCTGGTGGATTACGATACCATGAGCCAGTTAGCGGCCTACGGGGGCTTCCCGGTGCGCTACCCGCACTGGCGCTTCGGCATGGAATACGATCAGCTCTCCAAAGGCTACCGCTACGGGCTGCAAACCATTTACGAGATGGTGATCAATACCAATCCCTGCTACGCCTATTTGATGCGTTCCAATCCCTTAGTGGACCAGAAGTTAGTAATGGCGCACGTGTACGCCCACTGCGATTTTTTCAAAAACAACTACTATTTTGCCCACACTAACCGGAAAATGATCGACGAGATGGCCAACCACGCCATCCGGGTGCGCCGCCACATCGACGCCCACGGGCTGGATACCGTGGAAAGCTTCATCGACACCTGCCTTTCCATCGAGAACCTGATCGATTACCACTCGCCCTACATCCGGCGGCAGGCGGGAAAGAAAGAGCCGGAACAGACCGCTCCCCGGAAAGCGGTCAAAAAACTGCGCAGCAAAAAATACATGGAGCGCTACATCAATCCCCCGGAATTCATCGAAGCGCAGATGAAAGAGCTGGAAAAGCAGCAAGTCGATCACCGCGCCCTGCCGGAAAAACCGGAGCGCGACGTGCTCTTCTTCCTGATGGAGCACGCCCCGCTGCAGAACTGGCAGCATGATATTTTGGGCATCATCCGGGAAGAAGCTTACTACTTCGCCCCCCAGGGGATGACCAAGATCATGAACGAGGGCTGGGCCACCTACTGGCACTCCACCATGATGACCGAAAAACTGCTCCACCCTTCCGAGGTGATCGATTACGCCGAGCACCATTCCGGCACCATCGCCAATCACCCCGGGCGCTTGAATCCTTACCGGATCGGTTTTCTCTTGTTCAAAGACATCGAGGAGCGCTGGAACAAAGGCCGGTTTGGCAAAGCGTATGAAGAGTGCGAAGATATTTTAGCCAAAAAGCACTGGGACACCGCCGCGGGTCTGGGCCGCCAGAAAATTTTCGAGGTGCGCAAGCTTTACAATGATATTACCTTTATCGACACCTTCTTGACGGAAGATTTTTGCCGGGAACATAAATTGTTCTCTTTTGCATATAACAAGAGCAATAAACAGTACGAAATCGAGTCGCGGGAGTTCAAAACCATCAAGCAGCGGTTGTTACAGAATTTGACCAACTTAGGCCAGCCGATCATCAGCGTGATCGACGCCAATTTCCAAAACCGCGGCGAATTGCTGCTGCAACATCAATTCGAAGAAACGGAATTGGATAAGAACTATGCCGCCGATACCTTAAAGAATCTGCAAGCCATCTGGAAACGGCCGGTTCATATCCAGTCGATTCTGGAGGAGCGGCCGGTTTTGTGGAGTTTCACCGGGGAAGAGTTCAAACAAACCTGGATCTCGGGAAATTAAGCGAAAGGGGTGCTGATCATGAACTACGCCAAAAAGATTACCGGAATGCTCCTGGAAGAAAGAAGCCAGTCGATTCATTTCGATCCCAAACAGAAGTTCTTCTACCTGCAACACCAGGAGGGCGATTACCAGTTTCAAATCAAGTTCAAAGACGTCGCCAAATACGGCATCCTGCTCGATTATATCGCCATCGGCAAACCCGTTCCCCTGCAGGACGTGGAAACAATCAATCAGCGCTTAGATGCGCAGGCGGACACGATCCAGAAGCGCATCACTTTTCTTTTGGAAGAGTTCAAGCTCATCGAAATGGACGTTCGCAACAAGCGCGCCCAGTTGCGCAGCTATCCTCCGCACACCGAGGAGAACGCCAAATACTATTATGAAATCGTGTTGGACGAGGGCGTAAAGGTGCATTTCCAGCGCTACCAGTTCCTCACCGACGAGAAGCGCTACGCCAAGATCACCTCTCAATTGACCATGGAGACCTTCGAGCGGCTGATCAACGAACTGGTGAGGATTTTACAATAGCGGATTGCGACACCGGATGCCGACAATATTACGAATCGGATCTTTTCGATTTCATTTCTACTCTGACGAAGGAAATGAACCGCCTCATATCCATATCGAAACTCCCACGGGTGAATGCAAATTTTGGTTAGAACCGATTCGGCTGGCGAGAAACAAAGGGGTTCCGCAACACATCGTTCGGCAACTTGAAAATTTGGTTTTTGAGAATTGGGATTTTTTAAGGAAAAAATATGATGAGTACCATCATCGTTGAAAAAGAAACCAGCATTGAACCGGCAGCCATCAACGCCTGGGCCGAAGGCAGGACTATTTTTATCGAATTGACCGATGGACGGATTGTCGGTTTTCCGGCGGATCGCTTTCGGATTTTGAAGAATGCCAGCGAAGAACAACTGAAAGAAGTAACTTTGCGGCTAAACGGATTTGCCCTCAGGTGGGAAACTTTAGACGAAGATATTACCGTGCCCGGCATCATCGCCGGGAATTTTCAACTCCCATACGAACCTGACGAAAATTCAAAACGCCCTCTTTCCAAACTCGCCAGAGCCCAACGAACCAAAAATCGAAAAAAAGCTTGAAGGAAAAGACTACTTAACTCTACTTTAAGACTTTAGTTTCTATTCCGCCCCGTTGGGGCTTAGATCAAGGAACTCATTTGTCCCCGGCGCTTCTCACCGGGCTGTTTTATTT
>JABWBP010000063.1 GCA_013360445.1 Calditrichaceae bacterium | reverse complement strand
AATGCTAATTGATCATATTGTGGTTAAAAATAAGGAACTCGTTATTCATCATATCATCCCGACTATTGATGATGTTCTATTGCATCACGCGCATCGTGATGTGTGAAGCGTAATGCGTAATGCCCCGGATAGCCGGGGGATTGCGTAGTGCGTATTCCGTTTTTACGCATTACGTTTTGCGTGTCACGCTTCACGCATTACGGGTTACGCTTTTCCCCTCTTCCCCGTCTCCATCCGGTAAATGTAGTACCCCAGGGCCAGGAACGCCGCAAAGGAGAGGACTTCCCCGGGAATTCCTTCCAGGCCGAAGGGCAGACCCGCGGGCCGGGTTCCGGTAAATACCGCAAACGCGGCGATGGTAACGCCCATGATGCCCTCGCCGGCAATCAAACCGGAGCCTAACAACACGCCGGTGTCGGTCTGTTTTTCCGCAAAATCGGTGAGGGCGTGGCGGTTGCGGGCTTCGGTAATGCGGCGAATCACCCCGCCCACGAAAATGGGGGTCATGGTGGAGAGAGGCAGGTAAATGCCCACCGCAAAGGGCAGGGAGGGAACCGAGAGCAGTTCCGCCACGATTGCAAAACTGGCCCCGATCAGCACCAAACTCCAGGGGAGGTTGGCGTGCAGCACCCCGTCCACCACGGTCTGCATCAAGGTGGCCTGGGGGGCGGGAATTTCTTTGGTTCCGAAGCCGTACACCTCGCCTAACGTAACCACCGCCAGGGCGATGAAGAAGGCGGAGCTTAAAGCCCCGAACAGCTCGCTGCCCTGCTGCTTTTGGGGCGTCGCGCCGAGCAGGTAGCCGGATTTCAGATCCTGGGAAATATCCCCGGCAATGGAGGCGGAAACCGCCACCACGGTGCCGATGGTGAGCACCGCGGCTTTGCTGAAGGTGTCGGTCCAGCCCAGGAGATAGAACACCGAGGCAGTGCCGAGCAGGGTTACGATGGTCATTCCCGAAGTGGGATTGGAGGTAACTCCCACTAATCCCACAATGCGGGAGGAAACGGTTACGAAAATAAAGGCGAACAGGGCGATGGCCAGGGAACCGATGATCCGGGTGATCAATAACTGGTCGATCCCCACCACGTAGGGGGTGCTGATCGAGATCGCCAGGAAGACGACCACCACCCCGATGACCACCATAAAGGGCAAATCCCGGTCGGTGCGCACCCGGGAAGACGCCTCGGCCATGGATTTGGGGGAAAGCTCCCGCACCCCGATCTTCAGGGAATCGATCATGGTCGGCAGGGATTTGAACACGGTGATGATCCCCCCGGTCGCCACCGCCCCGGCCCCGATGTAGCGCACGTAGCGGGTCCAGATTTCGTAGGGGCTCATGTCGGCGATCAGTTTTGTGCTTTCCGGGAACATCGGGGTGTTCACCAACTCGCCGAAATGGGCAATCGCGGGAATGATTCCCAGCCAGGAGAGCAGCCCGCCCGCCACCATGATCGCCGCGATGCGGAACCCCAGGATGTAACCCACCCCTAACAGCGCCGGGGTGGCTTCTAATCCTAACAGCCCCTTTTTCAGGCCCGGGATGCTAATGCTGACCTCCGAGGGCCATAATTTGGCAAAAGAGAGCAACGCTTTATAAATGAAGCCCAATCCCAACCCCTGGAAAACGTATTTCGCTTTCGCGCCCCCGCTGTCCGCGGCGATGAGCACCTGGGCGGCGGCGGTTCCTTCCGGGTAGGGTAAATGCTCGTGCTCTTTCACGATCAAAAAGCGGCGCAGCGGGATCATAAACACCACTCCTAACATTCCTCCTAACAATCCCAACAAGGCGATTTTTGCCAGCGCCGGTTCCAATCCCCACAAAAACAGCGCCGGGATGGTAAAAATGATCCCGGAGGCCAGCGAAGAGCTGGCCGAGCCGGTGGTCTGGGCGATGTTCGCTTCTAAAATGGTGGCTTTGCCCCATACTTTTTCCAGCGCTTTGAACATGGCCACGGAGATCACCGCTAAGGGAATGGCGGTGCTGATGGTCAATCCCACCCGCAGCCCCAAGTAGGCATTTGCGCTGCCGAAGATAACTCCGAAGACCGCGCCCATCAGGAGCGCCCGGAGGCTGAAATCTTTCATATTGCTGTCGTGCGGAACATAAGGTTTCAATTCAGCCATAATACCCCTTTGATTATGAAGGTGAATTTTCCAGCAGCAGGCGGGCTGCTGTTTTAGCTTGAAACGTGTGAGGGCGACATACCCCGAAAGGAGAGTATATGAAAACGCGGGGGAAAATCAAAAAATTTATTTCTTTTGCCGCGTGAGACGAGCATCCTGCTCGCCATTTTGCGGCAGTTCGATCTGGCGCCGGTAGGGGCGGGACTGCGGGGTGTTCATACCCAAAAGGAGTGCAGAATTTATTCTGCAATATAAGTGCAAAATAAATTCTACACTCCGGGTTTACACCGCCCCGTTCTCGATCATTCCGTCTTTCAGATGAATGATGCGCTCACAATTTTCGGAGATGGAGGGATCGTGAGTGATCATAATGATGGTGTTGCCGGCCTTCCACAAATCCAGAAAAAGCTGCAAAATTTCTTTCCCCGAGGCGCTGTCGAGGTTGCCGGTAGGTTCGTCGGCTAAGATGATGCGGGGGTGGTTGGCCAGGGCGCGGGCAATCGCCACCCGCTGCTGCTGGCCCCCGGAAAGCTCGTTGGGTTTATGATCCATGCGGTCGGCCAGCCCCACCCGGGCCAGCATCTCGGTCACCCGCTGCTTGCGTTTGGCGGTGGACATGCCCATGAAGATCAGGGGAAGCTCCACGTTTTCGAAAGCGCTGGCATAGGACAGCAGGTTGAAGCTCTGGAACACGAACCCGATCTTGCGGTTGCGGATATCCGCCAGATCGTTATCATCCAGGTCGTTCACCGCTTTGCCGTCTAAGGAATACCTCCCGGAAGTGGGGGTATCGAGGCAGCCGATCACGTTCATCAACGTGGATTTGCCGGAACCGGAAGGGCCCATAATGGCGATCAACTCCCCCTCTTTTATGTGCAGGTTGACATCCCGCAGCGCGTGGACCTTCACTCTCCCGGTATCATAAACCCGGTTGATGTTCTGCATCTCGATCATAAATCAATTGCTCCGTACTCTGTTGGCATCGAACGGATTTTCGCGAATAGACCGATACAACTTAACAAAAATCCGTGTTGATCAGTGTCATCAGTCTAATCCGTGTGCTATTGTCACGATTTTAGAGGTACTGAACCGAGTTTCTCACCTCGAACTATTCATATCGCAGCGATTCCACGGGATCGAGGCTGGCAGCCCGGCGCGCCGGGAAATATCCCGCCAGCAGGCCCACCACTCCCAATATCAGCGCCGTGGAAAGAGCGATGGGAAACGAGAAGGTCGGTTTGCCCAGGAATTGCAGCGGTCCCTCCCCTACCGGAATCCCCTGCAGCGCCTGAATGATCAGCAGGGCGATAAACCCGCCGATCAGCCCCCCGGAAATGGCGATAAACAACGCTTCTAAAATAAATTGCTGTTTGACGTGGGAGCGTTTGGCGCCCAGGGCGCGCTTCACCCCGATCTCCCGGGTGCGCTCCCGCACCGATACATACATAATGTTGGCCACCCCCACGCTGGCGATCAGCAGGGTGAGCGCCCCGATCACTCCCAGGAAGATCTGGATGCCGATCAGCATTTTGCCCATTACCTGGGTCATTTCGATGGTGTCCCAGATTCCTAACGCCTTTTCATCCTCGGAATCGAAGCGGTATTTTCTGCCCAGAACTTGGTACACCTGCTGTTCCACGAAAGGGGCCAGCCCGGTTTCCTGCACCTGGTACACGATGCGGTTGAGATATTTGCGCCCGTACAACGTTTTGAAGGTGGATGCCGGGATGGAGCCTTTGCCGGCGTCGGGGCCGCCGTACATGCTCATCTGCAATTTTTTCTGCATCACCCCTACCACCGTGAAGGGGATATTATTGACCATGACTACCTTGCCGATGGCGTCCTCATCCCCGAAGAGGCGCTCCTTCAGATCGTTCCCCAGGAAGATCACCCGGCGGCGCAGTTCGATGTCCAGTTCATTAATGAAACGCCCTCCCGGCTGGGGAAAATGGGTGCGCATGTATTCGAAAGGGGGAAGCACCCCGGTAATCCGCTCGGTGAGGGTCTTTTTCTGATAGGTCATGGAAACGCCCCACAGGTCGTACTCCCCGCTGATGCCGCTGATGAACGGTATTTTCTCTTTCAGGAGATTCACGTCCTCCTCAGAAAAGCGAATTTCTCTTCCCCGGGGCAATCCCTGGTACACTTTGCCGGTCTGCCCGCCGTACAGAATGACGATGTTCACTCCTAATCCTTTATTGGCAATCGCCAATTGGCGACGCAGCCCTTCTCCGAAGGAGAGCAGCAAAATGATCGACAGCGTGCCCCAGGCGATGGCGGTAACGGTCAACCAGATGCGCTTCCGCTGCTTTTTCATCTCCCGGGTAAACAGGCGAAACAAATGCCAGCCTTTCAAAGAGTGTTCCTTTCTTTAGGGCTTTCGCCCTTTTTATTGTACCACTGAACGCTAATGTGTTTCAATAACTCTGTGCGCTCAGTTGGGTACATTATTTTTTTCTGGCTCCCTTACCCCCGGATCGCCATCACCGGGTCCAAATTGGCGGCCCGGCGGGCCGGGAACCAGCCGGCGATAAATCCGATCAGGCTCAAAATCACAATGGTAACGAAGGCAACCAGCGGGGATATCCGCAGCACCCCGATGTAATCCTGCAAATTCAGCAAATTTACCAGGCTGACGATGCCGAAGGAGATGACAAACCCTAAGAACCCGCCGAAGCCGGTCACCAGCAGCGTTTCGATGATGTATTGCCCCAAAATGAGGCGGTTTTTGGCTCCCAGGGCCTTTTTGATCCCGATCTCCCGGGTGCGCTCCTCCACCACCACGTTCATGATGTTGGAAACCCCGATGCCCCCCACGATCAGGGTCATGCAGCCCACGATTCCCAGGAAAACGCTGAAACCGCCAAAAAAAGTATCGAAGAATTGATCCATGCCCGTGGAATCCCAGATCGCCAGCGCTTCCCGGTCCGCGGGATCGAAACGGTGCACTTTTGCCAGCACCGCGTACACCCGGTCGATCATCTGTTTAGTGAGCTTCACGTCGAAAGCGCGGTACACCATGTTGGAAATATAGCGGTCGCCGAAGATGCCCTGGTAAGTGGACGCGGGAATGATAATGCGGCCGCCGTCGGGGCCGTTGTAATTGGAGCTTTGAATCTTCTTCTTGAGCACCCCGATCACTTTAAAGGGGATGGAATTAATGAAAATATTCTGCCCCAGCCCCTTCCCGGCGCCGAAGAGGTCTTTTTCTACCTCATCGCCGATGAATACCACCCGGCGGCGGTATTTTAAGTCCAGGAGATTAATGAAACGCCCCCCGGCCTCGGGAATGACATTGCGCATTTGCTGGAATTCCGGGTACACCGCGCTCAAATCCGCGGAATAATACTCTTTTCCCACCCGCACCTGCACGCCGCGGGAGTATTCCGGGCTGATCAACTCGATTTCGGAAACCTGGCTGCGCAGGATTTCCGCATCGGTTTCCCGGAAGCGTATGTAACGCCCGCGGGGAAACCCCTCGTAGGCGACGCTGGTGCGCCCCGGCCACATGATGCAGATGCTCTCCCCCATTCCGTGCGCCGCTTTTTTGGAAACGCTGTACAGCCCGTCGCCCACGGTGAGCAAAAGAATGATCGCCACCGATCCCCAGATGATCCCGAACAGGGTCAAAAAAGTGCGCAACTTCTGGTTGCGAACGTCGCGGAAAAGCTGAAGCAGGTTTTTGAAAAACATGGTTTCTTCCGAATGATGCGTGATACGTAAAACGTAACTCGTAATGCGTAATGGTTGCGAGGTTGCGTATTACGTATTCCGTATTTCGTGAAAAATTACGTGTTACGCATTACGCATTACGTTTTACGCATTACTATTTAATCTCCTTCGGCGGCCTTTCCACCACCAGGTTGTTTTCCGCCAGACCCTCCGTCACTTCCACGTTCACGCCATCGCTCAGCCCGATCTGGATGGGCTGCCGGGAGACGGTTTTGGCGACGGTATCGGTCACTTCCACAAAGGTGCTGTCCTTTTCAAAGGAAACCAGGCGCTCCGGTATGTAGAGCACGTTCTCTGCTTTGCGGATGATAATATCCGCGTTGGCGGAATATCCCGCCCGGAGCTGCACCGAATCCGCGTTCACAATATCGATCTCGATGTCGAACAGGGTGGAGTTCTCCTCTTTTTTCGCCTTGGGAGAGATGCGCGACACCTGGCCCTTTACGGATACATTCGGCAGGGCGCCGATCTTGAGATCGACCTGCATTCCCAACTTCACTTTTCCCACGTCGATCTCGTCGATGGTGCCGCGGAAAATCAGGCGGCTCATATCCGCCAGGGTAAAAATAGGGGTGCCGGCCTGGAAGGTGGTGAGCGGCACCACCGGGTCGCCGGCGTTTACGAATTTTTCCAGCACCGTGCCGGAAATGGGCGCGCGAATAACCGATTCCACCTTGTTCCCCCCTAATTGGGTGCGCCCCTTTTCGATCAGCGCCAATCGCTCATCGTTCAGATTTTTGCGCAATTGCGCCTCTTCGTAAGCCATTTTCTGCTGCTCGAATTCCTGACGGGAAATCAAATTTGCCTCCAGTAGCTGCTTCTGGCGCAGGTATTCGTTCTCAGCCTGCTCAAAAGCAACCCGGGAGATTTCCGCATTGCGGCGGGCTTCGGTAATTTCCAGCGGAGTGGGATCGGGGGTGATCTCCACTAACGGCTGGCCGACCAGGATTTTATCGCCCACCTCCGCGTAGATGTTTTTCACGATCCCGGCAATCTTGGATTTCACCTGAATTTCGTCCCGGGGGGTAATTTCGCCGATTGCCAACGCCTTCTCGATGATCTCCCCGCGGCTCACCGCCACGGTTTTATAATCCTCTTTTTTGCCATTCCCGTTCCGGGTCATCACAAACGCTGCCCCGGCAATAACCGCCAGGATGGTTCCGATAATCAGTAATTTCTTTTTCATGGTTCCTTCGATATTTTCGTTTACATTGACCAGCCGTGCATACGCAGCAGGCCGGTTCAAGTTACCAATTTTAACAGACCGTCATGCCGCCGCTTTGTTGCAATGGATCTATCGAAATTCGCCCGGACCTATAAAATCCGCCAAATCCACCTCCCCGGCGCGGATTTTTTGCAGCAGGGCTAAATAGAACTCCCGCTCGCCCACGTCTATCCAGCGCCCTGTGAACGGGAAAACGGCGATCCGCTCCCCCCCGCCCAACGCCTTGCGGTACAATTCGGTGATGATCGACTGGTTTTCCGGCTTCAAATAGGCCCGCGCGCCGGGGGTGAGAATCTGGTAGCCGGTAAATATGCCCGCGTGAACGTCGCGGGGGATTTCCTCGTTCTTCCCCAAAAAGTTTTTCAGGGAGTTTGCGGCGTCAAAAAGCGCCAGGCTGTAGTCGCGATGATTGGAAGAAGGCTGCACCGCCATCGTCGCTAATGCCCCGGAGCGGCAATGAAAATCGTAGAACTCCCCGATAGCGAGGTCGCAGAGCACGTCCGCGTTGGCCGCCAGGATGGTTTCCCCGTTGAAATACTTCTCCGCGTTGGCGATTCCCCCGCCGGAGCCTAACAACGCCGGCTCCTCGCTGTAAATAACTTCCAGGCCGAAACGCGAGCCGTCGCCCAGGAATTCCCGCATCTTTTCGGGCAGATAGTGCAGATTCACCACCGCCCGCTCGATGCCCTGGCGGGCCAGCTTGCGGATCACCACTTCGATGATGGGCATCCCGTTCAGCGGGAGCAGGGGTTTGGGAAGCTCCCGGGTCAGGTCCGCCATGCGGGTTCCGTATCCCGCCGCCAGGATCATGGCGGTGCGCAGGCTGGGGGGATTGTGAGAAGTTGCCATGACGATTCCAAGTTCATTTTTTCCGGTTTGCCGGCCACAAATCGCTTTCTTTCGCCGGGTAAAATTGTTATTATCCCTCAGAAAATAGTGCGGGAAACGAAATTTAGTTAGAGGGAACGATGATTAAAAGGGTTTGCTTGTTTTCCCTGCTCCTTTTTGCCGCCGGGTATGCCCAGGAAAGCGGGTGGGATACCCTGAATATCAAATATAATCTCCTGCAAACCAATTATTCCTCGGAGCGGAACACCGTCAAGATCAAAGTTCCGCCTTACCTGACCACCCGCGAGGTGATGGAACAAATTTACCTGGCGGTGCGGATTTTAGGGGGCGCGGAAGTTTCCAAACAAACCACCGTGTATGTATTCAAAGACCATGACCGGGTGGGAGATCGCTCCAAAACGGGAGGGGTGTATGTTCCCGGAAAAGGTTTTGAATGGGATTTGCGAGAGTGGAAACCGGATACCACTATCCGCAACTTCACCCCGCGATTGATCGACCGGATGATCTACGAGGCGCTGATGGACAGCATGTTTGCCGACGGCATCGAACCGCTGGCCTTTGAAGACCGCAATAATCCCACCAAAAAGAAAGTCGCCCGGGAGTTCGAGATCAGCGTGGCGCAGTTGGATTCCATTTACTACCGGGTAAAATGGTGGTGGGAGCTGAACAAAGACGCGGCTTCCAAAGGCGCTCCCTCTCCTCGCTAACCTCCGTTATTCCAACCATCCCTCATTGCCGAAAAATTCCCTATTCTCAATTCTCCATTCACCATTCACTATTCACCATTCACTATTCACCATTCACTATTCACCATTCACGCGGCGATGACAATGGTGAATTCAGAATAGTGAATTCAGAATAGTGAATTCAGAATAGTGAATTCGGAATGGTGAATGAAGACTCATCCCCTTTTTTGAGACATCCATGTCGCAAATGATACACCCATGCCCCAGTTGGCTAACTCTCTAAAAATCAACCGGTTTAGAGTTTGCCTGGCAATAAATGCGACACCGATGTCCCGATCACAGGATTTCAGCCTCCCGGGTAAATATTCTATAAGTTTATCAAAATCATCAACCTACAGATAGCCTTTTTTTTGGCATAATATCTGTTTATTGACTGATTGATACAAAAAGCCAGTAATTTTTGCGCGTGGTATTTCATATATAACTATAGTTGAGTAATTTCAAAAAAAAGAAGAGGCGGCTTATGAGACACTTTCTACGGTATATAGCCCTCATCACCTTATGGTTCTCCACCCTGCCCTTAACTGCCCAGGTACGCTATTCGGGATCATTGCACACCTCCATGTATGCCTGGGAGAATCCGGCAGAACAAAAGCTGTATGATTTTTACCAGGGTATCCAGTTCAAGATTGCGCCGGCCAGCAACCCGGATCTCTACCTCACTACCTACATGCGCTTTGCCCGCCAGGGAGAGATGCGGCTTTCCGGCGACCAGGTCTATCAGGCCGGCGAAGACGTATATAGCTGGGACGACCGGCTCTACAATATGTACCTCAACTGGACCACCGCCCAAAAACGGTTGAGCTTCCGGGTCGGGCGGCAGTTCGTGTACCAGGGAGTCATCAACGGAACCCTGGACGGGCTGATGGTTTCCGGAAAACCCACCGACAAGTTGACCCTGAAATTCTTCGGGGGGCTGCAGGCCACTCCCACCCGGGATTTCAACCTCCTCAAGTGGGATGAGGGCAACGTCCTGGGCGGTTATCTCGCCTACCAACTGCCGGCGCAGAACAAGGCTACCCTCAGCTACTATCAAATCAACCGCAATGAAGAGACGGTCTGGCAATTGTTAGGCGCCTCTTTTACCGGCGTGGCGCTGCAAAATTTCTATTACCAGGCTTACTACGACCACAATTTGAAGAGCGAGGAGTTCCAGGGAATGCGCTACCGCCTGGCTTATTACTGGCGGCAATGGTCCTTCTCCGGGGAATTCAACAGCCAGCGCCCCCGCATCTACGAAGACTCCTTCTTCCGGGTGTTTTCCATCAAAGCTTACAACCAGGCCCGCGGCGCGGTTACTTACCAGTTGAACCGCTACCAGGTAGGATTTCAATACATCTTCACCGATATTCACTACAGCGAGAGCAATCAATACGTCGCCACCATCGGAAATCCCTGGGGACTTATCGGGCTGGTATTGCAGACCGGGGACGCGGGGGAAAATGTCGGGGCGTACGGGGATATCCGTTACCCGCTCTACCCCTGGCTGACCCTGAAACTCTTCGGCAGCTACTACAATTTCGAGCGCCAGACCACCGAGATATCGGAAGACGCGGTGGCTTTCTCCGGGGGGGTCATCTATCGCCCGCTCAATTTCCTCTCCCTGGAAGGGGAGCTGCAGCAAAGCGCGAACAGCCTTTATGACAACGACCTGCGCGGATTGCTGCGCGTGAATTACTTTTTCGGAAAATAAACCCCCAATAAGGTTCCGCAGGTGAAAACTACATGGGAGACACCATACATGCGTAAATACATACTTCCCCTCATTCCCGTTACCTTGATGGCGCTATACCTGGCCATGCCCAGCCTCTATTCCGACGAGAAAGGCAAGTTAGAATTTTCCCACAAGCTGCACGTGGAGGAACAGGAAATGGAGTGCGCCGCCTGCCATTCCGGCGCGCAAACCAGCCAGACCGGCAAGGATGATCTCTTTCCCGGCAAAACGGTCTGCAACGACTGCCACGAGGCGGACGAGGTCGGCAACCCGGAACTGCTCCCGCGGATTCAAACCTACAGCGAGAAATTCTCTCATCAACTCCACATCGCTTCCGGGCTGGAGTGTGCATCCTGCCACGCCAAACTCCTCACGGTGGAAGAATACCAGGGCTACATTCTTCCCACCATGGCGGAGTGTATGAGCTGCCACGAAACCAAAGCGGTGTCTAACGAATGCGCCTCCTGCCACCTGCCCTCGGAGAATCTGAAACCGCTCAGCCACACCCCGAATTTCAAGCACAACCACGGCGACCTGGCCCGGGTAAACGCAAAAGAGATCTCCGCTTCCATGAGCTGCACCACCTGCCACACCCAGCGCTTCTGCCAGGACTGCCACGAAGGCGACAATTTAGACCGCCTGACCCACCCGCTGAATTACGAGTTTACCCACGCCCTGGAAGCGCAGAGCCGGGAAAAAGAGTGCGCGGTTTGCCATACCGAGCGCCAGTTCTGCTACGATTGCCATTCCGCCAGGCAGGTGCTGCCCTACAACCACAAGGCGGGCTGGGCCAACAACCTCGACGGCGGCCGCCACCGCGTGGAGGCGCTGAACGACCTGGAATCCTGCCTGGGCTGCCACGAGCAGAACGCCCGGCAGATTTGCCAGCCTTGCCACCCGGCGAATTAGAGATGCGGTACGCTTGCCGTAAGGGAAACATGCCCTGCAGCGGCGGTTTCGGCCTGTTAGCGAGGGTGAAGTCGATGGATAAAAACCTGGTTCTAATTATCATATTCGCAATTTTTGTGGTGAGTTGTAAGAAGAGCACCGAACCGGATATTGTAATTAAAGACCCTACCGAATATATCTGGACGATTGATACCTTAGCTTATCCGGGAAGTATCCAAACCACCATGTGGACAATATCGGGTAGTTCTCCTACAGATGTATATGTTGCGGGTCATAATGATGGATCTTTTGGCAAAATGTACCACTTCGATGGCAAAAAATGGGAACCGGTAAACTTTCAAATTCCCATTGGGGATTTCTATGATATTTGGGTATTTTCTGCCAACGATATTTGGGCGGTAGGAGAACATTCTCGATGGGAACCCAATTATACGCCCTATACTCAAAGTATTCATTATAATGGTCACGACTGGCAAGAGGTGGGTACCCCCAAAAAAGGGCGGTTAGCTTCTGTTTGGGGAAATCATCCAGGCGACCTCTGGAGTTGTGGAACAGACAAGGTTTACCATTTTGGTGGGAGTGAGTGGCAAGAGGTATCAATACCACTACCTGCTCAGGAGATTCAATTTGGCAGAATAAGAGGATTGTCTGCAAACAATGTTTATGCAACATGCCTGAAGAATGATATGGTCCCTCCTATAGATACCACCTTTTATTATCTTTATCACTTTAACGGGCAGATATGGAGCATTATGGATTCTGCCCTTGTTACCTCTTCTAATCCACAACCATATTTCGGCTCTTATTTAGCTGTTATAGATGGGGTTTTATATAGTGCAGGGCAGGGCGTATTTCGGTTGGAGAATGAACACTGGATTGTTTTAAACCAGGACTTGGCCCTTTCTCGAATAGCAGGATCTTCGTTAGATAATATTTATGCCTCCGGGGCATTGGGAACCATTTATCATTTTGATGGCAGCGGCTGGCGACAACTTAACCCCATTCCGGGTTTTAACCACTTTATAGGAGGTATTTGGACGAATGCTATGGAAGTATTCTTTGTTGCCACTGACGGAGAACGAACATATATAATTCATGGCAAATGATAGAAGGAGAATGTAGATGAAAACTTCTAGTCATTCTTTAACCTTTTACCTCTTTAAACTTTTCGCCACATCCTTTATTATTGGAAACTTATTGTCTCCCACTTTCGATTTTGCTTTCGCTCAATGTAATTGCCTGGGATACTATGAACCAAATAATCTTAATGCGAGAATTGCCCACCATCACGAGACGAGTATTTGTGTCGGATATGCCTTTAGTTCTGCAATTAGTAATATGGGCTCACCAATCGAACCTCGATCAACTATTTTTATAGATGTACTGTATGCCAGAAAATACTGGGAGGAATGGGGATTCTTTGAGATTATATCGAATCCTCAAACAGGTTGTATTGCTATTTGGGATAACCCACCAGGTAATAATATTGAACATGCTGCGGTAATTGTTGGTTATGATGGCGGTTGGAGAGTAAATCAGGTAGATGGCCACGGAGGGCCATTGGAGGAAGGGGTTCTAATAACTGATTGGAACGACCAAATGCCGAATTTTTATCTAAGCCAGATAAAGAGTACATACGGTTATACGGTAACTGTCAAAACTTCTTTCAATGAAGGTAAGATAAAAGCGGATGGTATTGAGTATGATTCAGGAAGGCAATTTTCCTGGGGTAAGAATAGTAGCCATGAATTAGCAGTAAAACGTCGACAATATGCATCTTCCTATTGGCGCGTATATAGAAACTGGATAGACTTACAATATCCTTATAATCCATTGGCAATAGAGCCAGATTCTGTCGCCTCAATAGAGATAAATATGATTAAAACTTTTCAAGCAAACTTTATCAGGGAATTTAACATTATCTTCCAGAACAATTTTATCTGTGTTGGTAATCCAGGCACTATAAAAGTGAGCAACGCCCCGTATTCTTCGCCAACTTCAGAGTTTTATGTTCTCGATGGAAGCACAATTATTGGCGAAGCAATCAATCAAATTTATAACAGTATTTCTTATACTTTTAGTCATTGGTCTGATAGTGTCAATACCTATCCAAACCGGGTGCAAACATTCCCGCCAAATGGCCATAAGACCTACACAGCCCATTTTACCGGCAAACCGGTGCGGGTACAAAATCTCCATAATGTCGCCCCAATAGGCTCCCCCATTCAACTGGTGTGGGATGAACATCCCAATTCCAATTGCACGTACCAAATCTGGCGGAGAGTCAAAGAGTTATATGGCACCCAGGGAGACCCGGTCTTGCTGGCTATCAAACCACATGGAACTACTTCCTATACCGATATTCAATATCTCAGAACCAGCAGTTATACCGAATACTTGCTCAGCTATGACGTGCGAGCTTATTATACGGTAGAAAGCGCCACTGCCGATCCCTGGTGGTACACCCTTTACGGCGGCGATCCCCTCTGGAAAGACCCGGCAGCGAGAGATAGTCTTTCTTCTCAACTTCCCACAACAGTTGGATTAGCAAATTACCCCAATCCATTCAACTCCTCTACGGCAATAATCTACCAGTTGCCACAGGACGCTTTTGTCAAGATCAGCATTTATGATTTACGGGGATGCCTGGTCAAAACCCTGCTGGAGGGTCCCCGGCCTGCCGGAGTGCACACAGTCCGCTGGAACGGGGTAACGGAAGCCGGCCATTCCGCTGCTTCCGGCGTTTATATTTTACGGTTGGAGTCGCCGGATTATAATATTGCGCGAAAAGTGCTGTTGGCGCGCTAAATTAGCGCAGAATGATAAAATCCAGACCTCTTTGAAAGCGAGAGATGGGCAGATCGAAAGCAAGTATTGCTAAAAAATTATGACTTTCAAAATAAAGGGCCGTTATACTTAAACACTCATAAAAGCAGGTAGGGTATCCTATGAAACCAAAAACTTTCTTCGGGCTGTTGATCATCACGATGTTTGTCCTGCTCGGATGCTCCGATAAAAAAGACCCCGTCAGCGTTCCCACCCACCCCTCCGGCTGGACGGAACCGGCGTCTGCCAATTTCCACGGCAAGGCGCTGGCGGAAAACGGCGGCCTGAACGCCGTTAGCTGCCAGAGCTGCCACGGCAGCGACTACCTGGGCGGGACCTCCGGGGTGACCTGCGGCAAATGCCACAACCAGTATCCCCATCCCCAGGGATGGCTGAGTTCCGCCTCGCAGAATTTTCACGGGGGAGCTTATTTAGCTAACCCCGATCCGAATTGCCAGAACTGCCACGGCAGCGACTACCGGGGCGGTTCTTCCCGGGTATCCTGCTACAACTGCCACAACCAGTTCCCCCATCCCGCTGGATGGATGCAACAGAACCAGGCGGATTTCCACGGCGCGTTCCTGCTCACCGGGGAGCTGGATCTGGCAAACTGCCAGAACTGCCATGGCCAGGATTACAAAGGCGGCTCTTCCAAGGTTTCCTGCTTTACCTGCCACGCCGCATATCCCCACCCGGAGGGGTTCGCCAACAACGCTTCGCCCAATTTCCACAGCGGCGCGATTGCCGAGCAGTGGAAGTGGGATATCCTTTCCTGCCAGGGCTGCCACGGAACGGATTACGCCGGGGCGGGTTTTCAGCAGAAAAACTGCTTGACCTGCCACACCGCGCCCAACGGCCCGGAAGCCTGCAACACCTGCCATGGCGGTATCGACAACGCTGCGCCTCCCCAGGCCCTCGGAAACCAGACTTCGCCCTCGTTTATCGGGGTGGGGGTGCACCAGCAGCACGTTGCGCCGGGCGTCTGGTCAACTTTCTCCGCCGGGCAGTGCCAGACCTGCCATAAAAATCCGGTGAATTACAGCGACCCCGGCCATATCGACGACGACGGCATCGCCGAGGTGATGTTCAATTCCCTGGCGAATTTCAACGGGGAAGCGAATACCACCTGGAATCGCAACGGCGGCTCCTGCAATAACGTCTATTGCCACGGCGCGTTCGAGTTCAAGCAATCCCAGAGCCAGTACCAATGGGCTTACGTGGATACGGTGATGAGCGGGCGCAACGCCGCGGTAAACTGGCAATATCCCAACACCGGCCAGGCGCTGTGCGGCAGTTGCCACGGGCTGCCCCCGGCGGGACACGCCCCGGTATATAATTGCAGCGGCTGCCACGGCAGCGTGGTGGATGAAAACCTGAATATCGTCAACAAATACTTGCACATCAACGGGCGGATCGATGTATTCAATTAGCGGTTGAGAAAGCGGGGGATACGTATTACATTATCCTTGAATCCATGATCAAGGAGATTGCAGCATGAAAAAAGCAGTCATTTTATTGGTAGGCGCAGCCTTACTCTTCACCATCGGTATGGGATGCAGTTGGAGTAATAAAGCCAAGGGCGGGGCAATCGGCGCGGGCGCCGGCGCGGCCGCCGGAGCAGCAATCGGCCATGCGGCAGGGAACACCGCCCTGGGCGCTATTATCGGGGCGGCCGTGGGCGGAACCGCCGGGGTTCTGATCGGCAACGAGATGGACAAGCGCGCCGAAGAGATGCGGAAGGATATGCAGGGAGCGAAGATCGAACGCGTCGGCGAAGGCATCAAGATCACTTTTGATTCCGGCATTCTGTTCGACGTGAATAAATCGGACCTGCGGACGGAGGCAAAAGCCAACCTGGAGAGCCTTGCTAAAACGTTGAACAAATACCAGGACACGAACATCCTCATCGAAGGAGATACGGACAATACCGGCAGTGAAGAACATAACCTGAAGCTCTCCGAACGCCGCGCTCAATCCGTCGCCAATTATCTGATGGGGCTTGGCGTTCCCGGATCGAGGATTTCCACGGTCGGCCTCGGCGAGTCGAACCCGATCGCTTCCAACGATACCGAATATGGCCGCCAGCAAAACCGGCGCGTGGAAGTGGCCATTTTCGCAAACGAGAAGTTGAAAAAAGCCGCCGAAAGCGGCAAGATTTAATTCAACCGGCTGAAACGGCTGAAAAACCTGCTTTAAAAGATAAAAAGCCGGTTTGGAACCCGGGGGTCCAAACCGGCTTTTTGTTTTTCAGCAGTGATATTTCCTGGATTATTTGATTTCCAATAATTCCACTTCGAAGACCAGGGTGGAGTTGGGCGGGATGGCGTGGCCGGCGCCGCGGCTGCCGTAGGCCAGTTCCGCGGGAATGTACAATTCCCATTTAGCGCCCGGCTGCATCAGTTGCAGCGCCTCGGTCCAGCCCTTGATCACCTGGTTCACGCCAAAAGTGGCCGGCTGGCCGCGGTCGAAGGAGCTGTCGAACTGGGTTCCGTCCAACAATTTGCCGCGATAATGTACCGTCACCTGGTCGGTTGCTTTCGGGGAGGGTCCCGATCCCGCCTGGATCACTTTGTACTGCAACCCGCTGGGCAGGGTGACAACCCCTTCTTTATTCTTGTTTTCCGCTAAAAAGGCTTCTCCTTTGGACAAATTTTCCTCCGCTAATTTTTTCTGGTTCTCATTGAACTTCACCCGCATGGCTTGTTGAAATTTGCTTACACTCTCATTCATCTGGGTTTTATCCAGCAGATTTTCCTTATCATCCATGCCATCGCGGAAGCCTTTCATGAAGGCATCCATGTCAATTTCATCCGCGCCTAATTTGAAATTCTCCCCCATTTGCAATCCCAGGCTGTAACTCAGGGTATCTTTGGAGGTTTTGAGCGAAGCCGGCCCGTTGGTAGAGCTTTGGCAGGCAACCATCATCGCTGCAATCAGCATCATTACTGCATAGCGCATTGAAAGTCCTTTCGTGTTGTTGTGAATAGTAAGTTTTAGTTCCTGCATAGCCATATTTGCTTTAAAAGCCCCCAATCATAAGCAAAATTGCGTCTTAATACCACATCCAAAAAAATTACCCCCCTCCACATCTTAAGGAGCCGTTTTATCCCGGCCAACCGCATAGGGGTAAACTTAAGCGTTTTACAACGTGTCTCCCAGAGTTCTTCCGTTTATAGACAGGTCTATTGCGTTGTAATTACGCCGAAGGCGTTACATATCACAGCCCAGGGTTCGACTACGCGAACCCTGGGACAAGAGAAAATAGAATGCCGGAAACCCTGAAAGGGTCTTACAAACCACACATTGTGAAACCCTTTCAGGGTTTGGGGTAAATCGGTTATTTCGTTGCCCAGGGTTCCCCGTGGCCGGGGAACCCTGGGCTATGTTGTATAACGCCTTCGGCGTAAACGTTTTTTGACCAGCTTAAGTTTGCGCCTATGCGGCCAACCGGGATCACTTAGAAATTTGTTGTTTCTTTGTGATTCCTTCGCGTTTTTGAGACTTAGTGGCCTGTCTGCCCAGGCAGGCCACTTTTAAAACAGCCTCTAAGCGAAATTCTCTTGAACGGTACCAAAAATCAGGGTAACTTGCTTCCGCCTCAAAGGTATGGCAGGCGTCCCGCCTGTCAGAATCATTAACCGAAGAGTAAGGTTTTGGATATGAAACGAACTGAAGGCCTGTGGCTGGCGAGCGGGCAAAATGCCCCTTTCAGGTATTTGAGGTATTTAGTTTTTTTGTTTGCCGTTATCGGCGGCGCGCTTTTTGCCCAAAGCAGGGTGTTGGACGATTTCGAATCCACTGCCGGCTGGATACCCATCGCTGCGGACGCGGTGGAAATCGACACCGCGGCGGCGGCGGGGCTGCGCGGCCAGGCAATCCGCATGGATTTCGATTTTACCACCGGAACCGGCTACTGCGGCATTCGCAAGCAGTTTCCCCTGGAACTGCCGGAGAATTTTCAATTCACCTTCTACCTGAAGGGCAATGCGCCGGCCAATAATTTCGAGTTCAAGTTAGTGGATGAAAGCGGCGACAACGTCTGGTGGTGCAACCAGCGCAATTATGAATTTCCCGGGGAATGGCGCAAAATCACCATTAAAAAGCGCCACATCCAGTTTGCCTGGGGGCCTGCCGAAGACCGCAGTTTGAAGCGCATCGATAAGATCGAATTTTTCGTGGCCTCTTCCACCGGGGGAAAAGGCTCCATCTACCTCGACGATTTCCGCTTCGAAGCCCTGGCGGTTCCCGATACCACGCCGCCAGTCCCGGTTGCCAGCACATCCAAAAAATCCGATAAAAAACACCCCCCGCAGCACCTTTTCGACGGCAATCCCAATACCTACTGGCTGAGCGCCAAAAAACCGCCCCAGCAAGATTTGATCATCGACCTGCAAAAACACTATGAATACGGGGGGTTGGTCATTGATTGGGATGAAACCGACTATGCCGAACAGTATAACGTTCTGGTCTCGCAGGATCAAAAAATTTGGGAAACCGCCTACAGCGTGGCGCGCGGGAAGGGCGGGCGCAGCTACATCTATTTGAAAGATTGCGAATCCCGCTACCTGCAGCTGCAACTCCTGAAGAGCAGCCGCGGCAAGGGGTATGCCATCCGCGATCTATACATCAAAGCGCTGGAATTTAGCGATTCTCCCAATAACTTTTTTGCAGAAATTGCCAAAGACCGCCCCCGGGGATATTTCCCGCGCTATTTCTACAACGAGCAATCTTACTGGACCGTTGCCGGGGTGAATAATGACAGCAAAGAGGCGCTGATCAACGAGGAAGGCATGGTGGAGGTGGACAAAACCCGCTTCTCCATCGAGCCTTTTTTGTACCAGGACGGGCGGCTGATTACCTGGAACGAGGCGCAGACCTCGCAAACCCTGGAAAAAGAGTACCTGCCCATTCCCTCGTCAACCTGGACGGTGGGGAATTTGCAGTTGCAAACCCAAATCTTCGCCGATGGCCCGGCGGACAGCTCCGCGCTCTACCTGAATTATACCATCCGCAACGCCGGGCCGGACAGCGCCAGCGGGGCGCTCTACCTGGCCATCCGCCCCTTCCAGGTGAATGCTCCCTGGCAGTTTTTGAACTGGCCGGGCGGAACCGCGAAAATCAAAACCATTCGCCAGGCTGAGAATTATATTCTGGTGAACGAAGAGAAAGCGGTAGCGCCGCTTACCCGCCCGGATGGCTTCGGGGCGGCGGAATTCGATGAGGGCGATATTACCGACTACCTCTCTCGCAATACCCTCCCCGGCCGCGGCGATCTCAACGACCATTTCGAGCACGCCTCCGCGGCGTTGAAATACAACTACCGGCTCGCCGCGGGAGAGCGCAAAACCGTGCGCCTGGCGGTACCTTTTCATCAATCCGATCCCCAATCGCTGCCCCTGGCCGGGGAAAACGAGGTGGAAAGCCGCCGGCAGGCGGTAATCGAGTTTTGGGAGAAAAAGATCAACACCGTGGAGTTCACCCTGCCGGCTTCTGCCAACCGCCTGGTCAATACCATTCGCTCCAACCTCGCATACATCCTCATCAACCGCGACGGCCCCGGCATCCAGCCCGGCTCCCGCTCCTACGAGCGCTCCTGGATTCGCGACGGCTCGCTGACCTCCTCCGCGCTGCTGAAATTCGGCGTCCGGGAAGAGGTGAAAACGTTCCTGAACTGGTATTCCGGGTACCAATACCCGGACGGCAAGGTCCCCTGCGTGGTGGACCGGCGCGGCCCCGACCCGGTGCCGGAGAACGACAGCCACGGCCAATTGATCTTCGCCATCATGCAATATTACCGCTTTAGCGGCGACAAATCCTTTTTAGAAGCGCGTTTTGAGAACGTCAAAAAGGCCGTGGCGTACATGGATTCCCTTTCCGCCCTGCGGCGCACGGAGAAATACCTTCGCGGCGATAATCCCATCGACCGCGCCTGCTACGGGCTGCTGCCGGAATCCATCAGCCACGAAGGCTACTCCGCCAAGCCGATGCACTCTTACTGGGACGATTTCTTCGCCCTGAAAGGCTATAAAGATGCGGTAGAGATTGCCAAAATTTTAAGCCGGCGCGAATACGCGGAGCAGTGGACCCGCTCGCGGGATGCCTTTCGCGCCAATCTCTACAACTCCCTGAAAATGGCGATCAATATCCACCGCATTGATTACCTCCCCGGTTGTGTGGAATTGGGGGATTTCGACGCCACTTCCACCACCATCGCGATCTTTCCTTGCAACGAGCTGCGCAACCTGCCCCAACCCCAGGCGCAAAACACTTTCGACCGCTATTACGACTATTTCCAAAAACGCCTCGACCCGGATTTTCAATGGAAGGATTACACCCCCTACGAGGTGCGGGTGATCGGCAGCTTTGTTTATCTCAATCAAATCCACCGCGCCCATGATCTGATCGAATTTTTCTTTTCCGATCAAAAACCGTCCGGCTGGAACCACTGGGCGGAGGTGGTGCGCAAGGGGGATCGCACTCCCGGATTCATCGGCGATATGCCCCATACCTGGGTAGGCTCGGATTTCATCAACGCCGCGCGGGCGATGTTTGTGTACGAGGACGAATCCAGCCGGGCGCTGGTGGTTGGGGAGGGATTGTACGAGGAGTGGGTTAACGCCCCGGGAGGGATGAGCGTTCGCGGTTTGCCCACCTATTACGGGATTCTAAACTATTCCATTCAGAAGAGCCAAAGCGGTTATCGTCTGGAACTGAGCGGGGATGTAAAACTACCGGAAGGTTGGATCAAAATCCGCAATTTTAGAGGTAAGGCGGCCTCCCGCATCACGATCAACGGAACGCCCTGGGAAGACCCGGACGCGCAATATATCCACGTGCCGGAATTCCCGGCGGTGGTGGAAATTCGCTATTGAGTGATTTCAGGAAGGCGGCGTTGCGGCAAGAAACGCCCCTCCGCGCCGGTTGCTGCTCATTCTTCTAACTTCTCATATTCCGGCTCCACCGGCAGGGTAAAAGAGAATTTGCTCCCGATATCGGGCTGGCTTTCCGCCCAGATCTCGCCGTTATGGAGATTCACGATTTCTTTGCAGATGGAAAGCCCCAGGCCGGTTCCCCGGACGTTGAAGCCCTGGTTGGCGTCCACTTGCTCATACTTCTCGAAAATCCGTTCCAATTGTTCGTTGGGAATGCCGGCGCCGGTATCCTGCACGGAAATGCAGGCAAAGTGTTTGTCTTCGCTCTCTCCCATTCGCTCCAGCCAGCCGGATTTGATGAAAATACTGCCGTTTTCCGGGGTAAATTTGATGGCGTTGCTGAACAGGTTGTTCAACACCTGCTCGATGCGCAGGCTGTCGAAGCACAATGGGGGCAGGTTGCGATCCAAATCCATGTGAATTTGCAGGTTCTTGCTCTTCACCAGCACCCGGTGGCTATCTACCTGCTGCTCGATGAGCTGGTTGATGTTGTTCTGCTTCGGCTCGATGGTAAATTTGCCCACTTCTAACTTGGAGGCGACCAGGAAATTATCCACTAACGCCAACACCTTTTTGACGTTTTCTTTGGCGATGTCGAGCAATTCTTCCTGTTCCGGGTTGATCTCGCCCACCACCCGGCTGCGAATCAATTCGATGAATCCCTGGATCACGTTCATGGGCGAGCGCAGGTCGTGTACGATCATGGAATTGAAATCCGCCTTCATGCGCTCCAGGTTTTTGATCACCCGCAAATCGTTCAAAACCAGGAAGAATCCCGCCCGTTCCCGCCGCTCATAAAGCGGAAATCCGAACAGCGATACCGGGATGATTTCTCCCGGGCGGCTCACCAGCTCGAATTCCAGGTTTTCTAACCGGGTGGTTTCATCTTTTTCCGCAGCCGCTAATTTTTCCAATACCCGGTGCAAACCGGCGTGGGATTTTTCGGCAAAAAAATCCGCCAATTTTTTCGACAATACCTGCGACTCCGGAACCCCAATCAGCTTGCGGAACGCGGGGTTGGCGTACATGATCTCACCCCGCTGGTTGCAAGTAACCAACCCTAAGCTCATGGTTTCCGCCAGGGAGCGATAGCGCTCTTCGCTGGCGCGCAGTTTGTCGAACAGCACCGAGTTTTCTACCGCAACTGCGGCCTGGTTGGCGTAGAATTCCAGGGGGGAAATTTTCTCCACGGTCGGTTTCAGCCGGTCCACCGGATCGTGTACGATCATATATCCCAGGATTTTGTTGCGGGTTTCCAGGGGAAGAATCAGCAAATCGTTTTTCTGCCACTCCGTGGCGGTGTGGGGAGAGGCTTCCGCGCCGTTGTTCGCAGCCGCAATAACCTGGGAATTATAAAAATACGCGCTGCTCAACTCGCTGCACTGCTTCAAAAAGTTGTAGAATTTTTTGACCCCGATCGGCCTGGAAAAATCCAGGTCGAGGTCGAAATTTTCTTTGAACCCCACCAGGTTACTGACCCGCAGCCGCTTGCCTAACTCGTCTTCCAACAAAATGGCAATATCGTTCCAGCCCAGGGTTTTCCGCACGCTCATGGCAATGCGCGAGAGTTTGTTGTGCAGGCTGAGATCCAGTTTGATCTCGTTGCCCAACTCGAAAATCCGCGACAGTTGTTTCAGCTTGAATTGAGCCTCTTTCACCTCCTGGGCGTCTTCCAGAACATTTTGCGTTCGCCGCACCACCTCTTCCGTCTTGTGAATTTCCAGGATGCTGAAACGTTCGTTCTCCTGGCTCTTGTTGACGATCAGGGCGCCGGTAATCTCATTATGAACCTTTAGGGGCAGGACCAGGATGTGCTGGTAACTCAATTTCTGGAAAATCGCGATGGTCGCCGGCCCTAACTTACTTTCCAGCGCCACGTTCTCGATGGAACGCACTTCCCCTTTCTCGATCATCTGGCTCAGGAAATGCTCCCGGGTGAGAAATATCATGTTCTTTTCCGGCGGGCCGCTGGTCTTGTCTTTCTCCGCAAAATGATAATACTTGGGAAAGAGGAATCCGAAACCTTTATTGTACTGCCAGAAGATGGTGCTGGAAGCATTGGCGATTTCATTCAGCCGCTTGCAGGTATGTTGAAAAATATTGCCTTCGTCGAAGTGATTGGTAATCAACTGATCCGAGAAGCTGCTAAGGTCCTGGGTTTCCGCGCCGGCAAGGGTTTTATCCAGAATGCGGGTGGAGATGAATTGCGCCACTTCGTTGAGCAGCCGTATTTCCTGCTCGTTCAAGGGCGATTTTTTGCTATTGCCGACCAATATCGCGCCGAAATTCCGCTCCCGTAAATGGATCGGCAGGAAAAATACCTGCGTGACCGGCCAGCCCCATTTGCGCAGCTTGTCAAACGCCGGGGGGTCTTCATCCTGGTCGCGGAAAAAGGGAACCCCTTCCCGCATCCAGTCCTCAACGATCTGTTCAAATGAATGCACCGAGCCGGTAATTTTGGGGTGCGTGGGGGGAATAAACTGGGAGAAGTGCTCCAGGTGGCGCATCTGCTTATCGAGGGTGAAGATGCAGCAATAATCCATCCGGATCGACTTAGGAAGATAATTTACCAGGCGCTCGAACACCCGGTTGATGTCGCGTTCCTGATAGACAATCCGCAGCACGTTGTTGATATCTTCTTCAAAGCGGTTTTTATTGACCTCGTCCGATAAATTTTGCTCGATATTGCGGATGGTGAGGAGATTGTGCACGATCTCTTTGAAATCATTACTGTCTTTTTGGAGAAAAATGCGTTTGGGGGGCAGCTCCACGCGAACTTTTTCGAAAGACAAATTTTCGCCTAAGAGCAGCAGAAACCACAAATCCTGAACCGGGCTGAGGGTTTGCATAATTTGCAGGGTGGAGAGATACTTTTCCGATTCTTCATCCACGTGGATGATCAACAGATTCGGTTTTACCCGGTTGATCAATTGCTCTACTTCGGAAATGTTGGGAGCATAGAAAAACTCCAGGTGTTGATCCGTCAAACTCTTTCCTAAGTGCTTGAACAGCGCCTTGGTGGGGGTAAATACCACTACTTTGAAGTGCGGATTATTCATGGCCATACCGATAGTGAGACGTGAAGCGTGAAACGTAATGCGTAACTCGTCAGTATTCCGTATTTCGCCTGCCTGCCACGCATTCAGGCAGGTATTCCGTTACGCATCACGCATTACGTTTTACGCTATTGATGTTGACCCTGCAAAGACCGGTTTCGCAGATAGATTTGGATCAAGCCATCCAACACCAAGTGGTTTTCTACGTGCTGGATGTAGCGGCTTTTCGGGGCGATCAAACGGCTCAATCCGCCGGTCGCCACCACTACCGGGGGAGCGGACAGTTCTTCCCCGATCATCTCGATCAAACCGTCGATCATTTTTACCGTCCCCAACATCACTCCCGACTGCATACTCTGTTCCGTGGTTCTCCCGATCACCGAGGGCGGAAACTCCAGGGCGATTGAAGGTAATTTGGATGCTCTTTCGTGCAGGCCCCAGGCGGCGGTCTCCAGCCCCGGGGCAATCACCCCGCCCCGGTAAATCCCTTCCGCAGTCACCACGTCGAAGGTTGTGGCAGTGCCCATATCCACGATTACGGCAGGCCCTCCAAATTTAGTGAAGGCAGCCACGGCATTGCAGAGGCGGTCGGCGCCCACGCTGTAGGGCGGCTCATAATCGACCTCGATACCAAGATCAAGGGTATTATCGACCACCAGGGGATTTTTTTTAAAATATTTATGGCTTAATTTTTCGAAAATGCGGGTAATGTTGGGAACCACCGAGGCAATCGCCAAATCCCTGATGGATCGACGATTGAGTTCCTTCAGGTTCAGGAAGTGCTGAATATAGACCATCAACTCATCTTCGGTGCGATGCACCCCGGTGGCGATCCGCCAACTGTCCAGGTATTGGCCTTCCCGGTATAGACCGACCTCGATGTGGGTATTTCCAATGTCCAAAGCTAATATCATATCAAATCCGTTTTGACAGTTTTGTGGTTGTGCAATTTCAAGTTTATCGCATGATCGTTGTTGATCAGGTTCAATAAATCGAACGCCGGGTTTGTAACAGCCGGGCACAGGGCGCATAGAGCATAGAGTATGGGGTGTGAGAATAGGGCTGTTTTTGACTGTGCATTCTGCGCCATGCGTCATGCGCTATGCCCTATGCGCCATGCCCCCAAAGATGTCCCCTGCGCTAACCAGGGTCTCCCGGCCATTTCGTTCTAACACCAGGTAGCCTTCGGGAGTCAAATCCCGGAAAATTCCCTCAATTTTCCGGCCTCCGGCGTCCACGGAAATGGGTTTCCCGAGGTAGAGAACCTTCTCTTTATAAAGCTGCACCAGGGGCGCGAAGTTGCCCGGGAAAAAACGCCGGTAATCTTCGTAGAATTTTTCCAGGAAGCCGGCCAGCAAAAACTCCCGCTCCCACTCCCGCCCGCTGGCCAGCTTCAAAGAGGTGGCGGCCGGGCGGATTTCTTCCGAAAAATCCCCCGGCGACTGGTTTACGTTCAGCCCGATCCCGATAACCAGGTAATCGAGGCGCTCCGCGGTAAAGCTTGCTTCCAGGAGAATGCCGCAGAGCTTCTTCCCCCGGATGAAAAGATCGTTCGGCCATTTCAGGGAAATTTCCAGCGCGGCAGCGGAATGCTCCCGCGCGCGGGTTTCCAGGTATTGGGCCATGGTGAGGGCGGTAAACAGGTTGATGAGATTGAGGAAGCGGGTCTCCAATGGGGGACGGAGCAGCAGGGAAAATAAAAGCGATTTTCCGGCCGGGCTTTCCCAGCGGCGCCGGTACCTGCCCTTTCCGGCAGTTTGCCGCTCCGCAACGGCCACGCTCCACTCCGGCGCTCCCTGTTTGCCCAGGTTGAATAAAAAAGTGTTGGTGGAAGGAAGGGAATCGAATAAATGAAGGCGAAAATAGGCGGGGTTGCGTAAGCTTCGATTTATTTTATCAATATCCATTGGCGACTCGATAACCTTAAAGCACCAGGTCAAAACCTCTAAAATAGAGTCGTAAAGATAATATCCACCGGCAGGAAAGGCAAACAACAGCGCAAAATCTTCCCCGGATTACCCATTTTAGCGGAAAAAAATCCCCCCGGCTGAAGCCGGGCAATCCGAATCTCCTGCACGAAGGGCAAAACTGAAGTTTTGCTCCAAAGGAGCCACTTTGTGGCGCTCCTACCGGCGGCGATTTTCAAACGCATCTAACAACCGCTGCGCGGCGGCGGTCGCCGGGAGGGTTTCCGACATCACCGCGGCTTCGGTTTCTTCCAAAATTTGCAGCACCGCGGGATGCCGGAAGAACAGGTCTTCCAGGCGCTCTTTGACCATGGAGAGCATCCAGTCGCGCGCCTGCGCCTGCCGGCGGCGCTGGAAGACGCCGTTATCCGCGGTGATTTGCAGGAATTTTTCGATGAGCGCCCAGATTTCCGGTATGCCCGCGCCGGTGAGCGCCGAGCAAGTAACCACCGGGGTTTTCCAGCCCTCCGTGGCCGGGGCCAGGTAGTGCAGCGCCATCTCGAAATCCTGCCGCGCCGCCTCCGCCCGGGGTTGGTTGTCCCCGTCCGCTTTGTTGATCGCAATGGCGTCGGCCAGCTCGATTACCCCTTTTTTGATGCCCTGCAGCTCATCCCCGCCCCCGGCAATTTGCAGCAGCAGGAAAAAATCCACCATGGAGCGCACCGTGATCTCGTTCTGACCCACCCCCACGGTTTCTACCAGAATCACCTCATGCCCTGCGGCCTCGCAAATGAGCATGGTTTCCCGGGTTTTGCGGGCCACCCCGCCTAATGCGCCCCCGGAGGGCGAGGGGCGGATGAAGCTCTCCGGGCGGCGGGCTAATTTTTCCATGCGGGTTTTGTCGCCCAAAATGCTGCCCCCGCTGATGCTGCTGCTGGGATCGATCGCCAGCACCGCCACCCTCCGCCCGCGCTCGATAAGGTACATTCCCAGCGCCTCGATCAGGCTGCTTTTGCCGCCCCCCGGCACCCCGGTAATGCCGATGCGCACCGAATTGCCGGTATGGGGCAGCAATTTCCGCAGCACTTCCTGGGCTTGCTGAATATGGCCGGGCGCGTTGCTCTCCACCAGGGTAATCGCCCGCCCTAACAGGGTGCGGTCGCGGCTCAGAATCCCGCGCACGTAATCATCACTTTGCAAGGGCCGGCGTTTTCGGAGGGATTTGGCGGAGCCAGTATTCTCGCCCGGCGCTCCCGGGAGGCCGTCGTGGCCACCCTCTACCCCTTTTAGCACGCTGCTGGCAAATTCCTCGCCATGCTGCTCCGGCGCCCATTCGGGCTTATGTTTTTTATCAGTCATCTCAGTAATTTGGATAGGAACGCGGATGACGCAGATTTTGCAGATGCTCGCTGATTTTTTATCCGCGAAAATCTGCTGTATCCGCGCTATCCGCGTTCCTATGTTTTATTTGATTCGCTGAAACAGCTCCTGCAAAATCTTCTTCGCCGCTACCGGGATGACGGTTCCCGGCCCGAAAATCGCCGCGGCGCCGTGCTCCCGCAAAAATTCGTAATCCTGCGCCGGGATTACTCCCCCGGCCACTACCATGATGTCTTCCCGCCCGGCCTTTTTCAGCTCCTCGAGGAGCTGCGGGAGCAGGGTTTTGTGCCCCCCGGCCAGGGAACTCATTCCCACGATGTGCACGTCGTTTTCCACGGCCTGGCGGGCGGTTTCTTCCGGGGTCTGGAACAGCGGGCCGATGTCCACGTCGAAGCCGAGGTCGGCGAAGGCGGTGGCGATCACCTTTGCCCCGCGGTCGTGGCCGTCCTGCCCCATCTTGGCGACCAGGATGCGCGGGCGGCGGCCTTCTAATTTTTCAAACTCCCCGGCCAGCTTGCGCACTTCCGCCACCTGCCGGTCCTCCCCGAAGGCGCTGCCGTACACCCCGGAAATGGAGCGAATCGGGGCCTGGTGTCGCCCGAATACCTTTTCCATGGCCATGGAAATCTCTCCTAAGGTTGCCCGGCGGCGCGCCGCCTCAATGCTAAGCTCCAGCAGGTTTCCCTTGCCGGTTTCGGCGCCGGCGGTGAGCGCGTTCAGGGCCTGTTCTACTTTGGTTTCATCGCGTTCGGCGCGCAGTTTTTGCAAGCGTTTGATTTGCGCGTTGCGCACCGCGGTGTTGTCCACTTCCAATATTTCAATGGGCGCTTCTTTGGGCAGGCGGTATTTGTTCACTCCCACAATGGTTTCCTGCCCGGAATCGATCCGCGCCTGGCGGCGGGCGGAGGCTTCTTCGATGCGCATTTTGGGAATCCCGGTCTCGATAGCTTTGGCCATCCCGCCCAATTTTTCCACTTCTTGAATGTGCGCCCAACCGCGTTTCAGCAATTCGCAGGTCAACGCCTCCACGTAATAAGAACCGCCCCAGGGGTCGATCACCCGGGTGACGCCGGTTTCTTCCTGCAAATATAGCTGGGTGTTGCGGGCGATGCGGGCGGAAAAATCCGTGGGCAGGGCGATTGCCTCGTCGAGCGAATTGGTGTGCAGCGACTGAGTGTGCCCTAACGCCGCAGCCATCGCCTCCAAGCAGGTGCGGATGACGTTGTTGAAGGGGTCCTGCTCGGTCAAACTCCAGCCGGAGGTCTGCGAGTGGGTGCGCAGGGCCATGGACTTGGGGTTTTGGGGATGGAACTGCTTGATCAGTTTCGCCCAGATGACCCGCGCGGCGCGCATTTTGGCAATTTCCATGAAATAATTCATCCCCACCGCCCAGAAGAAGGAGATGCGCGGCGCAAAATCGTCGATCCCGATCCCGGCTTTGAGGCCGGCGCGCAGGTATTCCAGGCCGTCGGCCAGGGTGTAGGCCATCTCCAGGTCCGCGGTGGCCCCGGCCTCCTGCATGTGGTATCCGGAAACGCTGATGCTGTTGAATTTGGGCATGTTCCGGGAGGTAAAGGCAAAAATATCCGCGATGATGCGCATGGAAGGCTCCGGCGGATAGATGTAGGTGTTGCGCACCATGTACTCTTTGAGAATGTCGTTCTGAATAGTGCCGGCAAGCTGTTCCATTTTAACGCCCTGCTCTCCGGCGGTCACGATGTAAAACGCCATCACCGGCAGCACCGCCCCGTTCATGGTCATGGAAACGGAAATTTGATCCAGGGGAATGCCCTCGAAGAGGATTTTCATGTCGAGGATGGAATCGATCGCCACCCCGGCTTTGCCCACGTCGCCGATCACCCGGGGGTGGTCGGAATCGTAGCCCCGGTGAGTGGCCAGATCGAAGGCCACGGAAAGCCCTTTTTGCCCCGCGGCGAGGTTGCGGCGGTAAAAGGCGTTGCTCTCCTCCGCGGTGGAGAAGCCGGCGTACTGGCGCACGGTCCAGGGCTGCATCAGGTACATGGTGGCGTAAGGCCCGCGCAAAAAGGGCGGCAGCCCGGCGGTGTACTCCAGGTGTTCCGCTTCCCGGAGATCGTTGGCGGTGTAGAGGGGTTTGACCGGAATCCGTTCGTTGGTATGCCAGATCAATTCATCTAACCGCTTTCCGGCCTCTTTTTCGGCGCGTTTGCGCCATTTTTGCTCGTCCGCGGGTTCCGCGGCCGGCTCGAAGTCGATTTTCGTAAAATCCGGTTTTCGGGTCATTCGATTATTCCTCATTCCCTCCTGATCTTCACAAAAATCAGCACTGTTTTCTTTGCGTCTTAGCGTCTTTGCGGTTAAAAATCCCTAAGGTTAACGGGAATGCGGCCTTCCGGGATTGCACTGGCCTTATCATTCCCATCAGTGCAAAACTAAAGTTTTGCACTCCGAGTTTATATCTGCACCCCCAAACGCTGCATGAACTTCCCTAACAGCTCCGCGGCGTTGGCGCGGAGGTGAATGAACTCATCCACCCCCGCTTTGCGGTGCGCTTCTACCTGGTCTTGCGGGTAGCCGGCCAGAACGACCGGCATTTGCGGTTTGGCCTGCTTGATCCGGCGGGTTAGCGGCTCCACCACCGCCGGGTAATTCTCATCCGTGGAGCAGATTACCACGATGGCCGCACCGGAGGCCAGCGCCGCTCTCGCAGCTTCTTCGGGGTTGGAAAACCCGCCCGCATCGAGCACTTCGAACCCGGCTACCTGGAAAAAACCGGCGGAGAAATCCGCCCGCGCTTTGTACTGCGAAACCGCGCCCATATTGGCGAGAAACACTTTCGGAACCGCGCCGGTTTTCTCCCGGTGCGCTTCCATAGCCCGGCGGAGATACTCGAATATTTCCGCGCCGCGGTGGAGTTTGAGCGGGGTAATCGAGGGAGCCCCGCCCTTGCCGGAACGCAGCGCCTGGCTCAGCTCGCCGAGGGTTGCCCCGGCCAGCGCCGCATCGCCGAGCGCTTCCAGCACCTGATCCGGTGGGGCGCTCCCCATGGGAGAGGGTTTTTCCAGGAAATGAAGTGATGTAGGGAGTTTATCGAACGGATGTTGCCCGGAAGCCCTGGACTCGCGGAAATTTTTCAGATGCCGCGCCCGCTCCCGGAAAATTGCCGGAAAATCGGTTTGACGGCGCTCCGCAGGCTCCTCTTTCAGGTTGGGATAGATATTCGTTCCGATAATTTTATCCTTGCGCCGGGCAATATTCTCCGCCCGTTTTTGGGCGGTCTCCACGATCTGCTCCCGGGGAAACCCTTTTTCCAGCGCCCGGAACATCCCGCCCTGCGCTTCCACCTCCTGGAAGAGCTTCCAGACTTTCTCCGCAACCTGCCGGGTGAGGGTTTCCACGTACCAGGAGCCGCCCGCGGGGTCGATTACCCGGTCGAGGTGGCTCTCTTCCTTCAGAATAATCTGGGTATTGCGGGCGATGCGGCGGGAGAATTCGGAGGGCAGCCCCGCCGGTTCATCAAATGCGCCCACGTGCAGGCTATCGCAGCCCCCTGCGATACCGGAAAACGCCTCCGTGGTAGCGCGGAGCATATTAACGTACGGATCGTAAAGGGTTTTATTCCAAACGGAAGTGCGGGCGTGAATGCGCATTTTCTGCGCCTCTTCCCCGCCGCCGAATTCCCGCACGATCTGGCTCCATACCATCCGGGCGGCGCGCAGTTTGGCGATTTCCATGAAAAAATGGGAGCCCAGCGCGAAAGTGAAGCGAATCCGGGGGGCGATATCGTCAATCGCCAACCGGCGGGAAAGCATTTCGCGGAGATATTCCGTCCCGGCAGCGACGGCGAAGGCCAGTTCCTGCACGGCATTGCCGCCGGCGTTGTGGAACAGGTCGCCGCGCACCGCCGCGGTTTGCAGCCCCGGAGCGCGGCGGATCGCCCAAAAAGTGAGCGCCGCCATTTCGTCGTACAGCTGCTCCAGGGCAACGGGCAGGCTGCCGGTGCGCAGCAATTCACCTAATGGATCGGCCTCGATAGCCCCGCTAACGGCGGAGAGGTCTTTCCCCTGCTTTTTCAGCCGCGCCGCCAGGAGCGCCGCGATAAAAAGCCCGCTGCTCCCGGCGTTGATATAGAGGGGAATTTTCTCCAAATCTATGCCATTGAGGGCGGTTTCCAGGTCTTCCAGGGTGGAGAGGGGAATCCCTCCCCTTCCCGCCTCGCCCGATTGGCCCCGGTCGGAATCCAGCCCTGCCCGGGCGGGTTGATCCAGCGCCAAATAAACCGCGGTCTGGCCGCGCTGCAGATCATGGTGCAGGGCTTCATTGAATTCCCCGGGAACGCTACAGAGAATTTCCTGGGCGATCAGCCAGGGTGCGCCCCCGGCCGGCGGGGCGGCGCGGCTGCCGCGCAGGTACGGGGCAAACCCGGGAAAAGATTCCGGTAGAGGGAATTTTTCGAGATCTTCCTGGCGATAGATCGGCTGCAGCGCGATGCCTTCATAAGTTTGGGTGATCAGCGCTTTTTCAAAAGCAGCGCCTTTGAGCGATCTTTCCGCTTCCTTGCGCCACGCTTCGTAGGCGTGGGGGGGAAAATCATCCCGGAGATTGAGTTTTAATTCGTCTGAGGTGTGTTTTCGATCAGCCACGGGTATGCTCCGTTTTATGGCCTCAATGGGGCTTTTTTCAAATGATTCAGACTGTTTTCAAGGAAGGAATTAAGAATTTCCGGGGGGAATGTGCAATGGTTTTTTTAAATAGTTGGATGGGAGGGATATTGTGAGATGGATGAAAAAAATCAGGTATGAAGCGCGGGATCAAAACTTTATTCCCGGCGATTAGCCTTATACCGCTTTAAAAAATTTATGAAAACCTCTCTGTTCCAGGGCGGCTCTTAACTTTTTATCTCCGGTCCAAAAACTCGATTCCAGGTCTAAAGCCAGGGCTACAAACGGGGTATCGGTTTCATCAATATCCTTACACCATTCGTAAGCCTGGATTTTGTTGGGCATAGAAATCGTCATTTCATTGATAAAGTGAATTTTCTGGAGGATAAGGTGCAAAAGTTCTATGACTTCGGCTTCTTCTAATTTTGAATTTTTAAGGAGCTTCTCTTTATGACGGATGATTTCAATCATCAAGAAATTGGGAGCAAAAATTTCTACATCCTTTTGGAAAAAACGTTTTCTGAATTTGGATTTTTTCTGTAACAGTAAAGAAAAAATGATATTCGTATCCACCACGACGCGCATTATTTCGACTCTTCTAAGAATCTTTCTTTATTTTTTTCCCACCAATCTTTTTGAATCTCTTTTCCGATTTGTAAAATGTCTTTTTTAAAATCCGCTTTTCGGATGAGTTCTTCTATCCGAAGGTAATTGAGTAAATTAACCACGAAATCCGGGTCAACTGATCTTTTGCTGATGGTAATTACAATTTTGTCATCGAATGATTTGATTTCCAGTGCTTCCATGATTACATCCTCTTTCTGTCGATTCTTCCCGGAATGAGTTAAGAATTTCCAGGAGATATTGCAATAGTTTTTTAAAAATACTTCAGGGTAGGGGAAACTTGTTTTGGCTTTACTTCTCTAACTTGCTAACATCAACACCCACTTCTTCAGCCAATTCGCGGAGTGCAGTCAGCTTTTCCTCTTTAGATTTAGGCAGAAAAGTTTTGACATAGTCAGCATATTTGGCATCCAGAAACACCACCTTTTCATCCTCGAAATGATATACATTTAAACTAATGTTAGAAACACAAACTAAAGCATATCTGATACTTTCATCCACTGTTTCAGATATTATAAGACCTTCCACTTCCCCACTTTCACCAGCTATATTCTCTTTTACCCATCCCATATATCTCAGTGCCTGGCCGACAAAAAACTCGCTCTCTCCTCACGGCCACACCCCCAAAATCCGCCGGATCAGCACTAACTGGCCGAGGTGGTAGGAGTTGTGGTCCGCCGCCAGCAGGATTTCCCGGATGTAGGCCTGCCCGGAGCCGTGCGGAATGGGCAGGAGCAGGTCTATCTCCGGGTTTTTGGCCAGGTCGATCATCGCCAACCGGTCCTTATGGAATTTATCCACGCTGAGCTGCCAGTCTGCCGGGTCTTTCGGTTTGGGGGATTGAGGCCAATACCCCTGGGGAAATTTGGGGGAAACGTGCTCCGGTTTCAGGCAGAATTGCAGCACGTCCCACTGCACGATGCGCATGTTCTCCAGAATTTGCCAGGGCGTATGGGGCAATTTTCCTAATTTGGCCCCGTAGTAGCTGGCCGGGAAATTGTTCAGCGCCTGCTCGGGTTTGATGTGCGCCGCGCCCCCTTCCAAGAGCCAGATCAAATGTTCGCGAAGATTCCGGTCAGTGGCCATAACGTTCCTTTCGTACTTCTACTTCTAACGCAACTAAATTATCGCCTAAAATCGCGCGGAGTTTATCCCCTTCGTGCAGCCGGCTCACCCCTTTGGGAGTTCCGGTAAACAGCAGGTCTCCGGGCAGCAGGGTAAAAATGGAAGAGAGGTAGGCGATCAGCTCCGCAATGGGGAAGAGCATGTCGCGGGTGTTGCCGGCCTGCCGCGTCTCGCCGTTCACCAGCAGTTGGAAATCCAGGTTGCCGGGGTCGCCCACCCTCTCCGCTTTTACGAAGGAACTCACCGGCGCAAAGGTATCGAATCCCTTGGCCACCGCCCAGGGGTGGGATTTCTGCTTCGCTTTTTCCTGCACGTCCCGGGCGGTCACGTCAATGCCGATCCCGTAACCGGCTAAGTGCTCCAGCGCGGCCTCCCGGGCGATGTGTTTGCCGGGTTTGCCGACCAGCGCCACCACCTCCACCTCGTGGTGCACCTCGCTGCTCGCCCGGGGCAATTCGATGAATTCGCCGGAGTGAATGATCGTAGTCGCGGGCTTGATGAAGACGATGGGGGACTGGGGAATGGGATTGTTCAATTCGCCGGCGTGCTCGGCGTAATTCCGCCCGATGCAGTAAATGGTATTCACGGGAACGCTGCGATTTTCTTCCGCGAAATAGATTTGCGCCATGAGAGCCTCTGGTGTTTTTTATACTAAGCGCATTTTAAAATTTCCGTTTCCTTGTTCTATAAAAAACCCCGACAGGGGTTCAATCCCGGCCATCCGCATTCCCGTTAACCTAAGTAAAAAATCACCGCAAAGACGCAGAAGTTTTAGAGAGTTTTCGCCTGAAATTCCTCCTGATCTTCACAAAAATCAGCA
>JABWBP010000062.1 GCA_013360445.1 Calditrichaceae bacterium | reverse complement strand
CATACCAACTTTACGACTTTTGAAGACCGAACAGGATAGGTAATCCGATTAACAAAATGCCAAAGACCATTATGTTCTATTGCATCACACGCTTCACGCTTCACGCATTACGTCCGATTCTTCCCCTCCGCCCGGCGGCGCACCCGGAATATTTTACTTGACACTCCTCCGATTTTACCCCTATTTTCCCGACGTAAAAATAGTGGTATATATGTTTTTTAGCTTGTGGTTGCATCAGTCTCTTCCCAGGGAAAGGGTGGTATGCTGATTATAACCGCCGGGAGCTGATTTTGAAGCTGTATCTTAAATTCCTGCTCAGCATTGTGCAACTGCCTTTCCTGCTTCCCTGGTTTTTAGCGGACAAAACCTTCGAGTACGTCTTCCAGCCCTCGATATTCCGCAGGCACAATATTCCCGTATCCCGCGCAAAAATATGGCTGGTCAATACCCTGAAAATCCTGGGACTGGTTTTATTTGCCTCGTTTCTGATCACCCGGGTGGTGGGGTGGTTCGAGTCTTATAATGATTTCCTGGCCAGAATCCACGATCTGAAAATCCTGTTCTGGATATTTCTCCTTTTCGGAATCGCATCCAATATTTTTGTCGGCACGATTAACTTCGTGCTGCTCCAGCCGATTCTGCGGCTGATTTACTACTTAGGCGGCGCGCCCCTCCGGTTTTGGGACTTCACCCTGGCGTTTTACATCTGCGCCGTGCTGGCCATATTTGCCGTGAACCTGGGCTATCGCTTAATAACCACTTACCGTTCCATTAACCGGGCGGCAGAATTGCGAAATAAAGCGGTGCGCGACGTGGATATTATCCATTTCACCAAATTAGCCAAACCGGATCAGGTGTTCCTGGGCCTGGACATGAACCGGGAAGGGCTTCCGCTTTATGCCCAGCGCAACTGGCTGAAAGGCCATTTGCAGGTAATCGGGGCCCCCGGTACCGGCAAAACCGAGAGCATTATCCACCCCATCTGGTTCCAGGAACTGCGCCGCAACGTCGCCACCATCTCTATCGACGGAAGCGGCTCCCGCCGCAATATCGACCGGATTTATACCATCGCCAGTTCCATGGCCCAGGCGCAGGATATCTACTACTTCAACCCTGCCGACCCGGAGCGTTCTTTCACCTACAACCCTCTCCTGCGCGGCTCCGCCAGCGACGTGAAACGGAAAATCATGGCCAGCGTCAATTGGGGGGAACACTCCCCGGAAACCCGGAAGCTCCTGGATTACGTGTTGAATGTTTTTTTACAGGCCATGGAAGAGACCCGCACGCATTTTCATTTCCAAGAGTTGTTGAATTATTTCCAGTCGCCGGAACATTTACGGGGAGTGCTGCCGCGCCTCAACGATCCGTTTGTAAAAAACGGGGCGCAAAAAATTCTGGAGAAATTTGCCCCGGTGCAATCCGGTTTGGGATTTTTCATCGGGATTTTACGGGAATTGAACAAGCCGGATTACGCCCGGCTGCTGAATACCGGGGAGCCGGAAATCGAAATCGTAGGGATTTACTACGGGCGCAGAGATTGCTATTTCACCCTCCCGATCCAGAGCGACGAACCGGCGGTTCAGTTCTTAGGGCGGCTGATTTTGCAGGATATTCGCTATGCTTTCCAGCATATCTCCACCCGCCCCGGGGATAGCGATGCGCAGGAAGGTCTGCTGATCATCGACGAAACCGCCAAATTCATCAGCCCGCATTTCATCGAATTGCTCCAGGCCAGCCGCGCCGCGGGGGTGTGCGTGTGTTACACCAATCAATCGCTCACGGAGATGGATAATCCCGCCCTGAATTTAACCCCGGCGTTCAAAAACCAGTTGGCGGAGCAGACCAACATGGTCTGCTGCTTCCAGTTAGGCGGTCAGGACAGCGTTCAAATGATGGCGGAGCGATTCGGCCTGGCCGCGGCCGGAAACCCGGGAGGCGACGGCGCGGGTTCTAAAGATCAAAAATTAGCGGATCCGGAGTTTCTGAAACGGCTGGATATCGGCCGCTGCGTGTTGTTCGTTCGCCAGCCCCGGGTATTGACAGTTTTGAAAACCGGTTATTTCAAGCTGGAAAAACCGTTGCGTTTTAAGGAACATCGAGAGGGCGTGGGGGAGGCGGATTTGGTGAAATCGGCGTAACGGGAAGTCTGGCGCGACTCCCGAGAAAAAACAGGGGCAGCGCGCACGGCGAAAACCGAAACTTACCTGCCTGACTGCGTCTTAGGCAGGCAGGAAACCCGAAACTCGAAACCCGAAACTCCCGAAACCCAACTCCCGGAATTTAGCCCGGCGCTTAAATATTTCCGGCAAGATGTCGATATAGAAAAATGCAAAACCAAACATTAAAGGAGTTAAATTATGCAGAATGTTCTTCAAGCGTTGCAAAATCTTACAAATGCGATGACCTTACTGGCGGCGCCGATCCTGGTGATCGCCCTGATCATTGCGGGCCTGAACCTCGCCAGCTCCGACGGCGGCCGCCACGAGAAAGCCAAAAAGCAGATCATCGGGATCGTCATCGCCGCGGTGGTGATATTCGGGGCTAAGTTTATCGTCAACCAGTTGATCTCCATGGTCCCCGGGTCTTCTTTCTAAACCGGGCTGAGAGGGGGTTTGGAAATTTGCTACGCCCGGAAGGGATCTTTTTGGGAAAAGTCACAGAGTCACAGAGTCACAGAGTCGCAGAGTCACAGAGTCTCAAAGTCACGAGGTTTTAGAGATTCACAAAAAAACATTAAAATTCTTAGTGCAATCTTAGTGTCCTGGTGTCATTGTGGCATGTTTTTCGACTTTTCAAACACGTTCTGAGACATGCTGCACTTCATTCACTACCATAGCGAGGCTATAAAGCTGAGATGGAAAAATGTTACCGTGAAATTCAAACCCGGGGCGAGATCGCCGGGGTGAACATTCTGGAAATGTTCATCCTGATCGCCTTTCCTATTGTACTTTTCCCGTTTTTCACCCTGCTGGACTGGAACGTGGGCATCATCCTGCTGCTGGATATTCTGCTCTACCTTGCGTTCCGGCTGGGGAATAAAGTTTCGCATTTTGACTACGGTCTGGCCTCGTTTGTTTTCTCCAAATTTGTGTGGCCGCAAAAACTCTCCGCCTATGGGCTGGACGAGCGCAGGTATTTTAAGGATGAGGATGGCGCCGCAAAGGGAGGCGAAGTAGAAAAGCAAAAAGGAAAAAGGGAATTCACTGCACGCTAAAGCGTGGCAATCGCTGAGAAAATCTGGCGCGCTGAAGCGCGGCAAGCAACGGAAACTACGTGAGGATATGAATTTTACCAAGCTGAAAGATCGGGAAGCGTATCAATACCGCACTTCCCTCGCCCGGCACCTGCCCTATTTAGACATTCTGGATGATTTCATCATCAAGAAAAACGGGAGTTTTGTGGCCGGTTTCGAAATCGAGGCGCTGGACAATATGAGCCTTTCCGGCGATGATTACAACGGCATCGCCGCCAGCATCGAAAAGGCGCTCAATGCCGTGGACCCGCAGATCAACCTGCAATTCCATTACACTTTCGATTTTTATCCCTACAAGGGCGATTTCGTTTATACCGACGACCCGGTGTTAAATTACTTCAAATTCCACCGCCACCAGTACTTTTCGCTCTATAAATATCTGCGCTGCCGGATGTACCTGTTTATTGATTTCGACGCCGGAAAATCCTTCCGAAACCCCCTGAGCCTCTCCTTTATGAGCGACGCCACCCTCCAGCGCTTCAAAAACGAGCATATCCGCTTAGTGGTAACCCGGGAGAACGATCTCAAACCGATCAAGGCCAATCTCGAATCCACCGGCGTGCGGCTGCGGCGCTTGAACAACGGGGAGCTGGCCGACGTGCTCTATAAATCCATCAACCTGGCCGCGGATGCGTTCAACGGGCAGATTTCCGGCATGGCCCTGAACAATGAGTTAGCCGCCTGCGACTATTCGGTGGAAAAAGGATTTTTGAAGATCGGCGCCCAGTACGTAGCCTGCCTCTCGCTCAGCCTGCTGCCGGAAATGACCCGCTCCCACCACGTGATGAGCGGCATCCCCCTGCCCTACATTTTCCCCTTGCTGCACGGCCTGCCCTTTCCCCACCGGGTGGTGCTCTCCACCCAGAACGTGAATATGGACCGGGAAATCGCCCGCCTTTCGCGGCAGTTGAGTTTTTCCCGTTTTATCATGAATTTTTCCCAAAACCGGGAGGGGCGCAAGAGCGAAATCCGTTATCGCGAATTGAATGAACTGCTCGACGAAATCTTTCAGAAGCACAAAAAACTGGCCAGCATCAGCCTGAACGTGATTATCAACGATACCGACATCGAGCGGTTGAACGAGAAGATCAACCGCGCCAACTTAGCTTTCAGCCACATCGACAAAGGGCAGGCGGTGCTGGAGACCCTGGACATTCTGCCGATTTTCATCAGCTGTCTGCCGGGCAATTCCGTAGAGAATTACCATCGCCTAACGGTGAAAAATTCCAACGCCGCGCAGTTTATCAGCCTCAGCAATTTTTATAGCGGCTACCATAACGGCATCGTGGTGAAAAACCGCAACAGCGAGCCGGTGCTGTTCGATTATTTCGATCCCCGCCTGAACAGTTGGAACGCCATCATCATCGGCCCCACCGGCACCGGGAAGAGCTACCTGATGCAGGCGCTGCTGCTGCAACTGTTAGAGCAGGGCGTGAAGGTGTTCGGGTTAGACGTCGGCGGGGTGGGGAACATCGGGGGCAGCTACAAAAAGATGTTCAGCCTGCTCAAAGGGCGCTACATCGAGCTGAATATCGACGATCCCATTCCCCTCAACCCCTTTGCGCTGATCAAAGATAATTTCGATACCAAAAAGCAGCTCTTCCTGCGCGCCTTCATCGAGAAACTGATCTTAGAGCGGGAAGAGAAATCCATCTCCAAAGTGGAACAGGCTTTCATCAGCAAAGTGCTGGAAAAATACGTGGCGGAGTTCAAAGGAAAACGCAACCTGCGCACTTTTGTGCATTATTTTGCCCAGCAAAAGGATGAAGAAGGCTACGTGGACGTGAAGCTGCTGGCCCGCAAGATGTATATGTACACCCACGGGGAGTACAGCCGCTTCCTCTGCGCCGAAGAGATGATCGACATCCGGGAAGACCTGGTCTGTTTCGACTTGAAGGGGTTGGAAAACCACCCGGATTTGCAGGGGATCATCGCCATCATCATCACCGGGTTGCTGTGGGAGCTGATGGAACGGAATCTGAATCAGCAAAAAGTGATATTTGCCGATGAATTATGGAAAGTTCTTGATGATAATACCACCATCGGGCACTTAGTGGTAGAATTGTTCCGCACCTCCCGGAAGATGGGGGCGGGAATTTTTGCGATTTCGCAGTCGATAGACGATATTGAGTCGGTGAGTTTTTCCGCGCCGATCAAGGACAACGCGCTGAACCACTTTATCCTGGGGCACAAGCCCAAGCAGTTGGATTCCCTGGCGCGGGCTTTTGGGTATGGAGAGCACGAGCTTTCCCTGATTTCCAGCCTGCGGCGGGGGGAATTCATGCTGGATCGCGACGGGCGCATTACCGTGTTGAAAATAGATACCAGCGCTTACGACCATTACCTGTTTACGACCAATCGCCAGGAAAACAACGAGTTGGAGCGGCAGCTTCACAAGCACAACGGCAATTTGATGCGAGCCATCGATGAAATAGCAAAGGAGAAGTCCCATGACCAGGTGGATAATGTTTAAGGGCAGCAATCGGGCGATCCTGCCGGTACTGATGGTGATCTTCTGGGGTAGCGCCCTGACAACCCCGGCGCGCGGGCAGTTTTTCGATCCCAACAATGCCCTCATTCTGAAAACCCTGCAAGAGATTTCCGCCCGGCACTACCTCACCCTGGAGGAGCAGCGCCGGCAAACCGCCCAGATGACCCAGCAGCTTCGGCAGTTTTATGATAATTACACCCTGCTGCGCAGCGATGTCGAATTCAGCCAGAGCCTCTACCGGGATTTCAAAGCGATTGAGAACCTGGATCTGTTGAGTTCCTATTCCACCAGCAATTTCATCCTTAACGCCGACCGCCCCGATTACTGGTTTCCCAGCATGACCGGGGAGATGAGCCGCGCCGCCATGGATGCGGAAGCGGTATTGAACAATAGCGCGGAATTGCAGCGCACTTATGAAAGCTTCGCCCTTTCCGTCGCCGATGAAAAAGAGCCGGTGGACGCGGAACAGCGCCGCCAGAATGCCCTGGCCGGCGAGCAGGCTTACTCCCAGGCGCTGTTCGAATATGCCCTCAAATGCCAGGTGCTCTCCAAAAGCTATGATTCCATGGCCGTGGCGCTTAACGACCAGGTTAAAAACGAACAAAACAAATACACCGCTGCGGAGCGAACCCAGTTGTTGTTAGAATCGGTGAAATTGCGGGATCTTTCCAACCAGTACTATGGGAAATACCTGGAGCTTTCCCAGAAAGCGCACGGCAACGAGCTGAATATGTTCGATGAGAAGTTAGGGCAGATTCGCTCGAAAGAAAGCTGGAAAGAATTACAGCGCCAGGCCGACAAAACCTCCCGGGTGCGCTATGGCTTTTTCGATATCATTCCTGCACCAACCCCGTAGCGAAGAACCGCCAGTCACGCATTGCGTAATGCGTATTTCGTATTTCGTGAAATGTAGCCGAAACCGTTTGCAGAGGTTGTCATGTTAGAATTTCTATTCAGCCCGGTGTTTTTCAACTCCGTCCACCAGATGGTGGACCATATTTTGCGGATTTCCATTTACGTATTCACCCTGGGGGTGGTGGTGTATTTTATTGCTATGATCTTCCGCCTCTCCACGGACACGGAAAACCGCGACAACATGTATCACTTCTTTCTGATCGGCTTCAGCGCCATCGGGTTGGCCACTTACCGTATCTGGGCGGTCTGGCTGGCCAAGATCTTCGTGCTCCTGGCCAGCGCTATTTTTGACCTGGAACAGGGAAACATTATGACCGAATACTTAGGAGCCTTCTTTGCCGGTTCCGATGGCGGCCTGCGCCTCTCATTTTTCAACCTGCTCAGCCTGGAAACCCTTTCCTCGCTTTCCTACCTGTTGGTAATGGTGGTGTACGAAATTTTTGTGGTGATCCAGGTAATTGTGCAGATATTCCTCTACCTTTTAGGCCCCCTGGCAATTGTGCTCTCCCTTTTTCCCACCATGCGCGATACCTTCAAAGGCTGGGTTCAAAACTTCTGCGCGGTGAATTTCTGGTCCGTGCTGGTGGCGATTCTCTTTCGTCTGGTCAAAACCCTCACCGGCTCGCCGGCCTTCCAACAGGCCGTGGCCAACGGGGATAAGGGAGTACTGTGGAGCTCCTTTGTTCTGGGCGTCATTGTCTGCGTCATTATGATCCTGATCCCCAAGCTCTCCCTGGTCATTTTCAAGGGCAGCACCGCGGCGGATATGGGCAGCCACGGCATTGGCATTACCGCCGCCGTGGTGGTCTCCACGGTCTGGAAAAAGCTGAAACTGATGAGCGTTACCGCTTCTCAGCAGGTGGTAAACCAGACGACTTCCGGAGTGATCTCCGGCGCCCAGGCGTTGGGCCGCAGCGCCTCGAACCTCTCTGCCGATTCCGCCATTAAATCGCTTGCCAGTGGAGGAGAAGGAGCACGGGAGGCCTGGCCGTTCGAGGGTTCCGCAATCCGAAACCGGGAGGGAGGGTATTAATTGGCAATTGGCAATTGCCAATTCTCATTTGCCAGAGGCCAATTGAAAATTATTCCGGGAACTGCTAAGGGAAATGGGGGTAAAAGCCGATGATTTATATCAAAGCATTCGGATGGATCCGAATCACTCACGGAAGAAAATACCGGAAAGGATTCCGCAGCGCGGCAGCAAGGCAGCTACAGGAAACGCTTGATTTTCGGGAAGAAATATCGTAAGGTATGCGCCGATGGCGGAACGAACCAAATACTACGAGATTTACGGGGAACTGGTAAAGAACAAGATTTATTTGCAGCGACTGGTGATTGGCCTGATCGCTCTGAACCTGGTGTTGGTGGCGTTATGTTATATCGGATTTACCCGGCCCGGCCAAACTTTCGTGATCAAAGACGGTTACGCCTACGCCGCCCGGGCTTATGAGTATGAGCGCTCGGTACACGAAGTGCGCAAGTTTTGCTACGAATTTGCCAAAAACCTGCTCGAATTCAACCGCGATAACTTTAACGCGAATATCAAAACCGCCCTGCAGATGTGTTCCGAAGAGTTGGAATACGGGATGTACGAGACCATCAAGAACTCCGATATTCCCCGGCTGGTACAAAACACTCTCGGAACCATCCAGTTTCAAATCCGGGAAATCCTGGTCAAAGAAGGCGATCCCTTCCGGGTGCGGGTAAACGGCCAGCAAATTTTTCCCGGGCAGCCTGCTCCTATCAACATTACCTTCGATTTGGAAATTATTGTGGTAGCCCGCACGGAGAACAATCCCTGGGGCTTGCGGATCGTTAATTTCAAACAAATTTAAGGAAATAAGACATTTCCAGCTATGAACCGGTTTACCTTTAACAGCGTCTTTTTTTTGATCATCCTCCTGGGCGTCGGCAGCGCCGCCTTTGCCCAGCGGGAACGGGTGGTGCGGGTCGCGCCGGGGTTTGCCACGGTCATTGTATGCCCCGCGCCCCCGGAATTGGTGACGGTCGGGAACATGGACGCTTTCTCGGTGCAGAGCGCCGGGAATTACATCCTGATCAAGCCCCTGGTCAACCGGGGCACCACCAATATGTTCATCAAATCCGGGCCTGAATCTTTCAACCTCTTGTTGAATATTACCGACAACCCGGAATTGGAGGTTCGCCTGGTTCCACCCGCGGGAAGCCTGACGCCGCAGGCCCCCGGCGGAGAGGGATCCGCCCCGAACCCGGACGGCGGCTCCGGCACAAAATCCTCCACCATCAGCCCCCAGGCGATGTCGATTCTCTCGGAGCGATTTAAAGCCAACAACCGCTACACCTACAGCGTCAACAATTCCAATATTACCTTTGCGGTGGACCACATGAAGCAGATCAAAGATAAGTTCTTCCTGCTGGTGACCATCGTAAACGATTCCAACATTCCTTATGATGTGGGGTACGTGCGCTTCAAGTTAGTGGATTATAAGCGGAATTTCCTGTTCGGGAAAAAGAAGCTCAAAGAAATGGAAATGGAGCCTTCCAACGTCTATTACAACCCCCGCATCCCGCCCCACTCCTCCGGGCGATTGCTCTTTGTCTTTGATAAACACGGTTTCTCCGAACAAAACACCCTGAGCATCAAGTGCAGCGAAGAAAACGGCCGCCGGGATCTGGAGATAGAAGTGCCGGGGTCGATCATGGAGTGATGGAGTAAAGGGGTGATGGATAAAATGTCATTTGATTCAATTAAGGTGGTCCAATGAAGTTAGGTAATAAGCTGCCGGAGCGCCTCAAGCTCTCCGGAATGTCCCGCAAAATTAAAGTGCTTGCCGGTATCGGCGCGGTGGTGGTGTTTCTGCTGCTGTTTTTTGTCAATTCACTCATGGATATGACCACTACGCCCGGCAAACCGAAGGTCAACCTGGTGCCCCAGAAGGAACGGCCCAAGAAAAATCTGAATTACGATTTCATCAAACTGGATACCCTTCAGATTCCCAATTTTACGCAGCGGGATCAGATTCCACAACCCCAGTCCCTGCCGGCGGAAAATTTCCCCCACTCGCAGCCTTCGCTCCCGCAGCCCCAGCAACCGAAATCTTCTCCCTCTAACACGCCTGTGCTGTCGGAACCAACCGCTTCCTCCGCACAAGGGGGAAACCCCGCACAAGGGGTAAACCGGAATCCCAACATGATTGTGATGAACAGCCTCTCACAAAGCGCTCAGTCGGGGGGCGGCGGCTCAATTGGAGCGTACGCCACCGGGCGGGAATCGGCGTTGATTAAAGTGGTGATACCGGAGAACACCCCGGTGGCAGACGGCAGTCTGGTCATCGCCCGGGTGCTGCGAGATTCCAAATGGGGCAGCGTGAATATCCCCCGCCGTACCAAGCTGATTGGCATCGCTTCCCTGTTCAATAACCGGGTGCAAATCAATTTCCGGGAGGCAGTTATCAATGATTCCAGCCGTACCTGCACCGGCAAGGCTTACGATTTGAAACAAATGGAAGGAATCGGCTACTCCCCGCTCACCAACGAAGCGAAAGAAATTTTGATGGAGGAGCTGCGGAGCGCCACTTCCGGGGTGCCGGTAGTCGGAAGCGTTACCAGCCGCGCTACTTATTCAGGCAGCTTTACCCAGGATGTAGCGGAGCTGGAGGAGGGGCTGGAATTTTACGCTTTAATTACGGCGATTTATTAGATTTTAGTGGTCGTTGGCCGTTGTCCGTTGCCAATGAACCGAATAATAAACGAGAAAAGAGCTATGCGATACACCATTCCAGCGCTGCTGACTCTGTTGGCAGTGTTCATTGTTTTCATCGCCTGCGAAAATCACGGCGATCCTTTTTCCGCGGCCAATACTTCGCCGGAAATTCAACAATTTGCTTTTGACGATGACTCGCTGAAATTTACCACGGCAAACCCTTTCACCATCACCTTGCAGTACCGCGACGCCGAAAACCAGCCCCTGGTGGCCACGTTCAAATTTCTGTCCGGAAGCGGGGACATTATCGAATCGCAGTTTTCAGGCGTTTCCCGCACCGACAATACCATTACTTTTGACGTTCCCGGCCAATTCAATGACAAGATAGATTTCATCCCCGACACCACCGGCAAAGTAGAAATCGAGCTGGAGCTTTCCGATAAAGTCAAACTCTCCACGCGCAGCGCCAAAACCTTTTTCTTCAAGAATCTTGCCCCGGTGGCTTCCTTTACCTATCGCTGGCTCACCACCGTCAGCCCTTATCAAATAGAATTGGATCCCTCGGACAGCTATGATCCGGATGGCGCGCAGGGGGGAGGAATAGAATTGTATGTCTGGCGATTTGGAGACGGAACCGCAGTCACAGCTATATCATCCGATACTACGGTTAAACATACCTACATGAACGCAGGCTCTTACACGGTAAGATTAAAAGTAGCGGACAATGATGGTGGTCTGGATAGTACCGAGCAAATTGTCTATACTGATAACCAGCCCCCGGTCGCTTCTTTACAGGTGAACCCGGTGAACGGCGCCGCTCCCCTGCTCATCAATTATACCGCCACCAATAGCCAGGACCCCGACGGGCAAATCGTGGCCTACCGGATCGATTTCGATGACGGAAGCAGCACCCTGGACAGCGCCGGCACGCATTTGTACACCGTAGATAAGGATTACCGGGTAAAATTGCGGGTAACCGATAACTTAGGGCAGACCGATACCACCAGCGTGCTGGTTCGGGTGACCACTCCCCCGGTCGCGGTGCTATCGGTTTCTCCTACCCAGGGTCCGTTTCCCCTGCAATGCTTGTTTAATGGAACAAGTTCTTACGATCCCCAGGATCCGCAGGGACTCTACCTGCTGGATTTCGAAATCTTCATCAACAACCAATTGATTTATAGCAATATTGACAGCGTGGTGCACACCTTTAGCGCACCGGCGGTAGATCCATACCAGGTGCGCCTGGAAGTCACCAGCCAGCGAAATGGCCTCACCGCCCAGGCCACCCGGGCGGTCACGGTAACCAACCTGGATCCCGTGGCGAACTTTAGCTGGACACCCAACATTCCCGGGCACCAACAACTGGTCACCTACACTTCCACCAGCAGCGATCCCAATCCGACCGATTCGATCAGCTATTACCGCTGGACTTTCCCCTTTGGAGATGTGATCCAGGGCCCGGATAAACGGGTGGTCACCAAAATTTTTGACGCCGGGGTGGATACTTATAAAGTCAAATTAGAGGTGTGGGATAAATACCGGGGAACCCCCTTCGAGGGATATGATTTCATCACCAAGATCATTCCGAAAAATACTCCGCTGGAAAAATGACCGATGACCGAGACGACAGAACTGCCCCTGAATTCGATGCCTGAGGTGGAGAAGATTGCGGCTCCGACAAAAAGACGACGGTTGCAACCCCTTTATGCGCTGATCTTAGGGGTGATGCTTTGCGGCTCTCTGGGTGCCCAGGAACCCTATTACTTTCATACTATCCATACTCATGGCTTTACCCTGGCCGGGGGACGCACGGTCAAACTGAATTACATGTACCAGGTATCCCGCAGCCGCCAATTCAAGCTTTCCGGGATTTATATTCGGGACTCCTACAACCTGGATCGTAACGAGGTAACCGCAGACGTTTACAACCTGAATCTCCAATTCCAGTACGTTCTGCTAAATTTCGACAAGGTATTCGTGAACGTTTCCCTGGGGGCTGGCGGGCATTACCTGAGGGCAAGTGACCTGCTCAACGTCAAATATGATGAATGGCGGGTCGATTTTGTCGCCGGCGGGCAGATGGAGTTCTATTTGATTAGAAACAAAATTGCCCTCACCCTCGACTATGACTTTTTATTCACTCCCTGGAGCCGGATTTACGATTTTCTGCACCTTCCCAACGTTGGATTCACCCTGTTTCTGTTCTAACTGTCTTTAATTGGCAATTGCCAATTGCCAATTCCGAATTACCAACCAGAAATTATTACTTGTTTCAAGGCATTTTGGGTGTCCTCCGCGCATCATTCCGCGGTAAGCCGCAGAATTTCCACCAGCATTACCAGCGCCTTTTCCATGTCTTCCACGTAAATGTGCTCTTCTAAGGAGTGCTCCAAGCGCGCCCCGATTCCTACCACGGCGGTCTCGATCCCGCGGTTATTATACACCGAGGCATCCGTGAATCCGGTAATGAAGGTGGTTCGGGCGGAAATTCCGGCTTTTTGGAGCGCCTTTTTCGCAATGCGCACGGTAGCGGCGTTTTCCGGAATGCTGACCGCCCGGAAGAGATTTTCCATCTTGATCTCCGCCTTCGCCCCTACCGACTCCACTTGCTCCCGGATCAGCTTCACAATTTCATCGGCTAATTTTTGCCCCTTCTCATGGTTCAAGCTGCGGCACTCCGCCAAAAAAGAGGCGCTCTCCGGCACCCCGTTGCGCACCATCCCGCCCTGGATCACTCCCACGTTGGCGGTGGTTTCGTGGTCCAATCTGCCCAGCGGCATAATGACGATCGCTTTGGCGGCAGCTAAAATCGCATTGATCCCTTTTTCCGGCTCCATGCCGGCATGGGCGGAGTGCCCCTTCACTTCCACGTCGATGGTGAAATAAGAAGGGCCGCCGATGACGATGGTCTCCAGGGTATCGTTATCCAACAAAAATCCGTTTTTGGCGCTCAGCAGATTGAAATCGAGGTTTTTGGCGCCCAACAATCCCACTTCCTCCTGGCGCGTGATTACAATCTCCACCGGCGGGCGCAACGGGGCGATGCGCAACGCTTCTAACATTTCCGCGATGCCGGCTTTGTCGTCCGCCCCCAAAATGGTATCCCCCTGGGAGCGGATCACCCCGTCTTTCAGAACCGGCTTGATCCCCTTGCCCGGTTTGACGGTATCGGCGTGGCCGGCGAGCATGATCGGCGCTTTGCCCGCCGCGCCTTTGGCGGGCAGTTTGGCGATCAGGTTTCCGTAGGCGTCTTTTTGAGCCTGCGCGCCCAATTTTGTAAATTCTTTCTGCAAATAATCGATCATTTGCGCTTCGTTGCCGGATTCGCTCTCGATTTGCACCATTTCCATGAACTGGTTGATCATGCGCTCGGACATATTGAACCCTCGCTTGTTCTTTTGTTACTTTTGCCTTTTACCTACGGGAAAAAAGATAACGCATCGGGATTTCTTTTCCAAATAAAACGTTAGCGCAGTCCGGCATGGAAACCTTGATCGCCTGGAAAATCCCGAACGCTTCAAATAATAATTATTGCGGATTCGGCAATTTTGCGATATAATTTGATCCTTTGAAAATGTTCTTTAACAATAAACGAGGCGAACACGATGCCAGCGCGGGGGAAAGCCGCCACAATGGACCGGGTTTTGGGAATAGACGTCGGGGGAACCGGGATCAAGGCCGGGGTAGTGGACATCGCGCAGGGAAAATTGCTGACCGGTACAGAAAAAATTCCCACCCCGCAGCCGGCCACGCCTGCGGGAATCTTTTCCGCCATAGAACAGATACTCGAAAAATTCCACTGGGACGGGCCGATCGGCTGCGGATTTCCGGCAATTGTGAAGAAAGGGGTGACCCGTTCGGCTGCCAATATCGACCGGGAATGGATCGGCTATGACGCCCTGGGACAATTAAAAAAATTGACTTCTCACCCGGTGAATATTATCAATGACGCGGACGCCGCCGGGTTAGCGGAAATGCGTTTCGGGGCCGGCAAGCCGTTCAATCACGAGCGCGGCGGGGTGGTGTTGATGATTACCTTAGGAACCGGGATCGGCAGCGCCCTGTTCGTGAACGGCAATCTGCTGCCCAATTCGGAGTTGGGGCATATCGAAATCGACGGGGTGGAGGCGGAGAAAAACGCCGCCACGGTGATCCGCGAGCGCAACGGCTGGAGTTGGGAAGAGTGGGGGAGGAGGGTGAACCGATATTTGCAAACTCTCGAATTTTTACTCTCCCCGGACGTGATCATCGTCGGCGGGGGGGTGAGCGAGAGCAAAGAAAAATTTTTCCCCTTTCTAAATTTGCAGGCCTGCCTGTTAGCCGCCAAGATGGGAAACGACGCCGGCATCGTGGGAGCGGCATTGGCGGCGGGGGAGTTGGGAGGCGCAAAATGACCATCTCAACGCTGATAGAAATGAAAAAACTAATGATTGAAAATTGAAACTCCCTTCCCTAAATTATTTTTCAAAATATTAGAGAAACCTATGGCCGCTATCGAGAAAAAACACATTGTCGCAACTCCAGGTATACTTGGCGGGAAAGCGCGCATTAACGGTACGCGTATCGCTGTTGAACATATCGCGATAGCCTATAACTCCGGGCAAAGTATTGATGAGATCGTGGAATCTTACCAGGGAATCGTTCATGCCGATGTATTTGCCGCCCTTGCTTATTACTATGACCACAAGGAAGAAGTTGATGCCATGATTAAGCAGGATGAACAGGAATACGAAAAATTGTATCGGGAAAACTTAAATCAAACATTGCAGCTTAGAAAGCAGTTAAAAGCACATCGCAAAAAGATGAGAGTAAGTAGTGCCGATTAAACTGTATGCAGATCATAACGTCAATTTTTCGATTGTCAAAGGTCTGCGGATACGGAATATTGATATTCTAACCTCCCTGGAAGACAAAACAAACCAATTCGATGACCCTGATCTTTTAGATCGAGCAGCCAAATTAAGGCGGGTCATTTTCACCCAGGATAAAGATTTTCTTATTGAAGCAATAAAGCGCCAAAGGTCCGGAGAATATTTTTGCGGAGTGATATTTGGCAAACAAAGTAAAGCGCAAATCGGGCGATATATCAAAGATTTAGAGTATCTTGCCAAAGTAGGGAATCCCCGGGATTTTGAAAATAGAGTGCTTTATTTGCCTTTATAAACCGGGTTATATGGCTCGTGTCTGCGCCCTCTTAACGTTCAGGTGAGGCAACCCACCATGCAAAATAGATTTTACCCCAACCACCCCGTCCACGCGCTGCTGCAGAAACGCATTTTGGTCCTCGACGGCGCCATGGGCACCATGATCCAGGGCTACAAGCTCTCGGAAGCGGATTTTCGGGGCAAGGAGTTTGCCGATCACCCCTGCGATGTGAAGGGCAACAACGATCTGCTCTCCCTCACCCGGCCGGAGGTGATCCGGGAAATCCACCGCGCTTATTTAGAGGCGGGCGCGGATATCATCGAGACCAACACCTTCAACGCCAACGGCATTTCCCAGGCGGATTACCAAATGGTCGAGCGGGTGTACGAGATGAACTTAGCCGCGGCGCGCCTGGCCCGGGAAACCGCGGATCAATTTACCGCCCAAAATCCCGCCCAACCGCGCTTCGTGGCCGGGGCGCTGGGACCCACCAACCGCACCCTCTCCCTCTCCCCGGATGTGAATAGCCCCGCTTTTCGCGCGGTCACTTTTGGCCAGGTGAAAGAGGGTTACTATCAGCAGGTGCGGGGGCTGGTGGAGGGCGGGGTGGATTTCCTGATGGTGGAAACCATTTTCGACACCCTGAACGCCAAAGCCGCCCTGTTCGCCATCGATCAGTATTTCGAGGAAACCGGCCAGAGGTTGCCGGCGATGATTTCAGTAACCATCGTGGATGCCAGCGGGCGCACCCTCTCCGGGCAAACGTTGGAGGCGTTCTGGGTATCGGTTTCCCACACTGACATGCTCAGCGTGGGCGTCAACTGCGCCCTGGGAGCCAGGGAGATGCGCCCGTTTATCGAAGAAATCTCCCGCCTGGCCCCGGTGTACGTGAGCTGCTACCCCAACGCCGGCCTGCCCAACGAATTCGGCGGCTACGACCAGACCGCCGCGGAAATGGCGGAACTGTTAGGCGAATTCGCGGACAGCGGCTTCCTCAACATCGTGGGCAGTTGCTGCGGGAGCACCCCGGAATTTACCCGCGCCATCTCCGAAATGATGAAAACCAAATCTCCCCGGAAGTTGCCGGAAACGCTCAAATACTCCCGGTTCAGCGGGCTGGAGCCGCTCACGGTGCGCCCGGATTCCAATTTCATCAACGTGGGAGAACGCTGCAACGTTACCGGCTCGCGGCAGTTTGCCCGGCTGGTGCGGGAAGAAAAATACGAGGAAGCCCTGGAAGTGGCCCGCAAGCAGGTGGAAAACGGGGCGCAGATCCTCGACATCAACATGGACGAGGGGCTGTTGGATTCCGAGAAGGCCATGGAGACTTTTCTGAACCTGATCGCTTCCGAGCCGGATATCGCCAAACTGCCCCTGATGTTAGATTCCTCCAAATGGCCGGTCATCGAGGCGGGGCTGAAGTGCGCCCAGGGCAAGTGTATCGTCAATTCGATCAGCCTGAAAGAGGGCGAGGAAATTTTCAAAGAGCACGCCCGGCTGGCGCGGCGTTACGGGGCGGCGGTGATCGTGATGGCTTTCGATGAGCAGGGGCAGGCGGAGACCGTGAAGCGCAAAGTGGAAATCTGCGCCCGCGCCTACCGCATCCTCACCGAGGAGATCGGCTTTCCCCCCCAGGACGTCATCTTCGATCCCAACATCTTTGCCGTGGCCACCGGCATGGAGGAGCACAACGACTACGCCCTGGCGTACATGGAAGCCGCCCGGCAGATCAAAGCCTCCCTCCCTCACGCCCTGGTGAGCGGGGGGGTGAGCAACGTCTCCTTCGCTTTCCGCGGGAACGAGCCGGTGCGGGAGGCGATGCACTCCGCATTCCTCTACCACGCTATCAAAGCAGGCATGGACATGGGCATCGTGAACCCCGGGCAGATCGCGGTGTATGAAGAAATCCCCCCGGAGCTGCGGCAATTGGTGGAAGACGTGCTCCTCAACCGCCGCCCCGACGCCACGGAACGGTTGGTGGCCTATGCGGAAACGGTCAAAAAAGAAGATAAAAAGGAAGTGGAAGACGCCGCCTGGCGTAAACTGCCGGTGGAAGAGCGCCTGAAGCACGCGCTCATCAAAGGCATCGTGGAATTTATCGAGCAGGATACCGAAGAGACGCGCCGGAAATTTGCTCACCCTTTGCAAGTGATCGAAGGCCCGCTGATGGGAGGCATGAGCGTGGTGGGCGACCTGTTCGGCTCCGGGAAAATGTTCCTGCCCCAGGTGGTTAAAAGCGCCCGGGTGATGAAAAAGGCGGTGGCCTACCTGATTCCCTTCATGGAAGAGGAAAAAGCGCAGTCCGGGGGACTCTCCCGCGCCGGCAAGGTGCTGCTGGCCACGGTGAAAGGCGACGTGCACGACATCGGCAAGAACATCGTCGGGGTGGTGTTAGGCTGCAACAATTACGAGATCATCGATTTAGGGGTGATGGTTCCGGCGGACAAAATTTTGAAAACCGCCCGGGAGCAGGATGTCGATATTATCGGGCTGAGCGGGCTGATTACCCCCTCGCTGGATGAAATGGTACACCTCGCCAAAGAGATGGAGCGCCAGCGCTTTCACGTTCCCCTGTTGATCGGCGGGGCGACCACTTCTAAAACCCACACCGCGGTGAAGATCGCGCCGGCCTACTCCGGGGCGGTGGTGCACGTGTTGGACGCCTCCCGCAGCGTCGGGGTGGTGAGCAGCCTGCTAAGCGCGGAGCAGAAATCGCCGTTTGTAGCGGAAATTCAATCCGAATACCAAAAAGTGCGCGAGGCGCACCGCCTCAAGCACGGCGATAAACAGCTTTCCACCCTCGATGAGGCGCGGCGGAACCGTTTGCGCATCGACTGGAACGAGAGCGCGGTCACCCCGCCCTCTTTTTTGGGAACGCGGGTTTTCCACGATTTTCCACTGGATAAAATCCGCCAGCGCATCGATTGGACCCCCTTTTTCCAGACCTGGGAGATGAAGGGCAGTTACCCTAAGATTTTCGAGCACCCCGAATACGGCGGCGAGGCGAAAAAACTGTTTGAGGACGCCCGGAAACTTCTCGATGGCATCATTGCACACAATTGGCTGAGCGCCCAGGGGGTAATCGGCTTCTTTCCCGCCAACAGCCTCGGCGACGACATCGAAGTGTATGCGGACGAGGGCCGCAAGACGGTTCTCGCCATCATCCACACCCTGCGCCAGCAAATGAAGCGAGACGAGGAGCGGTTCAACTACGCTTTAGCGGATTTCATCGCACCGAAGGAGAGCGGGATGCACGATTACCTCGGCGGGTTTGCGGTAACTGCGGGGGTGGGTTTGGAGGAATTGGTGCAGAAATTCGAGCGCGATCACGACGATTACAACGCCATCCTGGCCAAAGCCCTGGCCGACCGGTTGGCGGAAGGGTTTGCGGAGTTGCTGCACGAACTGGTGCGCAAAGAGTTCTGGGGCTACGCGCCGGAGGAGAATTTCAGCAACGAGGAGTTGATCCGCGAGAAATACCGCGGGATTCGCCCCGCGCCCGGCTATCCCGCCTGCCCCGACCATACCGAGAAGCCGATTCTGTTCGAGCTATTGAACGTCAGCGGGCAAACCGCTATTCGCTTAACTGAGAGTTGCGCGATGCTCCCGGCCGCTTCGGTGAGCGGATATTATTTCGCCCATCCGCAGGCGCACTATTTTGGCGTGGGCAAAATCGGGCGCGACCAGGTGATGGATTACGCCCGGCGCAAAGGCATGGAAATTTCGGTGATGGAGCGCTGGCTGGCGCCGAATTTGGGGTATGAGGTGTGATGAAAAACTTAGACCTCAAAGGTTTCTGAAACCTTTGAGGTCTTTTGGCCTGCTCGGCTTAATTTAACAATCCTATGACAAAACGATTCACCAAAAGAGAGTATTAACGATGGCAAACATATCGGTTGATCGGGAACGGTTGGCAGCCTTTTGCCGGCAACATCATATCCGGCGCATGGCCTTCTTTGGGTCCGTGCTGCGGGCCGACTTCGGCCCCGAAAGCGATATAGATATATTGGTGGAGTTTGAGCCCGATCATGTGCCGGGGTTGTTTGGTATAGCGCGGATGGAGCGTGAACTGTCCGCGATTTTCGATGGCCGCAAGGTAGATTTGCGCACCGCGGAGGATTTGAGCCGCTATTTTCGCGCGGAGGTGTTGCAAGAGGCGGAGGTGCAGTATGCGCAAGGATGATCAAGTCCGTCTGCGACACATGCTTGATGCAGCGCGTGAAGCCGTCACGTTCGTACAAGGCCGCCGGCGAGCAGACCTGGACACCGACCGCATGTTGGCGCTCTCGCTGGTGAAAGAGATCGAAATCATCGGCGAGGCGGCCAATCAGATAGCGAAAACTACCCGGGAGGAATTGCCGGAGATTCCATGGGCGGACATTATCGGTATGCGCAATCGCCTGGTTCACGCCTATTTTGACATTAACCTGGAAATTCTCTGGCAAACTGTGGAACAAGACCTCCCACCCTTGATCAGGGCGCTCGAAAGAGTGTTAAAAGGATAGTTCGACCAGCCGCGCACGACCATAGACCGCCGTGAACGGTTATTACTTCGCTCATTCGCAGGCAAAATATTTTGGGGTGGGAAAAATTGGGCGAGACCAGGTAATGGACTACGCCCGGCGCAAGGGCATGGAAATTTCTACCATGGAACGCTGGCTGGCGCCAAATTTGGGGTATGAGGTGTGAAAACTTTAAGACCTCAAAGGTTTCCGAAACCTTTGAGGTCTTCCGGCCGGCCCATTTTAAATTTCAACTCTTATTCCTGCTTCTCCAATAATCCCCAGAATAAATTTTTAAGCTCCGGTTCCCGCACCAGCCGGGCTGCTTCCTCCAGGCTCATCCAGCGCCGCTCCCGGAAATATTTCTCCGGCCATTCCGGGTGAATGGTGATGACCTTCAGCAGATAAACCTCCACTTTACAGATCCCTTCCCACTTGGGATATTCATATTCGCCTGAGGGCGCAGCGGAAATCTCTCCCTCGACGCCCGCTTCTTCCCGCGCCTCTTTAGCGGCGGATTCCGCCGGCGACATTCCCGGTTCCACAACCCCCTTGGGAATGATCCAGCGTTTCCCCCTCCGGGAAGTGATCAACAATACCTCGATCTTATCTTTTTCAACCCGGTAGGGAATTACTCCCGACTGCCGGTAAAACCACTGCGGAACCGGCTTTTTTCTCCACCAGACCACGGTTATCTCCTTCCAAAAGCGATCTGCGCACGGCGAAAAATAAGCAGCGTGCGGAATTCTCACAAATAAATTTCGGTTTTGATTCAAAATCGCCAGCCTGTATATTCTCCGTCCGTTTGAAACGATTTTCCCGGAGATCGTCGCATCCATTCTGCGGAATAAATTTTCTCTTCCGAAACGGTCTTCAACGCCCATAATCAGGAGGATTTATGTTCAAAGGACACCCCAGGGGACTGCCGGTACTGTTTTTCACCGAAATGTGGGAGCGTTTCGGTTATTATCTGATGTTAGGCATCTTTTCCTTATACATGCTCGATCCCAACGAGGCGGGACCATTCGGCGGGATGGGATTTACCCGGGAATGGGCAGCGGAGGTGTACGGCTCCTACCTGGCCCTGGTTTATTTAACCCCTTTTTTCGGGGGGATCATTGCGGATCGCTTCCTGGGGTATCGTAAAAGCGTGTTCATCGGCGGAGTCCTGATGTCCGCGGGATATTTTGCCCTGGCGATACCCGGCGTAACCATGTTCTATGTGGCGCTGTTGTTGATCGTGGCCGGGAACGGATTCTTCAAACCCAATATCAGCACCCTGGTGGGTCGGCTCTACCCGGAAGGCAGCAAGCTGAAAGATTCCGGTTACAATATTTTTTACATGGGCATTAACATCGGCGCGTTTGTGTGCAACTTTGTGGCGGCGCTGCTGCGCAACCGCTTCGGCTGGGGATACGCCTTTGCCGCGGCGGGAATCGGGATGCTGCTGGGACTGGTGATCTTTTACCTGGGGCAAAAACACCTCAAAGAGGTTCACGATCGCGGCGAAGAAGGTTCCGTGGCCGATACCGGCATCATCGGCCAACTGATTTTTCAAGTTATCATTCCCGCGGGCATCGCCGGGGTTATCGGTTACCTGTTCTTCGGGGGGGTGTTTGGCAGCCCGCAAACTGCCGCGTTCATCTTTGCTGCTATTCCGGTCATCGCTTACTTTGCGATGCTGCTGATTCGCGCCCCGCACCATGAAAAAGGGCCTATCGGGGCGTTGCTGTCCATTTTTGCGGTGGTAATCGTTTTCTGGATGATTTTCCACCAGAGCGGTTCCTCACTCACCTACTGGGCGGAAGAAAATACCCGCCGCGAAGCCGGGGCGTTAGGGCCGGTTCTGCGCTTTTTCCAGTTCGACCAGGACGCGACCATCGGAACCAGCATTCAGAATCCCGATACCGTCGGCTCCTACTGGCGCAATGTTCCCCCGCAAGAGCGCCCGGAACCGGGCCAACGCGCCACTTTGATCTCCACGGAAATATTCCAATCCATCAATCCCTTCTTCATTGTGTTCCTGACCCCTTTACTGGTAGGATTTTTCGGATGGCTGCGCCGGCGCGGCAAAGAGCCGTCCACCCCGGCAAAAATCGCCTGGGGCATGTTTATTACCGCCATTTCCGCCCTGTTCATGGTCATGGCGGTGTGGGTCGCCGGAAACGGGAAAGCCTCGGCCTGGTGGCTGGTGGCGACCTACGGAATCATCTCCCTGGGAGAATTGTGCCTCAGCCCCATGGGGCTGGCGCTGGTTTCCCGGCTTTCCCCCAAACGGGTTACCGCGCTGATGATGGGCGGCTGGTTCCTGGCCACCTCTATCGGCAACAAGCTCTCCGGGGTGCTGGCGGGGCTGTGGGAAAGAGTGCCTTCGCTGGATTGGATATTTTTGATCAACTTTGTGAGCGCGCTGGCCGCGGCGCTGGTGATCGCCGCCTTGACGCCCTGGATTCGGCGGGTGATGGCGGCGCATGAGACCAACATGGCCGGGAAGGCGAAGAAGGCGGGGGGGTAGGATGGCGCTATGAAGTCAATTCATGCGCTCGAATAAAAATGCTAATTTTTCTTTTTGAGCATTTGCTCATACTCATCATGGGTTCCAATCCAGACCCATATGTAATCGTCGCCGTCTTCAACGGCAAGCGCCCTGTGAGTCAGGCTAACTCTTACCGACCAGAAATCACCGATCTTCTTGAAATGAAGTGAGGGATGCCAGGGATTTGTTTTGAGAAGCTGAAAATTCTGTTTCGCTATTTTCTGAACAGGGATGGGAAGTTTACCAAAGCACTTCCAGAAACGGTCAGTGGTCCTATGCATTTAGAGGTTCCTCAGCTTCCCTCTCTTTTTTTGGCTAAATGCCTCTTTGAGGAGGAAATCCAGCTTCCCCGATCTTGAATCTTCTTCGATTTGTTCATCCCACTTCTGCCAATCCTTTTCTAAAAACCACTGTCTTAACGCAACATATTCGTTTTTCGAAAGCGCTTCAATGGCCGATTTAAGTTGATCTATTGTTGACATGGCATGACTCCTTTTGTAATAATTCGGTTCATACTTTATCTTATTTCATTCAGATACATATTAGCCTGGATGTCCTGAATAAATTTCTGTGCTTCTTTTGCGCTATATATTTTTTGAACCCGTTTAGCTCCATGGGAAACTATAACCGTCGCCGGAGTACCTTTCGCGAGGAATTCACTTAAAGTTAGAGATGAATTAATCCCATCTATTGAACCGTCGCTAGAATAGTGCCAAGCGCCGACCAGTCTGACCTTCGATAGCGGGCCTTTGACCACTGTTATGAACTATTACCTCGATACTTGTGACTTTGTGCTTCCATTGTTGATCTGATTGTTTTCTTTCACCGCTAAGCCCTGGATATATGCTAAGAATCTTGAGGCGTGGGCGATCCAGTAACTGGAGAGTAATTGCAAGGAGACTAAGGAGAATTCCTACTATGGCAAACCAAAATGATAACCAGGTTACAGTTTCAAGATTCATTATCACTTATCCCTTACAAGCGTTTAACATTAAATTAATCGAGTGTTTACCAAATTGTAGGAAATAATAGAAATTATAGGGAAGTAGTAATTCTCGCGGCACGCAGTGCTCCCTGTGGGAAAAGCGGGAATCCAGTTTTTTCAAGGGCTTATGGATGCTCGCTTTCGCGGGCATGACACCTCGAAACTTGTTTTCCTGTAAAATGGTACACACTCAGATTAATCTCCCTTTCATCGCCTGGCCCTCCACCTCCTCCAGTCGCACCGGCAGCAGCCGGTTTTCCAAATTCAGATCGGATTGCACTTTTACCCGGATGTAGGTATCCGTCAGCCCGCTCCAGAAGCCGTTTTTCTGCTGCTCGAAAAGAACCAGGGCTTCTTTCCCGACAAATTGTTGGAAATACAGCCGGCGCTTGCGGGCGCTCAACTCCCGCAGCCGCTGGCTGCGCTGCGCAATCGCTTCCCGGGAAACCTTCCCCCCATAGTTGCTGCTTTTGGCGTGGCCGCGGTCGGAGTAGCTGAATACGTGGAAATAGGCCAGCGGCAGCTCCAAAAGCAGCCCATAAGTTTCTTCAAAATGCGCTTCGCTCTCGCCGGGGAAGCCCACGATGACGTCGCTGCCTAAGCAGGCTTCCGGGGCGGCGCGATGCGCGGCTGACAGAAAATCTGCGAACTCCTGCACGCCGTATTTACGCTTCATGGCCTGCAAGATGGCGTCGCTGCCGGATTGCAAAGGAACGTGCAGATAGCGGCACAGTTTTCCCGGCGCGGCCATTTTTTCGACGATCTCGTTGGCAATAGTCGTCGGCTCGATGGAAGAGATGCGGATGCGCCATAACTCTTCGATCCCTTCCAGCGCCTCCAGCGCGTCCAGCAGGGTTTTACCTTCATATTGATAGGTTCCGATGTTGATGCCGGTAAGGATCAACTCGTGATACCCGGCGGCGGCCAGTTGGCGGGCTTCGTTGAGGATGTCTCCAAACTCCCGGCTGCGGGCGCGCCCGCGGGCGTAGGGGATTTCGCAGAAAGAGCAGAAAAAGTCGCAGCCGTCTTGAATTTTGAGATTGGCGCGGGTATGCTCGCGGTCGAAGCCCACGAAGGGGATGGTAAAACTTTCCCGGCTGATGGTCGGGGCGATCAGTTGGGGAGAATCGCCGCCGTTTTCGCCGGGGTGCGCTTCGCTGCGGGACAAAATTTGTGCGATCTCCATCTTGCGGGCGTTGCCCACCACCCAGCGAACATTGGGCAAATCGAACAATTTTTCTCTCTGCACCTGCGCCTGGCAGCCCACCAGGGCAATTTTTACCTGCGGATTGATCCGGCGAACCTTGTTGAGCAGCCGGCGGGTATCGGCGTCGCCGTTTTCCGTGACCGTGCAGGTGTTCACCACCAATACATCCGGGGAATGGCGGTAATCCACCACCTGGTATTCCGCGGTTTGAAAACCCTGCTGCATCAGGGCGGTTTCCGCCTGGTTGAGGCGGCATCCGAAGGTGTAAAAAGCGACTTTTGTGGGCATTCTTTTCCGGTCCTTTAAGCAACTCGTTCAGGCGCGCCAATATACGCAGAAATTGCCGGCAAACCAAATCATGGAGTATGGCGGCGCCAGCCTGATTTTTTCTTCGCCTCTTTTCTTTTTCGCCGGAACGCCATAAATTAACAACCCCGCATCTTCCCGGCCGGGGAGAAGCGGGGCGTTTTTTCAAACTGCCTGCGATGGGGAGTCTCCCGCTGAGCGATCGGATGAAACTCTTACCTGAGCAGGCAGTTTTATTTGATGAGCATCATCTTCTTCACCAGCCTTTGGTTTCCCGCATTCAGTTGGTAGAGGTACACGCCGGAGCTTACCGGATTGCCTTGCTGATCTTTCCCATCCCACTGGAGTTGATGAATTCCCGCTTCCATGACGCCGCTTGCCAGGACAGCGATTTTCTGCCCGGACAGATTGTAAACCGCGATTTCAACCTCACGGGATTCCGGGAGCGCGAATTGAATGATGGTGATGGGATTGAAGGGGTTGGGATGATTTTGATAGAGCGTAAATTCGTTAGGTAAGGGGCCTTGCGCCGCAGGATTCTGCGCGATTTTGTCCTGGCTGCCGCCGCTTTGGTTAAAAGTTATCGTTTCCGAAAAATCGGATTTATTCTCCTGTAAATCCACCGCTTTTAACTTGTAGAGGATTTCTACGTTATTCGCCTGGGGATTCAGGCTCACCCCGGTTTCCCCGGTATCGATG
>JABWBP010000143.1 GCA_013360445.1 Calditrichaceae bacterium | reverse complement strand
CCCAGAAAATTAAGGTATGAGGGTAATTCGTGTCCCCCCGATAAATCGGGGGGCTATTCAATACATTATAAAACATACACTTAATCAGGAATAAGATCTAATATTCGATTTTCAGAGTTGAAGGAGTTGATAGAGGCGTTTGGATTCAAACTGGATAGAATTAGCGGCAGCCATCACATATATTGCCATCCTGAAATCCCGGAGTTAATAAATCTGCAAAGTGTGAATGGCCAGGCAAAACCTTATCAAGGGCTTTCGCCCTTTTTATTGTACCACTGAACGCTAATGTGTTTCAATAACTCTGTGCGCTCAGTTGGGTACATTATTTTTTTCTGGCTCCCCCAATAAAACAACTTTTGAAACTCATAGAAAAATATAACCTTGAGTTGAGGGAAGAATGAAAGATTACCACATCAATGTGTTTTATAGTGACGAAGACGAAGGGTACATTGCCGACATACCCGATCTGGAACACTGCTCCGCTTTTGGGGAAACGCCTGAAGAGGCTTTAAGGGAGGTGCTTCAGGCCAAAAAGGCCTGGCTGGAAGCTGCTCATGCGAACAGAAAACCGATTCCCCAACCTCGTTATCGACCTATCATTTACCAGGTTGCTTAATCGGATAACTTTTAGTTTTGGAAATGATAATTTTTGCTTACTCTGTATATTCTGCCATCGGTTGGAGCTTTGCCATAACTCTGGCGGACAGGATCCTGTAAACCTTCATCATCCCACTCCCTAAAATAAAAAACCTTTTGATATAATTTCGCCCAAACATTAAATTGGGCGTTCGTTTATTGCCCATTAAGGGAAATTATAAGTTCAACTAACTTAAATCATGTTAAACCGAGGAATTCTAAATGAGTGAAGAAGTTAAACAAACCCAGCTTGAAACCACGGAAGTACAAGCTGAAACCCCCTCTTCCGCCCCCTCCCGTGCGGAAGAAAGCAAGGAAGCCGGATTTAAACCGGGACAGGTCGTCAAATTAGAAGACGTAGATCAATTCATGTCCTCCATCAGCGAGGACCGCGAAAAACTCTCCGATTTGTACCGCCAGAGTTTCGAGCAATTCAAGGAAGAAGATATCGTCACCGGTAAAATTCTCGAGATCGGCGCTAATCAAGTGATCGTGGATCTCGGCTTCAAAAGCGAAGGAATCATTTCTCGTGATGAGTTCATTGACCTTGCCGAATTTAAAGTCGGCGATGAGGTAGAGCTTTTCCTGGAATCCGCGGAAGACAAAGAAGGCAACGTTCAGGTCTCCCGGCGCAAGGTCTATTTCCTGCGCACCTGGGACCGCCTGATGAAAAAACATGAAAACGACGAAGTGATCCAGGGGCTTATCGTGCGGCGCATCAAAGGCGGGTTTGTGGTGGACCTGACCGGGGTGGATGCCTTCCTGCCCGGCTCCCAGGTGGACGTAAAACCCATCCGGGATTTCGACGCCTTTGTCGGCCAGACCCTGGACCTGAAAATCGTTAAAGTAAATGCGTTAAGGAAAAATATCGTGGTCTCCCGCCGGGCGATCATCGAGAAAGAATTAGAAAGCAAACGCGCCGACATTCTCTCTACCCTGCAAAAAGGCCAGGTGCGCCGCGGAATCGTCAAGAATATCACCGATTTCGGGGTATTCATCGACCTCGGCGGGGTGGACGGCCTGCTCCACATTACCGACCTCTCCTGGGGCCGGGTGAATCATCCCAGCGAAATGGTCAAATTAGACCAGGAATTAGACGTGATGATCCTGGATTTCGACGAGGGCAAGACCCGTATCTCCCTGGGATTGAAACAATTGAAGCCCCATCCCTGGGAAAACATCGCCGAGCGCTTCCCGGTCGGCTCCAAAGTAAAAGGGAAAGTGGTCAGCCTCACCGATTACGGCGCATTCGTAGAGTTGGAACACGGCATCGAAGGCCTGATCCACGTTTCGGAAATGAGCTGGTCGCACCACGTCAAAAATCCTTCCCAGATTTTGAAGGAAGGCCAGGAAGTGGAAGCGGTGCTGCTCAACATCGAGCCGGAAGAGCGCAAAATCTCCTTAGGACTGAAGCAACTCACCCCGGATCCCTGGGAAAACATCGAAGACAAATTCCCGGTCGGCAGTCGCCATACCGGGGAGGTGCGCAACCTGACCCCCTTCGGCGCGTTCGTGGAGCTGACCGAAGGGGTGGACGGGCTGGTGCACATCTCCGATCTTTCCTGGACCCGCAAGGTTCGCCATCCCAGCGAGATCATCCGCAAGGGTGAAAAAATCGAAGTGGTGGTGCTGGACATCAACAAAGATGAACGGCGCATTGCCCTGGGCCACAAACAGGTGGGGGCGAATCCCTGGGACGCCTTCGAAGAGGCTTACCAGAATGGCACCGAAACGGCCGGAACTATTGCCCGCCTGATCGACAAAGGGGTTATCGTGACCCTGCCCTTAGGCGTGGACGCCTTTGTGCCCCTGAATCACCTCGGCAAGCAAAACCTCAAACGCGCCGCCGACCATTTCAAGGTGGGCGAGGAATTGCCCTTGAAGGTGATCGAGTTCGACAAAGAAAACAAGCGTATCGTTCTCTCGGTGAGCGAATACCTGAAGGGCAAAGAAAAGGAAGTGGTGGATAATTACCTGGCCCAGCATACCCTTACTCCCGCCACTTTGAAAGAGATCGTGGAAAAGGCCCCGGAGTTGGAAGAAGCGCCGGAAGCCGGCAAAGGCCGGAAAGTTCCACCCAAGAAAAAAGAGGCCGAAGCAGTCGAGAAACCGGAAAAAGAAGAAAAAAGCGAAGCCCCGGCCATAGAAACGTCGCCTGAGCCGCAAGCGGAAGCGGAGCCGCAACACGCCGAAGCAGAGGCGCAGCCGGCGGAAGCGGAAACGGAAGCGAAAGCAGCCAGGAAAAAGACCGCTAAAAAACCCAAGAAAGAAGAAGCGCAAGCCTCCGAAACCGCTGCGGCGGCAGAGCCGGAAGAAAAAGCAGAAAAGAAAACCGCCAAGAAAACCAAAAGCAAAGCCAAAGAGGAGCCTGTTTCCGAAGCGGGTGAATCGGAAGAAAATGCCTGAACCGCCAAGAGGAAGCAGTGAAGCGCGCTTCCCCGGCATTTTATCGGCAAATTAGTTTGCACTGAGTATTTACAGGCCGTCCAGGGGGACGGCCTTTTTTATTGCTGCGCCCGGCCGGGCATTCTCCAATTCCATTAATATTTTTGTTTTTAACGTTCATCAGTTTATATTTTTTGTGAGTTGGGCCGGATGGGGCAGGAGCGGATTCGCGAACAAGTCAACTTAACCAGGGAAATTTCGCAGATGAATGCAACGGCGAACGATACTGCGCGGCGTTACCGGGAGCCGGGAGTGGCGGCGGTGCTCAGCCTGCTCATTCCCGGGGTGGGCCAGTTTTACAACGGCGCTTTTTTGCGGGGGCTTTTCTGGCTGATCATTACCCCGGGCCTGTGGATCGGTTCCGGCGGGATGTTAGGATGGATTTGCCACGTTATCTCCGCCGTTACCGCTTATAATTATGCCAAAAAACGCCGTTCCGGCTCCGGCTGAAGCGGGGACTCGATGCTGGATGCTCGATGCTCGTTGTTAAAAAGTGGTATATCAACTATCCGGCAGCGAATATCGAACATCAAGAATCGAGTACCGAGCATCCAGCATCGGATATCCAAAATGGAGTACCAGCGATGCCAAACGAAGTTATTTCCCTCGATCCGGCCCGTAAGGTGGAAATTTTGGCGCCGGAAATTATTCGGGCGGATCGCCCGTTGCTGGTGCTGGCGCACGGCTCCGGCAAGGACATGAATTCTCCCTTTTTGAACATCATCAGTGAAGGTGTGCAAAATCGCGACGTTCAGGTGGTGCGCTTCAATTTCCCCTACAAAGTCGCCCGCCGCCAGGTCCCCGACCGCTCCGAAATCCTGGAAGACTCCTGGAAGCTGGTGATCCGCTGGGTGACGGAGCACTTGCAGTTCAGCGGCCTCTTCATCGGCGGCAAGAGCATGGGCGGGCGTATTGCCACCATGGTTGCCGGCGATTTTCCCCGCATCACGGGTTTGGTCTTCCTGGGCTATCCTCTCCATCCCCCGGGAAAATTCGACCAGCTGCGCGATGAATATCTCCATCCCCTGCAACTTCCCATGCTCTTCATCCAGGGAACCCGCGACGCCTTCGCCCGGATGGATCTGCTCCAAACCGCCCTCGGCGGGCTGCGCGACCGCGTTACCCTGCACTGGATCGAAGGCGGCGACCATAGCTACCAGGTATTGATCCGCCCGGCGAAAAGTTACCAGGAAATATTGCAGCACGTCTCCGGCCTGGTAGCGGATTGGATTTTGGAGATTCACGGGCGCCGGGCATTTCGGGAGCAAAAAGAATGAGCGCTGGCAAAGTATTCTACGCGGTGCTGAATATGGGCCTGGGACATGCCGCCCGAAGCCTGCCTTTGATCCGGGAATTTCTCCGGCGAGGATGGGAAATGCTCCTGGGCAGCAACGGCCGCGCCCTGGAATTCCTGAAACTCGAGCTTCCCGATACCGCTTTCCGGGTAACTCCCGACTACCAGATCGAATATACCCGCCGCCGCCGCACGCTGCTGCCGAAATTAGCTTTTCAAATGCCCGGCCTGCTGCAAACCATCCGCGAAGAGCAGCGCTGTTGCGAAAAAATCGTAAACGAGTTCTCACCCGATCTTATCATCAGTGACCATTGTTATGGAATGTATCACCAGCGGGTTCCATCCTATTTTATCTCCCACCAAATTTATTTTGCCATGCCTCCCGGGTTGAACTTACTGGCCCCCCTGGGCGCGCGGTTTAACATCCGGTTCCATCAAAACTATCGAAAAGTTATTATTCCCGACCTGCCCGGAGGCTCCGGCGGTTTATTGAGCGGGGAGTTGAGCCGTTTGCCCCTCGGAAGCGCGGAACGCTACGCCTATGGGGGGATTCTCTCCAGCATTACCCGGCAGGAGTGCAGCGAATCGTTGGACGTGTTGGTCTCCATTTCCGGCCCCGAACCCCAGCGAACCCTTTTGGAACAGAAAATTTTAGAACAGATCGAAACGGTTCCCGGCAAAAAAGTGCTGGTGCTGGGAAAAAGCGAGGCGAGCGGGGCGCTGCGGGAAACTCCCGACCTCCGAATTTATACCCATCTTCCCCGGCGGGAAATGAACCGGTTTTTCAACTGCGCGGAACTGATCGTCTCCCGGCCGGGTTATTCCACCTTGATGGAATTGGCGGAGTTAGGCAAAAAAGCCTTGTTGATTCCCACCCCGGGACAGACCGAGCAGGCCAGCCTGGCCCGGCGAATCATGAAAAAACGCTGGTTCTACGCCGTGGACCAGGATGCCCTGGAGCTGGGCCGCGACCTTGCCCTGGCCCGGGAATATGCCGGGCTTTTCAAACCCGGCGTGACCGCCTGGTCGGTAGGGAACATTTTTGATAACATTTTGAATTTGAAGTAATATTTGTTTATACTTCGCGCGCCTACCCTTTTGTCGGTACGGCCTAAGAGACCGTTTTAAAAGTTGCCTGCCTGGGTCAGACAGGCCGCGAAGGCTCTAAGGCACAAGGTTCCACAAAGAAATGATTATAAATCCTGGTGAAACTTCGCGCCTTTGTGACTTCGCGGCAGAGAAAAGAACTTTTAAAACAGCTTCTATACTAAACGCACGTTGAAATTTCCATTTACAGGCAATGAAGCCACATTGTAGCCAGGATTCTTTTCCGAACACCGGAGGTGTTCAACATTTGTA
>JABWBP010000142.1 GCA_013360445.1 Calditrichaceae bacterium | reverse complement strand
GGACAACTATCCCAACCCCTTCAACCCGGCCACGGAGATCCGCTACCAGCTGCCGGAAGCGGCGGAGGTGCAGATCGTGGTGTATAACCTGTTAGGCCAAAAGGTGCAGACCTTAGTGAACGGCAAACAGCAGGCCGGCGCTTACACGGTGCGCTGGGAAGGGGTCAACGAGCAGAACCAGGCGGTTCCCTCGGGGATGTACTTCCTGCGCATGAAGGCCGGCAAGTTCGTCGCCGACCGCAAACTGATGCTGTTGAAGTGAAACCGGGAAGGTTTCATCCCCCGAAGGGGCAAGCCGACTATATCCAGGGATGGATATGTTTTTGTCGGGATCGCACGGAATAGGCAATGCGTATTGCATTATGCGTATTCCGTATCGCATTGAGATGGTTATCTAAGGGTTGTAGAATTAGGAAGCCCCGGTTGGAATTTGGCCGGGGCTTTCTTTTTTTCTCAAAATGATGAGACAAAAATTTTAAAAGTGTTGATTCTTAGACTTTTTTTGCTATTTTAAAACCGTCTTCGAATGCTTCTTCTGTTTTATGTCTGTTGTTAATATTGTCTGCAATTACCGGTCTTTCGTTACCAGGTCTAATAATATAATAACGATGAATTCGAGAAGATAAACTCTTTACTTCCACTTTTCGAATGCTACTTCGCCGAAGAGCAACTATCGCAATTCCGGATGAGTGAATTATTGGCGCTCAAGGTTAATGGCCGCCGGGCCGCGTAGTCATTTGGGGGCGGTACACCCCGGCCATTTCATTCTTCCGCATTTGCAGGTTGTTCTAAGGCATTAACTAAATTCATCTATTTACTCACCAAACTCAAGGAGAGTTGTTATGAATAGAACCGTATGGATCATCTTTACGGTACTGGCGTCATTTGCGTTCTCCAATGTTTTTGCGCAATCCGATGCCGCAGCCAGTACTCCTCCTGACCAGCAGCAGGAGAAAATGAGCGCTGCCCAGCCCGAAAAGGCGAAAGAGTACCGCACGGTAAGCCTCATCGGACGTTCGCAAACGTCCAACAAAGCAGTTGACCCCAAAACTCCCCAGGAGAAGTTGAAGGCGGAGCAGGAAGAACAGGAGCGAGCGTTAGCTAACCGGCAAGCCGGGCAGAACAGCCAACAGAAAATGACTGCCAGGGACCGACAGAAATTAGAGAAAATCCGGCAAGCTAAGAATCAAGCCGCCAGGCAGCAGAGAAATCCAGATGCCTCCCAGAACAAAACCACGGGGACCAATGCCTCCTCGAAAGCCGCCCCATCCGGAGGTTCCCAAAACCAGGAAAGGGATTGAATATCCTGCTAATTCATCGTGGTTCTGTTTCCCTTAAATCACTCATTTGAGATTTCTCAGGAGGAAATTATGAGCATCGCAAAGAGAAATGCTGCTTTTCGAGCTATTTTTGTCTGGCTGTTTTCCCTTTCTCTATTCACGTTTGTGTTTGCCCAACCCCCCGTGAATTACTCCGTTCTGTACTACTCTAATGCCGGCAACCCCGGCGGGATCAACACCGAAGGCGACGCCCCGGGCATTAGCGGCTGGACCAATATCGTCCTCGGCCCGCAGAGCGCCAATATTTGGTCGCCGGTTCAGGCAATCCCTTTTGCCTTTGAATTCTTCGGCACACCGGTGACCCATTTCATAGCCAGCCAGAACGGCGTGGTCACCTTTGATACCACGGCGACCGCCCTGCCGGGCGCGAACACCAATCTTCCCAGCGCCGGCCTGCCCCCCTTGAGCATTGCCGGGATGTGGGATGAATTCACCAGCTCCCCCCCCACCGCCACCGGCGATGACGTGCGCATCAAAGTATTCGGTACCGCGCCCAATCGCCAATTGTGGATCAAGTGGTATTCGTTCGAATACGGCAATCCCTTTGTTTCCTTTGCCTACGTTGCAATCGTGCTGGAAGAGACCACCAACAAGATTTACGTGGTGGATCAATACTCCAGCACCACCCCGCTGCTCACCAGCACCGTAGGCCTGCAATATGACGGCTCTAACGCAGTGCAATATGGAGACAGCCTGGTGCCGCAATCAGGCAATGGCTCTGCCAATCCCGACAATGATTATTGGGAATTCTTCATTCAATCCGCAGACGATATCGGGGTTACCAACGTAACCGTCGATTATTCGGGTTTCCTGTTATTCGCGGGCGACCCGGCGACCATCGGCGCCACGGTGCAAAATTTCGGCGCCAACGCCGCCAGCGGTTTCGACGTAACCTACATGGTCAGCGACGGCAGTAGCAGCACCGTAACTTACAGCGGCACGCTGGCCAGCGGCGCTTCCGACGTGGTGACCTTCCCGACCGCCTGGACGCCGGCCGATAGCGGAACTTATACCGTAACCGTTTACACCACCTATGCGCCGGATGCCAATCCCACCAATGACACTTCCGCGGTCTCCCAGGATGTCGTTCGGGCGAAAACCCTGCCTTACGAGCAAGATTTCACCGATTACAACAGCAGCCCCAATTCCATAGGCTGGCTGGGCGCCGACAACCTGGATTTCGGCACTTTTACCCCCTCGACCACTATTGACGGAGCCTGGGCGTTCGACGATTTCGGGAACGATCCCACCCTGACCCGCTCCGCGCGGTTCAATCTTTTTGGTTCCACCACCACCGATCTCGACTGGCTGATCTCCCCGCCAATCGACATGACCTCCCGGCAGCAAGAGGTGCTGAAATATGATATTGCGGTGACCCCTTTTACCGGCACCGCCGCTTCCAGCATCCCGGTCGGGGACACCGTGTTTGTGGTCGCCTCTACCGATGGAACCACCTGGGATCGCAGCAACATCCTGGCGTTTTACACCAACGCCGACGCCATTCCTCCCACCGGTATGACCGAGACGATCGATCTGGCCGCTTACGGCTCCGCAACCACCCTGTATATCGGATTTCTGGCCGATGACACTGCTAATGCCGGGGACGTGAATTTCTATGTCGATAATTTCTTTGTCGGCACTCCCCCGGCGCTGGACGTCGGCCCGGTTGCGCTGGCCTCGCCCTCTCCCACGAGCTGCACCGGCGCCAGCGAGAGCGTTGTTGTGACGGTTCAGAACTTCACGACTACCGATCTGGATCTAAGTTTAAACCCGGTTGACGTGGACGTGAATATTACCGGGCCGATCAACCAGATGGTTTCCACCACCGCCAGCAGCGGTATCATTCCCGGGCTGGGAACCCTGGACATCACCGTGGGAACTGCGGATCTCTCCGCGGTGGGCAGTTATACTTTCGACATTACCACCACCCTGGCGGGCGACGGCAATCCCAACAATGATATGCTCTCGACCGGTTTCTTCGGCGGCACTTACGCCTCGCCGTACCTGGAAGATTTCGAGACCTTCAAATCCAACACTACCGGCGCGGTCGTAAACGGCTGGGTAAACGCCGCCGGGGATGATTTTGACTGGTTCCCGGATTCCGCCGGAACGCCTTCTGCCAGTACCGGCCCCAACGTGGACCATACCCTGGGCACCACCCTCGGCCATTACATGTTCACCGAATCTTCTTCGCCCAACTCCCCTGCTAAAACCGCGAATCTCATATCCCCCTGCATCGATCTGAGCGGCTTGAGCAGCCCGGTGGTTTCTTTCTGGTATCACATGTTCGGGGCCACCACCGGAGAAATCCACGTGGACGTCAGCACCGACGGCGGCGCTACCTGGGACCTCGACATCATGGAACCCCTGGTGGGACAGCAGCAGACCGTGCAGACCGATCCTTATCGTAAGGCCAGCGCGGATCTCTCTCCCTATGCCGGCGGGGTGGTGCGCGTCCGCTTCCGCGGGATTACCGGCTCCAGTTTCACCAGCGACATGGCCATCGACGACGTGAGCGTGAGCGAAGCAACCTTCGACGTGGCCGCCAACCTGGTGCGCCTGCCGGAATTGACCTTTGTGGCCCAGTCGCAGCCGGGGATTACCGGTTCGATTGATTTCTCCGGCGATTTCAGCAACAACGGTCCCACCAACAGCGGCGACGTTAACGTGGAAGTGAGCGACCAGGCCGCCCGCGCCGTGGTGTTCTCCACCACCGATGCCGTCACGTTCGACGGATTCGGCGACACCACCTACGCTTTCAGCGGAACCTGGGACGCCACTGCCGAAACCCCCGGCGTCTATGACATCGCCATGTTCACCGATAATTTTACCGACACCGATCTCTCTAACGACACTTCCTATTCTTTGATCGTGGTCGGCAACCAATTAGGCTATGACGTGGGCGGTTATACCTTGAACATCGGGGTAGTCGGCACCGACACCGCCATGATCGGAACCCGTTTTACCCTGACCGACAGCGATACCCTGAGCAGCGTGCAGATGTTGATCACCGGTTCGCCGCTCTCCGCCTCGAGCTTCGAGATCTGGATTTACAGTGTAGATGCCGATACGCCGGAAGTGCCCCTGCACCTGGTACATACCGGCACCTTCGGGGAACTGGATCCTCGCCCGGTTCTGGCCACTTTCTACACCGAATTCCCCCTGGCCGCGGGCGATTATTATGCGATGATGGTATCCAACGATATCACCTCCAACTTCCCGGTAGGAGCGGAAAGTCCCAGCCGCCTGGGCGCCAACGACATCCCGCACCGCTTTGGCGGAAGCTCGCTCAGCTTCCAGGGCGGGGCCTGGCTGTTCTTTGAAGACGCGCCCAACACCACTTTCCACGAGCTGCTCCCGATCATCCGGGTCGGATTCCGGGAAGTGATCCATGATTTCCGCTGGGATTACCTCACCATTTCCGAGGACCTGCTGATCGTCGATGGCACCTACACCATCGAAGGGCAGGTAACCAATACCGGAAACCAGACCGAGACCAATGTTCCGATTCAATTCCAGGAAGACGGGATAACCCTCGGCACGCAACTGGTCACCCTCGCCCCGGGAGCTTCCGCGGTGGTAAGCTTCAGCTACACTCCCAACGCTACCGGGGATTACCAGTTGTGCCTGGTTACCAATATTCCCGATGATTCCGATCCCAGCAACGACAGCATTTGCCGGGACGTTACCGTCTATCCCGTGGGAACCACCATCCAGACCAGCCTGATTGCCAGCGGCCTGGTGAATAAAGCCATCCTGGACAACACCACTACCCTGGACACCATCGCCGTGGATTCCTGCATCATTCTGGATATGGAAGTGATCATCGACTCGCTCACCCATACCTTCGACGGAGACCTGGACATCTTTTTGTTCACGCCCTGGGGCGATTCCCTGGAACTCTCCACGGATAACGGCGGCACCGGTGAAAACTACATCGGAACCATCTTCGACGACCAGGCCGCGATCTCCATCACTGCCGGGGTCGCGCCGTTTACCGGGGCATTCCGTCCCGAAGGCTTCCCGCCCGGGTTCGGCAAGTTTAGCGGCAGCAATGCCGTGGGCGACTGGGTGCTGAGAATCTTTGACGACGCCACCGGCGATACCGGCACCCTGCACGAATGGTCGATCTTCATCACCTGCATCGTTCCGCCCCCGGCCTGTACCACCGGCCTGTTAGGCGACGTTAACGGCGACGGCTCCGTCACCTCCCTGGATGCGCTGCTGATGCTCTCCTACGACGTCGGCATCCCGGTGCCCCAGCCGGTGCTGGATCGCATTGCCATCGGCTTTGGCGACGTCACCGAAGACGGCCTCACCAACTCCACCGACGCGCTGGCTACCCTCACCTGGGAAGTCGGCTTCCCGGTGCCCTTCCCGGTGGGAACCACGGTATGCTTGCCCGCCCCGGCTCCGCTCGGCAAATCCACCCTGCCATCGCCTGCGCAAGGAACCGAAGTGCAGGCTTACGCCAACCTGAACTTCTCCGGCCAGACCCTGGAAGCGCCGGTGATGATCGACATGGCCAATTCCGGCGAAAAATTGGGCAGCT
>JABWBP010000061.1 GCA_013360445.1 Calditrichaceae bacterium | reverse complement strand
AACCATCTCCTGGGCCATTGAACGCGCTATCCTTGATGGTTGGCAACCAAACAGAATCAAGGCTCATCTGGGACTCGCCTAAATTTGCAAAAGTTCAGTGATAACCTGGAACCGCCTTAAAAAAGGAGTTTACCGGTATGCCGCAGACTTCAACCATCATAGAACAGCAGCTTATTTCCGGGGAAGAACTATGGGAAATGGGGGATATTGGCCCGTGTGAACTGATCGAGGGGAGGATCGTGATGACCAGCCCGACCAACGCCGAACATGGATTTATCGAAGTAAATATCGTTCATGCGTTAAAAAGCTATATAAAAAGGAAAAAGCTGGGCTGGGTGCTTACCGGCGAGGTAGGAATTTATACCCGCCGGAACCCGGATACGGTGCGGGGAGCCGACGTGGCGTTTATCTCCAAAGAACGGCTGCCTGACCGGCCCCACAAAAAATATTTAGAAATTTCCCCGGAATTGGTGGTGGAGATTTTTTCCCCGACCGAGTCGAGAAAAAATATTCGCGATAAGGTGCGGGAATATCTCGCTATTGGGGCGGAACAGGTTTGGGTAGTTGACCCGGGAAGCCAGACCGTGACAGTGCATCGCCCCGCCAGGGAAACCCAAACCCTGGGCATAAAAGATATTTTGAGGGGAGAAGGCGTTTTAGAAGGCTTCCGGATGAAAGTGAGAGATATTTTCGAAACGTAAAAACGGGCGTACGAGTGTTATAATGTTTGGGTGTTTTAGTGCGTCAAAGTAATCTCCCTAAAACACCATAACACTAAAACCTCTCCCTACCTCAACATTACCATCTTCCGCGTTTCCACTGCCGATCCCGTCCGGAGACGGTAGAGATACACTCCGCTGGCCGCTGGCTCCCCGGCTTCGTTTCTTCCGTTCCACTGCACTTTGTAATTTCCGGCTGCCTGTTTTTCCTGCACCAGCACGGCGATTTTCTGCCCCAGGGCGTTGAAAACCGCCAGTTCCACATCGGCGGATTGATTCAGCCGGTAACCGATGGCGGTCGAAGGATTGAATGGATTGGGGTAATTCTGAGATAATTCGAACTCCCGCGGCGGGAATGGATCCCCTGCCGCAGCGACGCCGGTAACCGTGCGCTGGTAGGTCACCTCGAAATGCCCGTCCACCCCCGCGGGCAGGTGCAGCGCCCGCGCCGCCGGGTCGAAATCGTTATACGGCTGGCCCTCCCGCAGCACCCCGGCGATGCGCAATTGGTCATCGGCGATGGCCAGGGGGGTTAGAAGAATATCGCGCGGCTCGTTCAGGGGGGTGAATTGGTAGTGCAGCGTCGCCGGCTCGTTCTTCACGAACAATTTGCCGTAGAGATACACGTAATAGCCCAATTCGATGGAGTGGTACGCCGCCTTCCCGCTGTTGCCTTTGTTGTTCCCCCACTGGGGAATGGCGCCGCCGTAGCGGGTGCGGTCGGAATAGACCTCCCCGTAGGTGTGGTCCACAAAGTATTTCATAAAGAAATCCAGGGTTTCATCGGCCATTTGCAGGTACTGCGCCTCGGCGGTGAGGTCGTACATCATCAACCCCGCGGTGAGGGCCTGCTCCATCTGCCACCAGGCTTTGGCGGTGTCGGGAATGCCCCACATCAGCATTTGCCCGGTCACGCGGTTGTAATCCTTGTAGGGTCCGCCGAATTCATGGTCGTAGCCGTTCGCCAAAACGTCTTCGATTAGTTGCCGCGCCCCCCGGGTGTACGTCGTATCCGGTTCGAGCTGGTAAATCCGCCCCAAACACCAGGCCGCTTTCAGCACGTGCCCCATGATGGTCATGGTCTCGCTGTTGTTCCAGTTCCAGTCGGAATCATACTCCTCCACGAAGCCGATTGCCTGCCCGCTCATGCTGGCGACCAGGTGAGTCAAAATATTATCCGCTATTTGCAGCAGGCGCTCTTTGTAAAGGGGGTCTTCGGTCATCAGGTAGAGGTAGAGCAGGTGGGTGGTGATGGCGTCCACCGTGGCGTTGAAGCTTTTACCCGATAGCGTTGCCCAGTTGTAGCTGCCGTAATCGTAATACCCGAAATACTGCGGGCGGCTGTCCCATAAATGATTTTCCATGTGGTCATAACCGGCCATCAGCCAGTTCCATTCCAACGTATCGCGGGTGGCTTCGTAATAAGCGGCAATGCCCAAAAGGGCGTAATGCTGGTCGAAAGCGCTTTTATTGGAGGTTGCGCCGACGGGGGTTCCCTGGCGGTTCATGCGGTTGAACCAGCCCCCGTTATTGGGGTCCCAGGCGTGGCCGTAGAGGAAGCTCAGCCCTTCCCGGGCGAATTGGAGGTAGGTTTCATTGCCGGTGAGCATGTAAGCGCGCGCGTAACCGTAAGCATTGCGGGTTTGGGAGAGCATGTACTTGTTGTTGAGGTTGAGCACGTTGCCGGTTCTGCCGATGTCGGTGAAAAACCCCCCGAAGAGGGTATCGTGCGCGTTGATCCAGAAGGTTGCACAACTGTCCACGTAGCCGATGGCGAGGTCGGGATTGTTGAGGTAGGGGGAGGTGAGGGGTTGGGAAAATCCCCCTTGCAGCAATGCAACGAAGAGCGCGGAAAAGAAAAGCGGGCTGTTTTTCATCATCGGTCTCCGGGATGAAAGTAAAAAGGATGTTTCGGCGATTTCATTACCAGGGATGAAAATTAGGAAAAGCCGGGGGGAATTACAAGACCTTAGATAGAATCAAAAACGGGCGGTGCAGGGATTCATTTTACCAGCAGCAATTTCCGGCTGGCCGAAAACCTGCCCGCGGACAATTTGGCAAGATAGACTCCGCTGGGTAGATCCCCGGCCTCGAAGATCAGTTTATGCCAGCCGGGAGATTGTTTCTCATTCAGTAGAACCGCAATCTCCCGGCCGGAAACATCAAATATGCTCAATTGCGTCAGTTCCGCTATTGGAAGAAAGTATTCGAAGACGGTAACGGCGTTGAAGGGGTTGGGATAGTTTTGCTTGAGAATGAGTTGGCGGATCGCGCCATGCTCCCCCGCCGGGGGAATTGCCACGCTTGCCGCCGCCGGGAAAGGAGAACCGGTTAGCGCGAAATAGAGCCAGGCGGTGGGCGCCAGGCCGCTCCAGGCGCTCAGCCACCCGAAACCGCTTCCGGGCCAGCTCTCCGGCGATCCCGGCATCCCGCCGTCTGCCCGCTGCAACGAGCGCAGCATATTCAGAAACGCCTGCGCATCCTCGCCCCCGGCGGAGAGGTACTGTGCGGTTCCCTCGCACCAGATACCCACCGGCCCCATACCGTCGAAGCCGCAGAGCGTGCCGCCGGTATCGGCAGTTACCAGGGTGCGGCGCACGAAACTCAAGGCCGCCCGGGCCATTTCCGGGTGGTTTACCCGGCTGGTTTTGGCGAATTCTCCCACCCAGGCAGCCGCATCCATGGCGATGGCCGGGTCGGGATACTCCCCGTAACCGCGCCACCAGTATTGCAAATCCTCGTCCCAAACTGCGTTCAACAGGTAATCCTGAATCAAATCCGCCTGGGGATAACGCCCGGCGGCGATCATGGCCCACCACACGTCCACGTTGCCCTCGGTGCTGGGAACGACTTTCCCGGCAGAGTCGATTTTCACGGCCAGCCAATCCGCTCCCGCGTTCGCGGAAACGGCCGCCGCGGGGTGGCCGGATTTCGCGGAATACTCTATCAGCGCCAGCACCCACCAGGCCTGGTCGCCCACCCAGCCGTCGTCGCTCAGCTCTGCGCCGCTTTCCGGGTCCCAGGTGCGCGCCCAGTGGCCGTCCGGTTTTTGCGCCGAGATGAGGAAATTGGCCAGGCTGTCGGCTTTTCGGGCCGGCTCATCGAGCGGAAGCCCTCCCTGCCAAATTCCTTCGCGGGTAAGCGCGAGCAGGGTGAGGGCCTGGTCATATAGATGCGCTTTGCCGGGAATTTCTTCTTTCCAGGATTGGAACAATCCGCTGCTCTTTTTCTGGCTCAGCAAATAATTGATGGCGTTGGCGGCGGCGGTGGAATCCGGCAGCACGGTTTCAAAATCCGCCTGGCGCGGCCAGTCCGCGGCGCGGCCGGCCTGCAAATGGTCGATTCGCAACTGGCCGCTGCCGCCGCCGCTTGCCGGGGCGGGGCGTTTCACCGCCGCAAAAAAGCGGTTGATCTGCGACCAGTCGATTTGCGCGCCGGTATGGGGCGGGAGGGTGAAAAAGTGGTAGAACATCTTCTTCGGGAAGGCGAGGTTGACCATCCAGCGGGCAATGAGATTCGCCCCCTCGAGGTCGATCCCGAAGAAAACGTTATTGGTATCCGCGAACATCAGGCTGAGGCGGTTGGCGGGGCTGCTGCTCCCGCGCAGGCTGAGGCCGAAAATGTCTTTTCCGGAGAGATCCAGCGGCTGGGGAAAAGTATATTTCGCCTGTACCCAGTCGCCGCTGCCGAGATTCCAGGATAATTCCACGGCGTTGTCGATGAACCCCGCGGCAGGAGCGAGGCTGCCGGAAGCGCCGGCGCCCGTTTCCACGCTCCAGTTCAGGGCGCTCTCGCAGTCGATCAGCGTTTCCCCGCTCCAGCCGGGAACGCAGGGGGGGATTATTTGCCCGCCTCCCTGCTGAATAAGGAAGGTTAAAATTGTTAAGAAGATTGGCAGTTGAAAGGTTGATCTACGGGATTTCATAGTCCTCCTTTTTCCATACTTCGGTTTTTGGCGGAGGAAATCCGTGGTTTCAGTAATGCTACAATCTCACTCCTACCTGGAGGCGTGCGCACATTATGAATGCGACAATTCCGATAGCAAGGTTTCCAAATCTTCGTAGTCGTAAGGCGGCCTCTTCTGGATAGTCAAAACCCCTGTCTCTCCCCAATTCTCATTAATCGCGTAAATAATTCTCCAATTTTCTATTCGAATCCGCCTGGCTTCCCATTGGGTCTGAAATTGTTCCGGTAACGTTAAAACCTGGCTATTGGAAGGACGCGGATTCTGGCTCAATTCATCGACGGTGCGCTTGACTTGCTGGCGTATTCGCCCGGGCAATTTTTTGCGGGCGGTATGGACGTCTGGCCGCATCCATATTTTATAGTTGGGGCTTTGAGGCTTTCGTTTTCTTTTTCTCACCCCATTCCTCGCTGATATTGTCCCAGGCTAACCAGCCCGCTTGCTGCGGTCGCCCGCCGGATTTTTGCAACTCTTCCAGAGCCTCAACGGCTATTTTTCGGTCCGTAACCGTTTCAATCCAGTTCAGTAAAAGCTCCCATTCCCGAATGTCCAACAGAACAGCGGTGCGGCGTCCCTGTTCATCTACAATGTATCGCAATGATTTTATGGTTTCATTTCCGACCACTGTGATTCTCCCTTTCGTTTAATAATTTCAAATTTAACTCTGATCATTAACATTGACAAGCCATTTTCAGGCTGCATCGAGGCCGACGGTCTGCAGGATGTTGTCCGTTAATTTACTGCCCTCCTGCTCCTGCCCCCCTTCGACAAGCTCAGAGCAAGCCTGCTCCTGCCCCCCACTACCCCATTAAATCGAAATCCCCGCCTAGCACCCGGTCCAACCGCCCGGTGCGCCAGTTTCTGACCCCGTCGCGCACTAACGGGGAAGGCTCCTCGCGGTAGCGGCGCACGATGGTGAGGTGTTTTCCATCCTTCGCTTTGGCGAATTCTAACCGCGCCTGTTTCAGCAGCGCCTCCGGCTCGTTGCCGGCCGGCTCCGGCGGCTGGGGTATCACCTCGACGTGGGCTTTGCAGCGCCGGAAGGATTTATCGGATTTCCCGCCCGCGGGCATCTCGAATACGTGCAGCCCGGCCTCTTTTTCCAGGATGCCGTAGGCGCCGTACCCCGCCGCCGCTAACACCAGGTAATAAGGCTCTTTCCCGTTTCCCCCGCCTTCCTGCAAAATTTTGTGGCGCATGCGCCGCTTTTCCGCCCACTGCAAGTACATCCGGGCGAGTTTCCGGGCGAATTCATCGTTCAGGTGATCCGCAATCGCGGAATCCCGCCCCGCCTCGATGCGCAGAAAAGCGTCCTGGTGACGGTTTTCGGCCACGTCGCGCACCGCCGCCTCCAGGAGATAAAGCTGGTGCGCCAGCGATTTCACCAGGGATGGCGAAAATTGTTTGCGCTCCCGCGGTTTGGAACCCACCAGCCGCTCCCAAAGCCGCCCGGCCGTGGCAAACCCGGTCTCGATGCGGTCCATGTACTCCGCTAACCCCAGCACGGCGTATCGCTCCGGCGATTCCCAGAACTCCGGCGCAGCGGTGCGGGCCAGCGCCCCGGCCTTTTGCAGCTGCCAATCTGTTCCTTCAAGATGTTTTGCTAAGCGGTCATAAGCGGCTTTCAGGAATTTCACTTCCGCGGGGCTTCCCTGGGACTCCAGAATGATTTCCTCCAGGCGAAACTGCCTGCCGGTAGCCCCGCCCCCTTCCAATGCCCCCTGCCTCCTGCCCCCTGCTCCTGCCCCTGCCCCCTGCTCCTGTCCTTCCTCTCCGAAGGAGTCTTCTTCCGGCGCGTCGGGATCCACGAATTCCACTTCGATTTCCCTCCCGTTGCTGCGCACGAACAGGAACTGGTCGCCCTCCGGGAACTGGTGGTTTACAATGGTGAGCGCCAGGGGCGAGAGCAGGTAGCGCTCGATGGCGCGTTTGAGCGGGCGGGCGCCTAAGTCCGCGGTAAATCCCTTATCCAGCAAGAATTCCAGTGCAGAGTCGTGGAATTCCACCGCCCAGGCGCGGCTGCGCAGTCCCCGGCGCTGCAATGCCTCGTTTAGCTCTTTGCGCAGCACCTCGCGCATCACCGCCCGGCTGAGGGGCTGGAACACCACCACCCGGTCGATGCGGTTGATGAACTCCTTGCGGAAGGTCTGCTCGATGGCTTTGGCCACCGCCTGGGGCGTAAACACCTTCTCCTCCCCGGTAAACCCGATGCTGGCGCCCCGGGGAATTACCCCGCCGAGGTTGGTGGTCATAAAAATGATAGAGTAGCGGAAATCCGCGCTATTGCCCATCCGGTCGGTCAGCCGGCCCTCGTCGAATACTTGCAGGAAGAGGTCCCACACGTTGGGATGGGATTTCTCGAACTCATCCAACAGCAGCACCGAGAAGGGCTGCTTGCGGATCAGGTCCCCTAAGGATTTCTTGTGGGTATCTTTCTCACTTTCCCCTAAGATGCGCTCCAGGGAATCGGTATTCTGGAATTCGCTCATATCTAAGCGGATCATCCGCCGGGGGGAGCCGAAGAGAAATTCCGCCAGGGTTTTGGCGATCTCGGTCTTGCCGGTTCCGGTAGGCCCGGCAAAGAGGAACACGCCCGCGGGGCGGTTGGGATCGGTCAACCCCGCTTTGATCATGGCCACCCGCTCCACCAGGCAATCCACCGCTTCCGGCTGCCCCATCACCCGCTTGTGGAAGAGTTCCCGCAGGGCGTTCAAATCCAGCCCCTGGCGCTCGTCTAAAATGCTGAGCGGCAGGCCGGTAAGCTGGGAAAGGGTTACTAACAAATCGTCGAGGGTGATTTTCCCGGGCTGCGCGCCGCCGGCGGAAAGGCGTTTCCAGGTCAGTTCTAAGAACATGAGCAGATTGCCGGGCGCGGCTTTGTCGCCTAAGTATTGCTGGGTCAGTTGAAAAGTCTCCTTCAGAGTTTCATCGGAGATGGCCGGGGCGGTGGAGGGGCCGGCGCCGTTGATCGCTTGCAAACGGGCGCTCCATTCCCGGGCCAGTTTCAGGGTTTCGCTGTGCGAGAGCGGCTGGATGAGGTGGGTGTCCAGGGCGCTGCGCAGGCGCGGCAGGGTTTGGATCAAGCGCTCGTAGGCAATCGGCTGGGTTTCGCCCAACAGGGTAATGTCTCGTTTTTCCAGGTAGGGGAAGAGCATGTCCATTATCCCGCTGGGATTGTGCCGGTGGGTTCCCGCCCAGGCCAGCTCGTGGAAATTGGGCACGATCCAGAGCACTTTGCGCTTTCCCCCGATCTTGCGCACCAGTTGCTGCACGCGCTCCTCCAACTGACCGATGTAAATCTGCCCGGCCAGCAGATCTGCGGCTCCTGCCTCGAAAATGGTCCAGCCGCGCCGGCGCAGCCGCCAGCTTAACGCCCGGGCGATGGCGGTCTTTCCCACCCCGGATTCTCCCACCAGCGCCAGCGAGCGCGGGGATGATTCCAACAACGCCGCTTCCAGCTCCTGAACTTTTTTCAACAGATATTCATGCTCGATCCAGATTTTATCCGATTTTTCCGGGTCTTCATCCCCAAAATGGCCAAACGATCCTAAAAAGGGGCGGTCGATGCGGGTGTCGCGCCATTGCTGTAATTCTATTTGAAGGGGTTTCTTCGCCTCTTCGCCCAGTTCGCTGAGAAACCCCTCCACCAGCGCCAGGCGCTCCTCGCTGATTCCATTCAAAGCATTTCCAAAACCGGGAACCTCACCCTGCTGTATCCGCTCGCGGATGAATTCCTTGAGGCTGCGCAGGGGAACGGGGTCCCGCCAGGTATCATCGACGCGCAGGATAATGCTCCCAATTAGCGGCTCCTTTAGCCGGGCGTTTAGCAGCCGCAGCACGAAGTAGCGTTTCCAGTAAAAGTAGTCGTTGATAATCGCAAAAAGGGCATTGCGCAGGGTGTTTGCATCCACTTCTTCGCGGCGGGAGAGAGCCTCCAGGGCCAGGCAGCCGATCACCGAGTTTGCGCCGGCGGCGTAGGAGAGCAGATCGGTCACGGAATAGGCCGGGGAAGAAAGCAGCTCCACCCCACTACGGAATTCCGGGTGCTCCAGCAAGTCCGAGGGATAGGCGGTGCGCTTATTGAATTCATCCAGCCTTTCCGCCAACTGGTACAGCTCGTTGGGGGCATCCGACGCCGCCGGTTCTTCCTCGCTCTCCTCGCCCCGGGGAGGTTGGCCCTGCGGCGCATCCTTGCGCTTGAGAAGATGGTTGCTAATGACATAGAGGATTGCAATGAAAATCAGGATAATGATTAAAGATTCCAATTCTTCCCTCTCTTAAAGCAGTGTTTTAGTGTTCAGGTGTTTTAGTGCTTCCGGTGTTATGGTGTTCGAGTAAAGTTGCTAAAAAACTATAACACTCGAACACGATAACACCGGAACACCATTTTTCAAATTCAAACAAAGGTTGCAATTTCATTCAGCGTTTTTTTATGAATATCCGGCACTTTGGCATTCTCCGCCGGGTAGCCGGTAATTAGCAGCAGGTAGGGGCGCTCGTTTTCCGGGCGGCGGAGAATATCGTTCAGGAAGCCCATGGGGCTGGGGGTGTGGGTGAGCGTCGCCAACCCGGCGTGGTGCAGGGCGTTGATCAGGAAACCGGCGGCAATGCCCACGGATTCCTGCACGTAGTAATTTTTGAGTTTTTTCCCTTCCGGGGTTACTTCGTAGCCCTGGGCAAAAATGGCAATCAGGCAGGGCGCGGTCTCTAAAAACGGTTTATGTTCGTCGGTGCCCAGGGCCTCCAGGGCTTCCAGCCACTCCCTGGGAGCGCGGCGGCAGTAAAATTCCCGTTCTTCTTTTTCCGCGGCTTCGCGGATTTGTTTTTTGATTTCCGGGCTGCCGACCACTACAAAATGCCAGGGCTGGCGGTTGGCGCCGTTGGGAGCGGTTCCGGCGGCCAGCAGGCAGTGTTCGATGACCTCCCGGGGCACCGGACGAGGAGAGAACTCCCGCACCGTGCGCCGGCGGCGAATGTCGGCGTAGAAATCCGCGGCGCGCTGCTTCATTTCTGCTTCGGGATATTCTCGATACTCCGGTAAGGCGATAAACCTGGGTTTAGCCAAGGAAATTCTCCTCGATTTTTCAATCGGCAGGGTATGGATAACATGGGTGAGTGGTGATTGGTGAGGGGTAATCGGGTGTTGCGCAGAAACTACCACTCACCATTCCACCCCTCATTCACTGGTTCATTAACAGATAATATCACCAAGAGCAGGATACAATTTAGCACCGGATTGGCCGGGGAGAAAACAGAATTTTCGCATGCCCGGAAAAAATTATGCGGACACCCGGCAGCGCATGGCCTTGCAAAAAAACGCCGTTTGGATTTAGCGCGTTTTTTGATAAATTATACTTCCAAAAAGGGAGAATCGTTTAGCATGAGAGGTTCCGGCGGCAGCGAAGGCGGCGTGGGCGCTTTTTTCATCGGGTTGATTATGTTGGCGGGGGGATGTTGGCTGTTTCTCGATTCGGTGTGGGTTGACACCGCTTCCTTCGGATATTTCGGGCGCTACGTGGGCGGTTCCACGTTGATCGTGCTCTTTCCCCTCATCTTAGGGATATTTTTATTGTTTTGGAATTCCAACAGCAAGATTGGGTGGGTGGTCACCGGTTTGGGATTCCTGATTATCGCCGCGGAGGTTTTGAGCCGCCTGCAATTCCGCATGTCCATGAAACTGTGGCACCTGGTCATCCTGTTAGTGCTGATTTTCGGGGGATTCGGCCTGATTGTTCGGTCTTTTCGGGAATCGAAGTGAACACCGGTAATAAAAATTTAAAGCATTTGACCGGGGAGGTATGTATCGCACTTAAAAGAAGAGAATTAGCGAGGTTTAGCAATGGCAACTGTTGAAAAAATGTACGAACACATTACCCTGAATAAAAACGGCAAACCGGTCATTGCCGGCACCAGAATGAAGGTCCTTCAACTGGGTTTGGATAAAATTGCCTATGGTTGGAGCCCGGAAGAAATGCAGCATCAATACCCTTTTTTGACGCTGGGACAGATCTATGCTGCTTTAGCCTATTTTGCGGACCACGAAGCGGAATTTGAGGAAGAAATCGCAAGGCAGTTAAAAGAAGTTGATAAGGCGCGAAAAAAGACCTTGCAGTCCCCCATGCGCAAGCGTCTGAGAGCCAAAGGATTACTTTAAGTGCCGATTAAACTCTACATGGATCATCATGTGCCGCGGGCGATTACCGAAGGGTTAAGAATTCGAAGGGTTGACGTGCTAACCGCCGCGGAAGATCATGCCTATCGATTACCGGATGATAAGTTATTGGATCGAGCGGGAGAGTTGAATCGGGTATTATTTACCCGTGATGAAGATCTATTGAGAGAAGCAACCGGGCGTCAGAGAAACGGACAAACATTTATCGGGGTTATTTATGCCCACCAATTACGCGTCTCCATCGGAGGCTGTATCCGGGATTTGGAACTTATTTCCAAAGCCTGTGAACCTCAGGATTTCGTCAATAGAGTGGAATACCTGCCGCTTTGATGTTTCTATGCCGGCCCAGCGCATAAGCTGCGCTTTTTGAGGGCACAGGACGCAGCACAAATTCGAGAAGGATTTCGCCATGAAAGTCCCATTTTTGTTAACGGCTTTGCTCTTTCTACCTCTCGCTTGCAGTTGCGATAAAAAAGCGGATTCCCCCGCCCAAATTGCCGGGGTGTATGAAGGCGTCATCCCCTGCGCCGACTGCGAGGGCATCCGGGTTACCCTGCGGCTCGATCCCGATTCTACTTTCCTGGCGGAAAATACCTACCTGGAGGCCGAAAACGGGCAGGATAGAAGCTTCTATGAGCCGGGGCGCTGGGAAATTTCCGGCGACAAAATCACTTTGCGCGGCGGCGAAGAAGAAAAATTTTATCGCCTGGTGGACGGGCAGCGCCTCCAAATGCTGGACAGCGAAGGGCAGGAAATCCGCTCCGCGGCCAATTACACCCTCGCCAGGACGGCTAAGACTTTCCAACCGTCACATCCCTTCCTGCTGGAGGGCATGTATTCCTACCTGGCCGACGCCGGGCGGTTCAGCGAGTGCCGGAGCGGTAAAACCTGCCCGGTGGCTTTCAAAGGGGAAAATGCCCGGGTGGAGAGCGAATATTCCAAAATTCGCAGGGAACCCGCTGAAAAAATCTTTCTGAGCGTGGAGGGATATTTCGCGCCGCTGCCGGATATGGAGGGAAATTTAAAAGAACAATTGGTGATCACCCGTTTCATCCGTTTTGAACCGGGTAAAAGCTGTGCCGGGGCAGAGATTTTTCATCATCCCGGCGCGGGATTTCGCTTCCGCATCCCGTCCAAATGGAACGCGCGTTACCAGATTGTGGAAACGAAGCCGGAAATGCTGAAAACTATTCTTCCCGCCGCCGCTTACATGGTTGAGTTCTGGTATCTTCCGGTGGATAGCGCCTACATTCCCCAGGCGCTGCTGGCCATCGCCGCCATTCCCAATGAAAACATCGACGCGCTGTTAGCCGAACCCGGCCCGCCGGCCGGGGAAGTGTTAGGGAAAGGGGCCCGCTACACCTACCTCGCCTCCCTGCCCCAATCGAATCCCTTTGTTCCCGGCAGCGAAGATTATAAAAATTTTCAGGCCATGGAGGTGAATCTTGGAGAGATCAAAAATTCGCTGGAGTACCGCTAAATGGCTCCCGGAGTGTCAAACTTCAGTTTGACGTTTTAGCGCAAACGTGCCCGGCGTTAGGCAGAAGTTTAGCACTTCAACCATCCGAAACCGCAAAAAATCAACCTCTCAGGCGAAGATATCTTTCAATTCCAGGGCATCGCGAACCAAAAAATCCGGCTGGTGGAAACGCAGCTCCTCCGCGGAACGGAATCCGAAGCTGACCGCGCAGGTGTGAATTCCCGCCGCTTTTCCGGCGTCGATGTCGCTGGCGGTATCGCCGATGATGGCGGCGCGGCCCGGGGCGACGGCTAACTTTTGCAGGATGTCGAAGATGGGCAGGGGAGAAGGTTTGCGCTCCATACCGGGCTGGGAGCCGAGCACTACCTGAAAATAGGATTTGATCCCCAACTTTTCCACAATCGTCTCGGTGTAGGGATGGGATTTGTTGCTGAGCACCGCCATTTTTTTGGATGAATAGTGCTCCAGCACTTCCCGCATCCCGGGGTAGAGTTGGGTGGTATCTAACAGGTGCGCGGAATAAAATTCGTGGAAGGATTCCCGGGCTTTTTCGAATTCCTCCGGGGTGAATTCCTGCAGGGCGCGCTCTAACAGCTTATTCACCCCGTTGCCTACGTAACTGGTTACGGCGGGCAAATCCAGTTGCGGGCGATCTAACTGTTTCATGGCGTAATTGACCGCGTTGGCCAGATCCTGGCGGGTTTCCGCCAGGGTTCCGTCGAGGTCGAAGATGAGCAGGTCGATTTCAGGTTTTTGCATCACTTTTCATCCTTGCAGTTGGTGTTCAAGTGTTCAGGTGTTTACGTTACACGAACACCTGAACCCCCAACATTTTTAAACTCATTTTTTCGAAAGCCCGGCAATCTTCTCCTTTACCCAATTCAGCGTCTCATCCAGAATCTCCCGCGCTTCTTCCTCCAGGTTTGCACAGGCGGATTTCATCTCTTCCTTGAACCGCGTATCCTTGATCTGCGGCAGATTGGTCAGCACGTTGAAATTCCCCCCGACTACCCCGGTGTAAGCGATCTGCGCTCCCACTGCGGCGTCGGTGACGGAGTTGGCGTTGCCCTTCTCCACCGCTTCCGCAGCCAGTTTCAACGCTTCGAAACTGAGCCGGGCGGTGTTCAGGGGCACGTTCACCGCCTGCTTCAATCCCTGCTGGATGGCCTCTTCGCGAATTTTCTTCTCCTCCGCGGTGTTGGCGGGCAGGCGGGTGGCCTCCATGTAGGCGTTGAAGGCGTTGGTGTCCTCATCCACCGCTTTGATCAACTGGTCTTTCACCTCCTGCGCCCTCTCCGCCAGCGCCAGCAACTCTTGTTGCACTTTTTCATACCCCTTTTTACCGATGGTGAGGCTGCCGACCATGCAAGCCAGCGCCGCGCCCAAGGAGCCGGCCAGCGCGGCAATCGAGCCCCCGCCCGGCGCGGGGGTGTCGCGGCTGACTTCATCCACGAATTCCCGGGTTTTCAAATTCACCAGGGCTTTTTCCGGGAATTTGGGCAGGCCTAAGATTTTTTCTTCCGGTTTAAAAGGAGCCACGTCGTTCAGGCCCATAGAAAAAATGGCGCTTTCTAACACGTCCGCCGCCGGAACGCCGGCAGGCTTGCCCTGCTGTTGCAGGTAATATTTCCCGGCCTGGTAAATCGCCTCGAAAGGAACCAGCCCCACGATCTCGCTGCCGGTCACCACCAGCCCCCGCTGCGCGGCCATTTTGCGGGTTTCTTCTAACACCTCGTGCATGGAAGAGATTTTATAATTGGTCAAATTGATGGAAATCTGCGCCCGTTTGTACTCCTCCACGTACCAGCCGATGGCGCGCACGTGCCTGAATTTCCCCGGCTGCTTCACCGACCAGCCCATCGGGTTTTCCGCGTCGGAGCCGTGGGAATCCAGCAAATCGTAGGGGTCGTAATCGTGCTCCGCCTTGCAGTGCTCCCGGGTCTCCCGGAAAGTTTTTCCCGCAAAGTCGCAGTTGCCGCAGGGGAAGTGGCCCTCCCGGTATTTCACCAGGTCGCCGCGCATGTACACCGGGTGAACGTTGCCGGTGCGCACGCTGCGCCCCTTTTCCCGCAGCTCGAAGGCGATATCCATGGCCAGTTGCTTGTCTTTGGTATTCAAAGTGATGTTGTAAGCGATCAAAAATTCCCGCGCGCCGATCACCGTGGCCCCGGCGCGGGGATTGAATTTTGCCGGGCCGTAATCCGGCTGCCACTGGGGGTCTTGCAGCTTTTCCGGCAGCGCCTCGTACTCCCCGGTGCGAATATTGGCCAGGCTGCGCCGTTCCGGCGCGGCGGCGGATTCCTCGTACAAATATACCGGAATGCCCAACTCTTCTCCCACCCGCTGGCCGACCGCCCGGGAAATTTCCACGCACTCCTGCATGGTCACCCCGCTCACCGGCACGAACGGGCAGACGTCGGTAGCGCCCATGCGCGGGTGCGCCCCTTTATGCTTGCTCATGTCGATCAATTCCGCGGCTTTTTTGATCGCTTTGAACGCCGCCTCTTTTACCCCTTCCGGGGAACCGATAAAAGTGACCACGGCGCGGTTGACGTCCGCGCCCGGCTCCACGGAGAGCAACTGCACCCCGGAAACCGTTTTGATCTCGGCGGTGATCCGCTCGATAACCGCTTTGTCGCGGCCTTCGGAAAAGTTCGGCACGCATTCCACGATTTTTTCCAGCATGTAAATACTCCGCAGTTTATAGAACATAGTCAAGCGGGAATTTAGCGAAAGGGCGCTTTTTTACAAAAGGGGAAATAAATTGCATTTTGAGGAGCGACGAAATAACTGATCCTGAGTATCTTTTCGCTTGACATCCACGCCTTTGAAGCACAAGTTTTTGGTGGATGTTTCAAAAATGCTGGCAATCATCATTAGCTGAAGGATAACAATCGCGATGCTGAACCCTGTTAAAATTGTCGTTACGATTTTATTCATTGGAATAGGGATGAATTTACCCGCCCAGGATTACTGGGTCAAATTGTCCCCCCCGACTTCCCGGCATCTGTACAAACTGCATTTTCTCGACAACCGGCTTGGCTGGGCGGCGGGGGAGCGGGGCGCGATTCTCAAGACCACCGACGGGGCGGAAAACTGGGCATTCCAGACCTCCAATATCGACCGGGATATTCTGGATATCTTTATGCTCGACGCCGCCCGCGGCTGGGGGCTGGCGCACCTCTATCCCGCCGGCGCAGACAGCGTTTACGGAACCTACATTCTGAAAACCACCGACGGGGGCAACAACTGGAGCCCCACGTTCTACCCGGAGCAATATTTTTTTACCATCATGTTCCACGATCCCCTGCACGGCTGGATGGGCGGGGATGGAGGGGTTTTGTTAGGCACTACCAACGGGGGCGCCGACTGGTTCGAAGCGAATGTGAATCCCGGTTCCGGTTCCGGTTTTCCCATTCATAATATCCGTTTTTTCTCCCCCCACTACGGCTACGCCATGGGCGGGCGGTTCGACATTGCCGGGGTGGTATGGCGAACCGTCAACGGGGGAGACCGCTGGGACCCGATAGTGGTGGGGCCGGAACCGATATACGACATGCACTTCGAAGATTCCCTGAAGATTTTAGCCATCGGGGGCGACCTGGATTTCGGCTCCGGCCAGGTGAGCAGCAGCGACGGTGGGCTGAATTGGACGTACCTCTACCTGGGCATCTTCGGGCAGGCGCGGGCGCTCTCCTTCCGCACCAAAACAGAGGCCTGGGCGCCGTTAGGATTTACCGGAACCTACATGTACACCCTCGACGGGGGCCGTAGCTGGACCGATCTTTATACCCCGGACAGCTCCGCGGTTTACGACCTGGTTTTCACCGATTCCCTGACCGGCTACGCGGTGGGGGACTCCGGAACCGTGCTCAAATACCGGCCGGGAATTGTGCCGATCATTGACCGGCCTTCGCCCGCGCCCGCGAGCGCGGAATTGTATGCAAACTATCCCAACCCATTCAACCCCTCTACCAATATCGGATTACGGATTCCCCACGGGAGCGCCGAAGGCACAAGCGGGTCCGAGTTCGGATTTGTAAATTTGTCAGTTTTCGATATTACCGGGCGGAAGGTGGCTACCCTGGTAGATAAAGCATTACCGCCCGGCGAGTACGAAGTGCAATGGAACGGGCGCGATGATGCCGGGAAAGAGGTCGGCAGCGGCGTCTATATTTACCGGCTGAGCGCCGGCAAGTTTGCACAAAGTCGAAAGATGCTCCTGGTGCGCTAAATTTAACCCTCCCGGAGGTTCTGAACTTCCGCAAGGGTGTGAGCAATTCTATTTTCGGCCCCCAAAAAAAGAACCGGGCAGGCTTGCGGCCTGCCCGGTTCTTTTTTAATCACTGATGTTACGCATTTTACCACATGGTTCGATAAACTCACCATGCAAAAGACACGGAGAACACAGAGTTTGCTTAGTATTTTTTGCTTCAGCGCAGTCTCAAGCGCAATAAATATTTGATTTCCTCTGTGCCCTCTGTGGTTAATGTATTTGAACTGCGTAACATCAGTTAATCATCTTCTCATATAGATATCGACACAATACCCCCTCACCAGGAAACCTCAGCTTATTTGAGCAGCAGCATCTTCCGCACGTCGCGAAATTCCCGCCCGTCTTTTCCTTGCGCCTCGAAATGGTAGAAATATACCCCGCTGGCGACCGGCGCGCCGGAAGCGCTGCGCCCGTCCCAAACGATGTCGTATTTACCGGCTGCTTTCGCGCCGTCTGCCAGGGTGCGCACTTCCTGCCCTAACAGGTTGACGATCTTCAGGGTCACTTCTGCCTGCACCGGCAGGCTAAAGGAGATAGTCGTGGCGGGGTTGAAGGGGTTGGGATAGTTCTGCCGGAGCGAAAACTCCCGGGGAATCTCCCCGGCGTTATCGGAGATGCCGGTGAAGGTAATCAGCTCCATGTACTTGGCGATTCTGCCGTTCTCGCCCACCGCAAAGCCGCAAATCCACGGCAAACCGTCGATTTCTATCACTTTCATGTCGAGATGGTTGAGATTATCCGACTGGCTGAAATCCAGGGTAAAGTTTTCCCCCTGGTCGTCGGTTCTATAAATGCTGCTGCCGGAGGTAAAATACCAGCGCGGCGCACCGGGGTCAAGATCTAACCCCGCGCCGCCCAGCGCGTCCGCCGGCAGTTGGCCTATCGAAGCATCCCAGTTAGCGCCCCCGTCGAGGGTGAGATCGGTTCCCTCTCCCCCGGCCATCCCTAACAGGTCCGTGGCAAAAGACACCGCGTAGGTGTTCTGGGTCGCCGTTGAACCGAAGCTCCAGTTCAGCCCGCCGTTGGTGGTGCGATATACCCGGTTGTTGGAAGTGCCGAACCAGCCGTTTTGGGCGCCCGCCCAGGACATAGAATTGTTCCAGCCCGCTTCCGAGCCGTTTTGCGGCAGGGTGGCGGCAGCAACCCAGCTAACCCCGCCGTTGGTGCTGCGCAACAGGGTCCACTGGCCGTTGAGCGGGTCGCCCACAGCGTAGCCGTTGATATTGTCGAACATGATGACGGCGTTGATGAAAGCGCCGGCGTTGGTACTCTCATACGCGGTGAACCAGCTGGAACCGCCGTTGAAGCTCCGGCGAATGCGGGCGCTGCCAGGCTCATTAACTGCGGCAAATATGCGGGATTGGTTGAGGGCGTAAATACTATAAACATCTCCCCCGGGAGAGGATACCTGGGTCCAGCTATTCCCGCCGTTGAGGGTGCGCAGCACCACGCCTCCCGCTCCCGCCGCCCAGGCGACCGAGGTATCGACCACCGAAACGGAATAGAGCGCGGAATCGCTGGGAGTATCTTGCAGCCGCCATTGCGCCGCCGGCGGCGCAATAATCGAAAATACCGCGTCGCTGGTATCGCTGACCGCGGGGTTGGTTTTGTCCGAAATGCGCACTAAACACTCGTCGGAGATGGTATTGGGCACCAGCCAGTCATACTGGGTGGCCATGGACTCCAGGCCGGCCCCGGCGCTTGCTTGAAGGCGGTTTTTGGGATGAACCGCAGCGGCGGAACGGGGAGCGGTTCCATTGGAGACCAATATCCAGTTCTCGCCGTTGTCGGTGGAATATTCTAACTTAACGCTGTCCACCAGGGTTAACTCCCATTGAATGGGATAAATAGTGCCGGCGTAGAGTTCCTCCCCGCCGTTCGGTTGCAACACTCCCACAAAGGGATCGGTGGCAAAAATGCTCAGAACGCGTTTGTGAACCGGGGTGCCGTTGGGTCCCGCGCCGGTGACGGTGATCTGGTAAGTGCCGCGCGGGATGTCTTCCCAACTCACTTTCATCAACAGGGAGTCGGGATAGGTATTCAGGGAGTCCCCTTGCGGGAAGGAAATGGTAAAGTTTGCCGCCGGCGACACCTCCGCGGTGAATTTCACCCCATGCTCATAGAGCTTGACCGCGGGAACCTTAACGTACACCTCGATGCTGTCGGTTTGGAAGAGGGTATCGGAATTGGTGGAGAGCAGCATGGCAAAATCCGGGAAGTAAGCCACGTAGCTGCCAAAGCTGCCAAAGCGGAAATCGCCCCATACCGCTAAGGCGCCGTAGCGGTGGGAAGTGATGGCGTCGTAGTCGCCTTGGTAACGGGGAGTTCCCCCGCCGCCGCAAGTGGCGCAGTCGATTTTGAATTTTGCGGTGGTCAAGCGCTGATTGGGCGCCCAGGTAATCCCGCCGTCTTCGGAATAGGACGCATAGACGTCCGTGGAGTCGCTGGTGGGGCAGTTGCGGGTATCATACCACTTGGCATACAATCTTCCGGTTTCTTTATCGCACCAGATCGCCGGCGACCATTGGTGGTTGGCGGTGGTGTTGGGATCGTCGTTGATTACCACCGGCGCAGACCAGGTCTGGCCGTGATTGGTGGAATAGCGGCAGAAAATATCCGGTTTGTTGCCGCTTCCGGCGGGAGTGTTGCTGGCATAGACCAGATACAACCTTCCCCGGTAGGGGCCGAAACTGTTATCCGCAGTGATGAACGGATAAGGCCGGGTACGCATGTTTTGCACGGAGTGCCGCCCGCCCACGAAGGATCCAACGTATCCGGCAAAGTTCTGGGCGGACATCAGGGTAAAAGTCGAACCGCCGTCGGTGGAGCGGTAGAAAGTATAAGTAGAGGCGGTGGTCGATCCGCCGTTAGTGACCACGTACACGCACCCGCCGGAAATGTTATTGCCGCCGAGCACATCGGGGCCTACCGCCACCATCATACCGGGCAGGCTCTGGGTGCCAAACGACCAGGTATTTTGGAAAGAAGTGCCGAAGTTGGTGCTGCGGGCAAAGTTTCCGCCTCCGGAGGCGGTCATTACCGTATAAACGTAATTGGCAAACGGCCCGGCGGTCTGGTCGCAGGCAATCCAGTTTTTGTCCACCCCGGCGATGGCGGTAACCGGGGCGCTCCAGGTAGCGCCGTTGTTCGTGGAACGCACCACCTTGCAGCCGACAATGCTGCCGCCGGAGGTGTACATATTTTCATAGTAGAGATTTCCCAAACTGTCATAAGCGGTGACCGGGTCGCCGGCCATGGAAAAACCGGGAAATGGGGGAATCACGTTGGTCCAATCGTGGCCGTTGTAAGTGTAGTAACCGCTGTTGGTGTTCCAGGCGTTGAAATATTCCATGGGATTCAAGGGGTTGATCGACATGTGCGGTTCCGAAAAATCAATCCCCAGGTTGAAATTATCGAAACCCTCTTCCGAGGTAATGACTTCGATGCTGGGCGGGCCTGCCGGGGGAGCAATCCCCTCCGGCGGGAATAACCCCAGGGTGTTGTCGAAACGGGGATCGTCGTGCTGGGCGCTCGCCGGGTAAAATGCCCCTGATAGCAGCAAGGCCGATATCAACCATATCCAGGCGTTAGCGGCAGCGGTAAAACCTTTTTTCATCATACACTCCTTTAGTGATGGTTAAACATAGAACAATTTTCCCGGTGAGGATGGGAAGAGATATTCCTCCCGGTATGTGGTTACTTTGTAACTCATGTAACGCAGATTCACCGCAGAGACGCTAAGCCGCAGAGTAGCGATAGCAGGTATAAATTGTCGAAGATTCCTTCGGAGAAGAAAAACAATAAAAACTACTTTCTTGATTTTTCTTTGCGTCTCTGCGCCTTTGCGGTTATGCGTAGCATCGGTTTGTAATTTGATAGATTCGATACAGTATTAATGCCTGGCGACAGGCAGGAAAGAGAACCGGGGACTTACTTCAACAGAACCATGGGTTTGGTGAGGGAAGCGCCGGATAGGGATAAACGATAAAAATAAATGCCGCTGGGTAAATCGCGGGCTGTTGGTATCTGGTTACGTTCGAAGGTTATTTTATAACTCCCGGCAACTTGCGGCTCATTGACCAGGGCGGTAATAAGCCTTCCATATATATCAAAAATTTTCAGATTTACAAAACCATTTTTTAACAAATTGTATTCGATGGTGGTGGAGGGATTGAACGGATTGGGATAATTCTGCTTCAAATCGAAATCGCCGGGAAAAACCGCTTCGAGCGGGTCGATGGGCACGGAGGAAAGATCGATCCGGCAGGTCCAGATCTGGTAGATGCCGCTGGAATTATCCATCCACACCGGCCGCAAGATATTTCCCACGGAAGTCAACCCGATATTATCCCCCTGGTAACCCTGCCCCAATCCCCCAATCGGCGCGGGTTTGAAGTGGTGGTCGCTGATCTGGTAATCATTCCAGGTGTCGCCGCCGTCGGTGGAGCGGGAGAGAAAAACCCCCGCGGAGTCGGAAGTGGTATTGCGGTCGTCGTAATAAATAATGTTTAGCCCGCCGTTATCGTCCACGTGAACCGCCGGGAAATACTGGAATTTGCCGTTGTTGAGCGCGTCCTGGTTCACCCGGATGCCCGGGGACCAGCTTTGCCCGCCGTTGGTAGAACGATGCAGGATAATATCCGGGTCGCCGCCGGCCGGGGCAAGATTGCGCTCGGTAGTGGCGATGTAAATCCAGCCGTTGCGCGGGCCGCCGCTCTTATCCACGTCCAGGCGGGGCAGGCCGTTTACCCGGATGCTGGCCTTCTCCGGGAAAATTCCCGCAATGCCATTCATGTCGAAGGCATTTTCCGTTACGTTCCAGGTTGCGCCGCCGTCGCTGGAGGAGGCGAATCCTGCAAAATCCTCCGTAAACGGGGAGGCGCCAATCACCGCCGCCCAGCACACGTTCACGCTGCCGCCGGGGCCGATGGCGATCTCCCCGCCCTGGCAGCGCTGGACGGGATTGTTGAGTTGCGCCGGGGTGGACCAGTTCGCCGCGCCGTCGTCGGTGTACGCAAACAGCACCGGAAAGGGCAGGGAGAAGCGCACCCATACCGCATAAGAACGTCCGTAAAAATTGCTGGAAGGAATCGCGTCCGAGGCCAGGGAAGCGCGTTCCTGGTCGTTGGTGGCTACGGTCTTCTGCGCCGACCAGGTTTGTCCCAGATCCGTGGAGAAGTGAGAAAACAACCCGCGCGGAAAATCTCCCAGCCGGATCAAAATAAAGCGCCCGTCTTTGTCGATGGCGATGCCGGGATCGCCGCGGTGAAAGGTAATCGGCGGGCCGGTGCAGGTGTCGCTGCCGAACCAGCTTTCGCCCCCGTCGGTGCTCACGTAAATCCCCTCGCTGATAAATCCGTTGCTCAAATTGATGGTATTGGCGCTGGCGAACAGGATATTGGGATCCGTGGGATGGCGGACGATAAACGTTTCCGTCTGGGTGACGTTGCTGGGGAAGATGCGGAAGTTGGGGCCGATAGAGATGTCGGAATTCTGTTGGGGGAGCGCCGATTGGGCAACCGTGAGAAGGGGGCTGAGGGCCAAAATCAGCGTTACAAATTTTTTGATAATCCTTGAATGCGATTGCGATACCATAATGTCTCCATTGTTTTGCAACCCGGCGTGGAATCCCGGGCAGGCGGAATACTCCGAAGACCTCAAAGGTTTTTGAAATCTTTGAGGTCTTTTTTAATCCTTAGAAGGTATATCCTAAGTTGACGCCGCCGAAATAATTTCGCGGCGCGCCGGCTTCGTAGAATTCCAGCGAGGCGGAGTTGATGTTGATGAACCCGACGTACACTTCATCGAACATATTATCCACTCCCCCGGAAATCAATAAGTTGAAGCGGTTGAAATGCAGGTCCACCCCCAGGGTAGCGCCGTAGATGGAGTAGCTGTCGCTCCTCTCGCTATTGTAGTCATCGGTAAACATCCCGCTGACGTAGCGGTAACTTCCTTTGACGAACCCGGTCAGATTGGCGGCCAGGCGCGGCTCGTAAGCCAGGCTGAGAAACAAATTGTGCCGCGGCACGCTGGGAACCGCGTTTCCGGAGTAATCCCGGTCGATATTTACAATATCGCCGAGAGAGTCCACTTCCGTGCTGCGGGCGGTATATTGGTCGTATTTGAAATCCGAAAAGGTGTAAGCAGTCTCAAGGCGGAGGTCTCTTACGATCTCTAAATTCCCCCCGATCTCCAACCCGGTGCGATTGGTTCGGGCGGAATTTCGAAAATAGACGTCGCCGTACACTTCGAAGGGCACGATCTCGTCGTCGATTTTGCTGTTGAAAAAGGTAGCCTCGAAGTTCGCGTTGTTAAAAAAGCGCGCGCCGCGCTGGAATATTGCCCCCTTGATCCCGAACTCGAAATTCCGCGATTTTTGCGGCAACAAATCCGGGTTTAGCAGCACGTTGGGATTGGAACTGGTGGGATAATTATCCAGTTCGTTCCCGGCCGGGCTGTCGAAGCTTCTTCCGTAAGAGCTATAAATGGCAATGGAAGGGGTCAGTTTATAATTCAGGGCGGCTTTGGGGGTAAAGGCTTCGTAGCGATTTTTGGCGCTGCGCACAGCCAGCAAACGATCCTCCTGGTTGAATACCACTTTATCGTAACGCCCGGAGACGAGAAAATCCATTTTGGAGGGAATGAGAGTGAAGGTGTTCAGGAAATAAACCCCGGCATTACCGATCACCTCGTTCACCAGGGCCTGCAACTCGTCGCCCTTCTGGCCGGCGATGTTATCGTACTCTTCCACGGGGCCGGCCTGGTAGAGCAGGTCGCCGCCCACGGAAAACTCATTCGCCCGCCCCAACAGGCGGGTTTTGTTGATATAGCGGGCGCTGGTTCCGATCCCATAGCGGGTGATGATCCGGTAAGTACGGGCAGTCCGGTCGAAAATTTTGATAGTACCGTAAGAGGTCCATTCGAGGGAGTTGTTGCGAGCCTTATCCAGGTAGGCGTTGAAGCGCAAACCCAATCTGCCTTTGGTAGTAATGCGCTTGGCGTCGCGCCCCACGTCGCGCGAATTGGCCTGGAAGGGGTTTTCCGCGAATTGTTCTTTGGTGAGCGAGCCGGGCAGGCGGATCAGGCCGTCCACGAAGTATCCCAATAGCTGCAAATTCGTTTTCTCTCCCGGGCGGGTTTCTAACACGGTGTTGAAAATGTGCCAGTAATCCTCGCTGTGGTCGCGGTAGCCGCGGTAATTGTGGTAGCTATAGGTGGCCAGGAAGGTGTAATCCGGGGTGCGCACCCCGGCTTTGAAGCCGTTTTGCCGCAGGTCGTAGGAGCCGAACTGGTTGAAGCTGAGGGCAAAGGAGCGGGGGAAATAAATGTCGTTGATAAAGTTGACCACCCCGCCGGGCGCGTTGGTGTACAGGGAAGAAGAATTCCCTTTGACGACCTCGATGGCGCCGATGGCGTTGAAATCAAGCGCTTCGATGCGGGTCTGGCCGTCCGGCTCCGATTCCGGGATGCCGTCGAGCAAGATTCGCACCCCGCGGATGCCGGTGTTGGAGCGGCTGCCGAACCCGCGGATGGAGATGCGCACGTCGTGGTTGCCGTAGCGGGATTGCAGGAACAGCCCCGGAACCGTGCCTAACACGTCGTTGACCGCCACCTTGCGGTCGAATTTGAACTGGGTGTTGACGAAGCGGTGCACCGCGTAAGGGATGTCGATGATCTTCTTGTCGGTGCGGGTGGCGGTGACCATCACTTCCTCGAGCACGTAGTGGAGGGAATCCGCCACTTCCGCCTCTTTCGCTTTGGCGGGGGACTCTGCCCCTTCCGATTGCTGCGTCTGGGGATATAAAGCTGATAAAAAACTGAGAAGTAAGAAAAAGGTGAGAGTTGAAAGAAGTAACTTTGACATTGGGAATGCCTCCGGAAAAAGATATAGGGGGATAAATGGAAACCAAAATCAAGAAGCAGTAATTTTCAAAATCCCATCGGCGGCGGAAAATGCGGCTTTCATTTTACAGGCGCTTTTATTAAGATGTTATGATAGTCATTCCCGGCAAATAAGTAAAGCAGAAATTTGTTTTTTGGGCAGAAAATCCCTAAATTCCGGCAGGAAAAAAAAATCAGGCGCAGGATGCAGTATCATTGGCCGGTATATGCCGTTGAGGTTCGGCAGGGGTGTTATGGTGTTTGAGTATGGCGCCTAAAACACTAAAACACTAAAACACTGTAACACCAGAACACTCAAACACTCTAACCGGCTCGCACTTTCAAAAACGGAGGACGTGCCATGAAGCACATTACCTTATGCCTCCTCCTGCTGACGACCTTCCCCCTGGATGCCCAATCTCCCCATGAGACCCGGGTGATCGATTACCTGGAAAACGAAAGCGACGCTGCGGCGGCGCTGATGCCCAACACCTTGCAAGTATTGCAGGATTCTACCCTCTATGGAGGCGAACATTTTATCAAGATTACCTTTACCACTACCTCGATGGGCCACCCGAGTTTCCTTTTACCGGCTTTGGAGGACCATACCGCTTATTTCCTGGTCAACCAGGCGGCCACGGAGATTATTTTCGGGTTCTGCCTCCATTACCCGGCGTTCGACTGGGATTATCTCCGGCAGCGGCAGGTGCAAACCCAGTCCGTGGATGCCCTGGCGTTCATTCACCCGCCCCGCCCCACGGAAATCAGCCCGATTCGCATGGGGGTGGCGGCAGTCAATCATACCAACGACATTTTTGCGGCGCAATTCGGCAGCACGCAACAGGTCAATTTTCGCATTGATGGCGGGTATGACTGGGGAAGCCGGCACAGTTTTGCTGCAATACTGACAGCATTGAGTATTCCACCCCAGGAATTGATCTACGTTCCGCAGTCGGATATCATTACCCGGGTGGATACCCTGCTGCGCCCCGGCATCCACTTATTTGAGGCGGGAATCATCCAATCCAGCAATCCTTCATTGTTTCTAAGGTCTGACACCTTCAGCTTCGAGATTCTGCCGGTGGATAGTATCTACTACTACCCGCTTCAAATTGGCAATAAGTGGGATTTTATTACTTTTTCTCCTTTCAACTTTAAGCATGAATCGATCAGCGATACTGTGACCATTAATAACCAATTGCACTATCGTATCCCTTCCTACTTTCACGAGGGAGAAGCTTTCTTCCGGGCCGACTCGCTGCACGTGTACCGCTATTACCAGGGAGAAGAAGTACTGTGGCACGATTTTTCAATCGACACCGGGCAGACTTATTGGAACAATCATTACCAGGTAAGCCTGCTCAGCAAAACCGATACGGTGGTCTATGATTTCTGGCGCTATGAAGATTGCTATCATTTTTATTTCGACGATCCCAACAGCAGCAACGATTTCGCAGAGTGGATTTCCCCATTTATTGGGCCGGTGAAACGGTTAGTATATCCTGCCAATACGCAGTATTACCTTTTAGCCGCCAAGCTTCAATGGATCATTGTGGGAACCGAACCCGGTAAACCACAAACGCCGCTGCCGGTTATCAATTCGCCGGAGCTTTACCAGAATTATCCCAATCCCTTTAACGCTGCCACCACTATCCGCTACCGCCTGCCCCGCCAGAGCCGGGTAACGCTGGAAATTTACAATGTGCTGGGGCAGAAAATCAGAACGCTGGCGGATAAAGTTCAACCAGCCGGGGAGCACCATATCTCCTGGGATGGGCAGGATCAATCCGGCAAAACGGTCGGCTCGGGCGTTTATATATGCCGTTTGACCATCCGGGGGATGTTTGACGGGAAAAGCTATTCAGCGGCCCGGAAGTTGATTCTAATGAAGTGAAATCCGGAAGATTTCATCCCGACAAACATCCAGGGAAGGATGTATACTCTACGCGGCATTAGATGAGACTTTTATTTGTTTCTGTTTTGTTATTGGGAACCGGCATAGGGTTGATTCTTCTCCGATCACCGGGACGGCTTT
>JABWBP010000060.1 GCA_013360445.1 Calditrichaceae bacterium | reverse complement strand
TGGCGTGACCTCCACGAAGTTTTTTAGGTCTTTTCAGAAAAATCTGAACGCGAATACCCCAATTTAGTGCGCTTCCCGCGCATTTTGCAAAAGTTTAGGCTAACATGGCTGGCTTGCGGAAGCTGGAATTCAATGTTGGTGGCGGGGTTAAATGGGTTGGGGTAATTTTGCGCCAGGGAAAACCGCTTCGGAACTTCGACCTCAGCCGCCGCCGGAACTTTCCCGGCGATCCGCGCTCGGGAAGCTTCCTCCCGCAGATCATAGGCTTCTGCAATCTGTGGCCGTCCTTTACCCGGATCGTTGAAGCTGAAGAAGGTGGCTCCTTCCACCTGGATGCGCCGATTTACCAACCCGTTCAACTCGATCTCGAACGTATCGGTGATGGCAATGTAGCGGGTGCTGTCGTTGCCCAGGATGCTGCTCTGGAAGGTATGCACGGTCTGCAATACCTGGCCGGTGTTTCCGTCTTTCAGGCGCAGGCGCAACAGGGGAAGCATAAGAGGATTATCGCCTTTGGGGGAAACTCTTTTCAGGTTGCGCCCCACGATCTGTACCGGCACGGTCAGCCGTTCCCCGGGCTGGCTGACGTTTATGGCATTGAATCGGAAGGCATTTCCCGGGGTGATGAGCGAATCGCGGTAGAGCGGTTTGAGCGGCTGAACGCCCCCGGCATCAGGAACAAAATAGATATTGAATGCTCCCGATATACGATACCGATTAAACATTAATGGGGCTTCAAAGTCAGCCACATAAACAAAATCATCATCAAAATGGTATTCTGTAGTAAAAATCTGGAAATGAAGCATGGCCGGTTGATAAGCTGGATTAATTTGCGCTATTGCCGCGTTTAAGACATTCGGATCAATGCCCGGTTCTCCGGTACCAGTAATGATATGAACGGCCAAGTCAATCGTGTCCCATTCGACGGGGGCCCAACCGGGTAGTTGAGCATAATCTCAGGGAAGTTGTATAGTTTCTCGGGGATATTGATTGGCAATGATACATTCTTCCTCGGCAATAGAAGGTTGACTTGCCCACAATACAAGAAAAAGAAATGAGAATACAATCAATCGTCTTAGGTTCATGATTTTCTCCTTTCAAAAAGGTTTTGATTTTTCTGAGCGATACACTTCGTTTATTGTGCTCCTCTAAAAATGATTGCTCTCCCACCGTTACTCAAACCGACTACCACTACCAGATTCTCAGAACTATTGACTGACAATAGACGGGGGCCATTGGTAAGGTTGAAAAAAAGATATTTCTGCCAGGAAATTCCGTTGAAATGCAGAATGGTACCAAATTCTCCCACGACAAAGAGGTTGTTATCTCCCGTTCCGTAGGCGCCATAGGAAAAGCCGATGGGCAGGCCAATTTCCTGCCAGTGATACAATCGCCGTGCACCCGTTTTAATAGATTCCCGAAGAACGCCAATACCGCTGATCACGTAAAGGAATCGTTGGGAAGCCCAGATATTGGCGATAGTGCCATCTATGTAAGGGTCAGGAGGGTTGCCGGGTTTGGATAGCTTTTTAACCTGCCAGTCTCTTCCGTCGAATTCCAATAAAATGCTTTCGTTAAAACTGGAGGTGTAGCCGGAGGCCCAGACTTTGTCTGCGCTAACACCGGTAATGTCTCGTAAGTCTACTTCCGTGCCGCTGATTAAAGGAGACCAAAACTGGCCGGTGTAGTAAACGATGGTGCCAGCATAACCAACAGCATACAAACCATTGGAATCCGTTCCCCAAATTTCGTTTATTGAACCATCAATAACAGAATTTATTTGGCAATCGTGTATGAATTCAGAACCATCCCAATGAACAATACTTCCACCTCTTGTGAACCAAATATTATCACTTGAAAAAGCATAAACTGCTTTTATTGGATATGGAGTTGGAGATGTTCCGTTCGGACATAGATAAAAATTTACCCGTTTCAACTCCCACTCACTCCCATTCCAATGCATCGCATTATAAGCTGGTATCCAATTCCCCAGGGAATCAAACGTGTCGGTTTCTGCGGTATGGATTTCTCCTACTGCCCAAATGTCGTTCTCGTTTACAATCGCCACGTCGTAGAGCACGCTGCTGCCATGCACCCCGCCAAATTCAAAAATTTCCCACTGGAAATTATGGCTGGTGGTATCCATGGTGGTAATATTCACCGGTTCCGTGTCAACTATCTTCTGCCCATCTTTGTGCAGTTCTGCGCGGTAGGTGTAATCATGCGCCGGTAACAGTACGGAGTCGTAGAGGGTGGTATCGGCAATAGCACCGCCCAGGTTGTAAATCTCGCTGCTGTCGCGCCAGATTACAATTTGCTGCTCCGCGGCAGTCTCCTGCGCGCCCAGGCGCAGCCAGGCTTCGGTTACGGCCACGTCTTCTATGGTTAAAGTTAGCTGCGGGTTGGGCAGGGTTACCGGGGTGGTTTGCTTCTCGCAACTGGCCAACAGGAAGAAAAAGGGAAAAAGACACCCCGATAAAAACATTCCCTTCCCTGGGAATAAATCGGGGTTAAATCTTCCCGATTTAAAAAGCAGAAGGAAAAAGATTATGGTTCTGTTGTATATCGCGATGGCGGCCTTGACCATGGTTGATGACCCCGTTTTTGGGTTTAAGGGAAAGATAAGGATTTTGCGAGGAGAATGCGTTTGCTGAGATATTTTAAGCGAAAAGGGCGAGGGAAGAAAAAAATAGAATAAATTCCTCTTTCTCGCGCAGAAACTGGCGCAGATAAGAGGGTTTGCAAAGCTGCCCATGGCATTCTCCCGCTTCAATCACCGTTATTACCCCGGGAAAATCGGCCACTTCCTCTATAGATGGTGCGTCAGGGGGAGAAGGCGTTACAACATTCGTACAACCGGTTCAGGCAACCACATTTCCTTATTCCGGCAGCAAGTTAACCTCAGGCGTTCTCAAAAAAACAGGACTTCGGTCAGGTCAAAACATGATTTTCGTCAAGTTGGGTGAAGAGGGCGGGCAGATGGAGTGGAGTAAAAATTCGGGTATTTGAATTTAACCTGAAATCACGTAAGTTTGTAACCTTTGGAGCGGACTCAAATCAAACAGGCTGTATTGGGAATGGAAAAAAGCGATAACCGGGAACTGGTGCGGCGGGCAAAGGCCGGCGATGAGCAGGCCTTTACGGAGTTGGTAAATCTCTACAGCGAGCGCATTTACAACCTGGCCTTGCGCATCCTGCGGCGGCGCGACGACGCCGCGGACGTGCTGCAAGAGACCTTTATCAAAGTGCTGGAAAAGATCCATACGTTTGACGGGAGAGCGGATTTTTTTACCTGGCTGTACCGCATCGCCACCAATTTAAGCTTAATGAAACTGCGCCGCGACCGGCGCACCGTGCTCAGCGACGAGGACATCGAGGAAAAATTCGACCGCCCGGATACCACCACGATTCACGAATGGCAGGCCCGGCCCCTGCGGGAGATGCTCTCCGCGGAATTCCGCCGGCATTTAGACGCAGCGGTGGATTCCCTGCCGGAGATTTACCGCTCGGTGTTCATTCTGCGAGACCTGGAGAATTTGTCGATCAAGGAGTCCAGCAAAATCCTGGGCATTACCGAAACCAACGTGAAAGTGCGCCTGAAACGCGCCCGCATGTACCTGCGGGAGAAATTGGCCGAGTACATGAATGAAGTGAGCAAGGAAGAAATCCCATGAGCCCCCATACCAAAAAAGTCGTCGATCAGCTGTGCAATTACCTGGGCTACGACTTCGAAAGTCCCATGTGCAAAGAATTGCACGAGCACGTGGCCAACTGCCCGGAATGCCGCAATTATATCGAATCGGTAAAGCTGACGGTGAATATTTGCAAGGATACCTATAAAGAGGAGCCGGTTCCGGAAGCGCTGAAACGGGATCTGCTGCTGCGTATCAAAGCGAAGAAATAGCATCTTCGTAATTTCTTCGTGCCCTGGCGCCTTTGCGGCAACTTTTAAAACAGCCTCCAGGCATTTTTTACTCCCTCCACTGCCTCAAAAAATTGCTCTAATTTGTTCCGGTCCAATTTACCGCCGGTTCTCACCCCGCTGCACACGTCCAATCCGAACGGTTGAACGGTTTCAATCGCTTCCCGCACGTTGGCGGGGTTCAGCCCCCCGGCTAAAAAAACCGGGATTTCTACGCTTTCCCGGATCGCCCGGCTGATCCCCCAGTTGTGGGTTTTGCCGGTGCCGCCCAATATCTTCACCGCGGCGCGGGGGTTGCCGGAATCCAACAGCAGCGCGTCCACCTGCGCGGCTGCTTCCCGCGCCTCCTCCAGCGATTCGGGGCCGGAAACGTGGATCACCTGCACGATGCGAATGCCCGGCAGGGCGGCGCGGATGTCTGCGTAGCTGCCGGTTTTCAGCGCATCCACGATCTGAATGGTGCTGGTTCCCACCGCTCGCTGGTGCTCGACGATCTCCGCGGCGTCGGTGCGGCTGGTCAGCAAAAACGTCGCCGCCGGGGGAGGAACGCGCCGGGCGATTTCCCGGATGGCTTCATCGGAGATGACCCCCGGGCCGCTGGGCATTTCTCCCACCAGCCCCAGCGCCGCCGCCCCGCACTCCAGCGCCTGCCAGGCCTCCGCCAGGCTGGCGATGCAGCAGATTTTTACCCGTGGCTTTAAGGTTCCCTGCATATATTGCCTCCCTTTTTTTCGCGAATACAGACCTCAAAGGTTTTTCCCAAAGGGATGGCTTCGCCACAAAACCTTTGAGGTCTTGGAGTAACAACAATCGTTTAAAAAACTCCCAGGGTTTTCATCAAAAAAATACCGCTGCTGAGGGTCAGCACCGAGGCCAGGGTGGTAAAAAGCACGATATCCCCGGCTAACTTGCTGTTCCCGCCCATAGCCTCCGCCATGATGAAGCTGACCACCGCGGTGGGGCTGGCGAAAAGGATGAACAGCATCGCGATCTCCTCTCCCGCAAACCCCAGCCAGTGCGCCGCCGCGGTGAACAGCAGCGGCGCAACCACTAACTTGATGAAGGTAGAAGAGAGTGCGATGCCCGAAGAATCCTTCATCCCCTTGAAATTCAAGCCGCCCCCGATGCCCAACAACGCCAGGGGCAGGGTGACCGCGGCAAGGTAATTGCCGGTTCTTTCGAACAGCTCCGGGACGGGAATGTGAAAATAGGCCACCGGCACCGCGGCCAGCAATCCTAAGATCAACGGGTTGGTGAAAATTTCTCTCCAGATATTCTTGCGGTTCAAATCCTTGCGCAGGGGGGCGGTTAGCGCGATTACCGAGAGCACGTTGAACAGCGGCACCACAAAGGCCAGCAACACTGCGGCGTTCTCCAATCCTTCTTCGCCGAACATGTTGGCGACCATGGCCACCCCCACGATGGCGAAATTGCTGCGAAAACAGCCCTGGATGAAGACCCCCTGGTTGCGCCCTTCGGGGATGAACAAAACTGCTAACAGCCAGCTCAACCCGAACAACAGGAGCGTCGCCGCGTACACGTAAACGATCTGCTTGACGTTCATGGCCTGGCCGAAATCGGCGCGGGAGAGTTTCATGAACAGGAACACCGGGAGGGTGACGTTGAAAACCAGCTTCGAGGAGATGAGAACGAAGTTCTCGTTGACCATCCCGGCGCGCTTCAGGGCGATTCCCAGGAAGACGATCAGGAAGATCGGGGCGACGCTGTTGGCGGTGAAGAGCAGGTTTTGGAGGTAGAGATCCATGTTTGAATGCGAGAGTGTTCGAGCTTCAGGTGTTTGAGTTTGGAGATTGGCATTATACTGCAAACGGTTATGAATTGAGCTTTTTTATCTCTCGCAAAGACACTAAGGCCGCAAAATATCTATAGAACGGAGCATTTCTTTGCGGGCTTTCTCCAAAGGAGCCGCTTCGCGGGCGGCTTTGCGAGAACAATGAGTTTTTGACTTTTCCCGGCATAAAAAACCTCAATTTATGCCCGCGTGCAGTATAAAGCCCCATAGAACTCAACGGAATTTGATCACCACGAAGGTGACGTCGTCGTTTTGGGGGCGGTTTCCCGCCCAGGCGTCGCCGGTTTGCACGAAATGGTCGATGATCTCCTGGGGCGAGCGGTGCGCGACCTCCGCAAACACCGATTTCACCCGCTCGTAATCGAAAATTTCGCCGTTTTCGTTGAACCGTTCCGGGAACCCGTCGCTCATCAACATAAGGGCGTCGCCCGGCTGAAGCGTAATTTCGTGCTTTGGATAGGGAAAACCGGCTACCCCGCCCAAGGGCAGCGTCTTGATGACCAATTCATCCACGGTTTGTGCGGCGGCGGAGTAAATGAGCAGCGGGGGCATTCCCGCGGCGCAGATTTCCAGGCGATACTGCTGAATCCGCACAATTGCCAGGCCCATGTACAATCCCCGCAGCCGCAAGTGTTTGAGGATGCGGTTAGAGCGGTGGAGGATTTGCAGAATATCAGGTTCGGAGGCCAAAGAGTTGAACAGGCTTTTGGTTGCGGTGACCATGGTGCCGGCGTTCAGCCCGTGGCCGGTGGCGTCGCCGACCCCCACGGTTAAAACCCCGCCCTCGCTTAAATGAAAATCGTAGTAATCGCCGCCCACTTCCGTGGCGGTTTTCATAAAAACGTCGATGTCCAGGTGCGGCGGCCGGGGGATAATAACCGGGAGCATGGAAAGCTGCAACTGCCGGGCCTGCTCCAGCTCTTCGGTTTTGCGCTGGTGTTCCGCTTCCAACAGGGCAATGCGGGTCTTTTCGCGCTCTTTGCGGATCAGCCGCGCCCGCTGAATGCGATCTACCGCAAATATCCCCAGCGCCAGGGAAACGGCGTAAACCGCGTAAGCCCACCAGCGTTGATACCAGGGCGGCAGGATGGTAAAATCGAATACCGCTTCGCCGCCCAGTTGCTCATAAACGTTTTTGGAGCGCGCCCGGAAGTGGTAATGGCCGGCCGGCAGGTTGGTGTACTCTTTCCAGCTCTCCTTTCCCCAGGCCGACCAGCCGCCATCGAAGCCTTCCAGGAAAGTCTGGAAGCGGTTTTCCGATTCGACCACAAAGCTGGAGGCGCTGAAATCAAAACGCAGGGTGTTGCGGGTGTAGGGCAGGGTGCTCCCGGCCTCTCCCGCTCCCGGGAAACCGCTTCCGCGGAATATAGCCCGGTCTCCGCCCATCGCCGCTCGCCGCAGCAGGGTTTGGAAACCCGGGGCGTCTTCATTGCGCAGGTTCGAATCGTAGCGCACCAACCCCAGGTATCCCCCGAACCAGACGATCCCGTCGCGCTCCGGGTAAATGGCGTTGATGGCCGCCCGGGGGATGCGCGAAAACGGATCGCGCACCCAAAGATGCCCGCCCCCGGCGCGGGGACGCGCCACGCTCACCTCCCCGGCCTCTTCGGAGCCGAACCAGGTATTCCCGAGGTGGTCTTCCGCGACCACTTCCACGTCACGCGATCCGTCGGCAAAGGAAATTCCGAAGGTTGAATCGGGCTTGAACCGCCGGCTTGCTTCGTCAAATTGGAAAAGGCCGGCGTCGGTGGTGAAGAGAGGGCGAAGGCGGTGGGCATAAACCCCGATCCAGCCGTAGGGCAGGCCGTCGGTCTCGCCAAACCGCTCCACCCGGGGGCGGGAGAGCGCCGGGGATTCGGGAAAAGTTACCCGCAGCGCTCCCCGGGCGTTGGTTCCTAACCATAGCGAGCCGTCGGGGTTCTCCACAATGGTGCGAATTTCTTCATTGATGTCTGGAATGCGCCCCTCATCGATCCAGCGGTGAGAGTTGCGCGAATCGTAGCGAAGCGCCGATAAACCGTCCCAGTGCCCCACGTAGATGCGGTCGGGAATTTCTTGGGAACGCAGCATGGTCAGCGCCCGGAATTGGGCGCTGGTGGAGCTGGTAATGGGAACGGCGCTCTCGCGATGGATCTCATACACCCCGTCCAAAGTGGCCGCCAACAGAAGCGAATCCCGATTGCTAACCATCAGGGAGAGCAGCGCCCAGGTCTGGGTGTTGATGCCCTTTACTGCCTGAAACCGGGGATTGGAGGGGGAAGGAAGCGAAGATTTTTTTTCAGGCACGGGGGATTTTAAACAAAATACCCCTAAGTCCGTGGCGACATAGAGCGCGCCGGAATGCCTGGCAATATCATAAACGCTGCCTTCGATGCCGGCGCGTTCGCCGTAAAAGGTGAGCGGCGACTGGGTTTCAATTTTACTGATTCCGTTGTTCAGAGCCAGCCAGAGCAGTCCCTCCCGGTCGCGGTAGAGATAGGAGACGGTTTGATCCTGCAAACCGGCGGATTTGTCGAGGATTTGCAGCAGCGCCCCGTTGCGGTCGATAATCGCCGCGCCCCCGCTCTCCGTGCCTAAGGCAAAGGTTCCATTCGCCAGCACCGCTCCCGGCAAAAAGAGGCGGTTCTCCTTCAAAAAAGCGTCGGCTTCGGTCGGGAAGGGCGTGAAAACGTTTCCGTCGAACCGGAACAATCCCTGCTCCCGGGTTCCGACGAGGATTCGCCGCTCGTCATAGGGGAGCATCACATAGATGCGTTCGTCCGCAAAGCGCTCCCCCTCGGGCAGCAATTTCAGGAAATCCCCGCCGGGGGAACCGGAAACCAATTTTAGCAGCCCGGCGCCCCACTCTCGAACGTAGAAATGGCCGTGAACCACGAACGAGGTATGAAAACCGGATTCGGAGGTCCAAACGTCTAAGGAGTCGCGATGCAGCGCCCCCGCTTCGGTTTGGCCGGCGGATGCGTCCGCCGGGGTAAAGCGGAACAGGCGGGAATCGGTCAAAAAATATACCCGGCCGTTCAGCACGTGGGTATCCCAGACGTCGGTAAACCGGCGGTCTTCGGGTTTGAGCCGGGGCAGCAGGGATACGAATGCCAATTGCCCCGCCGAATCCGGGGCGAGATAGCCGAAATCCCCCACGGAGCCGACGTAAACCCGCCCGGCTTCATCGATTCCCAGGGAGCGGATAAAAGCGCGTTTGGGGGTGGGAATGAGGCGCCAGGAGACGCCGTCGTACTCTAAAATGCCGTTGGAATTGCCAAAATAGAGCAGGCCGCCGGCGCCCTGTTTGATCGACCAGTTCTGCGCGTGGGCATTGTAAACCGTGGCCGGGTAGTTGGTAACGAAAGGGCTGCCGGTTTCTTGAGGGTTGGCCCGGGCAGGCTCTTGCGCGCTTAGCAGAAACGCCAGAACCAGGAAAGGAGCGAGTAAAAGTTTACGGTTGACCGTTCTCATCCTTTAGCTGCCAAAATAGCGATCCCCGGCGTCTCCCAGGCCCGGCAGGATATAGCCTTTTTCATTGAGCTGGCGGTCTAAGGCCGCGGTGTAGATGGGCACCCCGGGATGGCTTTCCTCCACCACCGCCACCCCCTCCGGGGCGCAGATGATGGAGATCATGGCCAGGTTGCGTGCGCCCTTTTCTTTCAAGCGTTCCAGCGCGGCGGCGGCGCTTCCACCGGTCGCCAGCATGGGGTCCAACAAAAAAAGCACGTAATTTTCTAAATTGTCGGGAAGCTTCAGGTAATAATCCACCGGTTTCAGGGTATCGTGGTCGCGGTACATGCCGATCATTCCCACCCGCGCTTCTTCCCAGATGTTGAAAACGCCGTTGACCATTCCCAGCCCGGCGCGCAGGATCGGCACCAGCAGAATTTCCTTTTTGAGCACCCGGCCAGCCACGGTTTCCAACGGGGTAATTACCGGCCGGGGAACCGTTTCCAGGGAAGCGGCGGCGGCGTAGAAGAGGAACTGGCTGATCTCTTCCAACAGGGATTTGAAGCGGTAGTGCGGCGTTTCCCGGTCGCGCAGGCGGGAGAGTTTATCTTCGATCAAGGGGTGGGCGACAATGGTGAGATTCTTGAATTCAGGCGTTTTCGTGCTCATATAATCCCGCTGCAATGGTTTGATGAACTCGTTCGATTAGCTCTTCCCGGTTGCCGGCGCCATCCTCGCCGGGATGGAGAGGGGGATGGATTTTCAGGCTCACCCGGCCCGGCTTCACCCAGAATTTGCCTTTGGGCAGAATCGGGAAGGTGCCGCAAACGCTAACCGGCAGGATGGGAAAACGATGCGCGCTCGCCAGGGCAAAGGGACCTTTCTTAAAGGGCTGGAGGCGGCCATCTGCGCTGCGGGTTCCCTCCGGGAAGGTGAGCACGGAGGTATTTTTTTCCCGCAGGATCATCGCCGCCTGCTCCAAGGTGTGAATAGCGCGGGTTCGGTTGCTGCGGTCGATCTCCAGGATGCCGAAAGCCCTCATGCCGTGGCTGAAAATCGGAATTCTGAACAATTCCTTCTTGGCGATGATGGTCAACTTCAAGGGAAGATACCCGCCTAACACCGGCACGTCCATGTGGCTCTGGTGGTTGCTGATGATCACGTAGGCGCGATTGGGCTCGACGTGCTCCTGGCCGGACACTTCCACTTTGACCCCGGCCGCCCAGGCAATGCTCCGCGCCCAGGGGCGGAAAACGTAGCGGTAAGCCGCGTCGCTGTGGCGCCTGAACAACCCGATCAGCATCACCGAGAAGGCGCTGACGAGCGTCGCCAAAAATACCACAATGAAGAATAAAGGAGTTCTGAGCATAGTGCTTTGGGTAGTGCGTGGTGCATATTTCGTATTGCGTATTCCGTATTTCGTAATGCGTAATTCGTAAAACGTAACACAACGGAATACCCTTCGACCCTTCGACCCTTCGACCCTTCGACAAGCTCAGGGTAAACTAAGCTCAGGGTAAACTAAGCTCAGGGTAAACTCTTTTAGGCAATACGTGTTACGTTTTACGTTTCACGCTTCAGCGCAATTCTCGCTTGATCACGTTAAACCCGGTGTATTTTCTCAGCACTTCCGGCACGTTTACCGATCCGTCTTCCTTTTGGTTTACTTCTAACAGCGCGACCAGCAGGCGCGGCGTGGCGACGCCGGAGCCGTTCAGGGTGTGCACGAACTCCGGGCGGGAGGCGGCGCTGCACCGGAAACGGATGTTCATGCGGCGGGCCTGGAAATCCTCGAAATTGCTGCAACTGGACACCTCCAGCCACTTTTTCTCCGCGGGGGACCAGATCTCGATGTCGTAGCACTTGGCCGCCGCAAAACTCAAGTCGCCGGTGCACAACTCCACCACCCGGTAGGGCAGCCCTAACAGCTCCAACACCCGGCAGGCGTTTTTCAGCAGCGATTCCAACTCCTCGTAAGAAGTCTCCGGCAGGGTATATTTCACCATTTCCACCTTGTTGAACTGGTGCAGGCGCAAAAATCCCCGGGTTTCCTTGCCCCAGGAGCCGGCCTCCCGCCGGAAGCAGGCGCTGTAAGCGCAATATTTGAGGGGCAGTTGGTCGATTTCCAGGATTTCATCGCGGTGCAGGTTGGTAATCGGCACCTCCGCGGTGGGGATGAGAAAGAGGTCGTCATCCTCGCACTGGTACATATCCTCTTCCAACTTGGGCAGCTGCCCGGTGCCGCGCATACTGGCGCGGTTGACCATAAACGGGGGAAACATCTCCCGGTAGCCGTGCTCGCCGGAGTGCAAATCGAGCATGAAATTGATCAGCGCGCGCTCCAGCCGCGCGCCCATGCCTTTGTACACCGGGAAACCGCGCCCGCTGATTTTGCCGCCCCGGGGGAAGTCGAAAATATCCAATCGCTCCCCGATCTCTAAGTGGTCGGAAATCTCGAAATCGAATTCCGGGATTTTCCCCCAGGCTTTTATCACCACGTTTTCGCCGGAATCCTTTCCTACCGGCACGCTTTCGTGGGGAAGATTGGGGAAACGGTCTAACCAGCCGGCCAATTCGGTCTCTATCGCTTTTAATCTTTCGTCGATTTCTTTGATTTCCTGGCCGATGGCGCGGGTTTTTTCGATAAGCTCGCCGGCGTCTTTGCCTTGCTTTTTAAGCTGGCTGACCTGCTCGGAGAACTGGTTGCGGTCGCGCTTCAATTTCTCCGCTTTTTGCAGAATATCTCTCCGCTCGCCGTCGAGGCGGAGCACCCGGTCCACGTCTTCCGGGCTTCCTTTATGTTTCAACCCTTTTTTAACCTGTTCGGGATTTTCGCGAATGAATTTCAGATCCAGCATGGGTTTCCTTTGTTAGATGATTCCGGTGGTGAAGCAATTCAAGGGAGCTAAAGTGACTAAAGTTAAAAGTGACTAAAGTGGCTAAAATTAGTCTTTAACTTTAGTTCACTTTAGCTCACTTCAGGCACTTTAGTCACTTCACCAGACATCAATACTTCAACTCCTCCGCCTGGCGGTAGTATTCATAAAAACCGATCTGTTCCAACTCCTCTTTCACCTCCCCGGTCAGATGCGTGATATTGAAGCTCCCCAATCCGACTACGAAATTTTTCAATTCCCGGACAAATTGCTGAATCCACACCGTGAACGCCAACAACTCTTTTTCCGAAAGGCTCTCGATGCGGATGTCAAGTTCCCAATGGGCATCCGGCACAAATTTTTCCAGGGTTTGAAAATACGGCAAAATGGTATGATAGCTGGAATAGAGCAGCTCCCCGCTCTTTTTTTTCCCTAACAGAGAAACGGCGTATTCGAAACATAGCGAATAAACCTTCTTCAACAATTCCGGGGAGATGTTATGGTTATTGTGCAATATTTCGCCCTTTTCAATGCTATTCATGTGTTCGAGTGTTCTGGTGTTTTAGTGTCTGATGTTACGCAGACTAGAAAAATTTAGCCACAGAGGGCACAGAGGAAATCAAATGCTTGTTGGCCGGGCGCTGTCTGTATTGAGTAAGGAAAATGCGGCAACCTCCTTACCGGAAGATGAGGAACTCTGCGTTCTCTGTGGCCTCTGTGGCAAAATGCGTAACATCAGTTAGTGTTTTAGTGTTCAGGTTTCAAAGAACCAGGAGCCAGGGGAAACCCGAAACTCAAAACCAAACCACTATAACACCATAACACTTGAACACTATGACACTTTAACACTGTTTTAACCCAGCGCCCTTTCTACAATCTTAACTACCTCGCCGATTTCCTGGGAATTGGTAAAAAAGATTCCCGGCTGCTGCTTGAATTCGCCTTCGTAAGCGGCGCGGGTGGCGGATTCGGTCAACAAGACTACCGGAACTTCGCTGACCCCGCGCAGGTTTCCCACAAAAGCGCTCCCGGAGGCGTCCGGCAGCTTGGTATCGCTGATGACCAGGTGGGGCTGGATCGACTGCACCAGGTTCATGGCCTTGGCCGCAGTTTCCACGGCGTACACCTCGTAGCCCATGCTGTCGAAGGCGCGCTGCAGGAGTTTTTGCACCACCATGCTGTTATTCACGATCAGGATGACGTGTTTTTCTTTAGAAGCGTCTTTCGGCGCTTTAACGCCTTCCATTTTGATCGGGCGCGGTTCGATCATAAAACTCCCGCTCTGCCAGTTGAGCATGGTATCCAGGGCCTTGTCTTCCGGAAAAGTTCCCAGGATGACCTTTTGCAGCTCCCCTTTTTCATAATGGAACTCCCCGGTCTTATCCTCATGCCGGACCACCACTTTTCCGTTCAGGGAGTTGCTCTCGCAAAATTTCAATACTTCCACTAACTTTTTATCGACCAGGTCGCCCTTCACGGTTGAGAGATTCGCGGAGCCTTTCTGCGCCGCCTTCTGCAGGGTTTCCCGCAATCGCTGGCTCATAATCTTGCCCATGCTGAGGGTAATCGAAGGAAAGCGCTCGATGATGACGTCGAAATCCGATTTATTGAGAATGAACATCTCCGACGCCTCGGTGGTGATCACGGAAGCGGAGCGCGGCTCCCCGGTCAACAGCGCCATTTCCCCAAAGTAATCCCCGCTGCCTAAGTAAGCAATGACGGTTTCCGCGCCCCCGTCCGCCGGCGTCACTACTACTTTCACCTTGCCGCTGATGATAATATACATCTGGTCGCCCGGATCCCCGGCTTTGCAGATCACTTCATCGCCGTCGAAGGGCTTGAATTTCAGGCGCTCCACTACAAAATCGAGACCGTCCCGTCCCAGGGTTTGAAAGAAGGGGACTTTTTTCAATACCTCGCTGATTTGAAACATGAAACCGTCTCCCCGTTAAGGTTTGGCAATTTGGGTCAACAGGTGCAGCACGTACACCAGCAATGAAATTAAGACGAAGAAAAAAACCATTGAAAAGGGACTGACTCTCCCGCGCGTGCGTTGAAAGCGGAGCGGTTTGCGCTCCTTGCTCTCTTCTTCCGGCTTGTAGAATCGCGGCGTATATTGGTAGGGGCGATGTTTTTTGAGTTTGTAAAACATATTACCCTCGTTCGCTGATTATAGCGCCTAATGTTAAGAAAAATTATCGGATGTGTCAACTGCGGTCTTTAACAGGCGCAGGTGCGACGCACTTCCAAAGTGCGTCGCACCTGAAGTCGTCACCGCGCCGTCAGGGTAATCTTCGCGCTGGCCTGCTTCCCTTCGCGCAGGTAAACGACGGTGGTTTCGTCCCCCGGCGCGAAGCGCTTCAACGCATCGGAGTATTCTCGCAGGTTGCTCACCTTGTGTTCGCCTAACTGGATGATGACGTCGCCGGCCTGCAAACCCGCCTTTGCCGCCGGGGAATCCGGCGAAATCTCCGCAATGCGCACCCCTTCCCCCGTGTAAGCGAAATCCGGCATGGAACCGGTGCTCGCCCTGCGCTCCCCGCCCTGCGCCGGCGCTCCGGCTTCTTTTTTCTCCCCGGTAAACTCTAACGGCTTATCGCGCTCGCTGAGGTACACCGCCGCTTCCCGCACAAAGGTAGCTACTTTCACCAGGCCGGGAACGTCGATCTTGTCCGCCGTATCGCCCGGGCGATGGTAATCGGTATGCGCCCCGGAGAAAATCTGCACCGCCGGAACCCCGGCGTTAATGAAGCTCACCTGGTCGCTGGCGTCCAAATCCTGCGTCACCACTTCCGATTCCACCCCGGTCACATGGCTGCACCCCATGAAAATGAATTTCCACTCCCGGGCCGTGGCGCCGTTCAGCACTAACAGTTTGTTGCCCCCTAACCGCCCCACGGTATCCAAGTTCAGCGCCCCGATGGCTTTGCCGGCCGGGTAGGTTTTCATATTCTGCACGTAATACTTCGAGCCTAACAAACCGCTTTCCTCCCCGCTGAAGGCCGCAAACACCAGGGCGCGATCCGGTTCCACGCTCTTCGCCAGCAGGTTAGCCAGCTCGATCAGCACCGCCGCGCCGCTGGCGTTGTCATCCGCCCCGTAGTGGATTTTCCCCTCGTCCCCGGCGTGAACGTCGGGCCAACCCCGCCCTAAATGGTCATAATGGGCGCTGAGGACCGCGGATTGATCCGCCCACTCCGCTTTTTTGCCGGGCAGAACGCCGATGACGTTTTTCAAGGTGACTTCTCGCTGCTCCCGGCCCACTTTCTCCTTCCAAATCTGAAAATACGTGCCGTTATCCCCGCCGGGCTGCAATCCCGCTTTTTTGAACTGTTCGGCGATGTAATCCGCCGCTTTATCCAGCCCCGGCGTTCCCAAACCGCGCCCCTCTAACGCTTCACCGGCGAGATATTTGACATGCCCCATCAGCGCCTCCTCCGAAAATACCGCGCCCAGTTTCGCCAGCGCCTCGCGCGGGGGCAGCTGGCCGGGAATGTCTCGCGGCAGGGCGCCGTCCGCCTGGGGAATCAAAGCCGAGAGCGGCGAATTCACCGCCGGCCATTCGCCTTTGGCGATGTTGGTGGGTTCTTCCCCCTCGAAGGCCAGGTAGCTGTATTTGCCATAGTGGGGTAGCTTCCGCCCCAGCCCCGGCAGGGCGTCGCTTCTTGCAGAAGCCAACCACACCACCACGGAGGCGGGGTTGGCGGGGTGGCGCACCGCAATGGCAAAACTGTGATTCTCATCGGGAATAACGGTTTTGCCAAAGCGCACCGCGCTTGCGCTGATTTCCGCGTCTAAATCCTTCATTCCCCGCTCGATGACATTGCGGTAGAGATTCTCCCGCCCGAACAGCCACACCGCTTTGTCCGCCGGCAGCACGTTCACCTGGTCGTCAGAGTTGACCTCGATTTTGCCGCGGCTGTCCGATGCCCAGCTCTCCGCCAGGGATTTATATCCTTCTAAAATGGCGGTTGGCGCCTGGGAGGGCAGTAAAATCAACACCTTTTCCGCCCCGAAGATTTTCGAGAATGAAGGCGGAATTTCGTTGAAATGCAGGCGGCGGAAGAGGTCGAATTCCGGGTCGATGTCGATGCGCAACGGCTGCCCGCTGACGATGACCTGGAAAGACTGGTTTTTCTCCGTCATTTTCACGATTTGCCATTTCGGCTCCCCGTCGGTATAAATTACCACCGGCGCGTCCAGGGCGTAGGGATCGCCGGGCTGAATCTGCGTTAGGGTGAAATTAACCACGCTGCCCTCTTCCACGGTTTGCACGCTGACGTTGGAAAGCTGCAGATCCGGCGCCCCGGCGCGCTCCACCCACTGGCGGAAGAAGGGTTTGAAATCCCGCCCGCTTACCTGCTCGAACGCCTTGCGAATATCCTCAAAGGAAGCGCGTTTGAACTTGTTGGCGCGGTAGAAAGCCTGGAAACTCTTGACAAACTGCTCGTCGCCCACCTCGCGGCGGAGCATGTGCCACATCATCATGGATTTGCCGTAGCCCACCGCCTCGGTCACCGCGTTGTAGCGGCTGCGAAACCGGGTGAGGGGGAAATCATTCTCCGCGCTGGCGTAGTCGGTGTAGCGCTGCAAGGTAGAGCGGCGGTATTCCGCGCCCTGCCCGCGCTGCTCTTTGATCAAATGGTCGGCCATGTAGCTGGTAAGCCCCTCGCACCAGTTGCCGGAATCGTAATCCACGTACACGCTGTTGCCCCACCAGTTGTGCAGCAATTCGTGGGGGTAAGAGGAGTGCAGGATGAAGGGGAAACGGATCACCTTTTCGCCCAACAGGGTGAAGGAAGGCATCCCGTAGCCGGTTTCCCAGAAATTTTCCACCAATGCGAATTTGCCGAAGGGGAACGGTCCCAGCAACTGGCGGTACATTTCTAAGTACTGGGCGGTGGTTTCCAAATATTTGTTGGCTAAGTTCTCATCCGGGGTACGCAGGAAGGCCATGGCGCTCACCGCCCCGGCGCTGCGCTGGTACTCGTGGAATTTCGCGGCGATCAGGTAGGCTTCTTCCATGGGCTGGGGGGATTCCCAGCGGGTGCGGCGCACCTTTGCGACCCCGTTGATCAATTGCGTCTCCCCGGCAATTTCGTGCAACGTGCGGGTTCCCTGGCTCACCGCGTCCCAATCCGCCGGCAGGGAGACGGTCATATTGAAGGTGATCAATTGCTCGTTGAACCAGGGAATCCAGTAGGTGCTGCCGCCTAAATACACCCCCGCGCTGTCGATCAGCCCCGGGGTTTCGCTGAAGCTGCGGGCGTACTCCTCCGCCTGCTCCTGAATGGGGTGATGAATTTTCCCCGCGTAGCGCAGGATGAAGGTGAAATCTTCTTTGTTCGCGGCAGGCAGTTTAACGGTATAATGCTTCAGAGGCGGGTTTTCCGGCAGTAAGGGCAAGTCGCGACTTGCCCTTACTGCAAAATCCTCCGCCTGCGGCTTCTGATCGCTCAACTGAATTTTGATCTCCTTCGACGGCGAGCTGACCGTTAGATTCGCGTGCAGCAAAAAGTGCATCTCCGGGCGCAGTTGTGCGGCGGGAATGGTAACGGCATCCTCTGCCTTCAGCGAATTCGTCGCCGGGTCGATGCTGGCGGTAATTTCGTGGTGGATGTATTGAGCGTTGGCAAATCCGCTAAAAACCACCAGGGATAGTAAAAATAGAATAAAATATTTTCGATACATGGGAATCTCCTGTTTGGAGTGCAAAACTTCAGTTTTGCACGTCATTCCTTTAATCCGGCATACACTCCTTTGCGCGTTCTTCGCACTGCAAAACTGAAGTTTTGCGCTCCGGGTGCCCCGGGCAGGCTTCGCTACCCCTGCAAAACTGAAGTTTTGCACTCCGGGTTTTGCACTCCGGGTTCAGAAATCGTCATCCTCTGCTTCTTTTAATACACACGTTTTATATTCCGGGTATTTCCGGAATTGTTCGGCAACCTTATCTCTCCCCTCCCTTTCAAGCAATTGATGGAAACTGGAAAAAGGATAATTCTTTAAATCTTCCACATACCCATGCCTCACCGGGTTCCACAGCAAATAATTCAAGCGCACATAGTAGTCATGCTCATTTCGCGGGCAGTAATCCCAATAATTCCACCAGATCGGTTTTGGCGCCCCGGTCGCTCGTCGAATGGGTGTGGAAGTTCCTCCGTGAATACCCTGTATGATTCGCGGAAGCTCTTCACCCATTTTGCTGAGGCCCATCAGATGGTAATGGTTATCCAAAATCACCCAATGTTGTAATTCCCATTGATGTTGCTGAAAGCAGGCGTCGATCTGTCTCCATAATATCTCTTTGATGCCCGCATCTTTCAAAAGATGGCGTTTCTGGTAGATCGCCCCGGTGATAAAATAGGGCATATCGTCTAAAAACAGATGCGCGGGCGCATGAGAATATTTTTTCAGCATGGCGACTTGGGAGTGCAAAACTTCAGTTTTGCACTGGTTTTGAGAAATTAAACGTTCCACCGAGGAGTGCAAAACTTTAGTTTTGCACTCCACTAACACTCCGTTATCCCTCACTCCTACCGCACTGCTCCGCTCCCCGCAAAACCGAAGTGTTGCGCTCCTGCTAATGCGGGCGGATTCTCTACCCGTGCAAAACTGAAGTTTTGAACTCCTATCGCACTGCTCCGCTCCCGGCAAAACTGAAGTGTTGCGCTCCTGCTAATGCGGGCGGATTCTCTACCCCGCAAAACTGAAGTTTTGCACTCCTACCGCACTGCTCCGCTCCCCGCAAAACTGAAGTTTTGTGCTCCTGCTAATGCGGGCGGATTCTCTACCCCGCAAAACCGAAGTTTTGTGCTCCTGCTAATGCGGGCGGATTCTCTACCCCGCAAAACTGAAGTTTTGCACTCCTACCGCACTGCTCCGCTCCCCGCAAAACCGAAGTTTTGTGCTCCTGCTAATGCGGGCGGATTCTCTACCCCGCAAAACTGAAGTTTTGCACTCCTATCGCACTGCTCCGCTCCCCGCAAAACTGAAGTGTTGCGCTCCTATCGCACTGCTCCGCTCCCCGCAAAACTGAAGTGTTGCGCTCCTGCTAATGCGGGCGGATTCTCTACCCGTGCAAAACTGAAGTTTTGCACTCCTATCGCACCACCACCTGCACGGGATTTTCCGCCTTCAGATACTTATTTGCGACCCGCTGCACGTCGGACACGGTGACGGTTTTCAACTCGCTCAGGAAATCTTCGTCGTGCTCCACGTCGCCGTAGAAGTAGAAGGAATTCCCCAGGTAAAAAGCCTGGTTGATGCTGGAGAGCCGCCGGAACATCATCCGCCCTAAGTACATGTTCACGGTTTTTTCTAATTCTTCTGCGCTGAGATCGCTCAGCAGCTTCGCATCGAAGAAGCCGGGATACTGGGGCAGCAATTTATCCACGTTTTGGGGGCGGGTTCCCATGCGGATGTAGAACAGCGCCTTATCCTGCTTCAGGTCGATGCCCGCGCTCATGCGGTAGGCCATCCCCTGTTTTTCGCGGATGTCGAAAATGATCCGGTCCCCCAGTACCAGGGAGAGCGCCTTCAGCGCCGGTTTGTCCCGCGCCTCCACTTCCCGCAGAAATCCCCAGAACAGGTAGGATTGCTCCCCGCCGCCCGGTTTTTCGATGTCCAGCGCTTCCGCGGGCATTTTGAAGCCGCGGTCGAACGCCGGGGTCGCGGCAAATTCCGGTCTGGCAGCGTTGGCGGCGAACCCACGGAATAACCGGTTGAGGCTGTCCGGCGCGACCGGCGACACCGCGGAAATGACCATGTTGCCGGGCTGGAAATACTCCTTCGCAAAGGCGAGCAGATTTTCGTAAGCCAGCGCCGGGCCTTCCGGGTAGCGGTTTTCTTCATAGAGTATGGCATCCACGGTCTCGTCGAACATTTTGCGGGCCGCCTGGCCGCCCATGGCCATTCCCCCGTGCTTGAATTTTCCCTGCGCCTTGCGGAACTCCTCTTCCGTGGGGATGAAGCCGGCAAGCTGCCGGTTCAAATACCCGATTGCCCCGGGCAAATCCTCCGCCAGCCCCTCTACCCGGATGTAGCCGAAATCCGGGTGCAGATAGATGTCATCCATGGGGATCATGGGATTGTCGTTCACCGTGTAGGTAAACCCGAAGCGGCTGCCGGCCTGTTGATTCTGTTGCGATTCCAACCGCTGCCCCAGGCAGTCATGGAGAATTTTGGCGGCGTCTTTGCCGTATTTGGATTCCAACATCGCCTTGCGCCCCACCAGGTAGTGTACCGCCAACAGGTCGCTGATTTCGTTCTGCACCGCGATCACCGTCAGGCCGGAGGGATCATCGCTGAATACCCCGCGGCTTTTTTCCCCGCCGGCCGGCGCCGCAGCGGTTTGCGGCCGGGGATGCTGCACCAGGATGATTGGCGCTCCGATCAATTTCAAAGCGCGGATTTGCTCCGCCGCGGGGTAGTATCCCTTGCCGCCGGCCGAAGCCAGCGCCGCGTCGATCCCCCCGACCGCCAGCAAGTGCGCGTTGTAAATCCCGAACATGTGCGGTTTTTCGATGTTTTTCAGGAAATCCGTGCGCGCTTTCACCGCTTGCGCCTGCACGGTTTCCCCCGGCAGGGCAAAGCTCACTTCCGCGGCCCGGCGGGCCAGCGCGCCGCTGATTTTTTGCACCTCCGCGTTCGCCGCCAGCGCCGCGCTAAACTGCACGTAGTTCCCCACCGGCGAGGGGCGGGTTCCCGCGCTCAGCGATTTCACCTGGTCGGGAAATTCCTGCTGAAGCAGGGTTTGCAATGAATCCGTCTGGCGGGCCAGGGCCAGGTCGATCAATTCCAGCGCTTCGGGTTGCGGGAACTGCGGAATGGGGAAGAAAATCTGCAATTGGACGTCCGCCCCGCCGTAAAAGCGCTGCTGCGCCCGGTTGTCGAGGGGCGGCATTTGCGCGGGGCGCTGAAACCCGGTGGCCCACTGCGGATCGCTTTCTCCCGAAGGGAGGCCTTCGCCCCGGCGCACCATCCCGGGGGCGGCCTTCCCGTAAATTTCCTTGATCATCGCCAGCAGGCTGTCGGAGCGGAAGTTCCCCGCCGCGGTAAGGATCATATTATTGGGAACGTAATGGTTCTTGTAAAAAGCGTACACCGCGTCGCGCGACATATTCTGAATGGTGTTGTAGGTGCCCAAAGTGGGCAGGGAGAGGGCGTGGCCGGGATAGAGCGCCGCGAGCGCGTTGCGCTCCGCCTGCTCCTCGGCGTTGGCTAAGCTGCGGGCGATCTCCTCTAACACGATGCCTTTCTCCTTCTCGAACTTATCTTCCGGCAGCAGGGAGTTGAAGAGCATGTCCGCCTGGATTTCCATGCCCCGGCGGATATGCTCCGCGGGGGTAACGATCATAAAATTGGTATAAAATTCCGCGGTGTTGGCGTTGTTGTAAGCGCCGATGCGGTCCGCGTCGTCGTAGAGCTTCTTCTGGTCGCGGCTGGCGGTGCCGTTGAAGAGCAGGTGTTCCAACATGTGGCTCATCCCGCTGCTGGCAAAGGTTTCGTAAGCAGAACCGACTTTTATCAACACGTTCACGCCCACCATGGGCAGGGCGGGATTCTCGATCAGCAGCGCCTCCATGCCGTTATCCAGCCGGTACACGGAAGCGCCTTTGGGCAGCGGGGCCACGCCCGGCTGGGTGCTGCCCGCCTGGGCGACACCCGGTTGGGCGTCGCCCGGCGCCGCTCCTTCTTCCGCAGCCGCCCGGGTAGCCTGGCGGGCCGCGCAGCCCATTATCAAACTCAGCAATAACATCAGGGGAGTGATCTTTCTCAACGCCATCGGGTTCTCCTTGGTATGATTCGCTCGTTCTTTTTTGATTGGAGCAATGGGGTCAGGGAGTGATGGATTATTGGAGTATTGGATTGATGGAGTAATGATCGGGGTAATCATCCGCGCGCCGCCACTCCAATAATCCAACAATCCATCAATCCAATACCCCATCACTCCATTACTCCACTTCTCCCCGCCTCCGCCCCTCCGCCTTCTTAGCGGGGTAAAATACGAAAAGATTCGCGGATCATCAAAAGGGGAGAAAAATAATTAGACCTCAAAGGTTTTGAAAACCTTTGAGGTCTTGTCTTTCGCCCCCCCTCCCTGCGATTTATAATTTCCCGCGCTTGATTTTCTCCCAAATTCTGCCGAATATTCCTTTCAGCAAATCCGAATAAAGGAGGGATCATGCCCCGCATGTTAGATTTCCACCTCGAGCCGCAGGGCGAGGCGCACCGCTACACCGTGAAGGTGTACCCCCGCGGCGATTCCCAACTGCTGGCGCAGGATGATTTCGAGTTCCCGGTCTCGTTCCTGACCGGCTTCGAGATTTCCCGCATGGACGCCGAAGGCGGCGACCCCCGGGAGCGCTTAGAGCGCCTCACCGCCTTCGGGCAGAAGCTCTACCAAAAACTGTTTACCCCCCCAATCAAGGCGGCCTGGGAGGCGGCCGCCGCCGGCGATGACTTCCTCACCCTCTGCCTGCGCGTATCCCCCGACCCCGCCTGCGCCGGGCTGCAAGCCCTGCCCTGGGAAACCCTGCACGACGGGCAGGAATTTATCGCCGCGGGGGCGCGCAGCGGCCTCTCCCGCCTGCCCTTAGATATTGACCCGCGCCCGCCCGCGCCCCCCCTTCCCCCGCCCCTGAAAATGCTCGCCCTGGTCTCCAGCCCTTTGGATTTGAAGGAAACCGAGCGCCTGCAGATCGAGCGGGAGCAGGAAATCCTGCTCCAGGCGGTCAACAGCCCCGCGGGGCAGGGAGCCATCGCCCTGGAGTTCGAAGACGAGGCCAAACTGCCCATTTTAGAAACCGCCCTGGAAAACCATTACCACATTTTGCACTACAGCGGGCACGGCATTTCCCCGGAAAACGGCGGGGGCCTGCTCTTGGAAGACCTCCACGGCAACCGCCGCCCCGCAACGGTGGAGGAGCTGCTCTCCGCCATCCGTAAAAGCGGGGACTCCCTGAAGTTAGTCGCGCTCTCCGGCTGCCAGACCGCCCGCACCCTGCACAGCGGGGGCTTCCGCGACCTGGCCCGGGGGCTGGCCCGCCAGGGCGTGCCCGCGGTGATCGCCATGCAGTTCTCCATTAGCGACGACGCCGGGCTGCTCTTCGCGGAGCAGTTCTACCTCCGCGTGGCCGCGGGCCTGCCCCTGGAGCAGGCGCTCAGCGCAACCCGCCGGCAGATGCTCTACAGCGACAAACCCCACCTGCAGGCCGACGCCCTGGCCGCGGTGCTGATCGCCGCGGACGGGAATTGTTTGAAGGTGGAGGCTAAGGCTGAAGCTGAGGCGAAGGAGGGGGGGCTGAAGATTGATTTTAGTTTTCACCTGCCCTTAGCGCAGCTTTCGCGCGGGTTCTACGGGCGGCGCAAGGAGTACCGCGAGATTCGCGACGCCCTGGTGTTCCGCGGCGACCGCGCGGTAATCGTGCACGGCATCGGGGGGATCGGCAAGACCGCCCTGATCAGCTACAGCGCGGAGCGCCTGCGCAAGCACTTCAAGGGGGTGTACGCCTTCAACTGCTCGGTCGGGGCGCTGGCCCCGGAGCGCATCCTGTTAGAGCTGCACCGCTATTTCGAGCGGTTGGGGGTGAACGAGCTGCAAGCGCTGCTGCACCAGTCCTTCCCCCCGGAGCAGTTGGCGACCTATTTGGCGCAATTCCTCTCCCAGTGGCCGCTGCTGTTGATTTTCGATAACTTCGAATCCCAACTAACCCCTGCTCCTGTACGCCCTCCCGACAAAGACGTTCGCATCCCTGCGAACTTGTCGGGATTGAACCGTCCCGGTTTAACTGGCTCGACACATTCTATTGCGGAGGTGAACTTGCGGGAGTTTATGGCGGCGCTGGTGAAAGCTACCGCGACGGGCACGCGGTTCTTGTTTACCACCCGCTACCGTTTCGATTTAGAGAGCAAGCGGGTGGGCAATATCCGGGAGCTGCCCCTGCACGACCTCAGCCGCCCGGAGGCGTTAGGGCTGATGCAGAAGCTCCCCCGCCTAAGCGGGGCGGATTTCCCGGAAAAGCTGCGCGCCTTTAAAACCTTTGGCGGGCATCCCTACGCCTTAGTGGCGTTGGACCGCCACTGCGCCCACCAGCCGCTAACGAAGGCGCTGGAAAACGCCGCGGGGCTGCACGGGGAGCTGCGGGAGTTTTTGGTGTTAGAATTGAACTACAGCCAGCTCAGCGAGCGCGCCCGGGAGCTGCTCGACCGCCTCAGCGCCTTCCGGGTTCCGGTAGCGCCGGGGGCCGCGGAGTGGGTGATGGGGGAGAAAGTGAATACAAACGCTGCCGTGGAACTTTTGAAACGGATAGACCGGGAGAAACTGCCGGAACAATTTAAGAATCTGGACGATGCGAAATTGTTAGAATTGCTGGAAAAAAGTCTCCCCCAGCAGCGCAAAGCGGAAAACCTTACCCAACCGATTAAAGAGTTAGCCGACTGGGGCCTGCTCACCCCCATTTTGGAAGCGGGCAGCCTGGCGCAGTTGGCGGTGCACAGCTTAGTGCGGGATTTCTGCCGCGAGCGCCACAACCGGGAAGCCTGGCGGCTGCTCCTGCGCGACGCCGCGGCCTTTTACACCAACCAAACCAAATTAATCAGACGAGACGACAAATCCCCCGCCGCGCTGTGGTCGGAAATGGAAGCCTTTGAGCTGCGCATGGAGGCGGGGGACTGGGAAGATGCGGCGAATTTGCTGATGAACGCCGGTCCGCTGTTAGACCGCTGGGGATGGGGGCGCTACCTGGAGAGCCAGTACAACCGGCTGCTCGACAAGGCCGGTAAGCCCACCCTGGCGAAGATCCTCCACAACCGCGCGATCCTGCTGCAAAACCGCGGAGATTATGGGGCGGCGCTGGAGCACTACCGGCAATCCCTGGAGATCGAGGAGGAGTTGGGCAACCGCGCCGGGGTTGCGATAACCCTGCACCAGATCGGGATGATCCACCAGCAGCGCGGGGAGTATGGGGCGGCGCTGGAGCAGTACCGCCAATCCCTGGCGATCAAAGAGGAAATCGGCGACCGCGCCGGGGTTGCGAAAACCCTGCACCAGATCGGGATGATCCACCAGGATCGCGGGGATTATGGGGCGGCGCTGGAGCAGTACCGGCAATCGCTGGAGATCGTAGAGGAAATCGGCGACCGCGCCGGGGTTGCGAAAACCCTGCACCAGATCGGGATGATCCACCAGGCTCGCGGGGATTATGGGGCGGCGCTGGAGCAGTACCGCCAATCCCTGGAGATCGAGGAGGAGTTGGGCAACCGCGCCGGGGTTGCGCAAAGCCTGCACCAGATCGGGATGATCCACCAGGATCGCGGGGAGTATGGGGCGGCGCTGGAGCAGTACCGCCAATCGCTGGAGATCGTAGAGGAAATCGGCGACCGCGCCGGGGTTGCGCAAACCCTGCACCAGATCGGGATGATCCACCAGCAGCGCGGGGAGTATGGGGCGGCGCTGGAGCACTACCGCCAATCCCTGGAGATCGAGGAGGAGTTGGGCAACCGCGCCGGGGTTGCGGAATCGCGGGCACAAATCGGCAAACTCTTCACCGAAACCGCCCGCTACCCGGAGGCGCTGGAGCACCTGTTCTTTGCCTTAGCGGAGCTGGCGCAAATGCAGTCGCCCAACGCCCAAATTGTCGCCAACATGCTCAAAACCCTGCGGGGCAAATGGGGCGCAGCCCACTTCGACCCCGCCTGGCAAAAAGCAACCGGGCAGCCAGCGCCGGATTGGGTGAAATGATTCACCGCAAAGACGCTAAGACGCGGAGTTTTTTTGACATACTAAACGCAGGTTGAAATTTCCATTTACCGGCAATGGAGCCACTTTGTAGCCAGGATTCTTTACCGAACACCGGAGGTGTTCAACATTTGTAGAATTCACAATCTTCAAATAACCGCCGGAACCCCGAAGGGGTTCAACCCCTGCTCCGAAGGAGCCACTTCGTGGCCGGGGTTGCGATTTGTATGGGTATTATTGCCGGCTATCCCGGATGGCCGGGATTGAACCCCTACCGGGGTTCTTTATAGAACAAGGAAACGGAAATTTTAAAATGCGCTTATTAATGCCAATTACCAGTTGGGGATGACATTGAAGAAAGTTTGCCACCAAGACACCAAGACAGGGAGTTTCACAAAGGTTTTAGCGTTTATACTCTACGCGGTTACAAATGAGACTTTTTTGAGAAGGCGTACACTTGCACTCATTCGTTTTTCACACGCTGAAGCGTGGCAATCAAAGATCACCTCACTTTAGTGAGGAATACCTGTCTCATTTAATCCCGCGTGAAGTATATATCCTTAAATTTCTTCTATTTCTTTGTGCTTCCTTAACGTCTTGGTGTCTTCGTGGCCATAATTTTTCAACTGGTAATTCGCATACGCTCATATATAGAACTATGGAAAACATTGGTTACTATTCAGCCACAGTAGAGCCTTATATCCCTGTATTTGTGATTTGATTAGGAATTTTTTTATGTCTCTGTGCTCTCTGTGGCCTCTGTGGCAAAACGCCTGAATAGTTACAAACATTGTATAGCATGGATTCCCGCTTTCGCGGGAATGACAACTCGAGAGGCCCCTTATGTCACTCCCGCGAAAGCGGGAGTCTACAAACCGATGATTATTATTCCAAAGTGCTATATATGAGCGTTCGCATAAATACTTGCTATTCTCTGTGCCCTCTGTGGCTCTGTGTTTGATTCTTGGTGTCTGCGTAACATCAGTTATTAACCTCCGCGCCTCTGCGGTAAAATATATTGCACCGCAAAGACGCTAAGACGCAAAGGGAAAACACCATGACTCAGGAAGAATACAGCCAGCTTTCGCAAACCATTTTAGATGCCGCGATAACCGTCCATAAAGAAATGGGACCGGTGCTATTGGAATCTGTTTATGAATTATGTCTGCTAAAAGAATTGGAACTCCGCGGCCTCCGGGCAAAAAACCAGGTGCCTATTCCTCTGATTTACAAAGGCTACGAGCTTTCCAAAGAATTTAAGATTGATCTTCTGGTAGAAAATGAAATTATCCTGGAAATCAAATCCGTAGAAATCCTTTTGCCAATCCACCAGGCGCAAACGATCTCCTATCTCAAATTAGCCCAAAAACGCCTGGGGTTTTTGATCAATTTTAATAGCCCTTTGCTGAAAGACGGTTTTAACCGTTTTGTAAACAATTTTTGATTTTTCACCGCAAAGACGCTATAGCGCAAAGATTTTTTGACATAAATTAACCTCTGCGGCTCCGCGCCTCTGCGGTGAAAAAAAGGAACTACTATGGCAAGGACCATCAAAATCAAATGCAACGGCCCCGGCCGGCACCTCAACGAGGTGAACCTGGAGGAGGCGCTGCAAAAGCAGGTGGTGTACCGCGGCCCCAAACCCGCCCCCGCGGAGTTCCCGGAGCGCCTGGTGCTGCCCTGCCGGGAGTGCACCGCCGGCAAGGTCATCATCACCCGGGCAATGCTGGAGAAAATTCTGTAAGACCTCAAAGGTTTCCAAAACCTTTGAGGTCTTTTTCGCCCGCAAGACGCCGGGGAAAATTCGTTATTGCGAATTTGCCTGCTCCCAACCTCATGGCGGTCAGGCTAAAGGGACTTAGGGAGGCTGATTTATACTAAACGCACGTTGAAATTTCCATTTACAAGTAATGGAGCCACTTTGTAGCCAGGATTCTTTCCCGAACACCGGAGGGGTTCCTTGAATCAGAAAGGGAGATTCCATTTTCTATAAACATTTCACCGCTACGCGGTTTGGAGGCTTTACCAACCCCGGCAGGGGTGACATGTTTATAGAAAAAGCGATAAAGGAGAGCCATGACTAACCACAGCGAAGAAATTTTCCAAAGCCCGCCCTCGCAGCCGGAGGACGATTTCTGGCTGGAGCAGGGGCGCAAAATGGTGGAGGATTCCCTCCCGGCCCTGCGCAACGCCGCTTCCGCTTTCATCACCGCCCTGGGGGTGTTAGAAGCGGTCTATTTAGGCGTTTTGGGCTTCGCGGATTTCATTCCCCCGGAGATCCCCCTGGCCTGGAAGGGCGCGTTCATCCTGCCCCTGCTGACCTGGCTCATCGCCCTCTACCTCTGCTTAGAGGTGCTGATGACCCGCAAAATGGAGATTTTCCTCCACGCCCCGGAGCACATCCGCGGGCAATCCGAGCGCCTGTTAGCGGAAAAGCAGCGCCGGCTGCAATGGAGCTTCTGGCTGCTCTTCGCCGGGATCATCCTCGCATTCCTGCTGCTGATCGCGCGCCTGCAATCGGGATAGCGCCCCCCCGGGCTGCAATTTCCCTTTTCCCTTTTTACTTTTTACTTCTTACTTCTTACTTACTGATGTTACGCATTTTACCACATGGTTCGATAAACTCACCATGCAAAAGACACAGAGAACACAGAGTTTTAATCACCTTTTTAGTGTTTTTGCTTCTCAGGGCAGCCTCAGATTCAATAAATACTTGCTTTTCTCTGTGCCCTCTGTGGCTCTGTGGTTGATTTTTGATGTCTGCGTACCGTCAGTTACTATTTCCCAAACCCCGGAGCCGTCATGAAACCCAAAACCCGAATCGAACACGATTTTTTAGGAGACCTGGAAATCCCCGAGGACCGCTATTACGGGGTGCAGACCATGCGCGGGCTGCAAAATTTCCATATTACCGGCGTCCCGATTTCCCAGTCGCCCAATTTCATCAAGAGCCTGGCCTACGTGAAAAAGGCCGCGGCCCTGGCCAACCGCGATTTAGGGGCGTTAGAACCCCCCATCGCCGGGGCGATCATCAGCGCCTGCGACTGCATCATCGCCGGGGAGCTGCTGGAGCAGTTCCCGGTGGACATGATCCAGGGCGGGGCGGGCACTTCCACCAACATGAACGCCAACGAGGTCATCGCCAACAAGGCGTTGGAAATCCTCGGCCATCCCCGGGGACGCTACGAGATCATTCACCCCAACAATCACGTGAACTGCTCCCAGTCCACCAACGACGCCTACCCCACGGCCTTCCGCATCGCCCTGTTTATGGAGATCAACGCGCTGCTGCAGAGCATGGACGCGCTGCAGGACGCCTTCGCCCGCAAGGGAAAGGAATTCTCCCAGGTCCTGAAGATGGGGCGCACCCAGCTGCAGGACGCGGTTCCCATGACCCTCGGCGACGAGTTCACCGCCTTTTCGGTGACCATGCGGGAAGACCTCCAGCGCCTGCGGGAAGCGCAGCAATTAGTCACGGAGATCAACTTAGGCGCCACCGCCATCGGCACCATGATCAACGCCCCGGAAGGTTATCCGGAGTTGGCCACCAGCTATTTGCGGGAGATTACCGGCATCCCGGTGAAGTTAGCCGACCACCTCATCGAGGCCACCTCGGACGCCGGGGCCTACGTGCAGATTTCCGGGGTGCTGAAGCGCATCGCCGTGAAGGTCTCCAAGATTTGCAACGACCTGCGCCTGCTCTCCTCCGGCCCCCGGGCGGGGCTGAACGAGATCAACCTGCCCCCCTTGCAGCCCGGCTCCTCCATCATGCCCGGCAAGGTGAACCCGGTGATCCCGGAAGCCGTGAACCAGATCGCTTTCCACGTCATCGGCTCGGACGTGACCATCGCCTTTGCCGCGGAGGCCGGGCAGCTGCAATTGAACGTGATGGAGCCGGTGATCGTCTATTGCCTGTTCCACTCCCTGATGATCCTGCGGCGGGGATTTTACACCCTCAAGGACAAATGCGTGGAGGGAATTACCGCCAACGAGGAAATTTGCCGCAGCTACGTGCTCAACAGCATCGGGGTGGTGACCGCGCTGAACCCCATCTTAGGCTACGAGACCTGCTCGGCCATCGCCAAGGAGGCCTTGCAGAGCGGGGGCTCGGTGTACGAGATCGTGCTGCGCAAAAAGCTGCTCTCGAAAGAGAAATTGGATGAAATCCTCTCCCCGGAAAACTTGATGAACCCGAAGTTCATCAACCGTTGAGAAATCAAACCGGGGTC
>JABWBP010000059.1 GCA_013360445.1 Calditrichaceae bacterium | reverse complement strand
TCGTTTTCCCTGCTTGTGGAACATCTTTTTCTACCAAACAGGTTTTTTTAGCAAGCTTTTTATATCTCTGTGCTCTCTGTGCTCTCTGTGCTCTCTGTGGCAAGATGCCTGAATAGTTACGATACACGTTACAAAAAGCTGAGGGATAGTACGGTTTTGGATTTAGGGAAGCAATGGAATTTTTCCGCGTTCGAGGCGCAAAGACCTCAAAGGTTTCAGAAACCTTTGAGGTCTTTATCTTTATTCACTCGCTGCAATTCTGAGATGTAACCATCCCCCTTCGCACTCATCTAAATCGACGTAAGAAAATATCAGGCACAGACCTCAAAGGTTTTTCAAACCTTTGGGGTCTTTATTAAACTTAACCGGAGGAAACCGCCATGAGCTACTATTTCGCCAAAAAATTAAATCTCCCCTTCGATGAAGCCATCGAAAAGGTCACCGCCGCCCTGCAAGCCAAGGGCTTCGGGGTGCTCACCGAAATCGACGTGAAGGCCACTTTGAAGAAAAAGCTGGACGTGGATTTTCGCAATTACAAAATTTTAGGCGCCTGCAACCCGCCCTTTGCCCACAAAGCCCTGCAAGCGGAGCCGCTGATCGGAACCATGCTCCCCTGCAACGTGATCGTGCAGGAAATCGAAGACGGCAAGGTGCAAGTGGCGGCCATCGACCCGATTGCCTCCATGCAGGCGGTTCAAAATCCGAAACTGGGAGAAATCGCCGGGCAGGTGCAAAAGCTGCTGAAGCAGGTGGTGGAGAGTTTGTAGGGCCTGAAGCAGACAGTCGGCAATTCCGGGAATCTTTTTCTTGTTTTATTTCTTTAGCGGCGCTTCATATATTGTCCGTGAATGTAGAGCCTTATATCCCTGTATTTGTGATTTGATTAGGAATTTTTTTATGTCTCTGTGCTCTCTGTGGCCTCTGTGGCAAAACGCCTGAATAGTTACTTTCAGGGAATGATCCCGGATGCTCAAAAAAGTTGCTTCAGCAGCGATTTGCTGCAATTTTCTCTTGATTCTTTTCAATTGCGCGCCGGAGGCTCCCCGCAGCAACCCCCTGGACCCGGATTGGAATGCTTCAGATAACCGGGCGAGCATCTCCGGCGCGGTATTTACCCGCTACCAGCCCGCCAGCCCCCTGGAAAACGCCGTGGTGCAACTGCTGCCCGGTGGAGCTATGGCGCTGACCGGCCCCACCGGCTCTTTTCAATTCAACAGCCTGAACCCGGGCAGCTACCAGCTTATTGCCCAAAAAGAAGACTATGTAGCCGATACGGTGACAGTCACCGTGGCAGCCGGGAGCGTGGAAGGCGTTAATTTCTTTCTCAACGCCCTGCCGCAACTTCAAAGCGCCGTCTTTTACAGCGAACACATCGACCAGTGGTGGCCGGGGGAAATCTACCAGGCATTTTTGGCCGTTACCCTCAGCGATCCGGATGGAAGCGCGGATATTGATTCGCTGGCGTTCCTGGTTCCAACGCTCGGCTTTTCCAAATCATTTCAGCAAAGCGGCCGCCCGGATTCGTTTTTTGTCGAAATCGAAAACCTGGAGCTGCCCCAATCCGATCTGCAGCAACTCATCGAGCAGGAATCTTATGTAACCATAACCGACCGCGCCGGCGCCAGCGTCACCGGCGGCCCCTTCTTCCTGCGCAGAATCATTGAAGACGCCCCGCTGCCGCTTTCGCCCTCGAATTTGCAGCCGGTTTCTGCATTCCCAAACCTGGAATGGGAGCCTTTTTCCCTGGCGTTTGAATTTACCTTCGTGGCGCAGGTGTTTCGTATTTCCGCCGGGCTGCCGGTATTGATCCATACCGCAGCGGGCCTGCCGGAAGAGCAGGTGAGCTATTCTTTTCCCGACTCTTTAAGCAGCGGAACCTATTTTTGGACCATCGGCGTGCGCGACAATCTGAATAATTTCAGCCGCTCCAAAGAAGCGTCTTTTGTGGTGCCGTAAAAGACTATTTTTGTTACTATTCAGCCACATGGTTCGATAAACTCACCATGCAAAGATCACAGAGGTCACAGAGAAAGAATTTAAAACTCTTAGAATCATTATTCTTGTATATGGAACATTTTTTTCTACTAAAGGGGTTTGTTTAACGCACTTTTTCATATCTCTGTGCTCTCTGTGAACTCTGTGGCAAAAGACTGCCACGAAGGTACTAAGAATATGAAGCCGTCATTACAAAAACTAAGTGTCTTCGTGCCTTTGTGGTTAAAATTCAAGCTCTTAAAACGGCTTCTAACCGCGGAGCCAGTATGAACATCCCGGAACGCTACCTGGGTGCCCTGTTAGAAATCAGCCAGGAGATCAACTCCATTCAGGAGCCGGAAACCCTGCTGGAGAGGATTTTGGAAATCGCCTTGCAGCAGCTTTCCGCGGAGCGGGGATTTATTTTGCTCAAAGAGGGCGCGGAGCAAAAGCTCCTGCCCAAAGCGGCCCGGAATATCGATCCCGCCAAAATCAGCGAAGTTTCGGAAATTTCCGCCACCGCGGTTCAAAAAGTACTGGCCAGCCAAAAACCACTTTTGACCTTCGACGCCCGGAGCGATGAATCCTTCGACGCCGCGCAAAGCGTCATCACCCATCAAATCCGCTCCATTGCCTGCGTGCCGCTGCTTTTGCGGGGAAAGCTCTTGGGGGTAATTTATATCGACAGCCGGCAGCAAACCGCGCGCTTCAACCAGCAAAGCCTGGATTTTCTGAGCGCATTCGCCAACCAGGCCGCCATCGCCCTCGAAAACGCCCGCTTAATGGAGGCGCTGCGCAGCGAAAACGAGCTGCTGAAGGGAGAATTCCACCGCATCTATTCCTTCAAAGAGATCATCGCCCGCAGCAAAGCCATGGAGCCGGTGTTGGAGTTGATGGGTAAAGTGCTGAACAATACCGCGGTGGTTTTGATCACCGGGGAGACCGGCACCGGCAAGGAACTGGTCGCCCGCGCCATTCACCACAACGGCCGGCGCGGCAAGCAACCCTTTGTAGCCCTGAACTGCGGCGCCATCCCGGAAAATTTGTTGGAAAGCGAGCTGTTCGGCTACAAAAAAGGCGCTTTTACCGGCGCGGCGGCGGATAAGAAAGGGCTGATCGAAGTCGCCGACGGCGGCACCCTGTTTTTGGATGAAATTGGGGAGCTTCCCCTCGCTTTGCAGGTCAAACTCCTGCGTTTCTTGCAAGAGCGGGAAGTATTGCGGTTAGGCGGCAGCCAGCCCACCCCGGTGGACGTGCGCATCATCGCCGCCAGCAATCGCAACCTGACCGAAGAAGTGGAAGAAGGCCGTTTTCGCAAAGACCTTTTTTACCGCCTCAACGTCATCGAAATCCGGCTTCCCCCGCTGCGCGAGCGCAAAAAAGATATTCCCCTGCTGGCGCACCACTTTTTGAAAAAATTTTCCCGCAGCCTGGAAAAAAATATCACTGGCTTCCAACCGGGCGCCTTAGAAAAGCTGCTCGCCTATCACTGGCCGGGCAACGTGCGGGAACTGGAAAATGCCCTGGAAAGAGCGGCGGTGCTGGCCTCGCAAAATTTGATCTCCGCGGAGGACCTTGTGTTGAGCCAGGTAAGCGCCGCCGGGGGCGTCGAAGCGGGAACGACCCTGGAGGAAGTGTCGCGAGCCTTGCTGGAGAAAACCCTGCGCTCTTGCGAGGGCAACAAAACCCGCGCCGCGGAAGCCATGGGCGTCTCCCTGCGCTGGATACACTATAAAATGAAAGAGTGGGGCATTGAATGACAGGGGCAGGGGGCAGTGGCAGGGGGCAGGGACAGCAGGCGATGGAGTGCAAAACTTCAGTTTTGCAGTGGGAAGGGCAGCGGCGGCGCGCAGCGCTTACTGTTCCTGCCTCCTGCCAACAGCCTCTGCCAATTGCATAAACGGGCAAAACTAAAGTTTTGCACTCCGACTGCCACTGCCCACCAATGCCCGCGAAAAGGATAATCCATGAGGACAACCTCCCCCACGCTCCCCTTCCGGCAGGCGGGTGATTTTGAACTGCGGGAACTGATCTACGAAGGGCCGCATACCCTGGTCTTTCGCGGCTGCCAGAGCAGCTTGCAGCGTCCCGTGGTCGTAAAGTTGCTGAAGCCGCACGTCAAGGATCGCCGGGAGTGGATGGAACGCTTCCGCCGGGAAGCCCGGGTATGCGCGAGGCTGAAACACCCGCACATCGTGGACGTCTATGCCCTGGGAGAAAAAGAGGATTATCATTACATTGCCATCGAATACATCGAGGGGCTGAGCCTGAAGGATCTGCTGCAAAAGGCCGCCCCGCTGCCCCCGGGCGTGGCTCTCGCTATCACCGACCAGATTTTGCAGGCGCTCGCTTTTGTGCACCAACACCACGTCATTCACCGCGACGTGAAGCCGGGAAATATTTTGCTCAGTTCCGCGGGGCAGGCCAAATTGAGCGACTTCGGCCTGGCGCAGATCGAGGCGGAGCCTACCGTCACCCAGCAAGGCGCGCTCATCGGCACCCCGGCGTACATGGCCCCGGAACAAATCTCCGGAGAGCGTTTAGACGGCCGCACCGACCTGTTTTCCCTCGGGGCGGTTCTCTACGAAATGCTCTCCGGCCGGCAGGCCTTTGGGGGCGAAAACTATTCTACCTGCCTCTACAAAATCATGAACGAGCAACCGTCCCCGCTGGGTGAGCTGAATCAAGCGATTGAAGAAAACCTTGCCGGATACGTGGAAACATTTCTCCACAAAGCGCCCGGGGAGCGCTGGCCGGATGCGCAGGCGGCCCGCGCCCGGTTGCAAAATCTGCTCCGGGAGGTGCAATTCGATCCCGCTCCCGGGGGTGTGGCCGAATTTATCCGGCCATTTTTACCGGAATCGAATGCTCCCAAACCTTCGGCGGCTCTTGCAGAGGAAATTTCTCCCACGGCAAAGCCTGCCGTGCCTCAACTGCGCCGTTCCGCTCTCAAGCGCCGGTTTTTATGGGGCGGCCTGGCGGCGCTGCTGTTGGGGATCGGCGCCGTCATTGCCGCGCTGAATATGGCCGGGGAATTTTCCGCCCGCCCGCAGCAACTTCCCGGCGCTGTCTCCCCGGCGGCGGATTCCTCCACCGGCGATTCGCTGCTGGCCGCCAATCACTCCCCCGGCGCTCCCGGCCTTTCCGAAGACCGCGGGCAGGAGAATCCAGCCGCACCTCCGGAAGAAGAGATTTCCAACCCGGCCCCCCGCCGGGCGGCCAGGGAGCCGCAAGCTGCCGACAGCCTCCCGGGGATGACAGCGGTTCCTCAGCCCCCGGATTCGGCGGCGGCAACGCCTCCTTCCTTCGCAACAGCGCTATCCACCCAACTAAATATCGAAGTAGAACCGTGGGCGAAAATCGTCATCGATGGGCAGGAGGCGGATTCCCATGTAACCCGGCGGAATTTTCCCCTAAGCCCCGGAAAACATACCGTCGCCTTCTTAAACCCCGGTTTTTCTCCCCAGGTCATGCAGGTTGACCTTGCCCCGGGAGAGGAAAAAAGCCTGCGCTGGTCATTTTTACTCGACGCGGGGTTTTTGTGGGTGGAGGCGCGTCCCTGGGCGGAGGTGTTCATCGACAATAAATTTCACGATACCACCCCGCTGAATCAGCCCCTGGTGTTATCGAGCGGGGAGCATCTTTTGGAATTGAAACATCCCCGGCTGGCGGCTCACCGGGAAATAATTACCATTCGCGCCGGGGATACGCTGCGGGTGCAGGCGGTATTGAATCAACCCTGATCTGGTATGATTATTGTTTTTTTCTAAGGAACGGTAAAGTGAGATAGAATCATGCAAATTTTGCATTGGATATCCGTTCTGCCTGAATACTGCCGGCAGGCAGGCGCTCTGTGGAGAAGAATCTGGCTCGCCTGGTTCATTCTAATCGGCGGAGTTAGCGCCCAGGGGCCGCAGCAGTGGCAATTCAAAGCTCCCCTGCCGGCCCCGCGCCAGGGAATGGCCGCGGCAGCGCTGGAGAATAAAATTTATGTAATGGGCGGATCGCAATTCGAGCATAGTACTTTGAATATCGTGCAGGCTTATGATACCGAGCAGGATACCTGGCAAACCGATATTGCTCCCTTGAACGAAGCCCGCATCAATGCCGCGGCGGCGGTTTTCGACGGAAAAATTTATATCTTCGGGGGAAGAGACCATAACCAGTTGGTTCACCAGGTAGAAGCGTACGACCCATTGAACAACCAGTGGTCGGTGGTCGGCCAGCTGCCCACTCCCCGGGAAGGTTTGGCGGCAGTGGTGGTCGATACGGCCATCTGGGTGATCGGGGGAGCCGCTTTCCAGACCAACTATAACATTGTGGAGCAATACAATCCCTCGACCAATAATTGGAGTACCCTTCCCCATACCCTGACCGTGCCGCGGGTGGCCGCGGTCGCCGCCCACATCAACGGCGAGGTGTACGTCTTCGGAGGATTTTACTTCGGGCCGCTGAATTCTTATGAAAAATATGTTTTCGACCTGGGCTGGGTTGGGGCGGGCAATATGCTCTATCCCTGCGGATCGGCGGCCGGCGCAGCCGCGGGGGGAGAAATCTGGATTGTTGGCGGGGAAAACCAACTCGGAACCCTGGATGAAGTGCAACATGCGGACATTACCGGGGCAGGCAATTGGAGCAACGGCCCGGCGATGCACGTCCGGCGAAAAAATTTGGCGGCGGTGCGGGTGGGCAACCGGTTGTTCGCCATCGGGGGCAGAACCGGCCAGCACGGGGGCGGGGGGGTTAGCGCGGCGGTGGAGGCGCTGGACCTGCTGACCGGTCTCGGCGGCCTTTCGGAGCCGGCGCTCAACGACAATTTTTACCTCTCCCCGAATTATCCCAATCCCTTCAACGGCAGCACCTACGTGGAAACATATCTTCCCAAAGCCGCGGAGGTGGAAATCGGGGTGCTGGACCTGCTGGGCCGCTTAACCCGCCGGCTCTACCGCGGCCGGCTGCCTTCCGGCTGGCAGCGCTTCGAGTTCGACGGGCGGGATGATTTTGGAAGAGTGTTACCCTCCGGCCAATATTTTATTTATCTTCATGCCGGGGGAAAAAAACGAGTGGTGAAAGCAACCTTTTCCAAATAATCGAAAATAGATGGCAAAACCGGTTCCCCTTTTCCTGTGCTGCGCTTTGCTGCTGATGATTTCCTGCGCCGCCGCCCAACCGGAAAGCGCTCGCTCGCTCACCCAAAATCTAATTGCGGCGTATGAGCGCTTTGACTACCCGGAATTCGACCGCCTGTTAGAAATTGCGCTGGCGGAAATCGAAACCTTTCCTCCCCAGGAACGGCGGCAGATCTATCAATATGCGGCGTTCCGCCGGTTTCAGCAGGGAGAGATCCTGCCGGCGGAGGAATTTTTCTGGAAATTGTTAGAAATCGACCCCACCTATAGCCTGGATCCTTTGACGACCCCTCCCAAGGTATTGGCTTTGTTCCAACAAACCAAAGTTCGCTACCTGGAGAATCTTCAGCAGCGCTTGCAGCAGTTGGAGCAGAGCGTCTCCTACAACCCGGTACCCTGGCGCTCCCTGGTCTTTCCCGGCTGGGAGCAGTGGCGCCGCGGCTACCGCGCCAAAGGGGCCTTGTGGGCGGGCGCCGGGGTGGTTTGCATTGCCGGGATCGTGCAGGCGGTCATCCGCACCGGCGATGCCAAAGAAGAGTATGAGAACGCCCTCGAAGCGGGAGAAATCCGCGACCGCTACCAGGACTACAATCGCCTGTACCAATCGCAATTTTATTGGAGTTACGCCTTTATCGGGGTGTGGCTTTCCTCCCACATCGACGCCTTGTTTTTCTCGCCGCTGAAATCTCCCCGGCAAATTTCCCTGAATTTACATCCCACCCAACCCGCTGTCACCCTCTCCATTCAATTTTAAGCTTTCCGGGTTCTCTCCGCTTTTATTTAAGGGAGCCAGAAAAAAATAATGTACCCAAGTGAGCGCACAGAGTGATTGAAACACATTAGCGTTCAGTGGTACAATAAAAAGGGCGAAAGCCCTAAAGCGCCAATGGACGCGAATTAACGCGAATGGTTTTTAAAATTGTTTCCTGCCAATGACGGGATTCCTCAATAGTTCAAGGGAGCAGCCGGCATCGCGTTCATTCGCGCCAATTCGCGGTTCAAGCTTAAAAAATGCCAAAACAGATAGCCGATGATCCCTGCAAATTCTGCGAAAAACTCTGCAAAATTTGCATGATTTTTCTCCGAAAAAAGGAACAGCGGTTCGAGTTTGGTATGGTAAATCCCTGTATCTTAAAGAATTGATAGCGCGAGTTATGAATCCCGCCGCGGTTGGCATGTTAGTTGAACTATTTCCAATCGCCTGATAACATAACTCTAACGTAAAGGAGATTGATAATGAATTTCTACCGTTTTTTTGCAGTACTGATCATGCTGGTGTTAGGGGCATATATCCCGGCATTGGCCCAGGGAGGGCATCACGGCGGAGGTCACCATGGCGGCGGACCTCATGGCGGAGGCCCCCAGGGCGGCGGCCACTGTCACCCCGATTCCCTGGAACCGATAACCGTCTCGGGCACCGCCATTGTGGATACTACCCACTTGCATCCGATGTATTTTCTGGATGAAAATAACGACGGCGAGGCGGATTATCACCTGAATTTCGGTCCCTGGTGGTACGAACCGGACAGCAGCGGGGCCGTTCGCCCGCTCAACGGCGATTTCATTACCATCGCCGGGGGGCTGCATGAGCCGCCGCTGGCGCTGTTGCCGACTATCGTAGTTTATGAAATCAACGGCCTGTTCTGGCGGGATCCGTACGATCCGCTCTGGACCGGCGGCCATCATCACGGCGGGCCTCACCCGGGCGGGCATCACGGCCATGCCCACGGCTGGATGCACGACTCCCTGGAAGTGGTATCGGTCAGCGGCGCTGCGATAGTGGATACGACTTTTGTGTTCGAGCACTATTTCTTAGACGAAGACGGGGATGAAGTGCCGGATTATTTCCTGAACTTCGGCCCGCCCTGGTATCAACCGCCTTCCGGCGCTACTCGCCCCTTGAACGGCGATCCGATTGACATCGTCGGGGGCCTGTTCCAACCCGACAGCCTCCTGCCCATGATCGTGGTGTATGAAATCAACGGCCTGGTGTGGCGCGATACCACCGGCTGCGGGAACCACCTCGGCGGCGGGCGCTGGATTCATCGCTTTATGAACCAGGCGCAGCAGATCAATACCACCTTTGATCCGCAAGATTGGATGCAGGTCAACCCCGGCTGGCATCAAGGCGGTGGACCGCACCACGGAATGCCGCAGCGCCTCTTCTGCCAGATGGTGGAAATTTATCCCCAGAACGCTCCCGCGCTGGAGAATCAGAATGCTTTCGCGGCGTACGAAGTCGGATTATTCGATGAAATGGGCATGAATTTTCTCTGGCAGCAAGGCCCCCTGGGAGGGCATGCCCAGTTCGGAAATGCCGTGCAATATCAACTGCATTACAGCGACATTCAGCTCCAGGGCTTCAATATCGATGAATCCGGCATCGCGGCGGAATACTGGAACGCGCAGAGCAATAGCTGGGTGGAGCTGACCGACGTTACGGTGGATGCGGAAAACAATACCGTTACATTTTCCAGCAACGTGGTCAGTACTTACTTTGCGCTCACCGGGGCGGATAACCCTGTGGCGATTGGAGAGCCGGGGGCGCTGCCGGGCGGGTTTGCTCTGAAGCAAAACTATCCCAATCCCTTCAACCCGGAGACCACCATCGAGTTTACCTTGCAGGAGAATGCTCAAGTGGCGCTCTCGATCTACAACGTGCTGGGCCAGAAACTGTTCGAGGTTTTGAACGAGCCGAGAACCGCCGGCCTGCACCAGGTAAAATTTGACGGCAGCCTGCTCACCTCCGGGATCTACTTCTACGAATTGAAAGTGGGGAACCAGAGCCAGGTAAAGAAGATGCTGTTGAACAAGTAGCATTTGGCAAATCCTCCCCTCTGAAAGCCCCGGCGCCAACAACGCCGGGGCTTTTTTATTTTTAAAATGATGGAGAATGAGATTGATTTTTATGAAAAGAGGCGTTAAAATATTATAAATCTTGGATTAGGTTTTTGGTAGTTGCATTAACACATATTGACATCAAAGCAACCAAAACTGCAACCCATCGATACCTGCGGGTAGAATATTATTCGAGGTATATCCATGACTCAAAAACACTATGATGAAAGCCAATTTACTTTCAAAGCTGCCTTTGAAGCCGATACTGATCTCAAACAGTATCAACATAATGCTTTGACAGTATTTGCATTGTCACTTTATTTGCGGCTTGAGGATTTTCAGGAGTTCGCGGCCAATGCAATTACTGAAGGTCGAAATGACAAGAAGGTTGATATTTGTTATGTCGATGAAAATGAAAAACTTGCTATTATTGCACAAAGCTATAATTCGTCCACTTGGGGCAAAGTAGCTGCACCTGCTAACAAAGCGAGTGATTTGAATACTGCAACAACATGGCTACTTTCAGCAAGCGAAGAGCTAATCCCGCAGCATCTAAAAACGAAATCAAAAGAATTGAGACGCTTATTAAAAAGTGGCGATATCAAACGAATTGAAATTCTCTTTATTCACAATTGCTACGAAAGCCCGAATGTTGAAAAAGAGTTAAAAGCCGCTGCTGAAGCAACACGTGATGTAGTTAAGACATTGACTAGTAACCAGGATGATTCAATTATTGTTTCTTATCGCGAGTTTGGTCTCAATAGTATTGAAGAACTTTACAAATCTAGGGATAGCGATATATTGATTGATAATTGGATGGAAGTTCCAATCACGGACTATGTTGAAGAACATGGTCATGATTGGAAAGCAATCCTCACAACTGTACCGGGACACTGGATGCAAAACCTTCATAGACTCCATGGGGATCGATTGTTTAGTGCCAATTATCGAGATTATCTTGGTTATATTAGGCGACAGGACAACATCAATTATCAAATAACGCAAACAGCTGAGGCTGAACCTATAAACTTCTGGGTCTACAATAATGGAATTACCGCATTAACCCATGAGTTACAACTTACTCCAAATGTTCGAATTAGAGGAATCTCAATAATTAATGGTGCACAAACAACTGGAGCGCTTGGCGACTCTACTGAATCTGCTGCTATTGCAACGAAGGTACTCATCCGAATTGTAGAATGCCGTTCACGGGATTTGATAAACAACATAATACTGTACAACAATACTCAAAATGAAATTAAACCTGCTGATAGACGTAGCAATGACTCTACTCAAGGACGTTTGCGAGCTGATTTCTTGCAATACGGAATTAAATATGTTCACCGTCGATCTGCCATACGCACTCCTCGAAATGCGATTACGGGTGCGGCCATTGCACCGGCTCTTTGCGCATTCCACGGCGATCCTCAAACAGCCTATCGTAATGCAAAAGAGATTTTTAATGATGACACTACTTATCAGAGGGTTTTTCCAAGCAATATTCGGGCGGAGCATGTATTCTTGGTGAAAGCTCTTTCAACCGCCATTGATAGTGTGAAGATTGAGATAAAGAGAAAAGTTTCAGAACAAAGTGCAACTAAACTTGAAGAACACCAGTACGAAATCCTAAAATACTCGGGAGCAAAGCATTTCTTGTTTTACATTATTGGCGCTATAGCTGAAGAAATTATGCAAAGGCGTGTGTCTGATCTATATGAGTGGAAATGTAGACCAGAAATAATCTCAGCAGAAAACGTATCGATGTCAACTTCCTGGGACATTGCTCTACGTGCGCTGCTGCCTCAAATAGCAACAATTGTAGGACGGCAAAAGACTCAAGATCCGTCTTACGACGTACCCAGGAGCACAGAACTTTCAAGGCGAGTTGCCGAAGACCTGAAAGCTGTAATTGCATCGCTTGAAACAGTTCTCGGAAGTCAGTTTGATGAGATAAGAAAACGCACAACGGTTTAATAATATCACTTCTTCATTGTCTCCCTATCAGCGTTTCCTTCATCACCTCACAGCGAAGCATCGCCTATGATCAACCTACTTAAATGAGGGGTCGCGGAGTTTTTTTCCCAAGCGACAAGCAGGGATGCTTCTCGCACTGTCTGACCGGCATCCCTGCCGGTCGGCTAAGGTGCAACCAATTCTTTTACGCAATGGGCTTAATCATATCAAAACTCCGCGACCCCTCACTTAAATAAGTGTGAGGAATTCCTCGGCACTACTCCCGCCCCCCTTCTTTGTGAAAAAAAGATTTTTTTTATTGACAAAAAGAGATTGGATGTGTATTTTCAGATAAAAGAGTCTTAAATATAGGAATAGAGATGTTGTTCTTTTCAAAAACTTGCATCTACGGCATTCGCGCGGCGCTCTACGTGGCGTCCCTCGGAAAGCAAGAGTACGTTCCCATCCGGGCCATTTCGGAGCAGCTCAACATTTCCTTCCATTTCCTGACCAAAATTTTGCAGATATTGACCCAACAAAACCTGATGATTTCCTACCGCGGTCCCAACGGCGGGGTTTCCCTGGCAAAACCGGCTGACCAGATCAAACTAATCGAAATCATCGAAGCCATCGACGGCTCCAACCTTTTTACAGAGTGCATTCTGGGCCTGCCGGGGTGCGGAACCCAATCCCCTTGCCCTATTCACGCCCAGTGGGCTGTTACCCGGCAGGGCATGCAAAATATGTTCGAGAACACATCTCTGGCGGAATTAGGCCGCCAAATCAATGAATTGGGGCTGCGACTCGCAGATACTTGAATGATCCATGTTTAGTGTTTCAGTGTTCAAGTGTTTTAGATGAACCGCACTTCGCACTAAAGCACTTGGACACCAAAACACTTTTGCCAAATTTTCTAACCCAAACAGAGGAGAGCATTATGTTCAAATCTAACTTTTCCAAATTGGCGCTGGCGGCGGGAGCCGTCGGTTTGTTGCTTTTCTTCCTGACCTGCGGCGAACGCAAAGGCGGCGTGCAGGTTAGCGGCGGCGGAGACCTCGCGGCTATCGCCGAGGCGCGCGGGCTGACCCCCGCGGACCTGGTCGCGGCGGCCAAAACCTACATGCCCACCGGCAGGCATGATGAGTACTACCTGTTTGGCTCCGGCGGGCATTCCGGCCAGGTGCTGGTCATCGGGGTCCCCTCCATGCGGCTGCTGAAAGTGATCGGGGTGTTTACCCCGGAACCCTGGCAGGGATGGGGCTATTCTAACGAGACCCGGGAAGTGCTGAAAGCCGGCAGCCCCGCGGGCAAGGAACTGAACTGGGGCGACACCCATCACCCCGCCCTCTCGGAAACCAACGGCGATTATGACGGGCAATTTCTGTTTATCAACGACAAAGCCAACGCCCGGGTGGCGGTCATCGACCTGCGGGATTTCGAGACCAAGCAAATCATCAAAAACCCCCTGAGCATGAGCGACCACGGCGGGACCTTCGTGACTCCCAATACCGATTGGGTGATCGAAGGCGGCCAGTACGCCATGCCCTGGAGCGGCGAGTATGCTCCCCTGGATCAATACAAGGAAAAATACCGCGGCATGGTCACGTTTTGGAAATTCGACCGCGCCAAAGGGCGCATCCTTCCCGAGCAGTCCTTTGCATTGGAGCTGCCGCCCTACTGGCAGGATCTTTCCGACGCCGGAAAATTAGTCAGCGACGGCTGGATCTTCATGAATTCCTTCAACACCGAAATGGCTACCGGCGGCATCGAAGAAGGAAATCCCCCCTTCGAAGCCGGCGCTTCCCAGCGCGATATGGATTATCTCCACGTGATCAATTTAAACAAAGCGGCGGAGTTGTTCCGGGCCGGTAAAACCACCAAGATCAACGGCTTCAATGTGCTTCCCCTGAGCGTTTCCGCAGCGGAAGGCGTACTCACCTTCATTCCCGAGCCCAAAAGCCCCCACGGGGTGGACGTCGCCCCGGACGGTAATTACCTGGTGATCTCCGGCAAGTTGGATCCCCACGCCACCGTTTACAATTTTACCAAGATCAAAGCGGCTATCGGGAGCGGCAATTTCAGCGGCAAAGATGAATTTGGCGTGCCGATCCTGAATTTCGATGACGTGGTGGACGCGCAGATCGAACTCGGCTTAGGCCCCCTGCACACCCAGTTCGACCCCAACGGCTATGCCTACACCAGCCTCTTCTTAGAAAGCGCCATCGCGCGCTGGACCATGGGGGGAGACTGGACCCAAAAACACGGCAAGGAGCCCTGGACCCTGGTGGATAAAGTGTCCGTGCATTACAACGTCGGCCATATCTGCACCGCCGAGGGCGACAACGTCAATCCGGACGGCAAATACCTGGTCTCTTTGAATAAATGGGCGGTGGATCGCTTCGGCAACGTGGGGCCGCTGCTGCCGCAGAATTTCCAATTGATCGACGTTTCCGATCCCCGCGGCGCCATGCAGTTGTTGTACGATATGCCCATCGGGGTCGGGGAACCGCATTACGCCCAGATGATCAAAGCGGACAAGATCAACTCCTGGGAAGTCTATCCGGAAGTGGGCTGGAATCCCGGAACCCAATCCAAAGATCCCAACGGCATCATGCCCGGCCAGGAGAAAGTTGAGCGCAACGGCAAGAAGGTGGAGATCTGGATGAGCGCCATGCGCAGCCACTACAATCCCGAACGGGTGCAGGTGAACAAAGGCGATCACGTAATTTGGCACATCACCAACGGCGAGCGCGCCAAAGACGCCACCCACGGATTCGGGCTGCCCTATTACAATGTCAACCTCAGTCTCGAGCCGGGCGAAACCCAAACCATCGAGTTCGTGGCTGACCAGGCCGGGGTTTATCCTTTCTATTGCACGGAGTTCTGCTCCGCCCTGCACTTAGAAATGACCGGGTACTTGCTGGTGAAGCCGTGAGGGTGGGACGTGAGGCGTAATGCGTAAAGCGTAACAAAAACGGAATACGCAACACGAAATACGCATTACGAGTTACGCATTACGCTTTACGTTTCCCAAAAACCGATCAGTAACCCATTAAGTGAGAGTTTATCATGAAAGAGATGGATTTAATCGTTGGCCCGCGCATTCCGGAAGAGATGTTGAAGAATGAACGGAAACGCTTCCTGCTGCCCACCCTGTTTTTAGGGGCGGCGGGCATTTTGCTGTTGATATCGATATTTTTGCCGTACTGGCGGATGACCCTGCACGCGCCGCAATATCCCGGGGGGCTGCAAATTCAACTGTACGTGAACCAGGTGACCGGCGACGTGGATGAGATCGACGGCCTGAACCATTACATCGGGATGCGCTCCATGAAAGACGCCGCGCCCCTGGAGCGCTCCCTGAGCATCATTATGATCGCCGGAATCGTGCTCTTGGCGGTCGGCGCGATCTACATCCACAGCCCGGTAGCGGCGTTTTTCAGCTTCCCGGCGTTTTTATTCCCGGCGATTTTCTTAGGCGACCTGTACTTCTGGATGCGCAATTTCGGGCTGAACCTGGACCCCAAAGCGCCGCTCAGCAGTTCCGTCAAACCCTTTGTGCCCCCGATCGTAGGCACCGGCATGGTGGGGCAGTTCAAAACCGTGGCGACCTGGGATATCGGGCTGTATTTAGCGCTCCTGGCTTCCCTTCTAATCGTGATAGGATTATATTATCACCGCAAAGCCTATAAGCCCCTGTTAGAAGCGCGGTTGAAGGGGAAGTAAGAAGTGGGAAGTGGGAAGTGAGAAGTGAGAAATGAGAGGGTGGTGAAGATTTACTTCTGACTTGCAACCTGCAACTTCTCACTTGCAACTTGCCACTTCAATCAGCGCTTGAAACGAAGACGACGAAAACCATGCGGAAAATTTTGAAAAACCTTTGCGGAAGCATTCTCCTTGCGATCTCCCTCTGCCCGGCGGTTTTTGCGGTTCCCCAAACCCTGGTGGTATCCCCGCAAGGACCTTACACGGAGTTGAGCGCCGCCCTGGCCGATGCCCGCGACGGCGACGCCATCGAAGTTCGCGGCGGCGAGTATGCCGGCCCGCTCAAAATCGAGAAATCTGTCGCCCTGATCGGGCGCGACTGGCCGGTCATCGACGGGAACAACCGCGGCGGGGTGGTGGAATTCGCCGCCCCCGGCGTTCGCATGCAGGGATTCATTATTCGCAACAGCGGCATCTCCCTCGACCATGAGGACGCGGGAATTTCCGTGAACGCCCCCCGGGCGGTGATCGAGAACAACCAGATTCTCCACGTACTCTTCGGCATCTATATGCGCAAAGCGGACAGCAGCGTGGTTCGCAACAACACCATCAGCGGGAAGGAAGAGTTGGCGGTCCCCCGGCGCGGCGACCTGCTCCGCGCCTGGTACAGCAACGCGATTGTGATCGAATCCAACACCCTGCAGCACGGGCGCGACATGATCATCTGGTTCTCCAAAAATTCGATTGTGCAGCATAACCGGGTCGCCAACGCCCGCTACGGCATTCATTTCATGTACAGCGACGACTGCCTGGCGGAATACAATCTGTTGACCGGGAATTCCGTGGGGGTCTATTTCATGTACAGCCGCCGCCTCACCCTGCGGCATAATACCATCGCCTACAATCGCGGTCCCAGCGGTTTCGGGATCGGGTTGAAGGATTTCGACGACGGGTTGATCGAAGAAAACCTGGTAGTGGATAACCGGGTGGGTATTTACGTGGATAACTCGCCCCGGGAAGTTTCCAGCAGCATGAGCTACAACGGAAACGCCATCGCCTATAACGACGTGGGCGTCAGCCTGCTCTCCTTCGGGAGGCGCAGCGACCTGCTCAACAACAGTTTTGTGGAAAATTACGAGCAGGTGAGCATCCACGGGAGCACCGAATCGGGCGGCAACCAGTGGCATAATAATTACTGGAGCGATTACGCGGGATACGACCGGGAACGCGACGGATTCGGGGACCTGCCCTACAAATCGGAAAAACTGTTCGAGAATTTGATGGAGCGCAATCCCGGCCTGCGTTTATTCATTTACAGCCCGGCCATCCAGGCGCTCGATTTCGCCGCCCGCGCCTTCCCCATGGTGCGCCCGCAGCCAAAATTAGAAGATCCCCAACCGCGCATGGCCGCCCGCATTCCCGCCGGATTGCCGGGGATGCGCCTGCCCACCCGCTGGCCCCTGGCGCTGGCGGCCGCGGGGCTGCTGATTTTCGGAGTATTGCTAACCTTAGGATTGTCGCGAAAATCCGGCTCACCGCTTCACCTCCTCTCCAATTCATTCAACACTCCGGAACATTCCCCAGGAACTCCCCCCGCCGGGCTTACACAAGGAGCAAACATGATGATTCAGGCCCAAAACCTGACCAAATCCTTCGGGAAACTAATTGCGGTCGATCAAGTCAGCTTTCAAATCAACCCCGGCGAGGCGGTGGCCTTCTGGGGCTCCAACGGGGCCGGAAAAACCACCCTGCTGCGCTGCCTGTTGGGAGTGATTCCTTTCCAGGGAGAGGTGCGCATCAACGGATTCGACGTGGTAAAAAACAGCAAAGCCGCGCGCCGGGTGATCGGGTTCGTGCCCCAGGAAATCAGTTTTCACGACAACCTGAGCGTGCGGGAAACCCTGGCTTTTTACGCCCGGCTGAAAAAAACTACCCCGGAGTCCATCGCCGAGCGGGCAAAGCGGTTGAACCTGGAGCCGCACCTGGAAAAGACCGTCAAGGAGCTTTCCGGGGGGATGAAACAGCGTTTGGCCCTGGCCATCGCCCTGTTAGCGGAGCCGCCGCTGCTGTTCCTCGATGAGCCGACCGCCAATTTAGACATGAAATCCCGGGATGATTTCCTGGAGCTGCTCGGCCAGCTTAAAAAAGCCGGAAAAACCATCGTTTTCTCCTCCCATCGCATGGAAGAAGTGTTTTCCTTCGCCGACCGGGTGCTGGTGCTCGACCAGGGACGGCTGATCGCCGACGCCCCGCCGAAGGAAGTGTACCAGCAATTGGGGAAACGCACGCTGCTGCGCATCTACCTCTCCCCTGCCCTGCTTTCACCCGCCCGGGAAATTCTGGAAACGAACGGTTTCAGCGTCTTGCAAAACGGAAGCGGGTTAAAAGTGCAGGTCGATTCCCACTCCAAAGGCCAGCCTATCAGCCTGCTGGCCGGCGCCGGGGTAACGGTGGAAAACTTTGATTATGAAATCGAAAAATAACATCCCCCCTGCCCCCCTTCAAAGGGGGGGTCTCGAATCTGCTCCCGGAAATTCCCCCTTTGAAGGGGGATACAGGGGGATGTAAATCACTAAATTCATAGACCAATATACCTGTAAGAGTAAGCCATGAATATCGATTTCCAAAACGTGCTGTTGTTAACCCGTAAAGAGATGCTTGACGCCCGGCGGAACCGCTGGTTTATTCTCTACACGGCAATATTTGCCGGGCTGTCGCTGGCATTGTCCTGGCTGGGGCTTTCCGGGTTGGGCGGCTACGGCCTCTCCGGTTTCGGGCGCACCACCGCCAGCATGGTGAATTTAGTGCTGCTCATCGTGCCCCTGATGGGGCTGACCCTCGGCGCGGTGAGCCTGGCCGGGGAGCGGGAGCGGGGAACCCTGCTCTACATTCTCACCCAGCCGGTTTCGCGCATCGAGGTGCTGTTAGGCAAATTTTCCGGGGTGGGTCTTTCCCTGCTGAGCGCGCTGGTGTTAGGCTTCGGATTGAGCGGTTTTTTGATCGCCTGGCACGGCGGCGCTACCCGCGCGGGGGGCTACCTGGCCCTGGTGGGGCTAACCTTCTTACTGGCGCTGGCCAGTTTGGGGCTGGGGATGCTCATTTCCAGCGCCCTGCGCAAGGCCGACACGGCCGTGGGCGTTTCCCTGTTCGCCTGGCTGCTCCTGGTGTTCTTCGGCGACTTAGGCGTTATGGGCTCCTCTCTCACCATGAAACTGAGCATCGAGCACCTCTTTGCGCTGTCGCTGGTCAATCCGCTCCAGGTTTTCAAACTGAGCGCCATATTCATTCTCTATGGGAACTTAGAAATCTTCGGCCCGGTGGGTTTGTACGCAGTGCGCACCTACGGCGCTCACCTGCTGCCGATGTTGTTGGGAATTTTAATGCTGTGGATTGTATTAGCCTTCGGTTTTTCCTATCTTAGCTTCAAAAAGAGAGGAGCACTATGAAAAACAAACCTGCGTTCAAAGCGATCTGGCTTCTTGCGTTGCTGTTGTGGGGATGCGGTTCCGGCTCGGACCCGAATCGCCCGCCGCAAATTCGCTATGGCGAAGACGCCTGCGACCGCTGCCAGATGATCATCAACGAAGGCCGTTACGCCGCAGGGTATGTTTTGCCCAACGGCCAGGATCGTCGCTTCGATGACATCGGCTGCATGTTGAAACACCACCAGCAGCATCAGGAACCGGTAGCTAATTTCTGGGTGGTCGATTACCAGGGTAGGGAATGGATCAACGCTAAAAACGCGGTTTTTGTGAAAAGCGGCGAAATTACTACCCCGATGGCCTCCGGCATCATCGCCCTGGCCAGCCGGGACAACGCCGAAGAAATCGCCGCCCAAACCGGGGAGGCTAATATTCTGACTTTTGAAGAATTAGTGAGTCAGAAGTAAGAAGTGAAAAGTGAAAAGTACAAAATACCGCTCGCTTATACCTTATACCTTTTTCCTTTTACCTTTTCCTCTGAACCCATAATAAGGAGATAAAGAATGAATTCTCGCAAAGCTCTAATGTTGAGTGTGGTAATTTTTACGGTTTTTGCCCTGTTTCTGGCAAGCTGCGGCAGCGGCGAGCAGACTCCCGCCTCCGGAGGCGGCCAACAACCGGGTGTGGCGAAAAAAGCCGCCCTGCAGAAAGGCGACGCCGCCAAAGGTAAAGACCTCTACGTGCAAAGCTGTTCCGCCTGCCACGGCCCGGATGCTACCGGCATCAAGGGCCTGGGTAAAGACATGACCACCAGCGAATTCGTCAGAACCCGCACCGACGAACAATTGCTGGAGTACACCCTGAAGGGAAGAACCCCGGACGATCCCCTGAACACCACCGGGGTGGCCATGCCCCCCAAAGGCGGCAACCCGGCCCTGACCGATCAGCAAATTATGGACATTATCGCGCATATTCGCACCTTGCAGAAGTGATTTGGTGATTGGGTGATCGAAATAAGAAATTTTGGTAGTGGTTAAGTTTTGACTGATGAAAGAGTAATTGCCACCAAGAAGCGAAGATATGAAGCATCACGAAGAAATATTTAAGATATACTAAACGCACGTTGAAATTTCCATTTACAGGCAATGAAGCCACATTGTAGCCAGGATTCTTTTCCGAACACCGGAGGTGTTCAACATTTGTAGAGTTCACAAACCTCCAATAACCGCCGGAACCCCGAAGGGGTTCAACCCCTGCTCGAAGAAGCCACTTCGTGGCCGGGGTTGCGGTTTGTATTGGCACTATTGCCGGCTATCCCGGATGGCCGGGATTGAACCCCTGTCGGGGTTTTTTATAGAACAAGAAAACGGAAATTTTAAAATGCGCTTAGTATACCTGGTGAAAACTTAGCGCCTTTGTGATTTTGTGGCATAAAAATGTTATCAGTCAAAATATAACCACTACCGAAATTTTCAATCACCCAATCGGAATTTTCCGCGATAGCGGAACACTGCAACCAGGAAATCCCATGTTCTCCGGCAACCTCCCAAAAATCAGCGCATTTTCCACCCTGCTGATGCTCGGCTATCTCCTGGCGGCGTTTCCGCTGCTCAAGGAAATCCGGCTCTATGGGGTGGAGAAACGCGGCGAGCACTATGCAAGCTGCTCTTGCGGCTGCGGCGGGGATGAATCGCAATGCTGTTGCGAAGCCGAAGCCGGGGCGGTGGGATTTCGTTACTGTTCCACCCAGGTAAACCCGGTAATTCCCTTCGTTCCGCTATGGTGGTGCAACGAAGGAGCCAAAACGCCGGCATTTTTACCAACCTTTCAACATACCCTCCCCTTGCCTGCGCATGACTTTCTTTCCGCGCAGGAGATCAGCGATTCCATCGAGCATCCTCCTCCCGCTCCACCCCGGCCCTTGAATTAAACATTCACCATTCACTATTCCCCATGCACAAGTTTACGGGGAGAATAGCGAATTCAAAAGAGTGAACTCTTTCTGGCGAATGCCGGAGCGCCGCGATAGCGCTTCCCCGGCCTGATCCGGCACGGACAATTTTTGCCATGGAAAACGCTATTATCGTGAGAAAAACATCGGAGGATACGATGCTGAAAACCTTTATTCACCCTTTTATGGCCCTGGCGATGCTCTGCTCGCTAACCCTGTGGGCAAACTCCCCCGCCGCCCTGCGCGGAAAAGTGCTGGACAAGAATTCCGGGGAAGCGGTCGCCAGCGCCATTATCCTGGTGGAAGAAACCGGGATCCATACCTATTCCAACGAGCGCGGGGAGTTCGAGCTTGCTCCCCTGCCGGCGGGAAAGTTTACCCTGCAAATAAATCGCCTGGGTTATCGCACTGTTTGGCGGGAAGCGAATGCGGAATCGGCGCAGGAAATGCAGGTGGAGTTGCTCCCCCAGCCACTCCAGGTAGAAGATATCGTCATCACCGGGTCGCGGGAAGACCTCCCCTTCCAGGCGGAGATCATGGAACAGGAAATCCGTGAAAAATATCCCCGCGACGTGGGCGAGTTCCTGAAAAGCCAGCCGGGGTTTTCCGCGGTGCGCAAGGGTGGGTACGCCATCGACCCGGTGATGCGCTCTTTTAAATACGAGCAGTTGAACGTGCAATTCGACGGCGGCACCCGGGTCTCCCACGCCTGCCCCAACCGCATGGACCCGGTAACTACCCACGTGCAGGCGGAGGATCTGGAGAAGATCGAAATCATCAAAGGTCCCTACGCGGTGCGCTTCGGGCAGACCATGGGCGGGGTGGTGAATTTAGTGATGAAACGCCCCGAACCCGGGGAACGCTTCCGGGTTCACGCCGATCTGGAGAGCGGTTACGAGAGCAACGGCGAGGGGACCCGCGCCCGCATGGCCCTGGCGGCCAGCAGTTCCCTTTATGATTTCCATTTCAGCGGGGGCAGCAAGGATTACCAGAACTACCAGGACGGAAGCGGGCAGGAAGTTCCCTCCTCCTTCCGGGTAAACGATTATTCCCTGAAAGCGGGGATAAATCCCTGGCCGAACCAGCGTTTGCAAGTCTCCTGGCGGCAGTCCTTTGCCCGCGACATGCTCACCCCCGGCCTGCCCATGGACGCCGACGAAGATAATACCAGCCTGTGGGCGGTGGATTACGCCGGGCGAAATTTCCATCGGAAAATTATCTCTCTCTCCGCCAAAGCGTACGGCTCCCGGGTGGACCACGTGATGAGCAATTCCCGGCGGCCCAATTACAGCATGGTGCACTCGGTTTCCGACGTCAACGCCAAAACCCTGGGCGGGAGAGTGGAACTCGGGTTGAACCTGTTTCCCAACAATCTTTGGTATTTAGGCGGGGACGTTGCCTACGACGCTAAAGATGGAAATCGCCGGCGCGAAGTGTACCTGAATCCCTGTACCGGCATGATGTTCAACCCGCCCATGCAGGCCACCGACGCAGTGTGGCAGAATTCAGATCTGAACGATGTAGGAATTTTCAGCGAATGGCGCCACTCCCTCTCCCCTAAATTGATCCTGGCGGCGGGAGTGCGGGCGGATTTCATCTCCTCGGAGGCAAAGGAGCTGGCCCCCCAATTCCTCGCCGAATACGGGGAGATTCCCGCGCAAGAGGAGACCAACTTCAGCGCCACGCTGTCGCTCAATTATCAACTCGATCCCACCACCGCGCTGAATTTCGCCGCGGGAAGGGGCGCGCGCACCGCCAACCTGATCGAACGCTACATCAACCACCTGAACGTGGGAATGGACCCTTACGAATATTTCGGCAATCCCTTTTTGAAGCCGGAAGTGAACCAGCAGGCGGAAATCTCCCTGGATAAACGCTTCGGCAGCCATGCCCATATCAAAGCCGGGGTGTTCTATTCCCTGGTGAACGATTACATCACCGCGGCGGTGGATGAGGATTTGCCGCGCCTGTACATGCCCTGCATGGAGCCGAAATTCACCAAACGCTATCTGAACATCGACCGCGCCCGGCAGGTGGGGTTCGAGGCGCTGGTAGAAGGAAAAATCTACCGCGGATTCGGCTACCGCGCCGGGGCAGCCTACACCCGCGCCGACAATTTGGAATGGGATCAGCCGCTGCCGGAAATCCCGCCCCTGGAAGGCCAGGCGGCGCTGCGCTACGCCCATGCCGCCGGGAAATTCTGGGCGGAGGCGGAAGGGCGCTTTGTGGCGGAACAGAACCGGGTTTCCGGCGCTTTTGGGGAGACGCCCACGCCGGGCTTTACAGTGTACAATTTCCTGGCCGGTTTCCGGCCTTTCCATTTCGTAGAAATTGACCTGGGAGTGCAGAATATTTTCGACAAAACCTACTACGAGCACCTCAACCGCCGCTACAACAACATGCCCGCGCCGGGGATGCTCTACGAACCGGGAAGAAACGTGACCTTCCGGGTGAGGTTGCATTATTGATGCCGGGATGCTGAGGGCTTTCCGGGTTGAAGCAACCCGGAAGGCCTGACGCAACGATCACGCGATCGAGGGCATCGCCACCAAACCTCGATAAACACCCCCGATTCAAGCCTGCTGCCAAAATTTTATCAACCTTTTTGCCGTGAAAAAAAAAGGGCTGCCGTAACCCGGCAGCCCCTTAAAATGATCCCCTTTATGGGGAGCGCTATTTAGCGGGAGCTCGTTTGATTTTCACTTTGAGCTTCATTTTCAGCTTCATTCATTTCCTCTGAATTAATTCGACATACTCATTTAAACCCCTTTTTCCGAAGGGGGCGCGGAAGATATAGCCGGGTCGGTTCGTTGACAAGGGAAAAAATATTTTTCATGGTTTTGTAATCCCGGTCTTCTTTTCGACCTGGTTTTAGGGAATATCCGGCTAAGTTTCCGAGACCAGCCCGCGCCACAGTAACGCGCGAAAAAGGAATACCCCCATCACCACCCCGAGGGCATCGGCAATCAGGTCGTACAGATCGCTCACCCGGCCGGGCACAAAATACTGGTGCAATTCGTCGCTCACGCCAAATAATATCCCCGCGGCCAGGGTCGCCAGAATATATTTTTCCCGCAATCCGGGGAAACGGGATTGGAAGAAAAAGGCCCGGGCGAATAAAAAACCGATCGCCGCATAGGCGAGAAAGTGCTCGAATTTGTCCTCAAACTCGAAACCCATTTGCGGGAGGTTGTCTCCGGGGATGGAGGATAATATGAAGATCAACAGCGCCCAGGCAAGAGCCGGCCCCTGGTAGATCCAAAAATTGTATGAGCGTTTTACTTTGCGCATCGTTCGATTACTCCTTTCATAAGTCTAAGCGCCTAATATACAGAGAGCCGCAGTGACAGAAAGTGCGCCAGGGTAAAAAAGCGCCTCCAATGCCTGAAGTGAGCGAAAGTGACTAAAGTTAAGTTGGCTGGCGCGGGCAATAAGCGCCATACGGGCGTTTGCATAGCAGGCTAAAGCCTGGCAATCTTCCTCATGAAATTCAATTCACTTTAGTCACTTCATCTCACTTCCTTTTCCTGGCTCCCAGCGCCTGGGCGTGGGTAATAATGGATTTGCCGAATTTTTCCTGAATCTGATCCACTACTTTTTCCAGGCGCACTTTGCGCTCGTTTTCCAGGTCCCAGAAGCTGGTTTGCATTCCTTTTTCGCTTACCAACTGGCTAAGCCCCACCCCGATCAGGCGCACCGGCCTGGGAGGGTCGGTTTCTTTGACGCCGGTTTTGTCAAATTGTTCGAATAACGACTTGCTGACCGTGAAAATCTCGTCGGTTAAATTGGTGTAGTGGGAGAGGGTTTTATGGCGGGTAAAAGTGGAAAAATCCTGGAAGCGCAATTTGAGCTGTACGGTTTTGCCCCGCAGCCCATATTTGCGCAAGCGGGAGCCGACCTTTTCCGAGAGCGCCAGCAGGGTGCTCAACAGCAGCTCCCGGTCGGTCTGGTCGGTCTCGAAAGTGGTTTCGTGGCTGACGGATTTGATCTCCTCCTCTTCTCGCACCTCCCGCTCGTCGATGCCCCGGGCCATGCGGAAGAGGTGTTCCCCCATCGCCCCGAATTTTTGTTCCAGAACCTCCAGGGGGTATTCCCGCAAATCGCGCACGGTGCGAATTCCCATCCGCAAGAGGGTCTCCATGGATTTTTTGCCCACCCCCCATAATTTGCTTGCCGGCAGCGGATCGAGAAATTCCTGCACGTTTTCCGGCGCGACAATGGTCAATCCAGCGGGTTTTTGTATATCGGAAGCGATTTTTGCCACGCTTTTGGAGGGCGCAATCCCCACCGAGGCGGTCAGCCCGGTTCCGGCGTGTATCCGGCGCTTGATCTCCTCGCCCAATTTCCGGATCGAGCCGAACAGGTGTACGCTGCCGGTCACATCTAAAAAGGCTTCGTCGATGCTCACCGGCTGAATCTGGGGCGAAAAGTGGTTGAGAATTTCAAATACTTTGCGGGAGTACCGGGAGTAGAGCTTACCATTGGGCGGGATATAAATTCCTTGCGGGCACAGGCGGTAAGCCTCGGAAATGGGTATGGCCGAGCGCACCCCGAAGACCCGGGCTTCGTAGGAGGCGGTGGACACCACTCCCCTCCCCTTTCCGCCTTTGGGGTCCGCGCCCACAATCACCGGCTTGCCGCGCAGCTCCGGGCGCAGCAATTGTTCTACGGCGGCAAAAAAAGCGTCCATGTCCACGTGGACGATTACCCGCTTCCAGCCGCCGGCCGGGCGAGCCGGCGTCCCTGTGAGGGTAGGATTCATCGGAGTGCAAATAAAATGACAAAAACACTGATAACTACGGCGATGGCCAGGTTGCGCCTCAACCGTTTTTTCTGGTCGTCGGTTTGGGTAATGTTGGTCTCGTCGCCCACCCTCATGCTGGTAACCGGAATGCTCAGGGAGCCTTTCAGGTGATAGCGGTGATATTCGCCGGCAACGCCGGGGGCCGGGAACTCGAATTCGGTATCAAAGGAGCCTGCTACGCCTTCGTTGCCTTCCATCGGCTTCAGGTTAAATACGCCGCTTTGTTGCCGGGAATACAATTTTTCGGGAGTCAGGCTACCGTTGGTATAGAGGAAGGCATGGGAATCGGCATTGTTAAAGGTCAATTGCTCGAAGAGGCTATCTCCCAGGTTAAAATAAACGTCATACGCAGGCAGATGCGCAGCAGCGGTATCGCCGGGGAAAGTTAGGAGCAGGTGCAACACGAAATTAGTTCCCTGGTGCAACTGCGGCGAATAAAGCGTGCGGGTATCGGGAGCCGATTTGACCAGAACGGTGGTATCATAATCAATGGCGACGCTTTCATAGAACACCGCGCTTTTTGCAACGAATCGTTGTAAGGGCTGGTCATCGATCTGCACGGTTACTTCTCCGAAATTTCCGGTCTCGGCATTCAACACCGCCGCCATTCCCGCCAGCGCGGTTATTACATAGATCAAACATCGTTTTCTCATTATACGCCTCGGATAGCTGTATGGTTAAATGGTTGGATGGTTACATGGTTGCGCTGCTTTCACAGCTTTTTTTTCAACCATTTAACCATTTAACAATCCAACCATTACTGTTTCTTCGTTTGTGATCTGATTGCATCCATACGGGTGCGCACCTCCGGGTCCGGTTCCGGGGTATGGTCCAGGTATAATTGATAATATCGCCCTGCCTGCGCCAGGTCATTTTCCCGTTCCGCCAGAAACCCCAGGTAGCGATAAGCCGGCCAGTATTCCGGGGCCAGCCGGATAAGCGTTGTCAACTGGCGTTTGCTTTCCGGAAAATTTTCCCGGCTATAATTCAAAACGCCGGCTTCGAAAAGAATATCCGTATTCAGGCTGTCAATTTTTAAAGCGATGGAGAGTTGCTCCCCGGCCGCTTCCGGTTTTTCGACGATCAAAAAATAGCGCGCCCGGTAGAGATAAACTTCCGCATCGTCATCCCGAACGTCCGCCGCAAAATTCAGATAGGTAAGGGCGTCGTTATATTCTCCTAACTTAAACTTTGCAATTCCCAGGGATTTCAACGCGGTTTCATCTCCGGGGACCGCGCTTACATATTGTTGCAGCGGGGGGATGGCTTTGAGGAATTCTTTCATGCGAAAATAGGTCAATCCCAACCATTTCCAGACCAGCGGATTGGGGTTGGGGGCTATTTTCCGGTAGGCAAATAAATTATCGAGCGCGAGGGGATATTTATTCATGTGATAGTAGGTTTCACCTAATTGCAGGTGAACGTCGGCTGAATCCGGGTAGTGCTGCGCCGCTTTCTTCAAATAGAAGGCGGCATTTTCATATTGATGAGCGAGCAGGCAGACCCTCCCGAGCCGCAGCCATACTTCCGGGTAGTAGCTGCGGTAGGCCAGGCATTTTTCGTATGCGACAATCGCGGAATCCGCCCGGCCGGTTTCTTCCCATACCCAGCCTTTCACCTGGTAAAAATTGGCATAACGGGGATTGTAAGCAATTGCGGAGTCCAGGTGGGCCAACGCGCCCTGGAAATCGCCTGCGGCAATATCTTTTTCCGCCTCGTAATAAAACAAAAAAGCGGTTTTGGGATTTTCTTCCCGGGGCTTTTTAGGGCCGGAAGCGCCGCAATACCAGAGGAAGAGGCATAAAAAGCATAGCGCAAAAAACTTTGCCGTCATAAAGGATAGAGGCTTCAATCTCCTCACCTGCCGCCGTTTATACTAAGCGCATTTTAAAATTTCCGTTTCCTTGTTCTATAAAAAACCCCGACAGGGGTTCAATCCCGGCCATCCGCATTCGCGTTAACCTAAGTAA
>JABWBP010000058.1 GCA_013360445.1 Calditrichaceae bacterium | reverse complement strand
CGGATCGAATTCTGCGCTATTTGCAGAAGCGGATTTAGAGCGTTCCGACACCGGACGTGTCGGAAAGGTCGCTGGTTCGACTCCAGCAGCGCCCACATTCAAGACCCAGGGAAAGCTTCTCTGGGTTTTTTATTGTTGGGGTAGCCATGCCGTACTGGTTGTATGTTCTTCGCAGTGAGACCAGTGGCATGTATGGCCGAGATCCCTGGGGCCTCGACAGGGCGGCGCAGAGCGCCGCTTCGTCATTGATCCACCGCAGAGCGATGGATCGAGCAAGCGGGCGCAGCACAAATTGCACTTCATTTCCCCGAAGGGGAAAAATACCATAGCCCAGGGCAACGCCCTGGGGGCGGGAATCAAAAAATGTGTAAAGCTCTGAAAGGGCGCCATAAACAATGCAATATCGCCCTTCCAGGGCTTTAAATGATAACTTTGTCAATTTCCCCAGGGCGTTGCCCTGGGCTATGATATTGACGCCCTTTCAGGGCTGACATAGACCATTTGTGCAATTTGTGCTGCGCCCCAGCAAGCTCTCTCCACCCCAAACTTCCTCCTCGGGCAGCAAGCCGCCCTCCGTGAAGCAAAATTCAAAAAAATACGTTTGTTGGAGTCGGCCGGACATTAAATTCACGGTCAGCCGGATAAACGGCTATTGACTCACACGATCAGGAGGTGCCTATGCGACGATGGTTTCTTGCCTGCCTTTTAATGCTCGTAACAGTTTCCTTTACCACCCTGCCGGCGCAGGATTTTGCCCCCTATTACTCCCGAAATTTCTTTTTGATGGGTTCCGCGGGGTCGTTCCAGAACGGGCTGCTGGGGTTTGCCAATCCCGCCAACACTGCGATGTTGAAGACCTTCAACGCCCGGTTCTACTGGATCAGCGATCAAGTGGAGAACGCCGACCTCTCCGGTTGGGGATTGTTTACCGCCGCGCCGGGGCTGGGCTTCGGAATGCTGCGGCAAAAATTCAGCGGTTCCAAAATTTATGACTACAATGTCTCCCTGGGCGCCGGAAACGGCCGCGCCGCTTTCGGGATCGGTTATACCTGGAGCAGCGGCGATAAAGATTTCTTCAATCGCGAAAACCTCTTTTCGGCGGGATTTCTCTACCGCCCTTTTCGGCACATTTCACTGGCGGGATTGGGCAGTTTTTCTACCCAGACCAGCGCCCGGGAAGGGCTTCTGGAATTGGGTTTGCGTCCCCTGGGCAGCAGTTTCCTGACCTTATTCGGAGATTACGCCATCCAGAAGAAGCAAACCCTCGGCGATGCCCCCTGGAGCGCCGGGGCGGTCCTGGAACTCCTTCCCGGTATCAGTCTCACCGGGCGATATTTCGACTCCGAGGCATTCACGGTGGGGCTGAATTTCAGCTTCGGGCACGGATTGGTCGGCGGCCAGAGACATTATGATGAAAACCAGGATCGCCAGTTCGATTCCTACGGCATCGGCCTCGGCGATTACACCCCCAATATTTTCGCTTCCCTTTTTTCCAAAAAGAAAACCTACCTGGCCATGAACCTGAAAGGGAAGGTGGATTACCAGAAATTCCAGTGGTTCGACCGCGGCGCTCCCCGGTTCATGGATATTCTGCAAACCATTCGCAACTCCGCCAGCGATGACCGGGTGGACGTGCTGGCCCTGAATCTATCGGCCATGCGAGTGCTTCCCGAGCACGCCTGGGAAATCCGCGAAGAATTGAAGCTGGCCCGCGGCAAGGGCAAAAAAGTGATCATTTTTATCGATAATGCGGAAATGACCGAATACCACCTCGCCAGCGTCGCCGATTACATCGTGCTGGATCCGGTCGGAAGCCTCTATCTCCCCGGTTACGTGCTGGGCCGAACCTACCTGAAGGGAACCCTCGACAAATTGGGACTGGGGTTTGACGAGTGGCGCTTTTTCAAATATAAATCCGCCGCGGAAACTCTTTCGCGGGATAGTTTTTCCGAGGCCGACCGGGAACAGTTCCAGGCTTACACCGACGATATTTATGATTTGATCAAACGCGAAGTGGGCGAGTCGCGCAACATTTCCGGCGAAAAATTTGACGCCCTGATCAACGAGCAGATATTTTTTATGGCCGAGGACGCCCGGCAAGAGGGCCTGGTAGATACCCTCTGCCGCTGGAGCGATCTGAAAGAGGTCATCAAATCCCTTACCGGAAAGAAAAAGCGGGAGCTTTCCGTGGCGATGCTCAATGAAGCCGCCGCCGCGAGCACCGATTGGGGGCAGCCGCCCCGAATTGCGGTGGTCTATGCGTTAGGCGAGTGCGCCATGGACAGCGGGATCAAAGCCCGGCAACTGGAGAAAACCCTGCGCGGCCTGGCTAAAAACAAGTCCGTCAAGGCGATCGTGTTCCGGGTGGACTCCCCAGGCGGCGATGGCATGGCCTCTGACGTGGTCGCCGAGGCGCTGAAAAAATGCGCCGAGAAAAAACCGGTGGTGGTCAGCCAGGGGCAGGTGGCCGGTTCCGGGGGATATTGGATCTCCATGTACGGGGATACCATCCTGGCGGGGCCGAATACCATTACCGGCTCCATTGGGGTAATCGGCGGCTGGGTTTATGACAAAGGATTAAGCGGCAAATTAGGGATGGCCTCCGACCACGTACAGCGCGGCGACCACGCCGATTTAGGTTTCGGAGTGCGCCTGCCGTTGTTGGGGGTGCAAATTCCCGCCCGCAACCTTACCGATGAAGAGCGCAGCCGCATGGAGCAGATCATCCGCCGTTATTATGCGGAATTTACCGAAAAAGTAGCCAAAGGGCGGGAAATGACCGTGGAGGCGGTGGATGCCGTCGGCCAGGGGCGGTTTTACTCCGGCGCTGACGGCAAGGCGAACGGCCTGGTGGATGAAATCGGCGGCCTGATGATGTCCATCGAGCTGGCACGGAAAATGGCGAAAATTCCCGAGGGGAGAAAATACGAGATCATCGAAATTCCCAAATACAAAGGGCTATTCGATGCCGGGTTTCTCAGCCCTTTCCGGGTGCAGGAACAGGTTCTGGACCCTGCAACGCTGCAATTTCTGAAAATGATGAGCGAGCGCCCCGGCCAACCGCTTCCGCTGCTGCTGCCGGGTACCTACCCTACACTGGAATAATGGTGCAAAGCAGGGAAGGCGTTACAAATAGTTTGATAATATGACATAATATCAATATATTTTTGCGTCTAACAGGAGCCTGCTAAATGTCCGGAAAGAGAATCAACGTGCCAGCCATTGCCATCGCCGCAGCATTGCTGTTTTTTCCCGCAACCCTGCTGCCCCAGGTTTATCATATCCAGATTTCCGGGACCATTGATTTGGGATTGCCGCCTTATATCGAGCGGGTGATCGAAGAAGCGGAAACCGCCAATGCCAGCGCCATTGTACTGGAGATCAATACTTTTGGGGGGCGGGTGGACGCGGCCACCCAGATCAAAGATTTGCTGTTGAATACCAATTTGCAGACCATCGCGTTCATCAACAAGCGTGCGATCAGCGCCGGGGCTTTGATCACCCTCTCCTGCCGCAAGATCGGTATGGTGGCGGGAAGCTCTATCGGCGCGGCAACCGTGGTGGATCAGAGCGGGGAGAAGGCTTCCGAGAAAGCAATCTCTTACTTCCGGGCGGAAATGGGGGCGACCGCGGAGCGCAACGGGCGCAATCGCCTGATTGCCGAGGGTATGGTGGATGAAGACGTGGAGGTGGAGGGTCTTTCCCCCAAGGGAAAATTGATTACCCTGACCGCGGAAGACGCAATAAAATGGAAAATGGCGGATTACATCGTTCCCGGCCTGAACGCCCTCTTAGACAGCCTGGGCCTGGCCGATGAGAAGGTGGTTTATACCGAAATCACCTGGGCGGAAGAGGTGGTGCGCTTTTTGACCGGGCCGATCGTCAGCTCCATGCTGATTTCCTTAGGGCTTTTGGGGCTTTTTTTCGAGATCAAATCCCCCGGCTGGGGTCTGCCCGGCACCTTAGGATTGATCTGCCTGGCGCTTTTTTTCGGAAGCCACTACATCATCAACCTGGCCAGCGCCATCGAAATCGTTCTGTTCGTCGTGGGAGTGGGGTTGCTGCTGGTGGAGATTTTTGTGATCCCCGGCTTCGGGCTTGCCGGGGTGGGCGGCATCGCCTGCATTATCGCGGGAATATACCTGAGTTTAGTAGGCGCCCTGGAGCACGTTACCTGGCAGGACCTGGGCGCGGCCGCGTACCGCCTGGGATTGGCTTTACTGGTAACTATTTTGGGCGCCTTTGCCCTGGCGCGCTTTGGCCCCCGCACCAGCATCTGGCGAAAAATCAGCCTTCCGGATGAGCAGAAACGGGATGAAGGCTACGTGGCCGCCAAAAATTATCGCAGCTACTTAGGGAAAACCGGGATTGCCCTGACCCCCCTGCGCCCCGCCGGCACCGGCCAGTTCGGCGAGGAGCGCCTCGACGTGGTCACCGAAGGGGAATTTATCGAACAAAACCGCCCGATCAAGATTGTGCGGGTGGAAGGATACCGCCTGGTGGTGCGGGAAATTAAATGAAAGCGTTCGGGCGCGAAAGTGTTTTCGCCTGTTAACCCGGGTTGCTTATGTGGTCTCAAATATGAAGGCAAAATAATTGTTATGGCGAAGATCGAGAATATTCATGATAGTTTCTTCAAAAAGGTTTTCTCCGATATCGCCAACGTCAGAACCTTTCTTGAAATCGCCCTGCCAGCGGAGTTGCGGCGGCAGTTGGATCTTAGCAGTTTGGAGCTGGATGCCACCTCTTACGTTTCTGAGGAATACAAAGCCTCCCTGTCTGACGTGGTGGTAAAATGCGCCGCCAGGGATAAGCAGAAACCGGTGGACGTCTATCTGCTCTTTGAGCATAAGTCTTACCCGGATAAAAAGATATTCATCCAGCTGCTGCGCTACATGTATTTGATGTGGCAGCAGGACAGCGCGGAAGTAAAACCGCTGCGAGCGATTATTCCTCTGGTATTCTATCACGGTAAAGGCAATTGGAAAATCCCCACCCAATTTGCGGAACAGTTCGAGGTCGGCAAAGAGTTGCGGCGCTTCCTGCTCAATTTTGAATACCTCCTCTTCGACGCCAACCAGTGGGATTGGCAAGCAGAAGCCAGCCTTCCCTTAAAAGAGAATGTATTTCTGCTCTCGGCCCTGTTGTTGATGAAAGGCGCTTACCGCAAAGACCTGGAGACGATCCGGCAGGTGGTGCGGCTATGGAACAAAATGGGCTTGATCGAGAAAAAAGATCAGGTTAACTTTTTGCTGATTTACATCGCGGAGACGCAGGACATTCCCGCGAAACAGTTGCTGAAAATATTGGAAGAAAGCGAGCTGAAAGGAGAAGATATTATGCCCACGTTAGCCCAGCGTTGGAAACAGGAAGGAATCGAGGAAGGAATCAAAAAGGGGATTGAGCAGGGAATCGAGCAGGGAATCGAGAAGGGGATTGAAAAAGGATTTATATTGGATAAACAAGATGTACTAATCATGCTTTTGTTAACCCGTTTTGGATTGGAGGAAGAGGAGAAAGCAGTGATCCGGAGCATCGAAAGCGTCGATAAATTGAACACCGCCCTGAAAATGGTTTTAACTGCCGAGACCGGAACAGAAATTATCGACTATCTCAATTCCGAGTCGGCTTGAGGAGAAGTGCCCGAATTTATTGTAAAACACGCAATCGCCTGATCACAAACCATCCCATCACCCATATTGGGCGCATGAAAAATGAAATCAACAACATAACCAACCTCGAGGAGGCGCAATGACCCAGATATTCGGATTGTTAATATTCGTCGTCGCTATTTTTCTCATTTTCATGTTCTTCTACTTCATTCCCATCCAGTTGTGGATTACCGCGGTGGCTTCCCGGGTGAAAGTCAGCCTGGTCAGCCTGATCGGGATGCGTCTGCGTAAAATTGCTCCTTCCCTGATCGTGAACGTCCTGATCAATGCCCGCAAGGCGGGGTTGGACGTGAACACCGATATGTTGGAAACCCACTACCTGGCCGGGGGGAACGTGAAACGGGTGGTGGACGCCCTGATTGCGGCGGATAAAGCGGGGTTAGACCTGGATTTCAAGCTGGCGACCGCCATCGACCTGGCCGGGCGGAACGTGCTGGATGCGGTGCAGACCAGCGTGAATCCCAAGGTAATCGACTGCCCCAAGCAGGGGTTGATTTCCGCCGTGGCAAAAGACGGGATTCAGTTGAACTCCCGGGCCCGGGTGACCGTGCGGGCGAATTTGCAGCGCCTGGTCGGGGGGGCCACGGAAGATACCATCGTTGCCCGGGTCGGGGAAGGGATCGTCTCCGCCATCGGTTCCGCGGAAACTTACAAAGTGGTACTGGAAAACCCCGATCAAATCTCCAAGAAAGTGCTCAGCCGGGGGCTGGATTCCGGCACTGCTTTCGAGATTCTTTCTATCGACATTGCGGACGTGGACGTGGGAAAGAACATCGGGGCGTTTTTACAGGCCGACCAGGCGGAAGCGGACCTGAAGGTCGCCCAGGCGCGGGCGGAAACCCGCCGGGCTATGGCGGTCGCCCAGGAGCAGGAAATGCGCGCCCGCACCCAGGAAATGCGCGCCAAAGTGGTGGAAGCGGAAGCGCAAGTGCCCCTGGCCATCGCCAAAGCGTTCGAAGACGGCAAATTAGGCGTGTTCGATTATTACAACCTGCGCAACATCCAGGCGGATACCTCCATGCGGGAAAGCATCGCCGGGGAAGGCCGCGACGAAGCCAGGCAGGAAGGCAAGAAATAATGGAACAACTTATTTTCTTTATTGTCATTTATTTCATTTATTGGCTTTTCAGCTCGATATTCCGCAAGGCGCAGGAGCGGCAGCAGCCCCAGCGGCCGCTGCCCCGCCCGCCGGTGAGCCGGCCCACCCAAAGCCAACCCGGCGAAACGGAGGCTGCGGAGCCGGAAATTCCCCCGTTTTTACGCGAGATCTTCGGCCTGGACAAACCGGAGCCGGAGCCTCTCCCGGAGGCTCCCCCGGCGACGGACGTTCGCGCGGAAACCTTTTCTTACGAAACCGCTCCCATCCCCAGCGTGCGACATCGGGAGCCGCTGCTGCCGGAGAAAAAACCGCAAACCCGGCCGCTTTTTGGCAGGGAAACAGAAGCGGCGCCGGTTCCGCCTCCCATGCCATTGTTCGACCACACCCCGGCAAGAAGGCCCCATACCCGGCTCGATGATTTGCTGCAGGGAAAACAAAACCTGCGGGACGCTTTCATTCTCAAAGAAGTTCTCGACGCTCCCTTGCACCGGCGAAACCGGCGGTTGCCGTTCTCTCCCCGGTAGACCTGAAAACTGGATGCTGGATGCTCGATAAGAGCGAATTCAACACCGAGAATCCAGTACCCAGCATCGAGCATCCAGCAATGAGCAACGAGTATGGTCAAATGGCTGAATTGTTGATCAAAAACGGCCGCATCGTCACCGCGGTGGATGACTACCAGGCCGATATTTTAGTAGAAAACGAGCGCATCGCCCTGATCGGCAGGGAGCTTTCCTTCCCTGCCGGGACGGTCATCGACGCTTCCGGCAAGTTAGTCATTCCCGGCGGCATCGATCCCCATACCCATTTCGAGCTTCCCTTTGGAAAAGAGGGAATCGTTTCTTCCGACGATTTCGAAACCGGAACCCGCGCCGCCGCGCTGGGGGGAACTACCACGATCATCGATTTTCCCACCCAGGAAAAAGGCAAATCCACCTTAGCGGCGCTGGAAACCTGGCATCGAAAAGCCGCCGGGAAGTGCGCCATCGACTACGCTTTCCACATGATCATTACCGACATGCCCGAGGAGCGCCTGCCGGAAATGCGCACCCTGGCGGAACGGGAGGGCGTTACCTCCTTCAAGCTGTTCATGGCCTACCCCGGGGTGCTCTACTTAGACGACGGCGCGCTTTACCGGGTCATGCGCCAGGCCGGGGAAATCGGCGGGCTGGCAGCCATACACGCGGAAAACGGCATCGTGATCGACGAAATCGTCAAACGGGCGCTGCGGGAGGGGAAAAAGGAACCGAAATGGCACGCCCTCACCCGCCCCGCGGCTATGGAGGCGGAAGCGGTGCAGCGCGCTATCGCCATTGCCGGGGTTGCAGATGCGCCGCTCTATATTGTGCACCTGTCCTGCGCCGCCGCGCTGGAGCCGGTGGTTGCAGCGCGGGATCGCAGCCGGGCGGTGTTTGGGGAGACCTGCCCGCAATATCTTTTCTTAGATAACTCGCGCTACGATCTTCCCGGCTTCGAGAGCGCCAAATACGTGATGACCCCGGCGCTGCGGGAAAAGAGCGACCGGGAGGCGTTGTGGAGGGGATTGCGCAGCGGGGATTTGCAAACCGTGGGCACCGACCACTGCCCGTTTTTCTACCAGGGGCAGAAAACCCTCGGCAAAGCGGATTTTACCTGCATTCCCAACGGCGCCCCGGGGGTGGAGAACCGGATGTCCTTGATCTACACCGGGGGCGTGGCGGAGGGGCGAATCTCCCTGAACAAATTCGTGGAAATTACCTCCACGGCCGCGGCGAAGATTTTCGGATTGTTTCCCCAAAAGGGCGCTATCGCGGTGGGCAGCGACGCGGATTTGGTGATTTTCAACCCCAATCACAAAGAAATTATCCGTGTGAACAACCCCCGAACCCACCACATGAACGTGGATTATAACCCCTACGAGGGTATTCAAGTGCAGGGCATGGCGGAGACGGTCATTTCTCGCGGGAAGGTGATTGTGCGGGAAGGGAAGTATATCGGCCGCAAAGGGGATGGGAAATACTTAAAGAGAGAGTGTTTTTCCGGGTTATAGGAGCGCCGTCCCGGCTTTCCGCGCCACGCTCCCGATGAATCATACGCCGCCCGGCCATCCGCCGAGCGCTTCACAATGCGCGATAAATCGGCTGATGCGGCATGCGGTATCGAGCATCCAGTATCCAGTATCGAGTTTCGAGCATCCAGCATCAATAAAAAGCGCCGCCTATGCCCTGTTGCAGCAGATCTCAGCGGAGCAGGATCATTTTCTTCCGGTAAAATTTCCCGTTCGTTTCCAGGGTGTAGATGTAAACCCCGGAGCTGGCCGGATTTCCCCATTCGTCTTTCCCGTCCCATACCACGCGGTTTTCCCCGGCCAACCGGTAACCGTTTACCAGGGAGCGCACGGTTCTGCCCAGCGGATCGATAATCTTCAAGGTTACGTTAGCCGCTTCCGGCAGGCGATAGCGTATGGTGGTTTCGGGATTGAAGGGGTTGGGATAATTCTGGCTTAAAACGAAGCCATCGGTTACCGGTTGGTGCTTTGGCGCAATTCCGACCACTTCATTATATAACTCCAGGATCTCCTCCTCCGGCAAACCACGGTTATAGATGCGTATGTCATCCAGGGCGCCGTGAAAGAATTCGTTCACGGTCAAATTCCCGTTATGGGCCTGGCCGGCGCCAATCCTGAACCCGAGGGTGTTTTTATCCAGGAGCATCGGCCGGTCGGTGGAATCTTCCTTAACCCCATTGACATAAATAGCCCCTCTGCTGACAAGCGCATCATAATAAGTGGTGATGAAATACCATTCCCCGATGCTTAGCGGCGTATTGCTGAACAGGTTGATATGCACCGAGTCGGTGTTCCCTTCGAATCTGGCGTAGATTCGGCCAAGAGAATCCAATCGTAAACGAAAAGGGTCGTAAGGAGGGGTTTGTCTATCGCCGGAGGTGGTTAAAATATAGTATTCCCCGGAATCCGGCAGCGAGTTTACTTTTATCCACACGGCTGCCCCTAAGCTCGGGGGATAAAAGCTCGAATCATAAGGGACATCAATATAATCGTCCGCGCCATCGAAGCTGTAGGCATGGTTGGCATTCCCCAGCCGGTCGGTAGTCAATACAGCGCCGTGAAGAATGCCGTGATGCCCGTTTCCGCTGGCGTCCTCCGCATTGCCTTTGAAGGGGTAGTGGGCAATCAATCCTGCCGATTGAGCCAAAAAAGCTCCGCTTAAAGCCAGTAAAATCGCCAGTGAACGGATTCCGGCTTTCATATTACCCCCTCTTATTGAAGAATTTGATCGCATCGCAGCCTTTTTTTCGATTGCAACACAGCTGTCTTCCTTCTCAAGCCTTCCGGCTACATTAAACGAACCATGATAATTTAATCTGTTATGGAAGCGGTAACGTGCTGTAATTCACTAAAACGATTAGAGGCTGAATGGCGCCGGCCAGGCCGTGGGCCTCTTCTTCGATGCTTTTGTGTTTGTGGATGAGCGGGGCCAACCGTTCTTCTTCGTTTTTGACGTAGTTGTAAAACTCTCCAAAGCTGCGGTCGATGTCTTCATAGATAATCTTGAGCCGGGAGGATAATTTCTCCTGCAATTCCGCCTCGAACTGTTTTTTACCCTCTTTGATGCCGGCGTGGAATTTTTTGATCACCGCGCTGCGCTTCACCAACAAAAAAGCCCCGGCGAAGAGGAAGCCCATCCCGGTTAAAATGCCCCCGGTAATGTCTAACACCGCCACTTTGGTCAGTCCCATAATCAACGCCCCGATCACCGCCAGGCTGCCGCCCCCGATGATCGCGCCGGCGATGGCGTCCGGGTTGGCCTGCTCCACGGACTTCACGAAGGAGTCGTTGGCAATCAGCGCGGACACTTTCTTTTTCACGTCCTCTAAAACTTCCTGGCGCCGTTCGCCTAAGCGCAGGTAGAAATCCGCATTGGGGGGAGCGGCTACCTGGCTGCGCTCCATATCTTCTAACAAGCTGTGCAACAGTTGCCGGATTCCCTCTACAAAATGGCGCGCCCCGTCCTGGGAGAGGTCCTCTAAGCTGGAATTCAGGCGGGTTTCGAATCGCTGCTGCAGATCGTTGATCCAGGATTTGATCGAGCGCTCCTTGTGGAACAGGGAACTGAAAGAGCGTTTGAAGATGGTGAGCACCGAAAGACCCTCTTCAAATTCGGTTTTGATGTCTTCCGCAATCCGGTCGTAGGCGGACACCAGCCGCTGCACCAGGTTGGCGATTTCATAACGGGATTTTTCTTCCCCGGCGGAGAGGCGGTTTTTCAGCTTCGCCATGATCTCTTTGTCTTTTTCCAACTGCTTTTCCCGCTGCGCCAGACTGGCCTTGATTTTTTCGAGAACCTGCTCCGTGCTGGTGAGGACGGAGCGCAGCTTCATACCGTAATGCTTTCCCCCGGTAACGGAGCTGCGGATGAAGTCGCGGATTTCCGTAAAACCGCTGCGGGAATCCCCGTTTTTTTCCCACTGCACCGAGGTAACGAAAATCGGCGCGGAAGCGATGTTCCGCTTGATCAAATATTGCCTGACGCTGTTCAAATTGACCTGCAGCTCCTCCGCGGTGGCTAAATCCGCCTGCTGCAGCACGAAAATGACTTTCCTTCGCCACTCCTCGTTTACATAGTCCAGCATGTCCCAGGCGGTTTTGGTATGGGGATTTTTCGCCGGGAATACGAAAATCACCAGGTCGCTGTTGGGAATAAACCGCTGGGTGATCTCCTGGTGGTGTTCGATGACCGTGTTGGTGCCGGGGGTATCCACGATGGCGATGGTTTTCAGGATATCTTTCGGCAGGCCAATGCGCCGGAGATGGGCGCTAAGGTTGGACTGGTGCGGCTCTTCCGCGTAAACGATCTGCTGCACCGCGTCGGTGCAGGGGGCGGGGTCCACCTTGCAAATCTCTTCCTCTAACAGCGCGTTGATGAAGCTGCTCTTGCCGGATTTGACTTCCCCCACGACCACGAACAAAAACGGCTCGCTAAGGTTGGAGCGAAGATTTGCCGCCACTTCCTGCGCCTCTTTGCTTTGAATATCGAAAGCCAATTCGTGCAGGCGCTTGAGTAACGCATCGAATTTGAATTTGTATTCCGTAAACGTCGAATCGAAGAGGCGCTGGTTCATTTTTCCGAATCCCGTCAAGTATAGTGCCAGTAAGTGAAAAACATAATATATTTTCGGAAAGAGTGGGAGACTATTTTAAACAAATTCCGCAGCTCCCAAATAACCCGCGGCAACCCGGATATAATTTTAGCTATTTGAAATTCAAGCGTGAATAGTTAACTTTCATAGCATTCAAGGTGCTTTTAGATAAAATCAACTCCTGTTAGGCGAGCAAAGATCGTTTAAGAGCGAAATTCGATTATAACGCGTTTTAGAGCGAGCCGATCATGTCATTCGAAGAACTGTTCGAGCATTTGATCAACCCTGCGTCTCCGCGCTATGAATGGGCCTGGAAGGAATTTATGCGGCGGTATGGCAAAGTGATCCGGGAAGCCATCAAATGGCGTTGTTACCGCTGGAACTCCAGAATGCTCCGAAAACAGATCGGCGACGTTATTAACGATATCGAGATGAGAGTGCTTGAAATTCTTTTCAAAGATGGTTTTAAGGCCCTGCGCGACTTCCGCCAGAAGGACAGCGAGGAAAAGTTCATCGCCTGGCTTCGCCAAATATCCAGCCGCGCCGCCGGCCGGGAGCTTAAAGATAAATTACTTGACGATATAAGAGTATCCGGGGAAGACCTCGCCCAGGACGATGAGGCATCGTTAGATATCATCAAAGGAGCGGATGACGACACCCGCTGGGAGAATTTTGAAGATTGGGCGACCGTTTATTACGATGAAATAAAAAAGAAACGCGGCAACCTGGAGCGCGACCTGCACATGTTTATGCTCCGCGCCTGGGCCGAGTTCGATCCGGAAAAAATCGTGTCGTTTCCCTGTTTCAAAGGCATGAAGCCCCATAATGTTGAAGTGGTGGTCAACCGGGTACGGGATATCATCGGGAAAAGGAAAAACTCCTCTTTGGCGAAGTAGAGACGCCGATTTTTGGGAAAGGAATTTCTTGCAACAAGTCTAATCTTTACATCAGGCGATTACCCGGTTTTGAGGTAGCGCAGAGGGAGCGAGTAAGCGATGAAAAACCTGATGAAAAAGGCAACCGGAAATGGAAATCACTGCGAACGCGCTGGGCCGAATATTGGCCTGCCTGCAAATTCGGCGAACCTTATCGAATACCCCGGGAACAACCGCGGGCAAAATTCAACTGTCCGGGGCGGAGCAGAAGCTTCTGGAATTTGCAGACCATCGCCTGGAGGAAATCGCCGCTGCGCCCGGCTTTCTTGCCCGGTTGGAACAGTTGACGAAATACCGCTGCCAGACCGGCAAATCTTGTCTGAAGGACAACCTGGATTTTTTCCTGGCGCTGCTGTTTTTGAAAACCGACGGCGATTCCAACGTGTGCGAATGTTTATTTACCCATCTGAACGCGTGCTATCACTGTTTTGAAGAATTCAGCGAGGTAATGCGTTACTATTTCAATACTCTTGAAAGCCTTGAAAAATAAGCTCCCAACCCCCCGGCAACCGCTCCCCAGGCGGCAAAGACGGTAAGACCGGGCGCTCAGCCGGAGCGATTCTCTTAAAAACGGGTGCGCATTAAAATTTATTATCCTTGAGAGAAATCCGGCGCCGGAAGTATCAATTAGAGTGAAATCGTGCACAAGAGTAGGGATTTGGGTGTGGGGAAAAAGTGAAAACTGAATATGAAACCAAGAGAGGTGAAAAATGGGTACAGAGAGCAAGGTCCAGCACCCGGATCTGGTTGCTTACCTGCGGGGGAAAAGCAACCCTGCTATCGATTCCACGATCCAGACATTAAAAGAATATCATCCTGTTTATCAACATTTTTTTGCGCTCATCGAAGATATTTGCCAACTATCTCCCCTCGATTTTTTCCGGCCGCCGACTATTGACACCCTGAGTTTTAACGATCTGGAAGACCTGCTGATTCGACTAACCGGGGGAACCGCCAGCCCGGAGGAGCGGCAGCGGTTCATCGACCTGCTCGTGTCCTCTCCCGGTTTCTACCGGCGGGTATTGATCAAATTATCCCAGGCGATCCCGCAGCCGGTAATGGAGGAAATGCCCGAATTTGCTGGCGAGTTCGCGCGATTGCACAGCGACGAGGAGTTGTTGAGGGCGGCGGGGATTATCAAAAACGGAACCCAAACCCCCGGAACCGAGCCGGGAAGGGGCTGGCTTGTGAACATTATTGGGTTTGGGCAAAATATTTTCGACTTTTTCCGCCCGCGCCGCCCGGTGTACGCCGGTCTGGCCACCGCAATTGCCGCGGTGATACTCGTTTTTGCCGGGGTGAGCATGACCCGGGTTCCCTATGGCGCCCATTGGGAGACCCCGCCGCTGGACCAGATCAGCAGCCTGCGCGGCAACGGATCCGCCTCTTCCCTGCGGGCTGAGAACAACGATCCCCGGCGCATCCTTCAACTGCACTTCAACTGGATAGACCAGGACGTGCGAAAGGAAGATTACGCCGGGGCGGTTGAAAAATTGGCCTCGCCGGGCGCCCAAACGGCCGCCCGCTCCCTGGAAGAATGGTTGGAAAATCCTTCCCGGAACGGTTCCGGCGCGGACCCTGCCCGCCTCGCCGAAACGCAGGGATTGCTTCAGGATTACTACTTTTACCGCGGCGCGGCGCATTTGGGAAATTACCGCAACCATAAAAAATCGCTGCTCCAAATTGCCGACCGCAAGGAGCTTGGCGAGGCTGCCCGGGCGCTCTCCAAAGCGGAAGCGCTGGCGGCCGCCTATTCCATCGACACCGGGGGGCGGGAATTGTACTATTTAGGGTTAACCTTTGCTATGGAAGGTAAAAAAGATGCTGCCAGGAGAGAATTGGCAAAAATCTCTGAAAACAGCGGCTATTTTCCCAAAGCGCAAGCGCTGCTCAAAGATTTACAATAATCGGCAGGCATCAGAAGTTACGTATTACGTTTCACGCCCTTCATCAATACGTAATGCGTAATACGCAATAAACGAATATCACCGGAGGAGACCTCTTCATGAGAGTATTCGCATTCCGCAAAATTATGCTGCTGCGGCCGGACGTGCTCGGTATCGCCATGGGGTTCCTGGGGGAGATTTTTGTTTTTATCATCACCCTGGCCGGAATTACCAGCGGGCAGCGCGGCGCATTCATCGATCTTTTCGAGGTTTTATTTATCGGCTACAGGGTAGGGCTGGCCGGGCTGATTGCCGGAATATTATGGGGATTCCTTTACGGCTACGCGCTGGGATTCGGGATCGCCTACTTTTACGTGTTTCTGGTCAAAAGAAAAATTGACTGTGAAAAAAAACCTCTGATAGATCTGGATTTTGAAGCCGGCCCGGTTTCCATCATTCAAGAAGGCGCGGGCGCAAACCCCTACACCCTGGCGATTGTGGCCAACCCGGTTATTTACATTCCGGCAGAAAATCGCTTTGAGGAAGACCCCGCCATTCGCGATGAGGCGTTGTTTACCAAAGCGGCGTTGCGATGCCTGAAAAGTATCGCAGAGAACGATTTGCTCCGGCTGCCGGAGATATCCAGCCGCCTGAAGATCGTGGCGGTGTATGATAAAAACATTGCGGAAAATGATACCCACGCCCTCTGCGAAGCATTCGAGCGCATTACCAACGTCATTGCTCCCCGGGAAGATTTGAACCGGGTGGATTCCTATCTGAAGGACCGCGGCGTTACCGCAGACGTGGTTTTTGTGATCTCCGGCTCGGAAGAGCTTACCCGCTCCTCCGCCCGGTTTAGCGAGGAAGCGCCGGATAATCTAAGCGGTAAAGAATTTCAACTTTCCGGCCATTTCGCGGCCTCGCCGATGCTGCGGCGCCATCCCCTCACTGCCAATTTGCCCGGGGTGGCGGCCATTTCCGCCTGGGACGACCGCTTGAAAACCCCCATGCACGAGTTTGCCCACGCCATGTCCTCGGTGCAAAACGGCGCTATCCTGGATGAGTATGATGACAGGATTTTTAGTAGCCTGGAATTCGCCGTAAATAAAAGTTCCCGCGGCAGTGCAACCGACCCGGTTCCCGCCCTGTTTGCCAAATACGGGCTTACCGGGGAAGAGCCGACCCCGTACTATTCCGACCGCCAGCGCCGCGACAAGGAAGCGAATTGGACCTCCTACGTGCCGGAAAAACGGTCGCCGCACGTGTCCTGCACCATGGACCTGGCTTACTATGATGATGAGTTCGACCGGCTGATATTCGATTTCATGTACGACCGCATCATGGCCAAGATGGAACGCTCCACCGCCTGAACCGCCCGGCCCTGGGGAGGCTTTTTTTAGTAAAACATGTAATCGCATTGGAGGAAGCGCATGAATCCTTTTCATCCTAAATTGCGGAAAGCCCTGTTAGCAGACCCGGAGCACCGCCGCCGGGGTTTGACGCCGGCATTGCTGATCCAGTACGAAGGGCTGCTGAACCAGGCCTTTCACGACCGCTACTACCCGGAACCGGATCATGAAGATTGTTATCGGATCACCCCCGATACCATTTTGAGCGTCGCCAGCGCAAAGCCCCAAATGCCGGATGTCATTATTTCCAAATTGCAAAGCAAAATCGGGGAACTGTTCCATGGGAAAAACGCATTCCTGGAAATGCTCAAAAATCTGCTCGGAAACGATGGTTTCCAGGAGTATAAAGATGTTATCCTGAAATATGCGGACATTACTCATTGCACCCTGGCAGACGCCGCGTTTGCCAGGCTAAAAAAGAAAGATATTCCCGATGAAGTTTTGAAAGCCCTGAAACCGCTCAAATACCTGCGGATGCGCGGTAAAGAACGGTTTTTAGCCCTGGTGAAAAAACACCTCGGTGAAGAGGCCGCGAATACCCATGGCTCCGCCATATTGAGCGAAGCAGCCGCCCAAAATACCCTGGATGACATCAAGATTTTCCGGGATACCTACATGCCCAATTTCGACCGCATTCACCGGCAATGGGTAAACGATCAAAAAGCGGCCATTAACGCGCACTATTTTGATTTGGACGTTCGTAATTTGTTGCGTAGTTCCTTAAATATCCTGAAAAACATTTTCATCGTCCCGTTATCGAAGTGGATAAAAAAGCAGCCCATTGATGACCTTACCAGGAAAACACCTCGCGCTTAAACTTCTGTTGGGGGTGGTGGGATGCTCGATGGCCTGGAAGTGCGGTGAAGAAAAAGAGCCGGATTTATTAGAGAATTTTGCCAAACTCCGCCAGCAAGAGCAAATGCAGGCAGCGGCGGATACGGTGCTCGCCCATCCGTTCGAGTTTCGGAAAATTTTCGATGACGCCGTCAAAACCGGGCTTCGGCAGCGCTTTCATCACCGCGCCGACGGCGCGGAGGAGCAAATGGAACTCGCGCTCGAAATTGCAAAAATTTATCAAGAAAAGCTCGATGACCCGTTTCTGAGGAATGAATTCGATTTTTGCAACGGGCTTGCCGGAGAGCGGCTGGGCAAGAAGCTCGAACTGGATTCTCTTTACCACCGGGCTTACGGTTTTCAGTCGCGCCTGGAGTATGACTCGGCGCAATCCATCTACCAAAAATCCCTGGCGCTCTGCCGCGAGATCGGCGATTTGCGGCGGGAGGTCGATCACCTGGTGCAGATTCAAACCATTCTCTATAAACAAGATTATAACCAGCAGGCGCTGCAAACCGCTTCCGGGGCTTTGAATATCGCCCGGGAGATTCACTATCGCCCCCGGGAGGCCTGGCTGCTCTATGACATCGGAAATGCGCGCATCGAGTTAGGCCAGTTTCGCGAAGCGCTGCAAAGTCTGGACACGGGGTTGGAAATTGCCGAAACGTTGCGGGATCGCAACTGCCAATTGAGCATTACCTGGCGAAGGGGAATTCCCCTCTGGCTGTTAGGAGAATATCCGGAAGCGCTGAAAGCGCTGAACCAGGCGATTGAATTGAACCGCGGCCTGGGCGGGAATCCGGTTCAGGAAAGTCGAATTTATATTGATCGTGGGAACGTTTACCAGAGTATGGGAAACTATAGCCAGGCGGAAAAAGATTACCGGGAAGCCGTGCAACTGGTCAAATCGGCCGGGGAGCCGGAGGAAGCGGAAGCCGTGGCAGTATTGAATTTGGGAGAGCTGCGCCGGATTTTGGGCGGGTACGAATCCGCACTGGATAGTCTTTTTAAGGCGGCGGAGTTATTCAAAGCCCTCGACAACCCTTTCTACCGCGCGGCCGCTTTGAAAATTGCCGGGGACGTTTACCGCGACCAGGGACTATGGGAGCCGGCCCTGGGGCAATATCAACTGGCGCAGCAAACCATCAGCGAAGGCGAAAAAGCCGGCGCCCGGCGCTCTAAACGCCTGCAATCGGAAATTCTGCTGAACATCGGCGACGTTTATCGGGAAAACAAAAATCCGGCGCTGGCCCTGGAGTCCTATCGGCAGGCGGTGAATAATTTTTACGATATCGAATTCCGCGAAGGCATTGCCCATGCGTTGACCCGGCTCGGCAACCTCTACCGGGAACAGGGGGATTTCCGCAAAGCCCTGCAGAACCTGGCCGCGGCGCAGCAGGCGGCCGCGGCGCTCCAAAATCCCTTATTAGAATCCAACGCCTATTATGCCGCCGGGCTGGTTTACCGCGATCAGGAAAAAATTGGCGACGCCGAGGCCTCCTTTGGCCGCGCCATCCGCACCGTGGAGAGCGCCCGGGGCAATATCGAAGGGTTGGAAAAAATCACCTATTTTGCCACGATACAGGATATGTATGATGAAATGATTCTGCTGCAGTACCGCAAATCCGATTATGCGACGGCCTTTCATTTTTCGGAAAGATCTCGCGCCCGCTCATTCCTGGAAAGCCTCTTGAGTGCTTCTGCGAAAGAGAAGGCCGAAAGCGTTCAACCCTTCCCGCTCCCGGAAATTCAGGCCTCCTTTAGCGAAGACTTGCAATTGGTGGAATATAAACTGACCCGGGATAAGCTGCTGATATTTGTGCTGGACAAAGACAATCTCAGGGCAACGGAAAGCCCGGTATCCCGCCAGCGCCTGAACGATCTGGTCTCCCGATTCCGAAAAACCATCGGCGCGGATGATCCGGCTGATTTTTCGAAAAAATTAGCACAAAGCCCGGCGCAGCTCTATCGGGATGAGTTGAACTTGGCCGGGGAGCTTTACCAACTGCTCATTCAGCCGCTGGAAAAGCTCCTGTCGCCGGAAAAAGTGCTCTGTATTGCGTCGGATGAGGTTCTGGCCTACCTGCCGTTTGCCGCGCTGGCGTCGCCCGGGCAATACCCGCCGGTGTTTCTCATTCAGCATTATACCATCGGCTATGCGCCCGGCGCTGCCATCCTGAAGTATTCTTTGGACCACCGCAAACCGGAGCTTGAGCCTGCCCGTTTGAAGCTGTTTGCCGTGGCAAACCCGCTGGGAGACCTTCCCTACGCGGAGAGAGAAGTCAATAATATTGCCAAACTGTTCTCGCATCCGGCTACCCTGACCGGCTCCGAAGTCCGGGAAGAGGAAGTGCTGCATCATTTGAAACAGGAATATGAGGTGCTGCACTTTGCCACTCACGCCATCATCGATGAGAAAAGTCCTCTGTACTCATATCTTATCCTGGGGCGGGAGTCCTATTTAAACCCCCAAATCAGCCCTGACCGCTCCATTCACAAAGCGGTGGCGAAGGATGACCTGTTGATGGCATACGAGATATTCGATCTCCTGCTCCCCCAATCGCGGTTGGTAACGCTTTCCGCCTGTAAAACCGCCGCCGGAAGGTTATACCGGGGAGAGGGGGTGGTCGGTTTGACTCGCGCCTTCATGGCTGCCGGGAGCTCCTCGGTGATTACCACCTTGTGGGATATAGATGACCGGTTTACCGCCATGCTGATGGAGGAATTCTACGTCAACTGGCTGCAAAAGGGGATGCCCAAAGCGCGGGCGCTCCGGGAAGCGCAATTGGAGATCATCCGGGAAATGGCGCAGGACGAGCAATTCCGCTTCCCCCATCCCCATCGCTGGGCTGCTTTCATATTGAACGGCGACTATTGGTAAATAAGTTGGTTACTATTCAGCTATCAGCCTTCAGCGGTCAGCCGTCGGCAAAAAGCGTTCTCAGAGATACTTGCTGCGATAGTCTTTACGGTTAGGTTTACGATTTTGGATTGTGTGAGCATTTTGTAAGCTGAAAGCTGATGGCTGATAGCTGAAGGCTGAACAGTTACAAAAGTAGGTCTAAAATTGGGTAGCCTCAAAATGCAGTGGACAGGAGGCAGAGCCTCCAGTCCCCTGCGTTCCACAGCAGGAGCTGTGGAACGAGTAGAAAAAAACCTACAGGAGGTGCAAACCATGAACGGCGATATCTTATTACAATTTACCCCCGAAAGCACTAAAGGAACCGATCCGCCCCCCACGGATATGTTCTTCAGCAATCGTGTCCAGGTGCAGGGGAAGCTGCTGGATACCCTGCGCATCGGGCTGGCGATGGCCTTTGCCTGGGCGATTATGTTCCTGCTCATCTCTTTCATCGTCGCGGCCTCCGGGGCCGCCGCGGTGTTAAGCTTTTTCGAATTGGTTTATCCCGGGTTTTCGGTAGGCGCTTTTGCCGGAATCCTGCTGGGGGTTCTGTGGAGCTTCGTTTATGGCTTTATCTTCGGCCTGCTGTTAGGCATTTTTTATAACAGCCTGATCGAAAAAAGCGCCATAAGCGGGGAAAGCTACGAGCTGTACGGGTAACCTCTGGGTTACCCGGGGGTCAAATTTTGCCGATAATTGGCAATTGCTAATTGCCAATTGACAATTGACAATCGGCGGGCTTTTTCATTATTTTTGGCTTCGATTTTTAGAGGAAAGTATGCCTTGAGTTCTTATACAGGAGCCAGAAAAATGAAACCTGAAGACCGGTTTTTTAACGGAACGGAAACTGCACCGGCTATAGATACACTCCCGGAGCGCTCCCGGCTTGCCGCGGAATACCAGTGGCGCTTGGAAGACATTTTCGAAAGCGACGCCCGCTGGGAAGAAGCCTTTGCCCGGGTTGAAAAGAGAATCCCGGAATTCGCCGCCTTCCCGGGGAAGTTGGGCGAATCCGCGGAAAATCTGCTCAACTGCCTGCAACTGCGCGACCGGGTGCAGGAGGAGTTGGGGCGGCTGACTCTCTACGCCGGCCTGAAGAGCGACCAGGATACCCGGGTTTCCCGCTACCAGGCTTACAACGATCAAACCGCCTCGCTGCGGGTGCGGGTTAACCAGGCCATTTCTTTTATTCAACCGGAGATCCTCGCCATTCCGGAGGAGAAACTCTACGCGTTGCTGAATGCGAATCCGGAATTAAGCGCCTACCGCCATTTTTTCGAAGACTTGCTGCGCTCCCGGGCGCATGTGCTGCCCCCGGAACAGGAGCGCCTGTTAGCCATGTCCGGGGAAATCGCCCAGGGGCCTTATAATATTTTCTCCATGTTCAACAACGCGGACATCAAATTCCCTACTATCCGCGATGAGCAGGGGAAGGAGATCGAGGTGACCAAAGGCCGTTACGCCCGCCTGATGGAGTCGCTCGACCGCCGGGTGCGCCGGGACGCCTTCTTCGCCATGTACGGCAGCTACGGAAAATGGACCAACACCCTGGCCGCGGCGCTTTCCAGCGGGGTCAAGACCAATATTTTCTACGCCCGGGCGCGAAATTACTCTTCCGCCATCGCCGCTGCCCTCGATGGAGACAACATTCCCCTCTCCGTGTATGAGAACGTGCTCGATACCGTTCAGCGCAACCTGGAACCCCTGCACCGCTACATGAAAATGCGCAAAAGTATCCTGGGGCTGGAGGAGCTGCACCCCTGGGACCTCTCCGTACCGCTGGTTAGCGAAGTCAAATTCGAGATTCCTTACCGGGAGGCGCTGGAAATCATTCGCGCGGGATTGAGACCGCTGGGGGAAAATTATCTTTCGGTGTTAGAGGAAAGTTTGTCGGAGGGCTGGATCGACGTGTACGAAAACCAGGGAAAGCGCTCCGGGGCGTATTCCTGGTCAACTTACGGGGTGCACCCCTATATTCTGCTCAATTACAACGATACCCTGGATAACGCCTTTACCATCGCCCACGAGTTAGGGCACGCGCTGCACTCCCACTTCACCCACCGGGAGCAGCCCTATCACTACAGCCGTTATACCACCTTTGTGGCGGAAGTGGCTTCGACCCTGAATGAAAACCTCCTGGTCGATTACCTGCTCAGGCACACTGATGATCCGCAAAAGAAGCTCTACCTGTTGAATCAGTACATCGACCAGATACGCGGTACGGTGTATATGCAGGCGCTGTTTGCGGAATTCGAAAAGATCATCCACCAGAAGACAGAGGCCGGGGAAGCGCTTACCGCGGAGCTGCTCAGCGGCCTGGCCCGGGAATTATATCTCCGTTATTTAGGGCCGGAGTTTGCGATGGACCCGGAATACGACATCAACTGGTGCCGCATTCCCCATTTTTATTACGGTTTTTACGTGTACCAATACGTAACCGGCTTTTCCGCCGCCGCCGCGCTGTCGATAAAGATTTTGGAAGGCGATGCCGCCGCCCGCGACGCCTACCTGCACTTCCTCTCCCGGGGCAGCTCCGATTATTCCATCAACCTGCTGAAAGACGCCGGGGTGGACATGACCTCTCCGGCGTCGATCGAGGCGACCACGAAATTGATGGATCGCTTGTTGGATGAGATGGAAGCGTTGCAGGGGTCACTTCACAATATCCCCTTCAATCGTCAGGGTAAAGGGAGTATAAATTCCCAGGGTTAAGCCGCCCACCAGGCCGTTAATGAAAGTTTGGCGGTACTTCATCTTCACGTTTACCGCCCGGGTTCCCCCGTGCTGCTTCACCGCGTCGGATACTACTTTCTCGATGCCGGCGTCATCCGGGCTGACCAGGCCATAAACGAAATGGTTGAGGGTTTTGGTGCGGGTGAAATGCTGAACCGCAGCGGCCTGCTGAATGTTGGTAATTTCGATGGCTTCATCGACGGGAGTGCCTACCTGGTTCAGGGTGTAACAGCCCTGCGCCAGGAACACAATTGCAGTAACGGAAAAAATGATGTGGAGTTGGGATACTTTCATATTGACCTCCGGTATTGGGATTGATGAGGGATTGTCTAACTCGCCTTCTCCGGATATTATTGTACCCTGCCGGCATCATGGTAAATCGGTGAGCCGGAATATATCCCTTTTTGAATGATAAACAAACAGGTTGCGGAAAATTTCTCAGAAATTGGATTAGAGTAGAATCCCCGGCATATTCACCGTATATTCTTGCCCGAAAAACAGGTATGAGCAGGAAAGGGGAAAGCATGTCCACGGAAGAAATTCAAAAATTGAACCGCCCCCGGGTGGAGGCGATGGAAGAAATATTGGGGAAACCCTTCAGGGTGTTAGACGACGGGTTCATCCGGGTGATCGATTATTTGGGCGACGACGCCGCGGTGGTGCAGGCCGCCCGGGTTTCCTACGGGGCGGGCACCAAAAAAGTGCACGAAGACCGGGGATTGATCCGCTACCTGATGCGCCACCGCCATACCACGCCCTTCGAGATGTGCGAGATCAAGCTGCACCTTCGGGTGCCCATGGATTGCTGGCGGCAGTGGATCCGGCACAGAATGGCCAATGTGAACGAATATAGCACACGCTATTCCATCGCCATTGACGCGGCGCAGGCAACTGCGCCGGGGGAATGGCGCTATCAATCCGAGGGTAACCGCCAGGGCAGCGCCGGGTTCCTGGACGCGGAGAGCGGGGCGAAATTTTCCCAACAGGAAGCGGAACTGCACCAGCGCAGCCGGGAAATTTATGAAGAGCGCCTCGCCGCCGGCGTCGCCCGGGAGCAGGCCCGCAAGGATCTGCCTCTTTCCACCTACACGGAAGCCTACTGGAAAATCGACCTTCACAACCTGCTGCACTTCCTGGAGTTGCGCATGGAAGCCAATGCCCAGTACGAAATCCGCAGCTACGCGGAGATCATCGGGAAAGAAATTCTCCGCCGCTGGTGCCCGCTGGTTTGGGAAGCGTTCCTGGATTACCGCCTGAACGCCCTCTCCCTCTCGGGGCTGGAAATCGAGATCATTCGCGAAATCGCCGCGGGGAATCGTGAAAACGCCCGGCTGCTGGCCGTCCGCAACAAATGGATCCCGGAAGACCCCTCTGCTCCCTTAAAACGCAATCGCGAGCGCCAGGAGTGCGAGGAGAAGTTAGAAAAGCTGAATATGAAGATTCCCTGGGAAAAGGCGTGAAAGGTGATGCGTGAAACGTGAAGCGTGATGCGTGAAGCATGGAGCAGTGAACGAAGGAGAGTTTGAAGGAAGCAACAACTGATTTACCCCGCTGCCCTTCACGCTCCCCGCTCCCCGCATCACGTTTCACGCATTACGCTTCACGCCCCTCGCCCTGGGCACATAGGTCAAATAAATCCCCCCGATCACCAGCGCCGCCCCGACAAACTGCATCGGCTGCAACACCTCCCCGAAGAACAGGTAGGAGGCGGCAATCGTTACCACCGGAATCAGGTTGGAAAATACCGCCACTTTTGCCGCCTCCAATCGCGAGAGGGCGTAATTGAGCAGGAAATATGCCAGGACGGAACCGCCCAACGCGAGATAGAGCACGTGCCCGGCAATCGCCCAGTTCAAGTCAAAGGAATCTCCCCGGAAGTATTCCCCCAGCGCCAGGGGGAGAAAAACCGCCGCGCCGACCAGGGTCTGGTAATAGGTAATGGTGAGGGGCGCATGGTTGAAGGAGAGTTTCCGGGCGAAACAGTTATAAAATCCCGCGGACATGGCCGCCAACAGCACCAGGCTGTTTCCCAACAGCGGGGCAGGCGCCAGGGCGTTGGTCTCCTGCAAGCGTACGATGAAATATACCCCTGCGAAACAGATCATTACCCCGGCGATTCCCGGCCAGGCGGGTTTCTCATTTAAGATGAAACCGGCAAAGATCAGCGAGAAGATCGGGATGGCGGCGATGATCAGGGAAGCTCCGGCCGGGGAAGTGTAGCGCAGCCCGTAGGTCTCGAAGATGAAATATCCCACCGGCTCCACCGCGGTGAGCAGCAGAAAATACTTCCAGTCGCGGCGCTCCAGGCGGAAGCGGCGCAGATTCTTGCGAAATATCAGCGTGAGCGCCAGGAAGGCAATCGCATAGCGCCCGAATACCAGTTGAAACACCCCTAACCCTTGCAGGGCCGCCTTCACGGAAATGAAGGTCAGGCCGAACAGGATGGTCATCAGCAGCAACAGGGGGATGTAGGAATCTTTCAGCTTCATCGCGGCCCGGTTTTTAAAACGAAATCCTGTCAAAACTCCCGAAAAGTTGCTAATATATCGCCGGTTGAAAGAATTCCCAAGAGGTTTGAGGATGTAAAAAACCTCAAACCTTCGAGGTTTCGGAAACCTCGAAGGTTTAATCAAGAGGAGCACCCCATGTTCGCACGCTTCTTCAAATTTCAGGAAAACGGAACTACCCTGCGGCGGGAAGTCGCCGGGGGCGTAACCACCTTTATGACCATGGCCTACATCATCTTCGTGCAGCCGGTGGTCATGCACGCCGCGGGGATGGATTTGGAAGCGGTGTTAGTCGCTACCTGCCTCTCCAGCGCCCTGGCGACCTTTATCATGGGCGTTTTTGCCAATTATCCCATCGCCCTGGCCCCGGCCATGGGGCACAACTTTTTCTTCACCTACACCGTGGTGCTGGCGCTCGGTTACACCTGGCAGCAGGCCCTGGGGGCGATTTTCATCGCCGGGAGCCTGTTCATTTTGCTCTCCACCGTGGGATTGCGGGAGAAATTGATCAACGCCCTGCCCAATTCCCTTAAGCACGCCATCGCGGTGGGCATCGGGCTGCTGATCGCCATGGTGGGATTGCAGTGGAGCGGGGTGGTGGTGGATAACCCCGGCACTCTGGTGGGGTTGGGCGATTTCTCCTCCCCCCCGGTGCTGCTCTCGCTGTTCGGGTTGACGGTGATGATCATCCTGCTCACCCTGGGAGTGAAGGCCGCCATCCTGATCGGCATTCTGCTGAACCTGGCGATCGGGCTGGCAACCGGGATGATAACCTACCAGGGAGTTATTGGCGCGGTACCCTCCCTTCAACCCACTTTTCTGAAGCTCGACATCGCCGGGGCGCTGCAGCCGGATATGATTGCGATCATCTTCATTTTCTTCTTCCTGGCGCTGTTCGATACCGTGGGAACCCTGGTGGGTGTGAGCCAGCAGGCCGGTTTATTGCAGCCCGACGGAACCCTGCCGCGCGCCCGGGAGGCGCTGATCTCCGACGCGGTGGGCACGGTCATCGGGGCGGGGATGGGCACTTCCACCATTACCAGCTACATCGAGAGCGCCGCGGGGGTGAGCGCGGGGGCGCGCACCGGCTTCGCCAACATCGTTACCGGGTTGCTGTTTTTGCTGGCAATTTTCTTCGCGCCGCTGCTGCGCATGGTGGGCGGGGGGATAGAAGCCGGGGAAGGAATGCGCCTCTACCCGGTCATTGCCCCGGCGTTAGTGGCGGTGGGGGTGTTCATGCTGAAAAACGTGAAGCTGATTCCCTGGGAGGATTTCAGCGAAGCCATTCCCGCTTTCCTGACCATGATCATCATGCCTCTTACCCTCAATATTACCGAGGGGATTTCCTTCGGGTTCATCTCCTACACTCTGCTGAAAACCGTGCGGGGAAAATTCCGCGAAGTGCCCTGGCTGATTTCCCTTTTTGCGGCGTTGTTCGTGTTGCGCTACGTGTTTTTGCAGGGGTAAGCTGAGCGGGGACGTTTGAAGAATTGCTGGATGGTTGAATGGTTGTACAACTATGTTGCACGCGGGCATAAATTGAGGTTTTTATACTACGAACAGTCAAAAATTTAATTTTTCTCGCAAAGCCGCCCGCGAAACGGCTCCTTCGGAGAAAGCCCGCAAAGAAATGCTCCATTCTATAGATACTTTGCGGTCTTGCGTCTTTGCGAGAGATAAAAAAACGCAACTAATTCTACTTTAAGACTTTAAAAAAATACTTAAAAAATTCATATATTGGGCTATGATTTTAAAAAACTTTATTACGCATCGGAGCAACCCCGAAGTG
>JABWBP010000141.1 GCA_013360445.1 Calditrichaceae bacterium | reverse complement strand
GGCTCATGAAAGAACGCCACTACAAGCGGAAGTTCGATATTGATCGGAATTATCTCAGAGATGGGTAACTTCGCTTTTAAAGTCTTAAAGTAGAATTATGATAAAGATACATATAGAGCCGTCTATGCTGCTAAATTAGGTGATGAGATTTATGTGCTTCATAGGTTTGAGAAGAAATCCAAGAAGGGAATAAAGATTCCGAAAGAAGATATAGAGGTCATTAGACAACGATTAAAAAGAGCGCAAGAGATGGCAAAAAATAAAAGTAAAAAGGATACATAAAATGGAAGATTACATCATAAGTTCAGGAAATATTTTTAAAGATATGGAATTACCGAATGCAGAAGAGAGATTGGCTAAAGCGAAGATTGCTGTCATTATAAATAAAATAATCGAAGAAAGAGGGTTGACCCAAAAAGAAGCAGCTAAAATTCTTGGTATTAATCAACCAAAAGTATCCGCTCTCAAGAATGGCAGATTAAAAGGATTTTCTATCGAACGTCTGTTTTCCTATTTAGAAGCTTTAGATCAACATATCGAAATTACGATTACGGATAAATCAAAAATTAAAACGGAACAAGGAATTCACGTTGCGTATGTGTAAATTCAATTTGTATCGGTTAGTTCTTTTAATTTAAAGTTCGTGCGCGGGGGCGTATAACATTGCGCTCAACCCGAAAACGCCACAGGTGGTACTCAGAGACGAGGCGTTGCGCTACTCAAATTCAATGGTCAAAATAAATTTTGTGGGTTGGTGTGGCGTTTGGGGTTAGCGCAGCCGCTACCAACCCAACTATCCCCTATGAAAATTACCATCGATCAAAAATATCTCCACCAGACCCTCCGCGAGATGGTGCAGATCAACTCCATCAACCCCTCCTTAGCGCCCGGCGCGCCGGGGGAGGCGGAAATCGCCGCTTATGCGGCGGAAGCGCTGAGTAAGCTGAACGCCGCGGTGCAGGTGCACGAGCCGCTGCCCGGGCGCGCCAGCGTGGTGGGCATCCTGCGCGGCAGCGGCGGGGGCAAATCCCTGATGCTCAACGCCCACCTCGACACGGTGGGGATCGAGGGAATGCCGGAACCCTTTTCCGCGGCCATTCGCAACGGTAAATTGTACGGGCGGGGCGCGTACGACATGAAAGGCAGCGCCGCGGCCTGCTTAGCCGCCGCCAAAGCGCTGCGCGACGCCGGCGTCGCCCTGCGCGGGGATCTGCTGATCGCCTTAGTGGCTGACGAGGAATACGAGAGCGTCGGAACCCAGGAAATCCTCAAACACTGCCGCCCCGACGCCGCCATCGTCACCGAGCCGACGCAGTTGAATATCTGCCTGGCGCACAAAGGGTTCATCTGGTTAGAAGTGGAGACCCTGGGGCGGGCGGCGCACGGCAGCCGCTTTGAAGAGGGCGTGGATGCAAACATGCGCATGGGGCGCTTCCTGGCGCAATTGGACGTGTTGGAACAGTTGCTGCGCAGCGGAAAAGCCCATCCCTTAGTAGGCCCCCCCTCCCTCCACGCGGCGATGCTGAAAGGGGGCAGCGGATGGAGCACCTACGCGGAAAAGTGCACCCTCTCCATCGAACGGCGTACCATCCCGGGGGAGAGCGAGGAGACGGTGCTGAGGCAAATTCGCGGTATGATCGATCAACTTTCCGCTACCGATCCCACCTTCAAGGCCAGCGTGCGGGTAACCTGCGCGCGGGAAGCGTTTGAAGTGGAAAAAGACGCGGAGATCGTACAAACCCTCAAGCAGGCATCGGAAGCGGTCACCGGGCGCGCCCCGGAATTCTTCGGCGACACGCCCTGGATGGACTCCGCCTTGCTCTCCGCCGCTGGCGTGGAAACCGTGGTGATGGGCCCCTCCGGGGCGGGGGCGCACGCGCGGGAGGAGTGGGTGGAGCTTCGCTCCGTGGAAATCATGGCGGAAATTCTGGCGCAAACCGCCTTGAAGTATTGTAGAGTGCAGGGGTAGTGCTTACGTGTTCGTGTGTTCATGTGTTTGGGTGTTATCTGTTCAAGAGTAGGGAGCCAGAAAAAAATAATGTACCCAACTGAGCGCACAGAGTTATTGAAACACATTAGCGTTCAGTGGTACAATAAAAAGGGCGAAAGCCCTAAACACTATCCTTTACCGTTAACCCCATCAGGTAATCAATTAAGAGCCGCACGCCGAATCCGGTGCTGCTTTTCCCGGCGGCGAACTCCGAATCGGTGAAGGCCACCGCGGCGATGTCAAGGTGCGCCCAGGCGGGATGGCCCTCCACGAATTTTTCCAAAAATTTGGCCGCGGTGATGGCCCCCGCGGGCGGCCCGCCGTAGTTTTTCACATCCGCTATGGCGGATTCGATCGGTTTGTTGTAATCATCCCACAACGGCAAACGCCAGACCCGCTCCCCGGTTTGCTCCCCGGCAAGGCTTAACTGCGCTGCCAGATCATCGTTCTGGGTGAACAGCGCCGCGGCGGCGCTGCCTAAGGAAATCGTCGCCGCGCCGGTGAGGGTGGCCAGGTCGATGATGGCGTCGGGGTTGAAATTGCGCTTCAGGTAAGCCAGCCCGTCGGCTAAGATCAGCCGCCCCTCCGCGTCGGTATCCTCCACCTCCACGGTGATGCCGGAATAGGTGGTGATCACGTCCCCGGGATTGAGCGCGGCGCCGTCGGGCATGTTGTCCGTGGCCGGAACCACGCCGATAAGATGCGCCGGCAGTTGCAGCCGCGCCGCCGCTTCCAGCGCCCCGATCACCGCCGCGCCCCCGGCCATGTCGCTTTTCAGGTAGTGCAGGGTCGGGATGGTTTTCAGGGAAATTCCCCCGCTGTCAAAGGTCACCCCCTTGCCCACTAACCCGATTTTGGGATATTTTCGAGCGGATTTCCCCGCCGGCTGGTATTCCATAATGATAAACGCCGGGGGCAGAACGCTGCCCCGGTTTACCGCTAACAGCCCGCCTAACCCGGCGGCCTGGATCTCTTTTTTCGCTAACACCGTCACGGAGAAACCCGCGCTTTCCCCCGCTTCCGCTGCCGCCCGGCCTAACATCTCCGGGGTGAGGTGGTTTCCGGGCGCGTTGACCAGGTGCAGCACCCGCGCCTGCGCCGCGGCAACGGCCTGCGCCCGCTCGATGGCCGCTTCCCCGGCCGGTTTCCACTCCGTCGGCGTAAAACAAACCATTTCCGCCGGGCCGGGGGGAGTTTGCTCTTTTTTCGAGTACGCGGTTTTCAAACGCCCGAGGTCATATTGCCCCAACAGCGCCCCCTCGCAGGCCGCCTGAACGTACCCGTCGATGGTATCCCCGCTTTCCGCCGCCAGGGAGCGGCCCAGAAAATCAATCCCCAGGGCGCCGCGGAAGCGGGTCTTTTTTTGGTGCACCAGGGCGCGCATGGCCTGGCGCAGCTTTTCCGGGGAAGGCTTCTCCCCCACCCCTAACAACACCAGGCGCCGGGCGGAAAGGGATCCATCCCGGGGATAGAGAACGGCGATCTCTTTGTGCTCCGCTTTAAAATCCTGCAGCAGGAGTTCCGCCGGCAGGCCGGTTTTTGCAGCCCATTGCGCCAGAATTTCCTCCCGGGCGGATGGGGCTACCGGGAGCACTAAACTCTCTACCTCTGAATATGAATCCTGCAGGCTGATCTTCATGTTTTTTCTCCGTCGGTTTATTCAAACGATTAGACCTCAAAAGTTTTGGAAACCTTTGAGACCTTCGGTTTTCACAAAACTACGCGATCGGATAAAGCGGATCAAGCAAATTAACCCGGTGCAAAATAAATTTTGCACTCCGAAAAATCCCTTTATTTTCCGCCTGGAATTGTTTAATATTGACGGCGGAACCAATATACTGAAAGCAATGTATGAAATGCGTTGACAAGGTATCCGGAGGAAAAACATGAACCGTTTCAGCATATTCATTCTGGCATTTATGCTTCCCGCGCTGGCATTTTCCCAACTCAAAAGCCAGGCGGAATTGCCCAACATCAGCGAGGCGATTGCCAAACCCGCTTCCGGCATCTTCTTCGGCCTGTTCAATCCCGAACGCTTTCACATGCACCATACTTTTTCGGCGTCTTACCTGACCGGCGGGGGAAACGGCATGATGGTAAATTCTTATATGAATACCATAGACTACCGGTTCAGCAACCTCCTGTTCATGCGCCTCAACTTAGGATTGATGTATTCGCCCTATAATTCCTTTGCGAATAATCCGGCGCTGAACAATACCCGGTTTTTCGGAAGTGCGGAATTCCAATATCGCCCGGCTGACAATATGACGGTTCAATTTGGCGTTGCGGTTCCGCCCCCTTATTATGATTACCGCTATTCTCCCTTTCTTTTCGGGAGGTAAGGCAAGGCCAAACAGGAGAAGCAGCGAAGGTGGTTAAACGCACGAGACGAAATCTGTCCGATCCCAGAATAAAAAAAATTATCCAAACCCAACTCGGGAAAATTTACCATTCCTCAAAGCATAAGCTCCCCCCCGGCCGGGGCAATCCTTTTACTAATTTTTTGATACTGGCCCTGCTCTTAGTCGTGGCGACCAGCGCAATTTTAATTTACCTCAACTGGTCCGAAATCGAAAAATTATGGGGAGCTGCTTCCCGGCCTTCCCCGGCAACCTCGAAACAGCCCCCGGTTGAAAGCCGAACCAGCCCTTCGCCGCCCCCGGAAGAGAAGCCGCCGGTTCGCGAGCCTGTTCCCGAGCCGGTGGAGCGGGGAGTGCAAACCGAGGTGCTGAACGGCTGCGGCAGATCCGGGATAGCGAAAAGGGCCACGGATTTCCTGCGCCAAAACGACATCGACGTGGTTTCCCAGGGGAATTATACCAATTTCAACGTCGCCAAATCCTTTGTGATCGACCGCTCCGGGGAGCGCAGCCGCGCCCAGAAAGTAGCCCGGCTGTTGGGGATTTCCTCCGATCAAATCCAGCTTCAGAAGGATAATACCCTGCAATTAGATGTAACCGTGGTTTTAGGAGCAGATTACAGATCGCTGAAGCCTTTCAACCGGTAGAGAGGTGTATGGATTCACAGCAATTAGCCGATAAAATTTCCCAACTGGCCCTGGAGAAAAAGGGCCATGATATCACAATTATGAATTTGAAGAAACTCTCCGACGTGGCGGATTTCTTCGTTATGGTCACCTGCGAATCGGATTTGCACGTAAAAGCCATCGCCGATTACATCGAAACGGAATTGAAAGAGGCGAAAATCAGGGTCTGGCACAAAGAGGGATACAGCAATTTGAACTGGGTGCTGCTGGATTTTATCGACGTGGTCGTGCATATTTTTCGCCGGGAAACCCGCGCCTATTACGCCCTGGAAAAACTGTGGGCCGACGCCAACATAACGGTAGTGAAAGACGATGCTCCAATTCGAAGCGTACCTGGATCAACAACTTAAAACCGCCCTGAAGGCGCTCAATTACCCCGACATCGAGTACCAGTTCGACCGCCCCAAAGCCGAGGCGCACGGGGATATCAGCGTCAACCTGGCGATGCTGCTGGCAAAATCGCTGAAGCAGAATCCCCGCCAAATCGCTCAGCAGATCGTAAACGCCCTTTCGTTGGACTCCCGGCAGATCGCCAAAGTCGAGATCGCCGGCCCCGGCTTCATCAACTTCTTTTTGGCCGAAGCGGGGCTTCAGGCGCGAGTGCCGGAAATTTTGCAGGGCGGGGAAAACTACGGCCGGTTTACCCTCGGGGAATCGCGCCCGGCGATGGTGGAATTCGTGAGCGCCAACCCCACCGGCCCCCTGACCGTGGGGCACGGGCGCGGCGCGGTGGTGGGGGACACGGTCGCCAACTTGTTAGAATGGTCAGGCTATAAGGTCACCCGGGAGTATTACTTCAACGACGCCGGGCGGCAGATGCGCGTGCTGGGGGATTCGGTGCGGCTGCGCTATTTGGAATTGTTGGGGGAAAAGATCGATTTCCCGGAGGATTATTACCAGGGAGAGTACATCAAAGACATCGCCGCGAAAGTGCTGCAAGCGCACGGCAGCGTTCTGAAGGAGAGCGCGGAGACGGATATTTTCAAAGAAACCGCGGTCCGCGAGATTTTCGCAGACATCAACCGCACCCTGGAGAGCATGAACGTGCGCTTCGACAGTTATTTCAACGAAATGGACCTCTACCGCAACGGCGACATCGACCGGGTGATCGAGAATTTGAAGAAAAAGAATTTAGCCTACGAGCAGGACGGGGCGTTGTGGTTCAAAGCCAGCCAGTTCGGGCTGGAAAAAGACCGCGTGATCGTCAAAAGCAGCGGGGAGCCGACCTACCGCCTGCCGGATATCGCCTACCATATCGTCAAATTTCAACGCCAATTCGAAATCATGGTGGATATATTCGGCGCCGACCATATCGCCACCTACCCGGACGTGCTGGCGGGGCTGCGGGCGTCAGGCTACGATTCCTCCAAAGTGAAAGTACTCATCCACCAGTTCGTCACCCTCATGGAGGGAACGGAAAAGGTGAAAATGTCCACCCGCAAGGCCAATTTCGTTACCCTCGACGAGCTGATCGCCGAGGCGGGCGGGGACGTGACCCGCTGGTTTTTCCTGATGCGCAGCATGCAAAGCCACCTGAATTTCGATTTGAAGTTAGCCAAAACCCACTCCGAGGAAAACCCGGTCTATTATAACCAGTACGCCCACGCGCGGATATGCAGCATACTGCGCAACGCGGAGGAAAAGGGCATTCGCTGCGAAGGTAAAACCGGGCTTTCGGCGTCGCAGTTTGCTCCATTGCGGGAAAAGAGCGAATTTGAATTGATCAAAAAACTGCTCGAATTTCCTAAAACGGTTTACAAATGCGCCCTTGATTACGAACCGCACCTGCTGCCGCTCTATTTATCGGAAGTCTCCACCGCTTTCCATAAATTTTACACCGAATGCCGGGTGATCAGCGAAGACGAGGCGCTCACCCGGGCGCGGCTGGGCCTCTGCCTGGCGGTGAAAACCGTGCTGGGCAACGGCTTCCGCATCGTGGGCGTTTCCGCGCCGGAGCGGATGTGAAACGTAATGCGTAATTCATAATGCGTAACAAAACGGAGAGAACGCCATGCCGGTATTAGTGGTCGGTTCGATTGCCCTGGATACCGTGGAGACATCCCACGGAAAAGCGCAGGATTCGCCCGGCGGCTCGGCGTTATATTTCAGCGCCGCGGCCAGTCTTTTCTCCCCGGTAGATGTGGTGGGGGTGGTGGGGAAAGATTTCGACTTCTCCACCATCGAATTTTTGAGAGAGCGGGAGGTGGATTTTACCGGGTTGAAAATCACCGAGGGCAAGACCTTTCGCTGGGGCGGGCGCTATAAAGAGAATATGAACCAGCGCGACACCCTGTTTACCCACCTGAACGTGTTCCAGAATTTCCGCCCCGCCATCCCCGAAAAATACCGCCAGGATAAGCTGATTTTCCTGGCCAATATCGCCCCGGAGCTGCAATTGGACGTGCTGGCGCAGGTCGAGAAGCCGGCCCTCTCGGTGCTGGATACCATGAATTTCTGGATCAGCGGGGCGCGGGATTTGTTGATGCAACTCATCGAAAAAGTGGACGTGTTGATCCTGAACGATGAAGAATTGCGGGAGCTGACCAACAAATTCAACATGTTAGAAAGCGCCAACCTGCTGTTAGAGCAGGGTCCCCGGGCGGTGGTGATCAAAAAGGGTGAGCATGGATCGGTGCTGGTGAGCCGGAAGGGATATTTTTTAGCCCCCGCCTACCCGGTTCCAGAGGTGGTGGATCCCACTGGCGCGGGGGACAGCTTCGCGGGGGGATTTTTGGGATACCTGGCCGCCTGCGAGGACATCGACGAGCTGAACATCCGGCGAGCGGTGGTGTACGGAACCGTGGCCGCCTCCTTCACCGTGGAAGATTTCAGCTTCAACCGCCTGAAATCCATCACCCGGGAGGATATTGAATCCCGCTTCAATGAAGTGCGGGAAATGACCGCATTTTGAAAGTGAGAAGTAAGAAGTGAGAATGGAGGGTTCGCTTAATTTTTTGGACACTTCGGTAAAATATTTTTCTATTCCGCCCTTTCAGGGCTTCCCAGCGGTGTTTTTTTCTACCC
>JABWBP010000057.1 GCA_013360445.1 Calditrichaceae bacterium | reverse complement strand
AAAGGCATAAGTTTACTTATTTTCTGTCCCCGATCTGAAGATCGGGGCTATTCAATTTTTCATAAAAATCAAATATTTACCTACGAATAAGGTCTATTATTGAAATACCGAAAGAGCACAAAAACAAGCTTAAGGAAACCGTGCGAGTGATCATTATTTCTGAAGAAGTCATCGCCGGGGAAGATTTCATCGAAAAATTTCTTAACTCCCCTTTAAAGCTTAAAGAATTTCGGCCTCTTTCCCGGGAAGAAATCTACAACCGGAACTAAGTGATGGCAAAAAAATGCTTTATCGATGCAAATATGGCTTTATGCTTCTAAAGAAACCGGAAAGAGAATATGAAAAAATCGAACCGGAAAAATAAAATATCGCTTCTAAAACGCATTACCATGTCGCCGGATATTTGCCACGGAAAGCCCTGCATTCGCGGGATGCGTTACCCGGTAGAAATAATATTGGAACTATTAAGCGCCGGCATGACCATCGAAGAAATTTTAGCTGATTACGAAGACCTGGAAAAAGAAGATATCCTCGCCGCATTGGCATTCGCCGCCCGGTTAAGCCGGATAAAACGGATTCAATCAATTTCGGCATGAAGTTCCTGATTGACGCACAACTACCACGCCGTCTAAAGTATCGTTTAGAAGAACGGGGTTTTGATGCGGTCCATACACTGGATCTGCCGCTTAAAAATAAGACCCCGGATTCAATGCTTGAGGAAATATCAATTTCAGAAGAGAGAATTTTAATCACCAAAGATGAAGATATCGAAATAGATCAGGACAATATCACCTATCACACGTAGGGAGGCGAAGCCATCTCTTTGGGAAACATCTGAACACCCTAACACTCAACCACCCGATAATATCTCCCCATACACCCTCCGGATAAACTCCCCCTTCCGCTGCCGGATAAGGGAATTAGAAAGAAATATTGTTACTATTCAGCCACAGAGACCACAGAGAGAGCCTTATATCCCTGTATTTGTGATTTGATTAGGAATTTTTTTATGTCTCTGTGCTCTCTGTGGCCTCTGTGGCAAAACGCCTGAATAGTTACGAAATATTGCCAATTGCTTTTCAGCAAAAAACCCCATAGTTTTAAAATAAAAAGAGGATAAAATGGCTGCGAATCTTTCCCATTATCGTGAACGGGTTTTAGAGGAAATTAATAAGACTCCGGTAGAGCATCTGCCCTACCTATTGCAAATCATCCGTATTTTTCGAGAGAGTATTTCCTTAAAATCAGCCGAAGAAAGCTTCATACAGGGCTGGCGGGAAGCTTTAGACGGGGAAACAAAGCCGGTCTCTGAATTATGGGAGGGAATTGATGCCGATTGATGACGCCTCCAATAAGATACAAGTAGAGTTCACCCCGGAATTCAAGCGAAACATCAGGCATTTATCTAAAAAATATCGTTACTATTCAGCCACAGAGACCACAGAGGTCACAGAGGAAGATTTGGGGGTATAGCCTTATATCCCTGTATTTGTGATTTGATTAGGAATTTTTTTATGTCTCTGTGCTCTCTGTGGCCTCTGTGGCAAAACGCCTGAATAGTTACAAAATATCGCCATATAAAATCTGATCTTCAACCGATTATCATGGATTTGGAATCGGGTAAAACCCCGGGAGACCAGATTCAAAGCGCAGGATATACGGTTTATAAAGTACGAGTAAAAAATACAGATATAAAAGAAGGGAAAACGCGCCGGCTACCGGTTGATCTATTGCCTCAAAACAAAATTAAAGATCATCCTGGTAACCATATATTCCAAAACAGAGCAAGGCGATATTTCCGCAGAAAAAATTCGCCGGATAATATCAGAATTTGAGACAAGTCGTCAGTAAAAATCAACCATCGAAAATCGAGCATCGAGTATCGAATCCTGAACACTTTAACACCTGAACACTCAGGCACTCCCCCAAACCTCCCCATACACCCGCCGGATAAACTCCCCCTTCCCCTCCCAGCTAAATTGCTCCGCCACGCGCTTGCGCCCGGCTTCCCCCATTTGCCGCGCCAGTTGGGGATTGGCTGCTAATTTTAGCATTGCTTCCGCCATATCCTTTACCGCCTGCTCCGGGGAATGCGCGGGGATTTTGAAGCCGGTTTCTTCGGTAATCTGCAGGGCGGGGCCGCCCAAATTTAGGCAGATGACCGGCAGACCCGCGCCCATCGCCTCGGAACATACCATGGCCCCGGAGTCATGCAGGCCGGGATGGAGCAGAACGTCGCAAAAATTTAGCTTTTCCAAAACCTGCTTGCGGGGAAGCTGGCCTAAAAATTTAACCTGCTTTTCAATATTCAACCGCGCCGCCTCCCGCTCCAGCGCCCTTCTTTCCGGGCCGTCGCCGATGATCCAATATTCGCAGCCGGGAATACCGCCCTGCATCCGGGCGAAAGCGTTCAGGCTCAAATGGTATCCTTTCAGGTGCAGGAGATTGCCCACGCTGAGGAAGCGGAACCCTTCTTGCCGGGGATGATCGACGGCCTTGAGGCTCTCCAGCTCCTGCGGCGATAATCCCACCTGGGAGAGCAGGGTGATGTTCCGCGCCCCGATTTTTTTCAGGCGCTGCGCGGTTTGCGGGGTGGTCGAGAGCGCCACCGCGGAACGCCGGGCGGTGAGGCGCACAAAGGGATCGAACTCGAATACCCGGCAGGCCAGGCTGCGGCTCCATTCATAGATTTTCCCCCGCCGGCTCAATGATTTCAAGAATGCTTTGGGGGTGGAATCCCCGCCCGCCACCGGCCCCCAGACGAAGGGCAGCGGCAATAAAGCTAAGAAGCTGGGCATCCAGTAATTGGTAAAGGTGACGTGATGGATGAGATCGAAGCGCTGTTCCCGGTGCAGTTTGCGGGCGACAAAGTAAATGCCGATCTGCCAGAGGTAGTAATAGAGGTGCACCCCGCGGTTGCCCCGTTTCCAGAACTTCAAACAGGGGGGCAGATCGTAATAAACGAAATGAACATTATATAATAAGGAAGGAGATTCCCGCAGCGCCGGTTCGATCACTTCCCGGTTATTGGCGCGGGTGATTACCCAGACCTCCTGGAAGCGGGCGATTTGCCGCACCCAGTTCCAGCCCACTCCCGGCTCGGAGCCTTTGTGGGGCTCGCAGGCGTAAGCGGAGATTAATACTTTCATTATCCTGGCCGTTTTTATATTTGCAAAAAGTAGTCGAAATGGTTATTTTAATTTCGCTACAATATTAAATTGGCCACAGAGTTCACAGAGAACACTGAGAATTAGAGATTTATTGATCATTAATTCCTCTGAGCACTCTGTGTTCTCTGTGGCAAATATTCAAATTAGCATTGGTCGAGATAATAACCGGCGTGTGAATCATCGGAGTGCTTGATGAATAAAGAAGACTTGATAATCTATTGGATCGAGAGTTCTGAGCGGGATTTTGTAACGATGGAGCATTTATTTGAAAAAAAGGATTATCACTGGGCTTTATTTATGGGACATTTAGTCATTGAAAAACTTCTGAAAGCATATCATGTCAAGAATGTTGATGAGCAACCGCCTCTTGTTCATAATTTATTACGATTGGCTGAAAAATCAGATTTAGAATTAAGCGAGGATCAGAAAGATTTTTTAGTGACCGTAACTGCTTTTAATATCAGGGCCAGGTATGATGATTACAAATTGGCGTTTTATAAAACATGTACCGCAGAATATACCACCAGGTGGATCGAAGAAATTAAAGGATTCAGAAAATGGATCAAAGAACAGCTTTTGAAATCGTAAAAAAATATATCGATTATCTGAAGAATCATCATTTCAATATCCGAAAAGCCTATATTTTTGGCTCCTATGCGAATGGGAAATTCAATGAAGATAGTGATATTGATTTAGCGATAGTTTTACAGGATGTAGCCAACAGTTTTACCATGCAAATCCAATTAATGAAACTGAGCAGAAAATTCGATACCCGGATTGAACCCCATCCTTTTGATGAAATGGATTTTAATCCATCCAATCCTTTTGCGAATGAAATTCTTCGTAAAGGCATACAGGTTGCCTGAAGATCAATCATCCTTAATAGTTGTTAGATAAAAGCGAGCAATTTGCCGCACCCGGTTCCAGCCCACCCCCGGCTCCGAGCCTTTGTCGGGTTCGCAGGCGTAGGCGGAGATCAAGATTTTTTTCCCGGGAAACGTATTCAAGCTATTTTGCCGATTTATAAGCCGCAGCGATTTGCAAGGTTACTTCTTTGGAGAGCACCCGGTTATTGATAAATTGAAACCCCAGGCTGAGCAGAACATAATCGGCAAGATCAACGCCCAAATAGTTGCAATTCTGCAAGAATGGAGCGATAGCGCCGGCAATCTGCCGGGGGGTTTTCTTCTTCACCAGGGTTTCATAGACCGTAAAGTAATGCAGCGGGTCGTACAGAAACGGCGCGCCCTCTCCCGCCTCTTCCCAATCGAACAGATACCAGGCGCTCGCATCATAGCGGATGTTCCAGGGGAGGAAATCCCCGTGGTTTTGAGAGATGATAAGGGTTCCGGCGGAAATATCCTTGAGCAGGGAGCGCCATTGCGGATGGGCGTGCAGCTTTTCGATCCACTTTAATTCCGAAAGCGCGCTTTCCCCCCGGGTTTTTTCGGCCAATTCCTTCCAGATCTCCAGGAATGGCGCTCCCCACCGTTTGGGCTGGCGGGTATCAGCCGGAATCGGTTCATAATATGCTGCAACAAGGTTTTCGGAGATGGCGGAGTCCAGCAGCCGGGGGATGGCAAACTTTTCAAAGCGGGCAGCGGAGAGACGCCGGATGGCGGCAATTTCGTTCTTAAGCTCTTCCCGGCTGCCCGGGCCGAAGGCGCACTTCAGGTAATAGCTTTTCTCTCCCTGCCTTACAAAAGCGGAGAATTTCTTCCGTTCCGGGTTATAGGGGAACTGAAACACCGGGTAGGCGGCGTTCTTTCCCAACAGGGTATCTATCTTTTCAAAATCCGCCTCCGGGGGAAGGGGCAGTTGGGCAACCGGAACTTTCCGGCTCACCCATAACGGCAAACCGGCTGAAAAAGCGCCCCGGAGCAAGGCTCGCCAGAACCTTCCCGGCAGGGAATAGGTCTGGAAGGCGGAGAATGCCAGCCGGAGGTCTGCGGGAAGATGGTCTTCTACGATAGCGAGGCGGGGGATTTTTCGCTGCGATACTAAATAGTATTCTTTAAGAAGCATTATGAGCGTTGGCGCTCCTGGATGATTTTCTTGATCGCTGAAACAGTATCCCCGGGCGAAGCGGAGGAATCTACGACATAAGCGTTTGCCATACTGCTAACGAACTTTAAATAAGCATCACGCTGACGTTGGGTTTCTTCAAAAGTCACTTCCCGTTTGCGGGCATGCATGATCTCTGCCGGGGCGTCCAATAAAATCCACACATCCGGTTGGGGAATGATTTTTCCAATCCACCTGGCCAGCCACATCGGCTCCCGAAAACGATAGCGCCGGGGGTCTATCAGCATATCGTGATAATAACGGTCAAACACAACCAATGAATTCTTTTTGGGGCGGGGCCATATTTTGAGCGCATAGCCTACGAAATAATCCGTAAAAAGATAGAATAACTTCACTGTCGAAGCCAGGTATCCCCGGGGAGCCTGGCCGTGGGGATTGGTTACCGGTGCAGATGCCCCCTTTTTCTTTGCTGAAAAAACCATCGGGCGAAGGTGAAAAACAGTTATATTTTTGAAAATCAGGGAAGGGTCGGAAAGAAGATGCCGAATAATCGTGCTTTTGCCGCTCCCATCCGGGCCTAAAAAAACAATGACCATTGATGATTAACTATGTTTCCCGTTGATAAATAATTTTATGATTATTGATTAACAAATTCATGATCGCGAGCGCCAACTGTTTTGATTCGACGTTTTCTACATTCAATCTCGCTGCTTCTTTTTCCACCCATTTGATAACAATACCGGTAATCGCCATAATTTTACGTTCTCTGCGAGTCGTTTTTCGGATATGGGCATCGGCTTTTGTCCAGGTATATAATACATTCGCTTCCTGCAATGACCGGAGTGTTTCAACAAGCCGGTCTTTATCCGGCGCCCCGGGCGCATAGGCGTTCAGGATAAAACCGCATTGCCGGGTTTTATCAAGGCGCCAGTGTTCCTGAACCCGGTGAAACAATATCTTGAAAAAAGCAATGGGGCTTCTGAAAAAACACTTCAGAACAAAGTACGATTTTGCCAGGGTGGTATAGAATAAAAAAGCTGCCTTTTTACCTGCAAGCAGGCTTTTCAAGGCGTGTTTCCCAATAACTCCAAAGGTTTTTTGAAGGCTGTCTTCTAAGGATTCTCTATGGTGTTCACAGAAATCAATAATCCTTCCGGTATAGCGCGCGATTTTGGATCGAGAATCACTGCTGTATAAATACAATTGGTACACCTGCAATACTCTAAATAGATTTTCAGTGAGAGGAGATATTTTGGTAAAATTCTTGTTATCACCAGAGATTCTGTCCTTTAACAAATCTTCTTCGGTAAATAAGGGTAACCCCCAGGATAAAAATCCATGAAAGAGGTCCACCTGGAGGCAGGCGGGGGATGAAAGCCGATAAAATCGGAAGGGTTCGATATTGAAATGCCGGATCGGTGACTGGTTCCAATGGTCGCACTCGGTCAGGAAATCCCAGCCACCTTCTTTAGCAGCCTCGACCGCGATCTCGCGCCATTTCTCTAAATCTTTGGTGTTTAAAACCAGATCAACATCCCGCCGGAAATTGGGAAAGTCTTCGTAATTGCGCAATACCGCATAGCGAATGCCGGAGCTTTCCAGTTTCTCGAAGAGGGTTATTACAAGGTTGGTTATTAGGTGTTCGGTTCCTACAAGTTGCTCAATCATCGCTTCAATTCGGTAAGGAGGAGGAGAGTTTTTGGGAGAGGATGCGCTTGAATACAATACTCGGTTTTAGAATACCAGCGCTTAACAAATTAATCAAAAAGTTGACATAGCGGCCTGCCCCAAAATACAGGCCGGCCCGCTTGTACAACGTCATAGCCAAATCCGTGCGCAGCCGGGGGATGCGGTAAAGGGGTGAGGACCAGACCTCTTTTATATAAGTATCCCATTCCATATCCGGCAGGCCGCTTCGCCGCCTCCGCATATTGTAGTTGATGAAGTGGGTTTTCTGGCGTTGCAGCATGGTCTTGCGCACGGAATCCGACCCGGTATGAACCCGGTACTTTATCAAAAATTCCGGAACCACCAGAATTAATTTACCCTTCTCGGCAATTCGATACCAGAGATCGAGATCGCCGGCAGGGGTACACTCCGGGCGATATCCCCCTAACTTTAAAAAAGTGGGCCGGTGTACAATTGCAGAAGGATCAACCAGTGCAATGGCCTGATTTTTTGAATATAAATCAAAGAATTTTTCGGGAGTGACCGGTTCGCCAATACGATTTCCTAAAATTTTGCCTTCCTCATTGATATATCGCGCCCAGGTTCCCACGGCGCCCAACCGGTCGTGGTATTGTTTTATCACCTCTACCTGCTTCTCGAGCCTTGCCGGTTCGCTGATGTCATCGGCGTCCATCCAGGCGACCCATTCCGTTTCCGCCATTTGCAGCCCCTTCATCCGGGCTTCCACCAGCGGAACCGTTTCCGTATGGGTAACGATCTTGATGCGGGAATCCTTTGTGACATACTCGCTTAATATCGGGCCGGTGTTATCCGAGGAGCCATTATTGATAATGATAAATGTGAAGTCGGGGTAAGTCTGGTTGAGAATACTTTCTACCGCTTCCTGAAGATATTTTTCGCCGTTCAAAACGGACATTACCACGGTCAAGTGCATTATAACCTTCTATTGTTCACTGGCTTTCTTTATTTCTACGAAAACTTCATAAATTGCGCCATCCTTAGAAAAACGAGCAGCCGGGTAAGGGGGAAAAGTACACGCTCGCAATATATTTAACAGCTTTTCCACTGGCATTTCTTCTCTCAAATCAAGCAGTTTGAGCCGATTAAGCTCGACTCTTCGATGAAAGGTTCCATGTGATGGCTGCGGTTGAGGGACAATTTTATTGTCGCGTATATCGTCCCATTTTTCGCAAAAAAGATTTATTAAAGCTTCTACGGTTAAATCGTATAAATCTTTGCCGGTCATAACCGGTGTTTTGGGGATTTCCTGTCGCGCTAAAATTGGGCCGGTATCAATACCTTCATCTATATATAGAATTGAGACTCCCGCCGGGGTGTCATCAACAATTGACCATACATTTGGGTTTGTACCCCTGTTCCAGGGGAGCAATGAACCGTGCAGATTAATTATTCCCCTGTTGAATAAGGACATGATATTGGGGGGAATTATATATCCGTAGTATGCAGAAATTCCCATTTGCGGCCTTAATGATGCTAATAACCGAATGCCTCTTTCAGTAGATAGTTGGTCAGCGTAAAGGATTTCCGAACCGGCTTCATGGGCGAGGCTCTTTAGTTCATCGAAGCACCTTGCATCTTTTTCTTTATGCAAAACCACTATTTCAGGAAGGTCTTTTTTGTGGACCAGGAATTTTAGAATGCCCTGGCCAACCTGGCCATTGCCGAAGAAAACGAGCGAATTATTTCCCATCGTATTACCTATCCCCACATTGCCTTATAATATCACATATCTTTTCTTGTTGCTCTTCAGTGACATCCGGGTGTAACGGTAAAGTGAGAGTTTCCTGGTAAAGTTTTTCGGTTACCGGTAAGGAATACCCCAAATTATAACGTGATAACAAGTGATTCGGCTTATAATGAATTCCACATTGAATGTTGTTATCAATCAGGGCCTGGCGCACCTTATCCCGTTTATCTTGTCCAATGAAAATGGGGAAAATATGGGGGATGACGGGCCCATATTCTATGTTTAGCAGGCGGATATTCGGAATTTCTTTTAACAGGCGGGCATAATTTTTGGCCAGGCGCACCCGGATAGTTGTAAATTCTTCCAATCGCTTTAATTGCACCCTGCCAATCGCCGCCATAATATCGCTCATGTGGAACCGCCACCCCTGGATGGTTACATCGAATTCCCAACTGCGTTCCCGGGCATATCGCTTTTCGGTATCCTTTTGCACTCCCAGTAAACGGGCGTCCCGCACATACTCCGCAATTTGGGGGTCAGCCGTTACCACCGCCCCGCCTTCCCCGGAAGTAATATTTTTAATGCCGTCGAAGCTGAAACAGACAATATCGCCGCTCGCTCCCACTCTTCTTCCTTTATAAATACCCCCAAATGCGTGAGCGGCGTCTTCGATAACCCTCAACCCGTGTTTTTGCGCCAGGTCATATACCTGTTCCAATCTTCCCCATCCGCTGGCGTAGTGTACCGGCATAATCGCCCGGGTGCGGGGAGTGATGCGCTTTGCCGCGTCTTCAGGATCAATGGTGCCGGTCTCTAATAACACATCGCAGGATACCGGGGTCGCGCCGGTTGCAGAAATGGCTTGATAGGAAGCCAAATAGGTTAAACTGGGGATAATTACCTCATCGCCGGGGCCAATGCCGCAGGCCTGAACCGCTAAGTGAAGCGCGGCGGTTCCGGTGTTGACGCAAACCACCTGGCGGTTATCGCCGATGAATACCGCCAGGTCGTTTTCAAACGCCTGAACTTCGGGACCCATTCCCAGGAATTCTTTTTGAAGTATCTGCGTTACCGCTGCAATTTCTTTTTCGCCAATGACGGACTTTGACAGCCTCACTAAATTTTTCATCAAGCAACTCCCTATCGGTGAATCAGATCCCAGTTATACGGTATAGAATGATCAAATGGGCCTTTACGCATTATTTCATCAGGATCATGGGGAATGGAAGCGCAGTTTGCTACCATTGCGCTTTCCGTACCGATACCTTTAAAACCGTTCCACACCATCGGGGGAACCGTAACAAGACAATAATTATCCGGCCCCAGGAAAATTTCCTGTATTTCTCCACGCGTTGAGCTTCCCTCTCTATCATCATATAACACAAACTTGATTTTCCCATAAGGCACCGCGTAATTCAAGATCATCTTTTTATGAATATGCCATGCTTTAATAACACCGGGGTGTATAACCGAGAAGTATATTTCGCCGAAGGTTTGAAAGTGAGGGTCCGTAGAACGTAACATATGCATGATCTTGCCGCGTTCATCCAGTATTTGCTTCAAAGGAGTGATGATGACGCCTTCAATCATGAATATTTTCTCCCTGGTTATTCATATCCGAAACATATTGTTCAATTTGAGAGATGGTAAACTCTTTCATGCCATGGCCTTCATAAAGCGCTTTATACCAGGCGACGGTATTAAGCAGTGATTTATTAAAATTCCATACCGGTTTCCAGGAGAGCAGGTGAAATGCTTTATCACAATTGAGATGCAATAAGGTAGATTCAGCCAGAAGTTCATCCGTATTATTCTTTGCAATTTCAATATGTCCTTTTCCCCATACATCAATAACCGCTTTTCCCAGGTCTAATACGCTACGGTTATCCGGTTTTTCCGGCCCGAAATTCCATGCGCCAGTATATTTTCCCGCGCTATCGGTTAGCAGTTTCATGGCTAACAGTAAATATCCACCAAGAGGCTCCAGTACATGTTGCCAGGGACGCCGCGCATGAGGATTGCGTATTGAGATTGGTTTTTCTTCCCTTAAAGCCTTGATGCAGTCGGGAATAATCCGATCCAGCGCCCAATCTCCTCCCCCAATAACATTTCCTGCCCTCACCGAGGCGGCAGAAATACGTGTATTATGATTCCAAAAGGAATTTTGATAGGCATAGAAGACCATTTCTGCACAAGCCTTTGAGGCGCTGTAAGGATCGTGTCCGCCCAATTCATCATTTTCCCGGTATCCCCATATCCATTCTTTGTTCCGGTAGCATTTGTCAGAAGTCACGTATATTAAGACCCTAACACTATCCACAGCATTGATAGCCTCCAGGAGATTCACCGCCCCGCCGACATTGGTATCAAAGGTTAATTTGGGTTCTGCGTAAGAGCGTCTTACCAGAGGCTGGGCTGCTAAATGAAAAACAAACTGCGGCTGTACATCCTGCATAACTTTCTTTATATGAGTTTCATCCCGAATATCGCCTTCCACATGATGAATCAACTCCCACATCTTTAGACGGTTAAAAAGGCCATCCTGATGTTCAGGCGGCAGGGCAAAACCAGTCACACGAGCGCCTAACAAACTTAGCCAGAGTGATAACCAGCTTCCCTTAAAGCCGGTATGCCCGGTGACAAGAACCTTTGTATCTCTATATATATTTGTAAACAACATTACCAAACCTTCCAGGGCACAGCGCCCGAATTCCAAATAGATTCCAGCCGCAATTTATCCCGGAGAGTATCCATACATTGCCAGAAGCCCTCATGCTTATACGCCATCAGTTGCCCGTCGGCAGCCAGCCTTTCCAATGGATCAAGTTCTAAAATGGTCTGATCACCGTGGAGATAATCAAACACACCCGGTTCCATTACATAAAAGCCGCCATTGATCCAACCTTCTCCGGTCTGCGGTTTTTCCTTAAATTCACTTACCTGATTCCCCTCAAATTTCATGGTGCCAAATCTTGCCGGAGGACGCACTGCCGTTAATGTGGCCAATTTCCCATGCCGGCGATGAAACGCCAACAAATCGGAAATATTTATATCAGATACCCCATCCCCATAAGTCATCAAGAAAGTACCATCGCTTTTTAGCAACGGTTCCAACCGATGTAAACGCCCCCCGGTTAGCGTATCGATTCCGGTATCAATCATGTGAATAATCCAGTCGGTTCCATTGGGTTTGTGGAAATTTATTTCCCCGTTAGCAAGATTAACCGTAAAATCACTATTGGAAGGACGATAACGTAAGAAATAGTCTTTAATCACATCCCCCTTATAACCCAGTGCAACAACGAATTCTTTAAAAGAGTGGTGTGCATAAATATTCATGATATGCCACAGGATGGGATACCCGCCGATTTCGATCATCGGTTTGGGTTTGACAGAAGTCTCTTCGGCGAAGCGGGTGCCACGGCCGCCGGCTAAGATTATAACTTTCATTTGGTATTGGAATTATATTTTCGTTGGACAGACTCTTTGGATCGTTTCATTAATATATCTTGCCGAACTGGAAGCATTATATATACGAATAGTTTCGTAAGCATTTTCGGACATCTTTTTCAGCTCCATTGGATGCTCGATTACCCAAATCAACTTTTCCGTGAAGTCCTCAATGTTGACGGGGTCGAAGACAATTCCATTGCTATAGTTTTCTACTAACTCACTGGAGCCTGCATACTTTGAGATAAGCACCGGCTTCCCGGCCGCCAAAGCCTCAAGCGGAGCAACACCCCAGGTATCTTCCAAAGTAGGGAAAAGATACACATCTGACGCTTTTAAATTTTTTATCATCTCATTGTAATTTTGAAATCCGAGAAATTTTATCTGATTTTCCAGTCTCAGTTTTAGCGTTTTCCTGCTATACTCCTCGAATTTTTCTCCTTTCCCCGCGATCTCAATTACAAAATCATCATATCCCAATCGCTTTAATTGGCAGGCAGCCTCAATTAAATTGTCGATACCTTTGCGCTCAATAATTTGAGAAGCCATAAAAAACTTAATGTTTCCGCCACGGTTATCATTCGAGTTCTTAATAAGATTTTGATCGCCAGTAAACAGAACATTGTCCGGAGTTTGAATGGGAAACCTGGAAATTCTTTCCTCTTTTATATTAAGGAATTTGACCAGATATGCTTTTGCAGAATTGGTATTTGTTAAAAAGTGATCCACAAATTTGCTAAGCACCTTTCGATAAAGAGTTCTTAAGCGACTTTCTCGATAATCAAAAGACAGAGATGATCCTTCGTAAAACAAAATCATTTTTTTCCGGAAAAGTAGTTTGTACAGCACGGCTTGAAGCGTCCAGATATTATATGCAGAAGTAATAATGATACCCGGTTTCGATTTTATTAATTTCAACAGAATGTTCAAATTAGCCAGGCCAAAACCAGGGGAATAAAAACCTTTCGACTTTGCTGATGACGCCGAATGTTTATATTTGAACCCCGGAATAATATTAACTTTAAAACTATCTTTATATTCCGGCAAATAATCTTTCCACATGCTGGTAAAAACCCGGAAATCTTGAATGTATGAAGCCAAATGTTTAAAAACCGGCTGCCAGTAAGGCGCATTGATAAGCACCGGGATAATAAATACCGCTTTTATTGATTGTTTCCTCATGCTTCTGCCAGGCTCATTGGAGTTCAGGATTTATTTTACCAGTACGTATTTATAGACTTGCCTTTTGAACAGGTAATAATAACGTCTCAACTTCCATTCGAACCGGTAGGCCTTTGTATAACAAAAATTATTGTGATAATTCGTCAAATAGTAAATATTTTCCTCTCTCAACTTATGAAAAAATTTGTTCCCGACGTTATCTTCCCGGAGCCTGAAAGAGGCCATTACTTCCGACACAAATTGAAACTGGTATCCTTTTATGGCAATGCGGGTAAAAAAGTCTTTATCCATAATGATTTTCAGGTTTTTATCAATTAGTACTCCATCTTCAATAATTCTTCTTCTGAAAAAAGACGCGGTCGAAGGGATATAACACCCGTAAAAGAAGAGCATGTTCTTATCAAATTTACAATTCGTCACTTTGCGTACAAACTGTTTGTCTTCGGTAACGTATTGGTATTCGCCATACAAGAAGTCGATGGCCGGGTTATTGAGATAAGCATCATTGATCTTGAAAAAGATGCCCGGTTGATAATAATCATCAGCATTCAGCCATCCAAGGATGTCGCCGGTAGCCATTTTGAAGCCTTTATTGAGCGCGTCGCTCTGGCCTTCATCTTTTTCGGAAATCCATTTTAAATGAGGATATTTTTTTAAAACATCTAAGGTTCCATCATTAGATCCGCCGTCAATAATAAGGTGTTCAACATCAGGATAGTTTTGGCCTACGACGCTCTGAATTGCATCCTCGATATATCTACTATTATTATATGAAGGCGTTATGATCGAAATACGCTGATATGCAACCATTGTCTAAATAATCCCTTTATTGATCAATTCTCTTAAGCGGCTTAGTATGATCTCAGTATCGTTGGAACTGCTTTGCCGGTTGTGTCTGTCAAATAGCCATTGGCTCGCTTTATTAAAGTCAATGAATAGATCAAGATAGTAATCAAAAGAAAATATGTCATACCCGGTACAGCTATAGCGGTTGCGGCGAAACTCAGGATCAGCAGGATAACCAGGGAAAAAAACGCCAGCATTGGATAGAATTCATTTATCCTAAGATTCTTGATATATCTTCTTAACAAAAGCACGAGGCTCATAACATAGAGCAAAAAACCCATGATGCCGGTTCCTACCAATATCTCAATATAAGAGTTATGGGAATCTCCGAACCCAAGTATATCATAGTAGCTCCTGAACCCCAAATATCCGACGCCCGTAAAGGGGCGTTGCTCAAACAGCCCTAATGCGGCACTCCACATATTCAAGCGATTGCTAAGGGTTGACAGGGATCTTGTCTCCCTGACAAGAAAAGTAAATATATCCCCCTCTACATTCAGGAAATTTACTACCAGTGTGATCATGATAAATAAATAGATATAAATTGCCCGCAGGTTTTTGAAATAATACAGATACAATAAAACCACTAAGATCAGGAGCAATATACCAGACCTGGTGCGCGACAACAAAACATAAACCAGGCTGAGAACTAATAAAAAAGTGTCCATGCCTGTTAACTTCGAATTAGTCATTCGTTTCTTCAACAGAAGAAAAGTAAAGGCAAATAATCCCGAACCCCCATAGTCAGGAATAAGTGGAGCACCCGTAATTCTAACGCCAAAAACCGAAGTTTTAATACTCACTAATTCCGGTTTTATCAGGAAAGCCCCCATAATAATAAGAACATTCACCACAAAAACGGTCATCAGAATGTTGAATATTTCCTCAAAACTCAATATCCGCGAGAAGGCCAGAAAATAAACGAATCCGAAAAAAACGAGCAATTGATAGATAGAAAACCAGGTGTAGAGCTTGTTCAGAGAAACATAAGAAGTTAATATGGCAATCAAGATGAACCCCAGGAAAAAACGGGTTTCAGGATTGAAGCGGAATTTCTTTTTCCGAAAGACAACAGCATTCAGAAACAAGAGAACCACGACTATGCCGGTTAAAATCCACAGCCCAACTTTTAATGTCTGAATAGGGTTCAGCATCAATGGATTGTCTCTCACCGCTAAAGGATCTCTCTCAAAGCCAAACTTTGGAGGGCCCCAAAAGACCATAAAGAGAAGAAATGAATAAAACTTTTTCATAGTGATCTCACTTTTCTCGCCGGATTTCCCGCCCAGATTTCCCCTGCCGGCACATTCCCACTCACCACACTCCCTGCTCCAATTACACTGCCTCTCCCAATCCGGGTGCCTTTTAATATAATCGAATTGGTTCCAATAAATACATCATCTTCTATCACCACCGGCCTGGATTTAATCTCCCCGGTTCCATCCCGGCGGTCTTGATAGTGAATCTGATGAAAATCATGGTCAAAAATCCTCACATTGCCGCCTAACATAACATGTTTGCCGATTTTAATCGATTCCCGTGCATTGATCACCACACCGGATAAACCGCTATCGTCGCCAACAACGATTTCCGAGTCAGGCCCATTGCAAACCAGAGTGCAACGGTTGGTTAACCCGACCAGGTTTGCGCGTGGTGTGGAAATCAATTTCACCCGGTCTCCGAGAATAAGCCGGGCTTTTTTATTTTTTTGAATGACCGGAAACCCCGCAACGGTAAGATTCTTCCCATACTGCACCTTCCAAATCCGGAACATCAAATAAACCGGCAGGCTGGTAATCTTATTGAAGAATATATAGCCGTAAACAATGATCTTTTTCAGCATGGTTTAACAATATTCCTTTGTAGAATTTCCTGATATGCGGTCAGCACTTTCTCCACATTATAAGCTTCGGAAAATCTGAGTCGCGCAGTACTGCGCGCCTTTTCACTTATCTGCCTATAAAGATCATCATTCTCCAAAACGGTTTTTAAGGCAGCATAAATTAACCGGTGGTCCGGTTTTTCGATGAGATAACCGGTCTGGTTATGGGAAATCATATCCGGTATCCCGCCAACCCTGGTTGCAATTACCGGCAGACCGGATACCATGGCTTCCGCAACGATATTGGGGCTGGTATCCATTTGTGAGGGGAAAACCAGTATTTTGGCTTTGCTAAAGACTTCGGCCATTTGCTGATGAGTAATAAAACCGTGCCAGTGAATTTTGTCAGAAATATTATACGTGCTTGCTACTGCCTTCAATTCTGAAATGTATTGAGGGCTGCCCCCTCCAATCAAATCTAACTGATAATCCGGAAATTCATTTGAAAATTCCGCAAATGCGAGCAGGGTCTCCTTTGCCCCCTTGGCCGGGCTTATCGATCCGGCAAAAACAATGCGTTTCTGAGCAATACCATTCCTGGAAACCCGGAAAAAAGCCGGATTTACAATATTGTCAATCGGGTAAATGATTGCGGTAGGATTCATTTCCTGCACCAAACGTTGTATAAAATCAGTTTTGGCGACAAAATTTTCTCCCCGGCGAATCACTTCTTTTTCAAGCATTGCCAATTTTTTGTTACGATAACTGGGATTCAGCTCAACTAACCTGGAGATGATTCCTTGCAGCGATATCAAATGGGGATACCCGGATTCAACCGCAGAAATCGCATAAGGCGTTTCGGTTCCATGTACATGAATAATATCAGGATTAATTTCCCTGATTTTTTTTAATAACATTTTCCGATCTTTCTTAAACCCCGTAAAAACATCATACGGTAATATCCAGCTATATCCTATTGGCAGAAAGGGAAGAGTGCTGCCAGTCTTTAAGAAATGAAAATGAATGTTATCCTGGAAACAATGAAAGGGGGCGGCAATATTAGACCGCTGCGTAATAATATGCAATTCCACCTCCGGCAACCGGGAGAGCGCATCCGAGAGGGTAACGATCCAGGTACAGGGATGTTCGCCCCGTTGCCGGTATTTTACCGGGATATTGCGGATTCTATTGAGCGGGTAGGGCGCCAGCCAGAGGGCTTTCATTTTTTTTACGTTCATATTCATTATCATCTCGACAATGTTAAATTTCAGTTTTTACCGCAGAGAACGCAAAGGGCGCAGAGCAATAAATCTTTTTAAAAGCCATAAATCTCAGCGATCTTTGCGAACTCTGCGGTTAAATTTAACATGTCAAATCATATAAACCCCAGGTCTCCCTGGAAAGAAACGAAATAGGAGTTGCCGGAATTGAATTCCAGGTTCCGTTTAGGGTTGTATTTGAAATATTCTTGCCGGGGAGCGGCATTCCGGTCCGGAAAAGCGAATTGGCGGATTCTTTTTCCCAACTCTATGTTAAAATGAGGAAGTATCAGCAAACCAATATCATGTTGTTTGGCATATTGAACCGCAAAATCGAGCAGGGCATCCAACACGCCGGCTACGGTTGGGTCGGTCCATATATCCAGCGCTTCAAACTTCCGGATTTTCCGGCCCTCCAAAATTTTTAAGATCATAAACCCCGCCAATTGCCGGTTTTGATAGCATCCGAACAGCTTTTTGGGTTGGTTTTTCTCGCCAAAGCAATACCAGTTGACCGCTTCCGCAGAGCGCACATTGGTGTGGGAATAGATTGCTTTGGTTCTGTCCCACAGATCGTCGAAAGTCTCATCCGCTTTATGGCTTTCCCTTACCTGCAAAGTATCGTGCGGTTTTATTCTTTTCAGCCGCAGGTATTGCCAGGGTTGTACCATCGCCATTGCTTCGGCAGTAAGGGAATGAATAAATTTCCCCCCTAATTCCAATTTGAGTGCGCGTTTGAATTTTGCAAAGTCGGTTACGATAAAACTCCGGCGATAATCTTCCCGGGGAAGCGGCCGGTATTTGAACACTTCTAAAATTTTCGCCACCTCTTGGGTGGGAGTGGTATCGAATAAAATCGAATCCTTTGCGGCCATAGAGAGCTTCAGGAAAAGATTCATGCTGCGGTTGCGGTATTCCGGCAGCACCCTCCAGGTAGTGGCATTAAATGCAATGATCGGTTCCCCGGCCAATTGGAAATAAGTAGGGAAATTGCCTAAGAACCCCACAATTTTATCGCCTTCCTTATCCAGCCATCCCCGGGTGCCTTCGCCGCTAAAGGCGGGATTGTTATCCCACCAGAATTCGAATCGATTCAGCCAGAATTGCGGCCCCCGGGTTTCATCCTGAAAATCGGCTAAGAACTGTGAGAGGTTATGATAGTCTTCTTTTAGAACCGGTAGAACGGCGTTCATTCGTTGTTTTGCGGTTTTTCTGCTTGATTTTACGCCAACGGCGTTACACATCACAGCCCAGGGTTCGTCACGAAGACGAACCCTGGGTGAATGGAACACAAATTGTTAATACTCCCGGCTGACCGGGGTTATACAATGCCGTTATTGTGAAACCCTTTCAGGGTTTAATAATTTCTTCCACCTTTTTTCCCAGGGCGTTGCCCTGGGCTATGAAGTTTAAACGCTTCGCGGTAAAACACCATTCATTATATCGTATAATTCCGTTTTTTCTTGAACCGCTCGCTATGTTGTGATTCGTTGGTGATAACTACTTTTACCGGCACTTTATAAGGCTGCAATCTGCTCCGGCAGTGGTTTTTCAGCCGGATGGTGAAGGCAGTTCTATCTTCTTCGTTCAACAGCCGCACTTTCGCACAGACCATGTTGCCGATCAGGGGATTTTTCTCGGCATAGACCGTAACATCGGCTACATTTTCCATTTCTTGAATCACACCCTCCACTTCCGCGGGATATACTTTTTCTCCCCCCACGTTGATCATCTCGCTTTTTCGCCCTAAGATTTTCAGATATTCCCCTTTCACTTCCACGGCGTCGCCGGTATCGAACCAGCCGTCCTCCGTGAACGGGTTAGGAGCGTTCAGGTATCCGATCATTGCCGATTCCGCTTTGATCTGTAAAATCCCGTTTACCACCCGGGTCTGGTAGCCCTCCCCGCCTATTTTTACCCACAGGGATTGGGAATTTTCGGATTTGGAGCGCAGGGTTCCGATTTCGGTAATTCCGAATTTTTGCAGCAAAATAACGTTGGGAAATATTTCGGCGCATCTTTTCAAGGTCGCTTCGGGCATTACTTCCGCGCCGTAGGTTATGTATTTCAGCGATGATAGATCATAATTCCGGTATTCTTCACTCAGAATCAACAGGTTCAGGAACGTGGGCGAAACCGGCAATACTTCCACCTGGTGCTGCTCGATGGCCTGGCAAACAGCTTGGGGAGAGCGATCTTTAACGGTAATGATGCAACTACCATTGGATAATGAATAGAAAAGAGTATCTATTCCGCCGATGTGATCGAATAACAAAAAGGTCAAAGTGCGGAAGTTTTTTCTGCGCACCTGGAATTTTTTCAGCAATTTCGCCAGATCATGGACGATGGCCTTGCTCTTGCCGGTGGAGCCGGAAGAGAACAACACCAGGCCGGGATGGTTTTCTTTTTTTAAAATTCCATACAGCTCGTGGCTGGCGACGTTGGGATGCTTAAGCAGTTTTACTTCATCGGAGTCGCTGAAGACCAGAGAATACTCACCCTGGGCAACTTCTATCCACTCCTCTTTCTGGTTCCGGGCAAAATCCGTTAACGGGACAACCATACAGCCGGTTTGAATCAATGCTAAAAAGGCGGCGATGGCGTTCGGCGAATAATCTCCTTCTAAAACCACCACGCTGCCGGGTTGAATGCCGCTCGCTGCGATCTTTGCCAGCCACTCATGAAAACGGTCTATTATCCACTGGTAATTGAAGGTATTGCCGTTCCATACGATGGCGTCTTTCGATTTATTTTCCGCAAAAATTTTCAACAGGAAATCCACAGCCATCAAACGCCTCCCAAATAGATCACGGCGCCGGTTACAAAATCGCTTTCCGGGCGGATAAAAAAATCAATGACATTGGAAATGTCGCGGAATTCCCCCAATCGCGGAATGGCCTGGCGGCGAATCAGATCCTCGATCTTTTGCGGGGGAACGGAGCGAATCAGGTCGGTTTTTACCGGGGTCGGCCCCACTGCATTCACAGTAATCCCGAATTGGGCTAACTCCCGCGCCAGCACTTCCGTCAAACTGACCACCGCCGCTTTGGAAGAAGCATAAATGGCCTCGCCTTCCAATTTCAAAGGGGTGGCGACGGTCGCAAAATTGACGATGCGGCCGGATTTATTTTTGCGCATCAGTTTTGCCGCTTCCCGGCAGAAGAGAAAAGTCCCTACAACGTTGGTATTTAAGATTTTGTGCACCGTTTCCAATGGCGTTAACAGAACATGGTTCATTGAGGCGATGCCGGCGTTATTGACTAAAATATCCAGGCGCCCGAAACTCCGGTTGATCTCCGCGAACATCTCTTTCACTTTTTTCTCATCGGACACATCCAAACAGAAATGCCGGTAATTATCCAGCTTGAAATCGACTTCCGAGCGGGAGCAGCCGATCACCCGGTAGCCTTTGGCGGAGTAATATTCCGCCAGATATTTTCCGATCCCTTTTCCGCTGCCGGTTATTAGCATCACTTGCTCAGGCATGTTGGCGCTCCGTGATGAGTTGAGGAATATATTCGGCCAGGCTTTCCACGGTGCGAAAAGGGCTGTTTCTCTGAGACATAGCTTTCTCGTCTGCTAAGGTAATCGCAATGCCAAAGTTTTCTTCTATTTTTTGTTCGGTGGTTACGATCATGTTTACCAGCCCCAGGGAATCCAATTTACCGGATTCGCCAAAAAGAACGGTATGGATAGATTTTTCCAATTGCTGGTCCGGGGGGAGAACGGCGTTTACTTCGTCAATCGCCTGGTAGATAACCGAGATCAGTTGTTCCTTCAATATCATTTTATGCACCTCTTTTCGTTTTTGATTTTCTGCTGCCAATACCGCGAAGCGGTTACAGAACAAAGCCCAGGGTTCGGCGGAGACGAACCCTGGGGAAAAAATGAAATAAAATTTCAGGATACCCTGAAAGGGTTTTACAAATCATTCGAAGGTTAATCCCAAACATATCTCTCATCTATTTCGACACCATATTTTCGGCACATGCGCCGGAATTCCTCCTGGAAGGCTTCCTGGCGATGATGTTCTTCCTGGCCTATGATATATTTTTCTACCGCCTTTACATGAGAAGGACTAAGCGAAAATGCTCCATATCCATTTTGCCAGGCGAAATTCTCAAATTCTGCATTGAGGGTCTTGATCCATTTAGAAGACTGCCGTTTGAGTTCTCTTAAAAAAACGGCTACCGAAATATTTTTGTAATGTCGCGTAAGCAGATGCACGTGATCCTCGATACCACCAATCCTTAGCGCGGGACATTTCAGATTCTGACAAATGCCGGCAAGATAAGCGTGCATTCGTTCCCGGCTCTTTTCCTCCTTAAGAAACGGTTGGCGGTTTTTGGTTGAAAAAATAGTATGAAGATAAATCTGAACCAGGGATTGCGGCATAAGGTTCCCCTCTTGTTGTTAAACCCTTTCAGGGTTTCGGCTATTTTATGTTTTTATATCCCAGGGTTTCATCAAAAAACGCTGAAACCCTGGGCTTTGTTGTATAACGCCTTCGGCGTAAAATGGCCTGGTTATTTCATCAATCTAAAATCCTGATCATCCTGCCTCAGGGAAGTGGTGGCTTTGCCAGTGGCTTCGCCGTTAATCCCGTCAAAAAAAAATTCTAACGCGACATTCTAAGGCTATGCAGAAATTCTCTTACATCCGAGCGATATAACCGGCATTGTTTGATTATCGAACCATTTCCCCATAATATGAATCGCTGAAGGCGCATGGAATGGTTGCCTTCCAGGTTAAGGGGCAAATAATTCTTACGGGGACTGGTAGTAATTCCCAGCTTGAGACCAACTTGTCGCGATATTTCGCCGATTTCCTCGGAATAATTGCCGTTCGGATAAGCAATACTTTGTGGTACAATTGCGGTCATTTCTTCAATAATTTTTTGCGCAGCGGATATTTGTTCCCGAATGCCATCCCGGGTATAGTTCGTTAAAATGGCATGGTCGCAGGTATGATTCCCGATATGCACGTAAGGATGTGCAGAAAATTCTTTTAATTCCCCGGGTGTAAAAGGCCGGTCAACGTCATTTAAAGGCTTGAAATAATCTTTTCCGAAAGCATCGACTAAATATGCTTCGATTTCCCGGTGGGTCTTTTTCTTCAGGATTCTTTTTTCTTCGTTTTGCTTTTCAGGAGATACCCCGGATTTCGTTCTTTCCCGGTAAAGAACGTCCCACCAAAAAGCTTTGTAATATTTCACATTATTGGCGGTTATGAAAAAAACCGCCGGAACCCGGCACTCTTCCAAAACCGGCAGCGCCAGGACGTTGTTATAATAACCGTCATCAAAGGTTATCAATACGTAATTCTTCTGCGGCTCCAGTCCCTTTACAATATCTTCCGGGGAGACAAAATGATAATTATGCTCCTGGTAATACTCGATGAACTGGCGGAACTGCGCAACGGTAATCCCCTGTTGCGGATGTACCCAATTTTGCCGGATTTCATCCTGATTTTTGAATAACCCGTGAAAAAGGAAGGTGATCAACGCTTTCCTTTCTTCCCGGAAGGTCAAATAGAGATCGGATAATATTCTCTCTGAAGTTTGGAGCGTTTGATTAAAGATGTTCAAGCAGCGCGACCCCGCTTTTTTCGGCTTGTTCCCAGATCAAAAATTGATAGATCCCGAACAGATGATACCCCCAGTTTTTTCCGGTTGTATCATTCAAGCTTAAAATTTTCTCCAGGTACGGGCGGTTCAAGATGGAATCATTCTCATGAATAAGCGGCTGGAAGGCGGCTGGCGTCATCCACTGTTTGAGGGGCACAACAAAACCGGCCTTGGGACGATTATAAATTTCCGGCGGGACCAGGTCGGAAAACATTTTTTTTAAGATCAGCTTGCCTTCCTCGCGGTTCAGCTTCAGGGAGGCCGGTATTTTAAAAGCGCTTTCCACAAAGGATTTATCCAGGAGCGGCACTCTTCCCTCGATGCTAACCATCGAGGTGCAGCGGTCGGCTTTGGTTAACATCTCATCTGCCAGGCTGGTTTTAAGATCGATGTAGAGTTTGCGGTTGAGGCCGGTTTTGGGAGCATTATCGAAAACCTGCTGGTAATACCTGCCAAACCCCTTTTGCACTTCCCTTACAATATCCGGGTGGAGCAACTGCTCCTTTTGGAAGGAAGTAAAAAAAGTAAAAATCGAGAGGTAGCGTTCATCCGGGGTTTGCTGTCCCCAGGTAATCACCCGCTGTAGCCGTCGCCCAAAGTCGTTTTCATCGCCGTTTCTCCGGTAATAGCGGGTAATGAAACGGGAGGCCCCGCGCCAGGCAAAACCCGGTATATAATCAAGACTGTGCAAACGCTCGGCAGTATGGTATCGCCCGTCATAGCCGGCAAACACTTCATCTCCGCCGTCCCCGGTCAGAACAACTTTAACGTGTTCCCCGGCCATTTTGGAAATGTAATACAAGGGAATGGCCGAACTGATCGCAAAAGGCTCATCGCATTCTTGTATGAGCAATTGCGCCGCTTGCAGAATGTCCGCATTCGCCCGGAATTCGTAATGCTCGGTTTGGAATTTATCCGCCACTATTTTCTGATAGGGCGATTCATCCACCTTTGGATCGTCGGAAAAACTGACCGAAAAGGTTTTGACCGGCTCCTGTTTTACTTTGCTGGCGTAAGCCACCACCCCGCTGGAATCCAGCCCGCCGCTCAAGAATACCCCTACCGGCACGTCGGCATATAAATGCCGGCGCATTGCTTTCCCGAATAAATCCCTTAATTCCTCGACCCATTGATCTTCGCTTTTGGAAAAATCTTCCTGGATGTGAATATCCCAGTATTGCCAGGCGCGTTTGGAACCGTCGGCTTTGACGACCATGGCCTGGGCGGGTAAAAACTTCCGGATGTCTTTGTAAATCGTGTGCGGGGCGGGGATTTGCATCAGGGTAAAATAGTTCCAGAGCGTCTGGTAATCCAGGTCGCGGGCTACCTGCGGTATCGGCAATAAGGCTTTGATTTCCGAGCCGAAGGCAAATATCCCGTTTTTGTGATAGTAATGGAGCGGCTTGATGCCGAAGCGGTCGCGGGCTAAGAACAATTCCCGCTTTCTGCCATCCCAGATGGCGAAGGCAAACATGCCGTCTAAGTAATCTAAGCACTGCGCCCCAAATTCTTCGTACGCGTGGATAATGGTTTCGGTATCGGTTGCGCTTTTGAAGCGGTGGCCCTTCTTTTCCAGCATTGGCCGCAATTCCTGGAAATTATAAATCTCCCCGTTGAAAACGATCCAAACCGTTCCGTCTTCATTGCACATGGGCTGGTGACCCTGCGGCGACAAATCAATAATGGATAACCGGCGAAAACCCAACCCGAGGTTATTATCGAGAAAAACCCCATCATCATCCGGGCCGCGGTGAGCAAGAGCATTGCTCATTGTATTCACTAAGGTCGAATCAACAATTCTGTCTTTATCAAAATAATAAATGCCTGTGATACCACACATAAAGGAGACTTCTATTTCTTAGTTTTTTGAATATTTTCAAAACCTGATTACTTCATATCTTTTTGCCAATATAAACCAGGCTATTTAATGGTAACGGTTTAATAAATGTAAGCATTTTGCGGAATGTAGAAGTCCAATGAACCTCATCGATCAACAGTTTTTGAAATCCATATTTAGACATTTCCTGTTTAATCGTTTTGACGTTCCAGTTTCTGACGTGCTGCCACTTATGGAAAATACATCCACAGTCCGGGCAAAGCACTTTTCCGGCGTCAAGGTTTTCGTCATTCGGGGTCGTCAGCACCATAAAACCGTCCTTTTTTAAGAGTCTTTGAGTTTCTGTTAGCATTCCCTTTAATTCCTGGTCCCCCAAATGTTCAATAGTTTCCGTAGAGATGATGAGGTCAAAAAAACTGCCGGGATAATTACAAGGGAGCTGCTGCGTAAAAATGGCGTCTTTCACGACCGGGTTATTCCGAAAGCGTTCCTGAACGCGCTGAATGCTATCCAGGGAAAAATCCAGCCCGTAAAGTTCTTGATTCGGCTTGAGATATTTCAAAAAATGATTCATGACGTCGCCCGGCCCGCACCCAAAATCTAATATCTTCCCTAATTTTGAAAAATTTATTTTCTTGCTTAAATATTTTACCACGTGGCCGCCGGAGTGCTCACCAAAGTATTGGTTCTGGCCCGAGAGCGTGGAAGCATAATGATCCCAAATTCTTGACACCTTTTCACTGTTCCACTCAACCTCATGCTTTACAAAATCCATCTCGAAAACTCCTTGATGCCCGGTTCATTGTTTATGATTCCGTTTTGGGAACCTCGAAATTTTTAAAGCCAAGTTCCAGCGCCAATTGCCTGAAAGTGATGCCGCGGAACATCAAAACCGCGAGAAACACAACAATGCCAATGCCGACAGAGAGATATAGTGATAAACCTTTAAACATTTCAATTGACAAAATCATGCCCATAGCAGCTAAGAGCGGGGTAAAGATAGTTTTTTTAACGTCGATGCCGGTCAATCTCTTTTTCATCAATATATAGCTAACGCCAAACAACATTACCGATGCAAGAACATAAGCGATAGCAGCGCCGTTAATCCCCATAATCGGAATCAAGCTAATATTCAGTGCAATATTTAATATCGTAGAACCTAAAATGATAGCCGCATAAAGCTTCCGATCGATTGTAATAATGGTGTAGGGATAAACAATGCCAACAATTTCCAGGACTAATACCAAGGCGGTAATTTTTAAAGGCCAAATGGCGCCCGCGTATTTTTCTCCGTAGATAATGTGGATGATATCCCCTGCCAGATAGATGAGCAATATCCCGATGCCAAATCCTATGATAAAGCAATATTTTTGTATCAACGCGGCTTTGGACTTGAATAGCGGAACAGATTGGTTTACATAGTTTACAATTTTGGGGTAGATTAGCTGGCCTAACAATAATTTAAAATTAATGCCCAGGGCAATTAATTTTAAAGCCGCGGTATAATATCCTAACTGGTCGCTACTTACCATAAAACCGAGTATCAGAACATCGACGCTATAATAAATTTTAGCGCCGATACTGACCATTGCCAAAGGCAGGATAAAAACGAAGACTTTTTTAAGTTTTTCTAAAGAAATTTCTAAGCGCGGCCAGCCAAATTGATAAAAAAACACCGCCATAAGGCAAAGCGTTAACAAAAACTGGCTGGCGGTAAAAGAAAAAGCGGCTTCGCTTAAATCATCGGGAGTGTTCACAATCAGAACTAAAATACCCAAATAGAAAAGATTAGAGATGATTTTAGAAAAGGAATATATATTAAACTTTTCAATAGCAGTGTATAACCAGTCGATATTGATCGCCTGTGAAAACATCATAGCGCCGGCTATGAGCAGCAATATTCGTATTTCTCGAAACTGAGGTATAAAAAACGTCGCCGCAAACAAGATCACAAAACTGATAATTCCTAATATCAATCGGAAAAGAACTGTCTCCCCTACAATTGCTTCGATATTCTTTACGCTCCTATCAGGAGCAACTTTTAATACCCCGTAATCATTGAATCCCAAATTAACTACTATCGCAAAATAACCGGCGGCGACCATGGCAAAATTTAGCAGCCCAAACCCTGATGGTTCAATAATTCTGGCGAGATAAATTGTGGAAAACAGACCAACCGCTTTGGCGATAATTTCCGCAACCGCAATAAACGAAAGATTTCTTATGAATGGCATGGTAAAGATTTCTACGGATTGATGCCCGCCTGTGGATCGGCGTTGAATAAGTACGGCTCAAACTGAACTACATTACTAACATCAGCAATCTTAGCTTCGATTTCCAGAATTATAGTCGTGCCCCAATAATTTAGGGTTGCATCAACGCTTTGTGAGACTGAACCAGTAGCTACTTGGAGAATAAAATCCGATGTATTGATAAAATTATTATGATTCATTGTTAATGCAATGCTGTTCGGTTGATGTGATATGGCTATCAGCCGAACGTTCTTAAAGTAATCTTTAAAATCATTCAGGGTGGCCTTGATATTGGAGAGGCCAGAAATCAAAATACCCTCCGTGGAATTTGAAAATTCATTATTTTTTATCTCGCAACTTGTGCTCACCAAATCCAGGTTTACAACCGCATTAGAAAAACTATTCAGTTGAATCATCAAACTATCTACAATATCCGCTTCTATGTCACTTTGGTTTCGATGATATATATTTCGTTCGACGGTGGTATTATTTACTTGGTCCATCGCGACACCGACTAAAGAATTTCGGAAGATGCTGTTCCGTATAGTTCCGCTTCCATGTGAGGTTCTTATGGCGATATTATCGGGATTATAGAAAACAGAATTATTGATATTGAAACTGCTGTTCGTTATAGTCACCGCCAATTTATTCAATGCCGTAAAATTTTGAATTTGTAAGTTACTGATATTTTCAAAGTTGAGCTTACAATTGCTATTGTTATTAGCCGTGAAGGCGAACAACCTGGAATCAGCCTGATAGTTGACACCGCCCCTCAGGATCAAAGCCAAGTTATTTCCACTAAAAACCAGGTAATTTACCCCGGTAAATGATACCTGGGTATTCTGGTCGAAAATGGTATTTCCGTCAATACGGATGAAATCATTATTAAAAGCAAAAGCCTGGTTTGCAAGCATACCGGAAAAAGTTTTCACTCCTTTTAATAATAGTGTTCCCATGTTACCGGCCGTTAAGTTCAACGCATACCGCCAGCCAAACCCGTCCTTCTCTGCCACCACGTGGTAGGTTCCCTGCTCTACTTTCTCAATGTTCCAATCTCCACTGGCATTCGTTATGGTGCTATATACCGCCGTCCCCGCCCGGTGGTCGAACTCGGTCTCCTGGGAAATCTTCACCCCAATGGCGGGGTACTGCTGGTTGATTGCCACGATTTCCGGATTCAATGTCACCAAGGCGTACAAACTCACCGTCACCCCGCTGTGGTCGCTCTGACCTTCTAAGGTCACTTTCCCGGAGACCGTTACGGTATTATCCGGCCCGCTGCTGTCTTTGGAGCATGAAAAGAGCACAATCAAAGATAGAAGACTAAAAGTAAATAACGACGCGCTGAGCTTCATGGAGAATCCCCTGTTTTAATATCTTACCACCATTGATTTTTGAAATATACCTTGCCCCTCACTAACCATCGGAACAAAAGCAAAAAGTTTAAGGGATTTGATTTTAAAAATTGAATGAGGGATTCCCAGAGCGTATCCGTCGCCCCCAGGGTTCCGTCCAAATCCAGGTAAAGGGGAGAAGTTTTTGGAAAATCCGCCGCCGGAAAGCTGTTATGGGAAATCATGGCCAATCTGGTCATCAATATGAGCGCTCCGCCCCGTCGCTTACCTTCGGCAGCCGCGGCGCAAAACTTGAGCAACGCCTGCGCAAGAGATTGGCTGTCCTTTGGGCGACCAGGCGCTTTAGTGATGGGGTGATGGGGCCAGGCAATATGTTGCTGCGGTCTAGTCTGTTTATTTCAACCGCAGAGAGCGCGGAGTTACGCCGGGGGGAAATGTATTTTTGAAGAACTGTTTTATCTTCTCTGCGAACTTTGCGATTTCTGCGGTTAAAAAATCATAGCAACACCATAGAGGGGGACTACCGTTTTTTGCTTTATTGGATTATTCATCAAACCGGAGCAGAAGCCCCTGGCTGATGAGATAATTTTCAATGGCGCTAATAATTTTCTCAGCAGATGCCAGGGCGCTCGAGGCCGTATTCTTCCCATAAAATTGATGGGGATAGCCGCTCACCAGGCCATTGGGATAACGAGAAGGAATGTAATGCAGGTCCAATTCCCTCGCTCCATCAAGATAATTGGTTAATGCCGGCAAAATTTTTTGGGATGTTTGCAGTAATTCAAAAACGGAATGGGTCAGTATTTTTTTCCTGGAAAGCCCGGCATAGTAGATGATTGCTTTTAATGCTTTTTCCGCCGCCTGCTGGGAAAGGAAACAAACCGTGTTGTAAAAACCTCCTTCTAAATTCCACCGCGCAGCTTTAAAATCATACTTCGCTTGAGAGAACCAGTTAATTGCCTCTTCTTCCCGTTTTTTACCGGCCATAAATCAAAATACCCTCTTCTAAAATCATCTCGGCGAAAGCATTCTCGCGTTGAAGCATTTCTTGAAATTCAAGCGGGGTATATACCAAAACATCGACCGCCCGGTTTAAGTCCAAAATTTTTAGAATATGCCGGATACGATCAAAAAAAGCCTCCCCGGTTTCCTTAATAACCACTAAATCTATGTCGCTTAGTTCATCTGCTTCGCCCCGGGCGTAAGAGCCAAAAAGATACACCTTATCCGGCCGGTATTCCGATATCCGCTCTCGAATTTTGCGAATAACCTTATAGCGGAAAACAGAGGATTTTCTTCTTTTTATTTTACTTTTTGCGATATTCATTCGCGCCTGCCGCTTAATAGAATCTTTGATGCTAATCTATGATCGAAAATGCTATTTTGAAAAGAGATTTTTAACTATAGGATGATTTAGTGATTCAAGGATGCAGAAATAATAACCAATCCTTCCCTAAGGGTTTCTTCAAAGGCGCGAAAGGCTCTTCGGATCAGGCGTTTGTCGCTCGTAAAATACCAGACCAGGGCGGGTATCAGAAACATAATTCATGGAACGCCCGCCGGCTAATTTTCATAAGGGTAAAGTGACTTTTTGGCTTCATTATATAATGCATCATCAATTTCACTCCCTTTCCAAATACCGGCTAATGAACCCCGGCGGCCAGTTTTTTTGATCGTTGGAGCCAACTCCATTTTCAAAAGATTAATGATCTTATAGATCACCGGAATCATGTCTTCCGGCATGGTTTCGATGAGCTTATACAATTTCCCTTTATGAACCGAATCCATGAACAGACCTCCTGTTATAAACATTTTTTCCAGGCAAATGGCATATTCCCTATTAGACCTTATAACTGGTTAAGTAATTGTTTTTTATGAACGGATATTTTTATTTCCATGTCATTCCCGCATGTTCCCCGCTTAATACATGCGGGGACAAGCTTTAGCGGGAATCCATGATTTTTGCGAAGTGGATTCCCGTTTTCACGGGAATGACAACTTTTGACCCTTGATGGTAAATGAACAAGTTAAGCTTTATCATGGAGGGTTCGCTTAATTTTTTTGCCACTTCGGTAAAATATTTTTCTATTCCGCCCTTTCAGGGCTTCCCAGCGGTGTTTTTTTCTACCCCGGAGCGT
>JABWBP010000056.1 GCA_013360445.1 Calditrichaceae bacterium | reverse complement strand
AAGCGCCGGGAGAAGGTAAGAGACCTCGATTTAAGCCCTGAAAGGGCGCAATAAGCATACAATTTCAAAACTCGAAAAAAAATGAGCGAACCTTCCGTGGGAAGTGAGAAGTGGCAGTTAAAGGTTACTTCTAACTTGCAACTTGCCCCTTCTCACTTGCAACTTCTCACTTCTACCGCGAATTCCGCCAGATTCTCTGGAACCCGGCTTTGACGAACTGGCAGCTTTCGTGGAGAAAGGGCGACCAGTCATCCCAGGCAAAATAGCCGTCCAACTTTAGATTTTTATAAGAGCGCAGGATTTGCGGCAGGGTAATTTTCCGCTCCTTTTTCAATTGCAGCAGGGAGATGAAGTCCTGGGTAAAATCCATCCAGCGCGCGGCGACCGGGCGGGGAGTCAATTTTTGCGGGGAAACCAGCTCCCCGATGGCGTCCAGGTAGGCGAGATACTCCAAATCCATGCCGATATAGGCGGAAAGGCGGTTGAAGGTAATGGAGCGGGCGTTGATCTCCAATATTTTATACTGCTTCTCAACCGTATCGTACTTGTATTCCACCTCCCCGATGCCGGTGTATTCCAGGCTGCGAACCAGGTCCATGGTTCGGGAGACCAGTTCTTCATCCCAATAATTCTCCACTAAAGAACCGACCCCGTAATCCGCGGGCGTCTGCCGCACCTTGTGGAAGCCCGCCACTGCGCTCGTCCGGCGATCTTTGCTGATATAAAAATATACCATGTAATAGTAATCCCCCGGAATCAGTTCCTGGGCCAGCATTTCGATGCCTAACCCTGCGAGCATTTGCGAATAACGCCGGAAATCCTCGCGGTTCCGCACTTCGAACAATTTTTTCTGAAATCGCTCCACGAAACTGTGCGATAAAACCGGTTTCAGCACGAACGGAAAGGGCAGGTAATCTGCTAAGCGGTCTTCCCGCTCCCGCAAAAATTCCATCCGGTAACTTTTGGGATGGGGAAGATTCCGGGCGCTCGCATACTCGTAGAATTTATCCTTGAACAGGCTCAATTCCACCAGGCGGCGGGAGGGGACGCTGTCGGCAAATTTATCCGGCAGCGCTTCCCGAACGCTGCTATAGGCCAGGAGGGACACGTCGTTGCTGGGAAAGACCACGATTTTTTCCGATTCCGGCAGCGCTTCCCCGAATTGCAGCAAACTTTGCCGCAAATCCTCAACTTTCCACTGCGGAATGAAGCGCCGCTCCCGGATGTAGCGGCTGCGAATGCAGGAAGTATTCGGGTGGGAATTGCTGAGGGTATAAACCGGTATGCCCCTTCTGCCGAAAGCGCGGATAACGCCTAAAAGATTAGTGGAAGATTTTCCCAGGGCAATGACCGGGTACGCCAGTTGCGCTTCATCATGCCGCTTAGAACTCAAACTGCCCATTTTCGATTTGTATCGTCAGTTAAAATTTCTCTCTCCTTCTCCGCGGGGAGCATCCGATAAATTAAAGGCTAAATTTATGATTCGCCGGAACCGAATAAGTGTGACATCTCACACGCTCAAGCGATTGATTTCTATACTTCTGAATAAAAACCTGCCGTTTCCCTTGCATTCCGGCACAATTTCGGTTGCTCACCCGCGCTAAATTTTTCTACTTTGGCGCTGAAAATTCGGCGGATGCCGGCCGAATATATTGTTTCGGTAACCCGGCTAACCGCCACATTTAATTGGCAATTGGCAATTGTTAATTGGCAATTGGCAATTAAATCCTGATGTTACGCATTGCTTCTCAGTGCAGCCTCAGATTCAATAAATACTTGATTTTCTCTGTGCCCTCTGTGGCTCTGTGGTTGATTTTTGATGTCTGCGTAACATCAGTTAAGTCAATATTGTTCACCCATTATTCCCCCGCCCGGAGAATCGTATGCCATCATCGACCGGAAATCATCCTGAACCACCCCGAAAAAAACTTCCCGGCAAAGCGCTATTTGCCATCGCGGCGATGTTGCTGCTGGCCGGGGGAATTGTTTTCCAATTGAACCGGGAGGCCCGGGAAAGGGTCTTCCTGGAAAATTACCGGCAGGCGCAAACGCTGGATGAAAAAGCCCGCGCCGCCCTTTCCGAAGCGGAGAAAAGTAAAACTGCCGAAAGCTATCAAAAAGCCTGGCTCTACACCCTGGAAGCCCTGAACCGCGATACCGGCCCCCACCAACTGCCGCCGGAGGTTTTGAACCGTTTGAACTCCCCGGAGCTTTATTCCCTGGCCTTCCGGGAGCTGTGGATTTCCCCCGTCGGCTCCAAAAACGCCCTGTACGGGCTGGCTTTTCATCCCAACGGCGAGGTTCTGGCCTGCGCCGGCATCGAAGGGAAAATCCGCCGCTGGGACCTGGCCAGCGGGGAAGAGATCGACCCGCTTTCCGGGCATACCAGCGCCGCCTACAGCGTGGCCTTCAGCCCCGACGGCAAGTTAATCGTCTCCGGTTCTGCCGATAACACCCTGCGCCTGTGGGACGGCGACAGCGGGAAGGAGATTGCCGCGCTCTCCGGGCACGCCGGCGCGGTGTTCAGCGTGGCCTTCAGCCCCGACGGCCGCCGGATCGCTTCCGCGGGGATGGATAAAACCGTGCGCTTGTGGGACGTGCGGAAAAAGGCGTTGTTAGCGACGCTGCCGGAACTTCCCGCGGCGGCGCTGGCGGCGGCTTTCAGCCGCGACGGCAAATGGCTGGCCGCGGGCCTGCAAGACGGCGGCGTGCGGGTATGGGACGCGAAGACCCGCCGCGAGCTTCTGAAAATAGGGGGAAATTCACCCGGCGGAATGGTTCAGGCCCTGGCGTTCGGGGAAAATGCGCTGGCCGTTGGCGGGGCGGACGGGAAAATCCGCCTCTGGAACCCCGAAACCGGCGCGGAAATCGCAGTGTTAGCCGGCCAGGAAAGCGCGGTGTTGAGCCTCGCCTTCAGCCCCGACGGCCGCCGGCTGGTTTCCGGCGCAAAAGACGGGGTCGCGCGCCTGTGGGAGGTGCAATCCGGGAGCATGTTAGCAGAATTTCGCGGCCACGATAATGAGATTACCGGGGTAGCCTTCTCTCCCGACGGCAAACGGCTGGCCAGCAGTTCGTTAGACTACAATATCCGGCTGTGGGACGCGGAAAACGGAATTTGCCAGGCGGTCTCCGCGGGGCACAGCCGCGACGTGCTCTGCCTGGCGCTCAGGCCGGACAATCGCCGGTTAGCTTCCGGCTCGCGGGACTCCGCCATCCGCCTCTGGGAGCTTTCCGGCGGCAGTGAAACCGCGGTGCTCACCGGCCATACCAGCTCGGTGCTGGCGCTGGCCTTCAGCCCGGACGGAAAACGCCTGGCCTCCGCCTCCCGCGACCATACCCTGCGCCTGTGGGACGCGGAAAGCGGCAAACTGCTGGCGAAGCTGGCCGGGCACGGCAGCGACGTGTACAGCCTCGCCTTCAGCCCCAACGGAAGACTCCTCGCTTCCGGCTCCCGCGACCAAACCGTGCGATTGTGGGACGCGGCAACCGGGAGAGAAACCAGGGTCCTTGCCGGGCACCAGGGCGACGTGGTGGCGCTGGCCTTTGCCGCCGGGGGACGGGAATTGCTGTCAGTTTCCGGCGATAATAGCTGGCGAATCTGGGACCTGGAAAGCGGGGGGGCGTTGCACGTTTTCTCCAAACCGGGCAACGATTTCTGGGTGGCCGCCTTCAGCCCCGGGGGGCAGCTTTTGGCCACCGGAACGCGGGATTACCGCGTCTTTCTCTGGGACGCTCGCAGCGGCAGGGAAATCGCCGCCCTCTCCGGGCACAGCGCGGCGTTGTTCGGAGCAGCCTTCAGCGCCGATGGAAAATATCTCGCTTCCGGCTCCGAGGACAAAACCATCCGCCTGTGGGACGCCGCCAACGGCGGGGAGTTGGCGGTGTTGCGCGGGCATGGCCGGGAAGTATGGAGCGCAGTTTTCGATTCCCCGGGAGAGCGGCTTTTCTCCGGCTCCCGCGACGGCAGCATCCGGATCTGGGACCTGGCGGAGGAGCTTCGCCGGGAAAATCGCGCTGCTGAAAGCGCCGGAGATGCAGCGCCGATAAAAATGGTCATCGCAGAATACGCGCAGTCCGGGAAGAACTCCCCCGCTTTTCAGCGCCTCTGCCGCGCCTCCTACCGGCTGCTGCCCTACCGGTTGGAAGGTTCGGAATTGCAGGAAAGCAAGCCCAAACCTTTCCTGGCGCCCTTGAACGGTTACCAATTTCCCCGCCCGCGTCCCGGTTCGGGGCTGCACCGCCCCCGCCCCGCGGGAAAAGACCCCATCGAATGGATCATGGAGAATGCGCAGGGCGGTTAAACGCGGGCCGGCTGTACCGCGGGGGTATAAACTTTACTTTTTTAGGGTATAGGGGATAAAGGATAAGGCGTATTTTCCTGATACCCTATACCTTATATCCCTATACCCAAATTCCTTTACGCCCTTGCGCAGCATATTCAATTCCGCAGCGGCTTGCCGGTTTTCAGCATGTGCTCCATGCGATCCTGGGACTTCTTTTCCCGGCAAAGATTCACAAAGACCTCTCGTTCCAGGTCCAGAATATGCTGCTCATCTACCGCCACGTTAAATGCCGCCTTGCCGCCCCCGGTGAGCACGTAGGCTAATTTCTGCCCGATCAGGCGGTCGTGTTCGCTGAGAATCCCCTGCCGCATAAAACCTTCCAGGAACGATTCGATGGCCAGCCGCCCCCCTTCACCGGGGAGGTAAATTTCCGTTGCCGGCCGGGGAGGATGATAGCCCTCGGCCATCGCTAAAACCTCCTGTTTGGCTTCATAAATCAGGTGCCGGGGGTTGATCACGATGCGATCCCGGGGGGTCAGGTATCCTAACATGATCGCTTCCGCCGCGGAGCTGGACACTTTGGCGTAGCCGATGGTCTCGAACGCTTTCTGCGCCGGGGGGAAGGGGCCGGGGCGCTTCTTTTCCATCATCCTGATAAAATTCAGCAGTACCCGCAGGGTTCCCCCTCCGCCGGGGATCAGGCCTACCCCGACCTCCACCGCGCCGGTATATAATTCCGCGGCGGCAACCATGCGGTCCGCGGCGGCGGCGACCTCGAACCCGCCGCCCAAGGTCAGGCTGAACGGGGCGCTGACCACCGGGAAGGGCGCGAATTTCAATTTCTGCCCGATGTCCTGGAAATTCTTGCTCAGCGCATCGATGGCCGACCACTCCTTTTTCTTGCACAAATCCAGCACCAGGGCCAGGTTGGCGCCCGCGGAAAAATGCTTGGCCTGGTTGGCGATCACCAGCCCTTTGTAGCCCTCTTGAGGGATGATTTCCAGCGCTTGCGCCAGAATATCGAACATACCGGGGTCGAGGGGATTCAAATCCGGCTGGGCGACGCTGTGGAATTCCGCGCAGAGCACCCCGCTTCCTAAGTCCAGCAGGCTGGCGCTCCAGTTTTCGCTGAGAACCCGCCGTTTCTCTTTCTCCAAAGCCAGGCTGACCACTTTATGGCTCTCCGCTTGCGGCTGCGGCTCTTTGCGCTGCAAGTCATAAAAAGAGCGATGCCCCTTAGCGGTTTGATAAAATGCGCGATGGCCGTTGCGGTACATCTCCTCCACCCAGGCGGGGACTTTCTTGTTTTCCGCGCTCATGCGCTCCAGCGACCTTCCCAGGCCCAGGGCGTCCCAGATTTCGAAGGGGCCGGATTCCCAGCCGAATCCCCATTTGAGGGCGTTGTCGATGTTGACCACGTCGTCGGCGATTTCGGGAATGCGGTTGGCGCTGTAAATCAGGGTATTCGCTAAGATTTCCCACACGAACTTGCCGGCGGCGTCGGGATTATAAGCCAGCGCCTGGATTTTAGCCGCGCTGCGATGATAGCGCTTCGCCGCGCGTATCCCGTCGAATTTGGGTTTTCGCAGGGGCCGGTATTCGAAATTCTCCAGATCGAGCGCCATAATAGCCTTGCCGGCTTTTTGATAGAATCCCTGGCCGGTTTTTTGCCCTAACCAGCGGTTTTCGAGCATTTTCCGCAAATAATCGGGAATGCGGAAGATTTCCCGCGCTTCGTCGTTGGGGCATTTCTCGTACGCCGTATTCGCCACGTGCGCCAGGGTATCCAGCCCCACCAGGTCCGCGGTGCGGAAGGTGGCGCTTTGCGGGCGGCCGAGCAGCGGGCCGCTGAGGGCGTCAACTTCATCCACCCCTAACTTCATCTGCCGGGCAATCTCCAGGGTCTTCATCATCCCGTACACCCCGATGCGGTTGGCGATGAAATTCGGGGTATCTTTGGCGTACACAATCCCCTTGCCCAACACGTTCTCGCAGAATTCTACCACGGTGTGAACCACCTTCGGGAGGGTTTCTTCCGTGGAGACGATCTCCAGCAGGTGCATGTAGCGCGGGGGATTGAAGAAGTGGGTGACCAGGAAGTGCTTGCGGAACGGCTCCGGCAGGTCGCGGGCCATCTCCGCCAGCGACAGCCCGGAGGTGTTGGTGCTGATGATGGTTTTCTGCTTCAGGTGCGGAATAATTTTGTGGAAGAGCTCGTGTTTGATGTCCAGACGCTCCACCACCGCTTCGATCACCCAGTCCACCTCGTGCAGCAGGGGCAGGTGCTCCTGGTAATTGCAGGGAGTGATCAGTTTGGCGGATTTGGGATTATAAAAGGCCGCGGGCTTGATGGATGCGGCCATTTGAAGCCCTTTTTCGGCCACTTCCCGGGAAACGTCATAGGCCAGGGCGGGGATGCCGGCGTTGGCAAAATGGGCGGCAATCTGGCTCCCCATCACCCCGGTTCCCAATATGGCAACTTTGTTGATTTGGCTGGTCATTTTTCACCTCCTTCACATCCGCTCGATGATGGTCGCAATGCCCTGCCCGCTGCCGATGCACATGGTCGCCAGGCCGAGGCGGGCATTTTTCTGCTCCATCACGTTCAGGAGGGTGGCGAGGATGCGCGCGCCGGAGCAGCCTAAAGGATGCCCGAGGGCGATCGCGCCGCCGTTCAAATTAATCTTTTCCATCGGCCAGCCGCCGTTGTTGATGACGTAGAGCGACTGGGCGGCAAACGCTTCGTTCAGCTCGATGACCTCGATGTCGCCGAGATTGAGTCTTGCTCTCCGCAAAGCTTTTTTGGCGGCGGGCAGCGGTCCCATGCCCATGCGTTCCCAATCCACCCCGGCGACGGCGCGGGAAAGAATCCGGGCGCGCGGTTTCAGCCCGTACTCATTGGCGAGGGTATTGCTGGCGAGCAGCAGCGCCGCCGCGCCGATGGAGATGGGGCTGCTGGTGGCGGCGGTAATGGTTCCGTTCTTGTCGAACGCCGGTTTCAGGGATTTGATCTTTTCCAAATCCGGCTCCCGGGGGCCCTCGTCATGCTCGATCATCATGCCGTTATGGATGACGGGAATGATTTCATTATCGAAACGCCCGTTTTTCATGGCCTCCAGCGCTTTGCGATGGGAAGAAACCGCGAAGGCTTCCTGCGCTTCCCGGCTGATTTCGCCCTCTTTGGCTAAAATTTCCGCAGTTTCGCCCATGCCGATGTAGAAATTCTGCTTCACCAGCTCCGGGTGGAAGCTGGGATTGAACCCGCCCATGGGCACCGAGATCATGTCCTCCACTCCCGCGGCGATCACCGCTTCCGCGTCGCCCGCGGCAATGGCATAATCGGCCTGGTGAACCGCGTCCATGGAAGAGCCGCAAAAGCGGTTCACCACTTTGCCGCCGGCTTCTTTGGGGATTCCCGCTAAAACCGCCGCGGAACGCGCTAACAGCATTCCCTGGGGGCCTTCCGGGAAGGCGCATCCCAAAATTACATCATCGATTTTTTCCACCGGCAATTTGGAAACGCGTTTCAGGAGACCTTGAATCACCTGGGCGGTGAGGTCGTCCATCCGCATTCCCACCATCTGCCCGTTTTTGACGCCCATGGGGCTGCGCACTGCGTCGATAATGACGCTAAAACGTTCTTGCTTCATGGCTGATTTACTCCTTTTTTTCGGATTCTGAGTAAAAAGATCATGCACCTCGATTCCCCGCACGTTTAAAACCGGTATTCCCCGTGGGAATACAAATCCTCCGCCAGCGCGCGCTTCATTTTGAAGACATCGTAAGGAAGCGCCATCTTTTCGCGCAGGGCGTGAATGCGCTCGAGCGCCATTTTCAACCCCTCCCCGGAAAGCAGGCTGTAAATGATCTTCTCCGCCGCCGCGCCGATGGCGAAGATTCTTTCCGCGCAGAAGGCTCCTGCGATGGTTAAGCGCATTTCCTCATTCCCGTGGGCCTCGAGGTACTGGTTTACCCGGGAAATCGTGCTGTCCATGGCATACACGTCCGTGAAAATATCGCTCAGCGCTTCGGCCAATTGCTGCTCGTTGAGCAAATCCTGGCCGTGTTTTACCAGGGCGTGGTGAAAAGTCAGCAGGGCCAGGCGTTTGGCGGTTTCCAGCGCGTTCATTTCCGCGGCCAGGGGGCCGCTAAACGCCGCCAACCCTTCGCCGCCGGGGCGCAGGCTGGCCTTGATCGCCTCCCGGATCGGCAATTCTTCCATCAACGCCCTCTTCAGGAAATACCCCACGATCACCTGGCGGTTGATCTCGTTGGTACCCTCGTAGAGGCGATCCACCCGGGAATCCCGGATAATGCGGGCCATGGGATAATCTTCCGTGAATCCGTATCCCCCGTACACCTGCAGGCCGGAATCCGCGTTGGACCACAGCGCCTCGCTCCCGAAAACCTTGCACATGGAGCACTCGATGGCGTGGTTCTCGATTGCCTGGGCGACTTCGGAAAAGTAATTGGGCGAATCGGGATCGACCCGGGAGATCGATTCATCCAGCAGGCCGGCGGTGCGATAGACCATGCTGTCCAACGCGAAGGTGCGCAGGATCATGTCCCCGAATTTGCCCTTGATGGCGTCGAAATGGGCGATCGGCTGCCCGAATTGCCAGCGTTCCAGGGCGTATTTCATAGACTGGTTGATGCACACCTTGCAGCCGCCCAAATCCGCCGCCCCCAATTTGAAACGCCCCATGTTCAGGCTGTTGAAGGCCACCTCCGCGCCCCTGCCCACCTGATGCAGCACGTTTTCCACGGGCACTTTGGCGTTTTCGAAAGTGATGCTGCACGTGGAAGCCCCTTTTTGCCCTAACTTGTGCTCCTCCTTGCCGGGCTGCACCCCGGGCGTGTTGCGCTCCACGATAAAAGCGGTAAAATCCTTGCCGTTCACCCGGGCGAAGACGATGTAGAGGTCTGCCCAGCGGCCATTGGTGATGAATTGTTTGGTCCCATTCAGAATATAGTGCTTTTGATCCTCTGAAAGAGCCGCGGTGGAACGGATCGAAAGCGCGTCCGAGCCGGCCGTGGGTTCGGTGAGGCAGTAGGCGCTCAAAATTTCCGCGCTGACCAGTTTGGGAAGGTACTTTTGTTTTTGCTCCGGCGTGCCGAAAAATACAATCGGCAGGGTGCCGATGGAGACGTGCGCGGCGATGGTGACGCTGAAACTGGCGCACTGGCTGAAGGAAACGGATTCGGTTAAAATAGCCGAGGTGGTTTTGTCGAGGGATAACCCGCCGTAATTTTCCGGCACGTCGATGCCCAAAAAGCCGATTTCACCGGCTTTGCGCATCAGGCCGCGCATTAATTCCGGGTTGTACTTTTCGATTGCCTCGAGGTTGGGGTAGATTTCCTGGAGGGCAAATTCCCTGGCCAGTTCTAAGAATTGCAGTTGATCATCGGTAAAATTTTCCCGGGTGAAGATCTTCTCCGATCCGGCCCGGGAGACTAAGAATTCTCCTCCGGTCTTCATAACGGATCCCTTTTTAAATGATGATAGATTATCTATATTGAACGAGCGTCAGGCGGCTAAACCGTCGCACCCGGAAATCTCATTTAAAAAGGCGCTATTTCTAAATTCACAAATCCCTCTGCCTCGCGGCCAGAGCGGCGATCATACCCGGAAACAGTGTTCAATTTACAAAAAAAGTATTACAAAATCATTTTAATTTTAGAAACTAATTTTGAGAAACTCGGTTAATGATGTAAATTTAAACGTCGGAAGAGGTAGTTTGATGAATAGTATCCATAAAATAAAGATGTTTAAGCGAGGCATTTCCATGAAAAGAATGGCGGTATTTTTCTGGATTCTCCTGGCCGGATGGTATCTTGCGGCCCAAAACGGCCAGCCGCAGCGCCCGGCCTCCGCGTTGGCGGACACCACCCAGGTTCGTTTCGCCGCCCTGGCGCCGGAGCCGCAGCATCGCAACGTCAGCCAACTGGTCTCGCAGTTGCTGATGCGCAATCACTACCAGCGGAAGCAGATCGACGATTCCCTCTCTTCGCAGATTTTTGACGAGTATCTGAAATTCTTAGATTTTAATCGCACCTATTTTCTGGCGTCGGATATCAAATCGCTGGAAGCCCATCGCTACATGTTCGATGACTACCTGCTGTCCGGGCAGGTGGAACAGGCCTACGAGATTTTCAACCTCTACGAAACCCGGGTGGCGGAGCGATTGGAGCACGTTTTTCAACTGCTGAACCGGGAATTCGACTTTACGATAGATGAGTACCTGGAAGTGGAGCGGGAGAATGCGCCCTGGCCAAAAACGAAGGCGGAATTAGATGAATTATGGCGGAAACGCCTGAAAAACGAAGCCCTGAACCTGAAACTGAATGGAAAAGACTGGAACAGCATTGCGGAAACCCTGCGCAACCGCTATAAACGCATTCAGAAAAATGTTACCCAGTACCAGAGCGAGGATGTTTTCCAATTGTTGATGAATTCCCTGGCGGAATCCTTCGACCCCCATACCAACTATTTTTCCCCCAAGGATTTCGACGATTTCAAAATCCAGATGAGCCAATCGCTGGAAGGAATCGGGGCGCGCCTGACCACGGAAAGCGACTATACCAAGGTGGTAGAGATCGTACCCGGCGGCCCGGCGGAAAAGAGCCGGCAATTATTTCCCAACGACCGGATTATCGGGGTGGGGCAGGATATGGACGGGGAAATTGTTGACGTGATCGGCTGGCGGATCGACGACGTGGTGCAATTGATCCGGGGGAAGAAATCCACGGTGGTGCGCCTGCAAGTGCTGCGCTCCGGCGCCCCGGCGAATGCCCCCGCGGACACCATCGCCCTGGTGCGCGACAAGATCAAGTTAGAAGACCGTTCCGCCAAAAGCGATACCTTGCAAATTATTCACCAGGGCAAAAAATTGACCCTGGGGATTATCAACATCCCCTCATTCTACTCCGACTATGAAGCCCGCCGGCGCGGGGAAAAGGATTACAAGAGCACTTCCGGCGACGTCAAGAAACTCGTTGAAGCGTTGGAGCAGCAAGGGGTCGATGGCATCGTCATCGACCTGCGCGGCAACGGCGGGGGTTTTCTGGATGAAGCGGTGGAGCTGACCGGCCTGTTCATCGACAAAGGCCCGGTGGTGCAAGTGCGCAATGCCGGCGGCGGGGTGGACGTGCAATGGGATACCCGCCCGGGCAAGATTTACCAGGGCCCCCTGGCGGTGCTAGTAGATCGGCTGAGCGCTTCCGCGTCGGAAATTTTTGCCGCAGCGATTCAGGATTATCGCCGCGGCATCGTTATCGGGAGCCAGTCTTACGGGAAAGGAACGGTTCAAAATGCTTTCGACCTGAACCGCTATTACCGAAACCCCGCCGAACGGTTAGGGCAGTTGAAGATGACCATCGCCAAATTCTACCGGGTGAACGGCGGCAGCACCCAGCACGTGGGGGTGATACCGGATATTTCCTTCCCCTCCCGCTTCGATAAAATGGAGATCGGGGAGAGCGTTCAGAGAAACGCGCTGCTGTGGGACCGCATCGATCCGGTGAAATTCGCCCCGGAAAATGATTTCTCCTCCCTGGCAAAGCGCTTGAAGCAGGAATCCAATCTGCGCCTGGGCCAGAATGAAGAGTATAAAAAGTTAATGGAAAACCTGGCGGAGTTAGAGGAGCAACAGAACCAGACCCGGATTTCCTTACAGGAAGCGAAACGCCTGGCGGAACGGAATAAGGTGGAAAAAGAGGATCTGCTCGCCGAGGGAGAGACCCAGGACGGGGCGGCGGCTGATTCCGCTGCCATTGCGGACGCCCGCACACCCAATCACCAGGGATTGAAAAAGGACCTGCTCTTGAAGGAGAGCGGCCATATCCTGGGAGATTTCTTGCTGTTAGCTAAAAAGTGAAAGCGCTTTTGCCGGGAATGAAGCGTGATACGTGAAGCGTAATGCGTATTGCGTAATGCGTAAAATTTACGCATCACGTTTTACGCTTCACGAATTACCTCTGGCTAATCACACTCACGATCCTATCCCCCAAACACCATAACGCACGAACGCCGTCCTATTCTTCCAGCGCCAGGGTGAAGGCGGTGGTCAATTTCAGAATGTCCTGATTAGCTTTTTTTAACCGCTCGCCCATGATCCGGGCCAGATTTTTCATCACTTTGTAGCCCAGCGCGCTATTACTCCCCGCCAACTGCAAAAACTCGTCTTTCTCGATGACCCCGAACTTGCTGGCTTGAATGGCAATGGCGGTGGCGCTGCGGATATCGCTGTCGCCGAAAAGCACCATTTCCCCCACGCAGGGGTGGTCTTCCTGTTTCAGGCGAATGAGGGCCATGTTGTCGCGGTTCACCTTCCCCAACTTATCTTTCAACAGGGTCAAGGGCTTGGAGATTTCGATTTCACCTTCCAGGAGAATATACATCGCCTCTCCCCTCTCCCCCTCTTCAAAGATCTTATCTCCATTTTGGAACGATTTAAAGTGTAGAACAGAATAGATCTGCTCCAATTCCGCGTCGGTTAGATCCTTGAAGATCGCGTAATTGCTCAAATATTTGAAATCGATCATGGCTTCATTCACCCGGGTTTGTTTTTCGGAGAATAATTATTGAGCAAGGATTAAAGCGTAATCTCTCTCTTGAATGCGATAATCTTTCGGAGGGTTGATGGCCACGCGGATTTTTTGCCGCGCGGCCCCGCCCCGCCCGGACTCCTTCAATTTCCGATCGATATAGGCGTCTAAGTAGGAATGCTCCTCGGCCAGTATATCCCGCACATTAAAAGGCTCTTCCTCGGAGACGATGCCCAGGAAAATCGCCTGGCGGGCGCCCCTGAAATGCTCCTGCAATTCCGCAACGGTTTTACCGACAAATGCCGGCGGGATGCTAACCCGCTGCACTTTATCGGCGGCGCTCAAATTCAGCATCTGATCAAAAAACTGCGGCACCCCGGGAGCAACCACGTGCTGGGCCAGCAAAAAACTGGTGTACCCGTCGCGGAGAATGAATTCATCCACCTCGGCGTGGCGAAAATGGCCGGCGTTATTGGGATTCAGAATGTGGGCGTACACCTTGAGTTTGGGATTGAGGGATTTGGCCACCAGCACGGATAACAGGGTTTTATCATCCGCCTGGGAGATGGTTTTTTCCGAGAGATCCGGGAGGATGATCGCGGCCCGGGCAAATTTGATGTTAGCGCGTTGCAGCGCCGCTTCGTTGGAAAAATCTCCCCGCACAAATTTTACCTTGAGGTCTTTTTGGCGGAGAATCAGGTCATGGATAATCTCTTCCTGAACATCGTTGACCAGTACGATAGCGGGATGGGATTCCCGGGAGATGCTCTCGAACGCTTGCAGCAGTTGTTCAACTTGAAAGTTCCAGCCGCAGATCAGGATGTGATTTTTCCAGTGGATGTTCTGCAATCCTTTACCCTCCTTGATTTTTCGAGCAACTAAAACCGAAGAGATCGTCGCGGTGAAGATAGACAATAGCGCCACCCCGGAAAACGCCACGAAGATGCCCACCACCCGCCCCCCGGTGGTGATGGGATATTTATCGCCGTAGCCGACCGTGGTCATGGTGATCAACGCCCACCAGATCGTCTCCCAGAACTTATGGGCAAAACCGGCCCCGCGGTCGCTGACCATGTTGCTGGCGGAGTTTTGCAACTCAAAAAACATCACTGCTAACGCAGCAATAAAGGTAAGCAGCAGAATCCCTCCCATCGCCTTCAGCAACCCGCTTTCCCGGACAATGATGAGGCTTTCCCTTAGAGATTCAGCAAATATTTTCAGGCGTATTCGATAGCTCACCGCGGAACGCGCTCCGGAATTTTTCGTTTGCTTCAAAAGCGGAATAAATATAACAGAAAACTGGCACGCGTGCAACTAAGGGTTCCACTCTCCTCCCCTCCCTCATCCGAAATTGGGCCATTTTTTTCAGACGAAGCTTGAATTCTGGAAAATAAGGGCATATAATGAATCAGTGATGGAAGACGTGCAAAGACAAAAATATCGCAATCTCCCTTTTTATTCGAATTCCCGCTTAATCCACGATCTATTCACTTTAAAACTCCGGTGAAAAAATGCCTAAAAAAAACTATTACATTCAGCTTTTCAGTATTCACGGCCTGGTACGGGGTTCCAATTTAGAGATGGGCCGCAACGCCGATACCGGCGGCCAGGTGAAATACGTGGTGGAACTGGCCCGGGCGCTCGGCTCCCTGGAAAAAGTGCGCAGGGTAGATTTGTTCACCCGCCGGATTCGCGGAAAGACTTTCTCCCCGGATTACGATCAAGCGGTAGAGCAGCTTAGCGACAAGGTGAGGATCGTGCGCATCCAATGCGGCGGTACCCGCTACATTCGTAAAGAGCTGCTGTGGCCGCACCTCGACGAATTCGTCGATAAAACCCTGAAGTTCATTAAAGACCACGACGATTTACCGGATTTTGTGCACGGCCATTATGCAGACGGCGGGTACGTGGCCAAAGAATTATCCACTTTCCTGGGGGTTCCGTTCGTATTCACCGGGCACTCCCTGGGCCGGCCCAAGCAGCAGCGGTTGGGAGAGAACGGCCTCTCGGAAGAGGAAATGAATAAGCAGTTTCATATCGACCGGCGCATCCGGGTAGAAGAAGAAGCGATTGCCCGGGCCAACCTGATCGTCACCAGCACCACCCAGGAAAAGGAAAAACAATACGGGATGTATTCCTCAGTGGCATCCGGAACATTCCGGGTGATTCCGCCGGGGATCGACACCCGGCGTTTTCATCCCTTTTATGAAGAGGTCTTCGAGGGATCCGAAGAGCAGGAAAAAATCAAAGAAGCGCGGTTTTTCATGACCAAAGAATTAGAGCGCTTTTTGACCCACCCGGAAAAACCGTTGATCCTGGCGCTTTCCCGCCCGGACTGGCGCAAAAATATCTCCGGGTTGGTCACCGCCTATGGCATGGACAGGGAATTACAGGCCATCGCCAACCTGGCGATCTTTGCCGGCATTCGTAAAGACATCAACCAAATGGATGATAACGAACGGGAGGTATTGACCGAATTGCTCCTGTCGATGGACAGGTTCGACCTCTACGGAAAACTGGCCATTCCCAAACGCCATGATTTCGAATACGAGGTTCCGGAATTATACCGGATTGCCGCACGCGCCGGAGGAGCGTTCGTGAATCCCGCATTTACCGAGCCTTTCGGGCTGACCCTGGTGGAATCTGCGGCCAGCGGGCTGCCGATTGTCGCCACCGACGACGGCGGCCCCCGGGATATCATCAAAAACTGCAAGAACGGTCTGTTAGTGGACGTGCGCCAGCCGCAGGAGATGAGCGCCGCTTTGAAAAAGATCCTGGTCGATCCGGATCAATGGCGGATTTACTCCCAGAACGGCATCCGCGGGGTCAGGAACCATTACTCCTGGGAGGCCCATTGCCGGAAGTACCTGGCCGAAATTGCCAAATTACCTTTCGAGAAGATTGCCGCTGCGGAAATACCGGACGCCGCGCCGGCCATCGGGCGGCGATTCAAAAGCCTGAATAAGATGTTCATTACCGATATTGACAATACCCTCCTGGGGGACGAGGAAGCGCTGGAGCGCCTGGGGGTTCTGATCCGGAAAAACCGGAAAACTTTCGGATTCGGGGTGGCCACGGGACGCTCCCTGGAAGCAATTGTTCCCTTATTCCAGGAAAGCTCCCTTCCCCACCCGGATGTGATCATCGCTTCCGTGGGCACGGAAATCTATTACACGAAAGAACTGCTGCCGGACCGGGGCTGGAAAACCCATATCGCTGCACAATGGCAGCCGGAACAAATAAAAAAAATTTTGCGCCGTCTGCCGTTTTTGAAAGCACAGGATGAGGACCCGGAACGGGAGTTCAAATTGAGTTATTTCATGGAAGCCTCCGAGGAGCATCTCGCGAAGGTTCACCAGGCGCTCGCGGAAAACCGCCTGCGCTATAACCTGGTGTATTCCCAGGAAAGGTTTTTAGATATCCTCCCCTTCCGGGCTTCCAAAGGCAAAGCCATTCGCTACCTCTGCTATAAATGGAATATTCCCCTGGGGCACACCCTGGTAGCCGGGGATTCCGATAATGACGCCGATATGCTGCGAGGGGAGATGCTGGGGGTGGTGGTGGGTAACCATCACCCGGAGCTGGAAAAGTTAAAAGGGCTGCGCCATATCCACTTCGCTTCCGGGAACCACGCCGCCGGGATTATGGAAGGCTTCGAGCATTACGATTTTCTGAACCTGTAAACCGGGCTTCAATACAGTGTTTTGGTGGTGGAATGGCAGTCGCGCACTAAAACACCAGAACACCCTGCCATCCTTCACGCTTAGAAAGGAGAAACTGGTCAATGCATAGATCCCTAAATGATATCCTCGACGAAAAAGAAGTGCATGATTTTCAATCATTTTTATATGAGCTGGCAGGAGGAGAAAAAAAATACCTGCTGCGGAACGATATCCTGTTAGCATTTGAAAAATTTTGCAGTGAACCCGGGCGGCGGTGCTCCCTGGAGAATAGCTCCTCAGCCTATCGCCTGCTGCGCCAGACCCCGGAGCTGATCATTTCCGACGGGGCCGCTATTTTACTCCACCGTTACCAATTAGCCCGTTACCGGATTTACAAGATCCACATTCACAGCGGCGCCCTGGAAGAGATTTCCACAGCGGATTTGTTAGACTTCCAGGACCGTTTTGCGGGCGCGAATCCGGACGGGCAGGAAGAAAAACTGCGCATCGATTTTATGCCCTTCTATGACTATGGGCCGAATATCAAAGATGTCAAAAGGATTGGGAAGGGAATCGAGTACCTGAACAAATATATGTCCAGCAGCCTGTTTCAAAATCCCGATAAATGGCACACAGCACTGTTCGAGTTTCTGAAGATCCACTCCATCGACCAGCAGCAGTTGCTAATCGACGGCGATTATATTCGAACCGTTCAAGAATTGACCGAAAACCTGGAAAAAGCCATACACCAATTGGAGGAATACGACCCCCAAACCTCTCACGCCGAAATTTTTCCCCTGCTCCGGCGCAATGGTTTTGAACCCGGCTGGGGAGATACCGCCGGGCGCGTCCGGGAAACCATGCATCTGCTCCGGGAGTTGTTCCTGGCCCCGGACAGCCAGAGCCTGGAGCAATTTATCTCGCGCATTCCCATGATCAATCGAATCGCCATTATTTCTCCGCACGGCTGGTTCGGGCAGGAAAATGTGCTCGGCCGCCCGGATACCGGGGGGCAGGTGGTCTATATTCTCGACCAGGTTCGCGCCCTGGAAAAATATCTGACGGAACGGATTCGCTCCTACGGCCTTTCAATCACCCCCAAAATCATTATACTCACCCGCCTGATTCCGGAGCACCAGAATACCAACAGCCACCGGCGCCTGGAAAAAGTTCACTACACCGAAAACTCTTTCATTCTGCGGGTTCCCTTCACTGACAAACAGGGCCAAATCGTTCCCCGGTGGCTCTCCCGGTTTGAAATATGGCCCTACCTGGAACGCTTTGCCCAATTGAGTTACCATGAACTGCAAAGCGAGTTCAACGGGCGGCCGGACTTGATCATCGGCAACTACTCCGACGGCAACTTAGTGGCCATGCTGCTCTCTAAAAAATTCGGAGTGACGCAATGTAATATCGCCCACGCGCTGGAGAAGACCAAGTACCTCTTTTCCGATCTCTACTGGCAGCATTTCGAACAGGAATATCACTTCTCGCTGCAATTTGTCGCCGACCTGATCTCCATGAACATGTCCGATTTCATCATTACCAGCACTTTTCAGGAAATTTCCGGCGCGCAGGAGGGCCGCGGGCAGTATGAATCTTACCAGTTTTTCACCATGCCGGGCCTGTTTCAGGTGGAAAACGGCATCAACCTGTTTCACCCCAAGTTTAACGTCATTCCGCCGGGCGTTGAGGAGAATGTATATTTCCCCTATGATGAAACCGGCCGCCGGCTGCCCAAACATACCCGGAGTTTGGAAGAATTGCTGTTCTCAACGCAAAACGAGACGGTTTACGGAACGTTGGACGATCCCGGCAAACGCCCGATCTTCAGCATGTCGCGTTTGGACCGGATCAAAAATATTACCGGGCTGGTGGAGGGCTTCGGCCAATCCCCGGAATTGCAGGAAAAGGCCAATCTCATCCTCATCGCCGGGAAGATCAAAACCGAGGAGACCGATGATGCGGAAGAGAGAACCGAAATCGAACGGATGTACTCCCTGATCGATCAATATCAATTGCAGGGCAAAATCCGCTGGCTGGGGGTTCATCTTCCTAAAGAAGACGGCGGGGAAGTCTATCGCATCATCGCCGACCGGGAAGGAATTTTTGTGCAGCCGGCCCGTTTCGAGGGATTCGGATTGACGGTTTTGGAGGCGATGGCCAGCGGGCTGCCGACTTTTGCCACCCAGTTTGGCGGGCCTTCGGAAATCATCGTGCCCGGAAAAAGTGGTTTCCTGATCAATCCTACCCTCCCGGAGCTGATCAGCCGCCCCTTGCTCGAGTTTTTAGGCAAATTGGAGCAAGATTCTTCCCTGTGGAAAAAAATCTCCCGACAGGCCATCCAAAGAGTGCAGGAGAATTTCACCTGGAGGCTCTACAGCGAACGCCTGCTCAACCTGACCGCCCTGTACGGTTTCTGGCGTTATTCGGTGGCGGGCGCCGGAAGACAGGGGCTGGCGCTCTATTGCCACTTATTATTTCAACTCTTCTTCAAACCCCGGGCCCGGGAACTGGAGAACCGCTAACCTTCCCCCATGATGCTACTGCGGAAACCGCTTCCGCACCGGGGTTTTTTTGAAATCGGAGCGGTTCAAATTGACATCCTGGTTGGGATTGTAATCCTCCCGGTTGGTATAAACCACCTCGCCGCTTTCGTTTACCCAGCGGTACTGCCACTGGTTGGAGCCGATCTCCACCTGGTTGGTGTAGGGATTGACGTACTCTTCCTGGTTGGTGAGGGTGAGGAACATATCGTTGTGGATTTCCGCGTTGGTTTTTTGGCGATGCTCCACGATCTCCCGGTCGATGCGCTGAATTTCCTGCATGGTCTGGGCGACAATTCCGGCGCGCTGCATTTGCCCGCGGATTTCCCCCGCCAGCCATTGGGAGTTGATGACCACCGAATTTTGCATGAGGCTGAACACCGCTTCCCACCGTTCAAACTCATTGCCGGGAGCGCGGATGAAGAAGGTTTCTTTGTTTCCCCACATTCCCGCTCCCGCCTGGCCCCAATTTTCGATCACGGTAAAGAGCTTTTCTTTGTAAGCAACCCCGTCTTCCTGGTAAGAGACGGTCAGGATGGCGGCGTCGTAGCTGAAATCCAATTGGGGAATGAGCGCTTTCTGGCGCTGGCGGTATTTCTGCGACAGCTCCGGCAGGCTGCGCTGCTCCAGGATTTTTATCCCGGTAGCGCGCGGATGGGCATACGGGAAAACGATCTGGCTGAGGAATTGCTGCGCCGGCATCAGGTAATACACCGGCATGCCCATGTAGTTGCTGCCCGGGGGGAACAGCCCCATCTGCCCCGCGGGGGACCTGCGGGAATCAAAATACAAGACATCCGGCAGCCAGCGCGCCATTACGGAGCCCTGGCGGTCTTTTTTCACCGCGAAATCCAATTTGGCGGCGACGGATTGGGAAGGCCCGCCCTGCGCGGTGGGATCGACGCGCAAAATTCCCCCCTCGGTTTGCCAGCCCCGGGGAATGAGCAGACTAAACGCGCCTTCCTTCGGCTCGTTGGCGCGTTGGAAGATCATGGTTTCCGGAACGCCGGCGCTTTTCGACTGGGGAGCGGCGGATTCCCGGCGCGGCGGGGCGGCGTTCTCTTCGCCGCCGGCCGGCCCGGTGGAAAAGGTCAACAGGTACGGGGTCACCGCAATGGTCTCGTCCGCCGCACTTTTGAACCCTTTGCGGGTAGCGCTGTTGATTCCCAGGCTGTAGGTCATTTCCGGTTCCAGAATTACCGGCAGAACGCAGGTGCGGTTATCTTTGAAATAAGGATCCCCGGCGGTTTCCGGAAACCGGCCCGCATCGGTTTCCACAAACGACCAGCTATTTTGCTTCACCGGGGCGCTGAAGACGATGAGGATCTCTTCCAAATCGGGGTTTACATTGGCGGCCCCGGCTGCCGGAACGGTTTGCGCCACGCGAATCTCCCCGGCGAGTAAAAACGTAGCAAAGAAGCATGAAATGAGTCCCAAAAGGTAAAAAGGTTTCATAATTGCCTCCGGCAAGTTGGGTAATTTGATATTGTCTCATTTAGAGCGTGTTTGAAAATTCGGTTCAGTACCCCCAAAATCGCTCAAATGGCACGCGGATGACACGGATAACGCGGATTCGCACAGATTTTTTTAGCAAACTGTGTCAATTTATCCGCGAAAATCGGTGTCATCCGTGTCATCCGCGTGCTATTTTTTATCTGTAGAGTCATTTCAGGAGATTTTTCAAACACCCTCTTAGAGATTTTGACAGGATGAGCAGGATTTACAAGATGAAAATTGATGCATTCATACCAAACGCACGTTGAAATCTCCATTTACAAGCAATGGAGCCACTTTGTAGCCAGGATTCTTTTCCGAACACCGGAGGTGTTCAACATTTGTAGAATTCATAAACCTCAAATAACCGCCGGAACCCCGAAGGGGGTTCAACCCCTGCTCCGAAGGAGCCACTTCGTGGCCGGGGTTGCGGTTTGCATTGTATTATTGCCGGCTATCCCGGATGGCCGCATTCCCGTTAACCTTAGGGATTTTTAACCGCAAGGAGGAATTTCAGGCGAAAACTCTCTAAAACTTCTGCGTCTTTGCGTCTTTGCGGTGATTTTTTACTTAGGTTAACGCGAATGCGGATGGCCGGGATTGAACCCCTACCGGGGTTTTCTATGGAACAAGGAAACGGAAATTTTAAAATGCGCATAATTTGACAAGCTATCCGGCAATAAGAATCCAACATAAAATCCTTGCCATCCTGTTAATCCTGTCAAAAAAAACCAATGTGGCATTGTCCAGATAATTACCGACAAAGAACGAAACGATTTAGGGGCTAATTTGGTTAGAGAAGGGTTCAAAAACAATGATATAGATCAGGTTAAACCTCGGTAATGGCAAAATAAATTTTGCCGCTCCCGTTTTCGGATTTAAATTGCTCGACAATGTTAAGTTTGAATATTTGCCACAGAGAACACAGAGTGCTCAGAGGAATTAATGGTCAATAAATCCCTGATTCTCAGTGTTCTCTGTGAACTCTGTGGCTAATTTAACATTGTCAAGATTGGCAGCCATTTAAGGCGGGGAAAACGGCGATGATCTACAAAATCGGCACCTGCGGGTACAGCTACAAGGATTGGGAAGGGGTTTTTTATCCCGAGGGGCTGCCCCCGGGCGATAAATTAACGCACTATGCCCGGCATTTCCCGGCGGTGGAGATCAATTCCACCTATTACAATATTCCCAACCGCGCGGTTTTCTACCACTTGCAGCGGAAAGTTCCGGAGCACTTCGAATTCATCGTCAAAACCCACCGGGAAACTACTCACACCCGCAAGGAAAACCGGCGCGCCATGGCGGAGTTGACCGAATCGCTCAAACCTCTCATCGAAGCAAACCAGTTCCGGGGTTTTTTGGCGCAATTTCCTTATTCTTTCAAGAACACTCCCGAGAACCGCGATTACCTGGCCAAAACCCGGGAACTGGCCGGCAATTTTCCCCTGTTCGTCGAATTCCGCAACTGCACCTGGAACCAGCCGGAAACTTTTGATTTTCTGCGGGCGCAGGGAATGGGCTACGTCAACGTGGACGAGCCGCCGCTGCGGGGTTTGCTGCCTCCTCAGAACATTGCCACCACGGATACCGCCTACGTGCGCTTTCACGGGCGCAACCAGACCGACTGGTGGGAAGGAACCAACGAAACCCGCTATCATTACGACTACCGGCAGTCGGAACTGGAGGAATGGAGCGAGCGCCTCATCGAATTGATCAAAAAGAGCCTGAAAACCTATATCTTCTTCAACAACCATCCCGTGGGAAAAGCGGTGGATAACGCCCTGGCGATGATGAAGATATTGGAAAGGCAGGCGGGGCTTTTGGGGCAGTAGGCCGGTGGGCAGGGGCAGGAGCAGGGGCGGGAGAAGGGGCAGGAGCAGGGGCAGGGGCAGGAGCAGGGGCAGGAGCAGGGGCAGGAGCAGGGGCAGGGGCAGGGGCGAGAATAATGAAAATTGCCTACTTGCCTACTGGCCTACTGCATACTGCCTACTTGTGAAACTAAAGGAGACCCCATGGCTACCCCCCAATCCGTTCTGCTGTTAGGCGCCACCGGCCTGGTCGGCGGCGAATGCCTGAAATTGCTCTGCGCCGATGATTCCTGGCAGCGCGTCATCACGCTTACCCGCCGCCCCCTCCCGGCGGAGGGGCAACATCCGAAGGTGGAAAACCACGCCATCGACTTCGACCGGGCGGGGGATTACCGCGAACAGATTTCCGCCGGGCGGGTCATCTGCGCCTTAGGAACGACGATCAAGAAAGCCGGGTCGCAGGAAAATTTCTACAAAGTCGATTTCACCTACGCCTACGAGCTCGCCCGCATCGCCCGGGAGAACGGCGCGGAGCACTTTCTGCTGGTCTCCTCCAGCGGGGCGGACGCCCGCTCGCGGATTTTCTACAGCCGCGTCAAAGGGGAATTGGAAGAAGCGCTGAAAACACTGGGTTACCCGGCGCTGAGCATCTTCCAGCCCTCCCTGCTCTTAGGCGACCGCCGGGAAACCCGCCCGGGAGAAGATATTGCCAAATTCATAAGCGGTCTGTTCGGATTTGCCATACCGGCGCGCTATAAACCCGTTCACGCCCGCAGCGTGGCCGCGGCCATCGTGCAGGTTGCCCGGGAAAACCGCCCAGGCATCCGCATTCTGGAATCGGATGAGATTCGGCGCATCGGCGCGGCGTAGCAGCCGGAGTGCAAAACTTCAGTTTTGCAGGGGCAGAGACCGGAGGGAACCTGCCTGAACGCCAACTCCTTCCACGGCATTCATGCTTTCACTGGCAAAACTTCAGTTTTGCACTCCGCTGCACTTCGCTGGCAAACGCAACGATTTCCAAACAATCGCGTTGGATAGTTTGAAGTTCGGTTGTAAATTCCCCCGCTATTGTCTGGGAGCCGTTTGTTGAAGATCAACCTGCGTACAAAGTTCATCCTGCTTTCCACCGTGCTGGTTACGGTGATCATGGCCAGCGTTACCTATTTTTTTACTATCCGGGAAATCGAATCCCGGCGCGCCGCCGCGGCCTCCCAGATCCACCGCATTGCCCGCAACATCGCTACCATGCAGCTCTTAGACCGGCAGGATTGGAATACCTACCAGGATTACATCTCCCAACTGATGGCGTTCAATAAAGACGTCGTTTACATCGCCATTTTCGACGACCGCGGCGCACTCCGCGCCCATACCCTTAATTCTGACCTGATCGAATACGACCGCCCGCTCTTCAGCCGCAGAATGCAGGCCGATATCGTGCGCCGCCTGGATAACGGGGCGGTGGCGGAGGAGAGCAAACCGGATCTGCAAACCGAGCGGGTCAATATCCAGGTCGGCGACCGGGTGTTAGGCAGCGTTCACGTGGGCTTTTCAGTGATCGCTATTAACCGGGAATTGAACCGGGGAATTTTGCTCAACGTCGGCCTGGGATTGTTTTTCATCCTGCTGGCCAGTTTCGTGTCGGTACTCATCAGCCGCCGGCTTACCCGCCCCCTGGAGCGCCTGAACCGGGCCATGAAGGCGGTGAACGAGGGCAACTTAGAACAGAAAGTGCACCCTCAAACCCATGACGAGATCGCCCAGTTGGGGCACTCTTTCAACACCATGATCGAGGGATTGCGGGAGCGCCAATTCATCGAAAGCTTAGGCTACGAATTGAGCGCCACCTTTCAATTCGACCGCCTGGCCCCGCTGGTGCGCGAGCGCCTGAAAAGCGCCATCGGCGCGGGGTCCACCCGGCTCTACATTCGCCGCCGGAACTCCCACGGCGCTTTTCACGAAATCACCGTTTCGGAGGAGAAAAAAGACCTCTATCCCCCGTTGGAGATCAACGGCCAGGTCGAAAAATTCCTCTTAGAGCGCAAAGACGGTTTTATGGTGCATTCCGCTCCCCCGGACATCATGGAAGCGCTGCACCATGCCCCGGAAGACGAGGCCGGCCTTCTGATGCCCATGCCGGTGAAAGATGAGCTTTTCGGCCTGCTGTTTTTTGCCCTGCCGCCGGACAAAGTAAGTTTCAGTCCCAAGGAGCGCCACTTTGCCGCCATGCTGGCCGGGCAGGCCGCCCTGGCCCTGGAGAATTCCCTGCTCTACGAAGAGCTGCGCGAGCAGGAACGCCTCAAACGGGAGCTGGAAATTGCCCGCGAGATGCAGCGCCGGCTCCTGCCCGCCCACATGCCGGTGGTGGACGGGTTCCGCTTCGAGGGCATCTGCCAATCCGCTTACGAAGTGGGAGGCGATTACTTCGATTTCTTCCGCCTGGACGAAACCCACTTAGGCGTGGTCATTGCGGACGTAAGCGGCAAGGGTACTTCCGCTTCTTTCTATATGGCGGAGCTGAAGGGCATGATGGTACAGCTTACCTCGGTGTACCGCTCTCCCCGCCAGCTTCTCAGCGAGCTGAACCGGAAATTGTTCGGGAATATCGACCGGCAATCTTTTATTACCATGATTTACGGGGTGCTGGAAATTCCCGCCCATCGATTCGTCTTCTCCCGGGCCGGGCATAATTCGCTCTTGAAAATCGGAACGAACGGAGAGCACCAGTTCCTTACCCCCGCCGGCATCGGGCTGGGGCTGGACCCGGGGGACCTTTTCGAAAGCTGCCTGGAAGAAACGGCGCTGGACCTGAAGCCTTTTGAAACCCTGATTTTCTATACCGACGGCCTCATCGAAGCCCGCAACGCCCGGCAGTTGGAATTCGGCGAGGAGGGCCTGCTGCGCTCCTGCCTCGCAATAGGGGAACGGAATATCCTGCAAATGCGGGAATCCATTTTAGCATCCCTGCACGGCTTCATGGAGGGCGTTCAGCCGCACGACGATATCACCATGGTGATGGTGCAGCGGGAGGGGCAGGCGGGGTGATGCGTGAAACGTGACTTCCACGTGCTAATCACGCATCACGCGAGATTTATTTTCCCGCTGCGGCAACCTGTTTGGAGTCTTTAGCGTAACAAAAACCGTGTTTTAATTAAAACAACAAGCAAGGTTCATCATGATGCGCCAATTATCATCTGCGTTGGTTCTTATCCTGCTTTGGGTAACATTTTTCCCAGGTTGCGAAACCAGCCGGGAGAGTAAAATCAAGCTGACCAGCCTGAGCACGGTTCCCCAAACCGTATCCCAAACCGCCTCCAGCGTGCTGCAAGTCTCTCCCGCGCAGCAACGCTCCGTGGCGATCCTGAATTTCCAAAATCTCACCAACGATCGCAGCTTAGACTGGCTGCGCCGCGGGTTGACGGATATGCTGACCACGGAGTTTGCCCAATCCCGCTATTTGAACGTAATCACCATGCAGCGGCTGAGCGAAGTGGCGCAGCAGAACGGCAAGGGCGAGCGGGATTTGGACGATCCCTCCACCGCCGCGGCCATTGCCCGCCAGGCCAGCGCGGAAATCATCCTCACCGGGCGTTTCTACCACCAGTATGACAGCCTGTGCATCGAAGTGGAAATGATCGACGCCGTCACCACCCAGATTCTCCGCCGGGAAACCGTTCGGGGGGCCGGCCTGGAACGCATTTTCGCCATGGTGGACAGCCTTTCCGAGCGGCTGCGGGCCAACATGCGCGGAAACCTGGAGGAGCGCCCTCAAACCGGGGTTACGCTGGCAGAGATCACCCATTCGGTGGAAGCGTTCCGCTGTTATTCCATGGGTCTGGAGAACATGGATAAATTTCTCTGGAATGAAGCAGTGAAGTGCTTTAAAGACGCGCTTAAATACGACTCCACTTTTGCCGCAGCCTATTTGCGGTTAGGGCAAATTGACGCGGACATGGACAAAAATTCCAATGGGAAAAAACTCCTCCAGAAAGCCCGCCAGTACAGCGACAAGCTCTCCGAAACCGACCGCATTCGCCTGGAGGTGGCGGAAGCCAAACAAGCGGATAATTTTCCCAGGCTCCTGACCATTTTAGAGCAGGCGGTTCTGCGCATGCCTTCGGACGTGGAGATTCGCCAGGACCTGGCCCGCACACTATACCACGCCTGCGGGGACCTGGAACGCGGCCTGGAACACTTCGAGATCGCGCTGGAGCTGGATCCCTCCCGCAAGCTGCTGTATAATGACCTGGCTTACCTCTACGCGGAGCGGGGGGATTATACCACGGCTTTGAAATACCTCGATACCTACCAGGAACTGGCGCCCGACGAACCCAATCCCTACGACAGCCGGGGAGAAATTTTGATCAACGCCGGGCGTTTGGATGAAGCGGTGGTTCAATTCCAAACCGCCCTGGAAAAGTGGCCCACTTTCAGCAATTCCGCTTTCCGCCTGGCCGGTTTATACCGGGAATTCTGGAACTATGAGCGTTCCCAGGCTTATATCAAGCGGGTGCAGGAAGGGGATCAGAATCCCATGGCGCTCTCCGAAATTGATTACCTGAACGCGCTAACGCTCTGGAGATTCGGGAAAACCCGGGAAGCGGAACCAGCCCTGCGGAAAATGCTGGAGCAGAATCCCTACTCCGACAACGTTATCATCATCCTCGGCGAAATGTATCAATCCGCCGGGGATACCGCCAAAGCGAAACAACTTTACGCTGCCGCCTACGAGCGATTCAAAGAAAAACTTTCCCGGGAGCCGGAGAACCTGCAAATTCTGCACGACTTCAGCGATTTTCTGGCGCATACTCACTGGCCTGCCGGGGAGGCGCTCCCAATTCTGGAAAAAGCCGCTGCTTCCCACACCGATCCCATCCAGCAAGCCCATTTTGACTTAGTGTTAGGATTGCTCTACTTGCGCGCCGGGCAGTTCGACAAAGCAGAGCAGCACTTCCAACATTCCCGCCCGCAGCAGCTCGATTTGATTTCCATAACCCGCTACCGCGGGTGGAGCAATTTCTGGAAATTCGTATTTGAAGTGATGGCCTACGAAGACGGCCAAACCCCGCCACAGGAACGTTTTTCTCAACGATTGCTGGAAATGTCCCGGCAAAAGAACCGCAAAGACCTGGAAGTGGTCGCCCGTTTAGTTGAGGCCCGGCGTTACGCCAGCCAGCAAAATACCGCTGCCCTGGCTACGGAATACCAGGCCCTGGGCGCTCCCCTGGAAAAAACCTGGCGGGTGATCGGCCCCTTTTCCACCCGGGGCGTTTCCGGTTTTCAACACGCCTATCCCCCGGAAAAGAGCATCGACCTGAACGCGGCTTACCCGGATCAGTATGGAGAGTTGCGGTGGAAGCCCGCCGAGGACGGCGCTTATGACGGCTACGTGAATCTTCGCGCCCTGTTTAACCGTACCGACTGGGCGGCAGGCTACGCCTTGATCTACGTTTATTCGCCGGAGCAGCGAAAGGTGCAAATCCGCCCCGGCATCAAACTCGCCGGGAAGCTCTGGCTCAACAATGAACAAATCTGGCAGCGTTACTGCACCAAAGGCATCGACGCCATGGTTGACCGGGATATCGTCACGGTGCTGCTCCATCCCGGCTACAACCAGGTGCTCTTGAAAGTTACCAACACCTTCTACGACTGGGGATTTTTCTTCCGAATTACCGACGAGAAAGGCAACGGCTTCAACGATATTACTTTCCATACGCCGGAGGAAGTCGATCGCTCCTTTGCCGCGGAGAAACCCGTGAAACCGGCGCTATGAGTCTGGACGCCCAAATCCGGGAGGCGGCGCGGATTTTGGAAACAGCCGATGCGCTGCTGATTAGCGCCGGGGCGGGCATGGGAGTGGATTCCGGCCTGCCGGATTTCCGCGGCAACGAGGGATTCTGGCGCGCTTACCCGCCTATCGCCAAATTAGGCATTTCCTTCAGCGAGATGGCCAATCCGCAATGGTTTTCCCGCGATCCCCGCTTAGCCTGGGGTTTTTACGGGCATCGCCTCAACCTCTACCGCAAAACCTCTCCCCACAAAGGTTTTTCCCAACTATTGGACCTTGGGAAGCGCAAAAAAGGGGGATATTTTGTCTTCACTTCCAACGTGGACGGGCAATTTCAAAAGGCGGGATATTCCGAAGAGCGGGTTGTGGAATGCCACGGTTCCATTCATCATCTCCAATGCGTGCGCCCCTGCGGCGAAGCGATTTGGGATGCCGGGGACGTTACCGTAACCGTGGATGAGGCGACCTTCCGGGCGCAGGAACCGCTCCCCCATTGCTCCCGGTGCGGGGCGCTGGCTCGCCCCAACGTGCTCATGTTCGGCGACTGGCACTGGATTTCCCGCCGCACCGAGGCCCGGGAAGAGCGGTTTTACGGGTGGCTGCGCGAAATTCAGGAAAATGGCTGGCGATTGGCGATTGTGGAAGCGGGCGCCGGCGTCGCGGTGCCCACGGTGCGCCATACTTCGGAAAACATTGCGACGCGGCTGAACGGGGAGCTTATTCGCATCAATCTGCGCGACCCGGAGGTTCCCCCCGGCCATATTTCCCTCCCGCTGAGCGCCGCGGAGGGCATTGAGCGTCTCTATAACCTGGTTTCCGGTTAAAGAATGTCGCCGCGTTCCCGGAGTGCCGCGAAGCGGCTCCTGGGGAGCAAAACTGAAGTTTTGCACTCCCTCTTCAGGTATGCATTCCTTCGGTTTCTTCTACCGTATCTTCTTTTTCCAGGTCTAACCGCTCGTATTCGGCGATTACCTGGGCGCCTAACAGCAAAATCATCGCCGCGGCTTCCAGGGAGAGCAGCGCCACTACCCCGGTGGCCAGGGAACCGTAAATAACGTTCACCATGGAGATGGTGGAGAAGTACCAGATCAGAAAACGGCGGATGCCTTCCCAAAGCACCCCGGCAGTAATCCCGCCCACCAGGGCGTGTTTCAGGCGAATTTTTCCCACCGGCATTACCATATAAAACGAGGTAAGCAGCAAAATCAACCCGATGATGCCCAGCAGGTACAAAATGGTGCTGGAAAATTCATCAACCCCTAAACTCCAGGCCAGCAGGGTAATCTGCCGCCCGCTGGCGGCCTGCAATGCCCCGCTGATGATCGTGATCGTCAAAAAACCGATTCCTACCAGGAGGATATAAATATAAGGAAGAATGGCGGATACTAAGAAATGGCGGCGGTTGATCTGCACCCGGTGAAAGAAAATGACCGACATGGCGTTTTCCAACACCGTAAAGGCCATGGAACTGAAGAATACCAGGAATACAATACCAATCACACCAATGAAACGGCGGTGTTCTAGAAATTTTTGGATTTCTTCGATGATGGTCTGGGCAAACCCCGGAACGACCAACTCCAGGTTTTGCGCCACCATTTCCAATAACTGGCGTTCATCAACCACGTGAGAAAAACCAATCAGGATGAGGGTAAACAGGGGGATGATGGAAAGCAAGGTGTAATAAGCCACCGCGCCGGAAAGCAGCACCCCCTGGTTTTTTCGAAAACCGATGAATACCCGCTTTAAAAACTTGAGAGGTTGGCGAAGAATAAAAACCACGAATTTTTTTTGCTGATTCATTGGTAAAAACCCGGCTTCCTGGATGATTCTGTAAGACCGGCATCCTTGCCGGTCGATCTTCTTGTAGGATTGGCATCCTGCCGGTAGGAAAAGCGCAATTTATGGCCCCGCAAAGTATAATGTGCGCAGGCAAGATAACCGTTTACCCGCTGATTTCCAAATATTCTGAAATTCCTCTATTCCCCGAATGCCCAAATTTTAGTACCTTGGTACGAACGAAACAGCGGGCGTCAGACCATGCGATTTTTATCTTTTCTCGCCATCATGTTAAGCATCGGAATGGGGGTTCTTATGATTACCTTCTCTGCCCCTGAAGGGGGACAGTTGCAGAATGAAGCGCCGGAAAAACCCATCCGCTTGCCGGAACCGCGTTACGACAGCGCGACCTCGGTCGAAAAAGCGCTCTTGCAGCGGCGATCCATCCGCAATTACGCCGCGAAATCCCTGACCCTGGCCGAGGTATCGCAACTGCTCTGGGCCGCCCAGGGCATCACTGAATCCGGCGAAGGATTACGAACCGCCCCCTCTGCCGGCGCGCTTTACCCCCTGGAGGTTTATGTAGCGGCCGGAAACGTGCAGGATCTTGCTGCGGGTCTTTACCACTACCGCCCCGGGGCGCATGAGCTGCAAAAAATTGCCGCTGGGGACGTGCGGCAAGCGCTCAGCAGCGCTGCGCTGGGGCAGGATTGTGTGGAAGAAGGCGCAGCGGTGTTCGTCATTAGCGCGGTTTACGAACGCACCGCCCGGAAATACGGCGACCGCAGCAGCCGTTACGTACCCATGGAGGCGGGACACGCGGCGCAAAACATCTATCTCCAGGCAACCGCCCTGAATCTGGGAACCGTGGTGGCAGGCGCTTTCCGCGATGATGCCGTCAAACGCGCCATGGGGCTGCCGGTGGAAGAGGAGCCTTTGTACCTCATGCCGGTGGGACACCCGGAAAAGTGAGGGGGTTGCTCAAACAATCAATAATGTGGATGGTTAACCATGCAAAAGCGACTGAGAAAATTGTTGTTAATGGATGAGCATGTGTGTCCCTGGTGGCTGGCTTACAGCTTCGATAACCGGCTGAGGCTCCTTTTTCACAACCCGGAAAAATTGTTCGGGGGGTACGTCAAACCGGGCGATACCGTGATCGATATCGGTTCCGGGATGGGTTTTTTCTCTATCGCCATGGCCAGGATGGTCGGGGAAGCCGGAAATGTGATTGCGGTAGATATCCAATCAAAAATGCTTTCGGTTTTGCGGGAACGGGCTGAAAAGCAGGGGGTCGAGCCACGCATCCGCCTCCATCAATGCCGGGAAAATTCCCTGGGACTTACCGAACCGGTCGATTTTGCGCTGGCGTTCTGGATGGTTCACGAGGTGCCCGATCCGGAGAATCTAATGCGGTCAGTTCGCTCAATTCTCAAGCCAGGCGCCCTCTTTTTCTACGCCGAACCCAGGATTCACGTGTCCCGCTCCCGGTTCGAGCACAATGTGGAGACGGCGCAATCCGCCGGATTGAAACCCGTTAGTCGTCCCCCGGTTTCCCTCAGCCGGGCGGTGGTCTTTAAACCCTGATCGACTCCGTAAATCTATGGAGGAAATAACATGCACGGCGGCGACATCATTGCCGAAATTTTGAAAGCGCAGGGAGTTCCGTTTCTATTCACCCTGTGCGGCGGGCACATCTCTCCCATCCTGGTGGGCTGCAAGCAACGCGGCATCCGGGTCATCGACGTGCGGCACGAGGCCAGCGCGGTGTTCGCGGCGGACGCCGTCGCCCGGCTCACCGGCATTCCCGGGGTGGCCGCGGTGACCGCCGGGCCGGGGCTTACCAACACCATCACCGCGGTCAAAAATGCGCAGTTGGCGCAATCCCCCGTGGTGTTATTAGGCGGGGCGACCGCCACGGCCTTGAAAGGTCGCGGCGCGTTACAGGATATCGACCAGATGGCGCTGCTCGAACCCCACGTGAAATGGGCAAAATCGCTTAGACGCGTGAAGGAACTGGCCCCGGCGCTGGAGCAAGCCTTCCGGGTTTGCCGCAGCGGGGTCCCCGGCCCGGTATTCTTAGAATGCCCGGTGGATCTATTGTACGATGAATCCCTGGTGCGCCAGTGGTACGGGGGAAAATCGCAATCCCGCGGCTCCCTGTCCGACCGCCTGCTCAAACTGTACCTGCAGCGGCACGTTAACAACCTTTTTGCGGGAGCGGAAGGCGTCAAACCAGGCATTCCTCGCTCTGTTTCACCTCCCCTGCCCTCCCCCGCAAAAATTCGCCGGGCGGCGGAAAAACTGGGTAGAGCCGAGCGCCCCCTGCTGCTCCTGGGCAGCCAGGCGGTGTTGGAAGCGCCGGAGGCCGCCGGGATTGCCAGCGCGGTCGAACGCTTGGGCGCGCCGGTGTATCTTTCCGGCATGGCCCGGGGATTGTTGGGACGGAATCACCCGTTGCAGATGCGCCACCAGCGCCGCCAGGCCCTCAAAGAGGCGGACCTGGTCATTCTTGCCGGGGTTCCCTGCGATTTCCGGTTGGATTACGGGCGGCATATCCGCCGGGGGGCGTACCTGGTTTCCGCCAACCGCAGCCGCACGGAGATGCGGAAAAATCGCCGCCCCGATTTGGGCGTCATGGGCGACGTGGGGCTGTTTTTGCGCCAACTTTCGGAGCAGAACATTGAAAATCGCGCCTGGGCGGGTTGGATAGAGCAGTTGCGCCGCCGCGATGAGGAACGGGATGCAGAAATTCAGCGCAAGTCCGAAGAGCCGGGCGATTCCGGGCTAAATCCCCTGCTAATTTGCCGGGAAATCGAATCCCGGATCACCGAGCAAAGCGTGCTGGCGGCCGACGGAGGCGATTTTGTGGCCACCGCCTCTTACATCATCAGCCCGCGCGGGCCGCTGTCCTGGCTGGATCCCGGGGTATTCGGCGCCCTGGGCGCGGGGGCGGGGTTCGCGTTGGGCGCCAAACTCTGCCGCCCGGAAGCGGAGGTGTGGATATTGTACGGGGACGGCTCGGCGGGATATAGCCTGGCGGAATTCGATACCTTCGTGCGCCATCAGGTCCCGATCATTGCGGTGGTGGGCAACGACGCCGGATGGACCCAAATCGCGCGGGAGCAGGTAGAAGTGTTTAGCGATGAGGTTGGAACAGCGCTGCGCCGTAGCGATTACCACCGCGTCGCCGAAGGGTTTGGGGGAAAAGGATTTTTGCTTAAAGAGCCGGGAAGAATTGCCGAAACTTTGCACCTTGCCCAAAAAGCTGCGGCGGGGGGAATTCCGGCGCTGGTCAACGTTCATTTGGGAAAAACGGATTTCCGCAAGGGGTCGATTTCCATGTAACCGGGGAATTATCAAAATGCTTTGCAATTCCCTTTCAAATGAATATATTTCTCCGGCATTCGTTTAGCTGGAATGTATGGTTGGTTAACTAACTCAGGAGGTTCTAATGAAGAAAATTGTTCTCGGTATCCTATCGGTCATCTTTGCAAGTTATCTGATTGCCCAGGAAGGCGCCAAGAAGCACCAGTTCATCGGGGTGGACAAGTGTAAAACCTGCCACAAAACCGAAAAACAGGGAAAACAGGTAGCTATTTGGGAAGCCAGCAAGCACGCCCAGGCCTTTGCCACCCTGAAATCGGAAGAATCGATCAAAATCGCGAAAGAAAAGGGCATTGCCAAAGCGCCTCACGAAGCGCCGGAATGTTTGAAGTGCCATGCTTCCGGGTACGACCTGGTGGGCGACACCACCCTGGTTGGGCCTAAATTTGCCGTCGAACACGGGGTGCAATGCGAAACCTGCCACGGCGCCGGCGGCGATTATAAAACTAAAAAAATCATGGAAAGCCGGGAAGAGTCGATCAAGAATGGCATGAAGGCGATCCTGGTTGCGGACGGTACCGCGGAAAAGCAGTGCCGCACCTGCCATAATGAAGAAAGCCCCACCTTCAAAGGTTTCAATTTTGAAGAACAGTGGAAAAAGATTGCCCACCCGGTTCCGGCGGGATAAAACTTTTTGAATCACTACCCAGCAGTTTGACTCATTCCGAAGGGGTTTGGCATGGCCGAACCCCTTCTTTTTTCCCAAAATTCGGCGTGAAATCCTTTGCCGTCTCCTTAAAATCTGAAAATAGATAACCAACCCAGCAAGAGTTGGCCCACAAAACACGCGAAATACACAAAACGAATTCAATACCACCATTTGGGGTTATTTCGTGGGCAATTCTTTAATGTCTTACACAAATTGGCAGAAAATCAGGAGAGGACCATGCTCAACTCCCCGGAACTCTTGCAAAAGCTGCGACCGTTTTCCATCGAGAACCTCGAGGACATCGGCGATATTCTCCAATACGCTCTCCCCTGGGCGGCGCTGCTGGCGCTGGCGCTGCAAGGAGACGTCCGGGCAGCGCAAAATTGGACTTATGCGGGGCTGTCCACCACAGCGCTGACCCATTTGCTGAAGCTTATTTTTAATTTCACCCCCCTGGGCAGGCGCCCCAACGGCAGTTCCTATAGCTTTCCCAGCGGGCACACTTCCAGCGCCTTTATGGGCGCGGCGTTCGTGCATTTCCAGTTCGGTTTTCCCTGGGCGATTGCGCCCTACCTGCTGGCCGGGCTGACCGGCTACAGCCGCATCTGGGCGAAGGAGCACTGGGTGCGAGACGTGATTGCCGGGGCGGCGCTGGGGATTGGCATGGTTTATCTTTTTCTGGCGACGCGGTAAATGAGCAGCCGCGCCGGGGTGACTCCGTTCTTCGATATTCCGGAGCGATCCTTCCGTGAATTAGATTGGGGATGAGTGTTGCCAGCCTTACTCATCCCGCTTTGACTCTCACCGGTACCCTTCCGCCTGAAGGTTGAACAATTCCGCGTAGCGCCCATTCATTTCGAGCAGTTCCGCGTGAGCGCCGATTTCCAGGATGCCCCCGTTTTCCAGTACCAAAATGCGGTCGGCCATGCGCACGGTCGAGAAACGGTGCGAGATCAGCACCGCGGTTTTGCCGCGGGTCAAATCCGTAAAACGCTCGTAAACCTGGCGTTCCGCCCGGGCGTCCAGCGAGGCGGTAGGTTCGTCGAGGATCAGGTCTGGGCATCGCGCATGTAAGCGCGCGCCAGGGCGATTTTCTGCCACTCCCCGCCGGAGAGTTCTACCCCGGTATCAAACCGCTTTCCTAAAATCTGTTCGTACCGCCCGGGAAGTTTTTCGATTACGCTATCGGCAAGCCCCTGTTTAGCGGCGTTTTCGACCTGGGAGCGGTTCTCGCGCGCTTCTATGCGCCCGATGGCGATATTATCCCCCGCCGTAAAATGGTAGCGAACATAATCCTGGAAAATGATCCCGATTTCACGGCGTACATCCTGCACGTCGTACTCCCGCAAATCGAAGTCGTCTAATAAAATTCGTCCTTCGCCGGGATCGTACAACCGCGCCAGCAATTTGACCAGGGTGGTCTTTCCGGCCCCGTTTTCTCCCACCAGGGCCAACTTTTCCCCGGCCTTCAACTCAAAAGAAATGTGGCGCAATGCCCATTCCTGCGAGCCGGGATAACGGAATCCCACGCCTTCAAATACAAAACCGCGGCGGATGGGAGCCGGAAAGGGGCGGGGATGTGGCGGTGAAACGATCTGCGGCTGCAACTCGAAAAATTCAAACAGGTCGTTCAAATAGAGCGCGCCCTCCGCCAGGCTGGAAAAACGGGTGAGAATTCCCTGGAGCAGGGAGCGCATCCGGGAAAACGACCCGGCCAGAAATGTCAGATCGCCTAAAGAGAGATGGCCGCTGGCGGTGCGCCAGGCGATAAGCGCATATGCGGAGTAGTAGCCCATGCTGGCGACCGCGGCCAAAAACCCTCCCCAACTTGCCCGTTTCACCGCCAGGGCGCGATTGGCGCGGTAAAAATCGTTCGCTAACTGCTCGTAGAGCCGGGTAAGGTAAGCGGAGAGGCCGAAGATTTTGACCTCTTTGGCGGTGAGGTCGCTGGCGCCGGTGTAGCGCAGGTAATCCAATTGGCGGCGCTCCGGGGTCCACCTGCGCATCAGGGAATAGCTGCGGGTGTTGAAGTGAGCTTCTCCTAAGAAAGCGGGGATGACGGTCACCACCAACAGCACGATCAGCCAGGGGTTGAAGGCGATCAGGCCCCCGGCCAGGAAGGTGATGGTAATAATATCCTGAACCTGGCCGAGCGCCTGGGACATCAGCACCATGCGCCCGGTGGTCTGGCGGCGGGCGCGTTCTAACTTGTCGTAAAAAGTGGAATCCTCGAAGTTCTCCAGGTCCATCAGCGCGGCTTTGTCCATTAACTGCACCGAGGTGCGGTTGGTGAACAAATCTCCTAACAGACTGTCTAACAGGGAAATTCCCCGCCCCACCAGGTCGGAGAGAATGGCAATCGAAAGTTCCGCCGCCACCAGCTTCCAGAGATAGGAGAGATCGTTGCCGCCGCTGCCCACCAGGCGCACGATCTCATCGATGATCAGCTTTCCTAAGTAGAGCATTGCCAGGGGGGTGGCGGCCTGGATCAGCCGCAGGCCCAGGTTGGCCAGGGTCATGGGCGGGCTGGTTTTCCAGATCAGTTTGAACATGCGCGGGATGTTGCGCAGCGCGATTAATCGCTCCTTGAGGGAGGGAAGCTCCTCGCCGTCTTGGCCGTTTACCGGCCGGGAGCGGAAATTCAGAAAGGAAGGGATTTTGAGCATAAGGGGTTTTCTCAATACGTTTTGTCGCCGAACAGCCTGGAAAAGCCGGGATAGGGGATCAAAGGGATGATCTCAAAAGTAATCAGCCCTTCTGTAACTAATGGCAGCGTATTAAGTACTTCCTCAGCTTCTTTAATACCCGGGCATTCGAGTATCAGAACCGCACTATGTCGGTCTTGCCGGAAGTAGAGTTCACGAACGATCCCGCTCTGGTAGAGTTCCCATAACCGTGCTGCTTCCGCCTTGAGATGCGGAGCAAATTCCTCTGCCCTCACTCCGGCCTTTTCATATTCAATGGCGAGGATTTTCATAAGCCTCCCCTGGATTGAAGGGGAACTTCATCATCAACTCTTAATTGGCGCAGGCACACCGTCAAAAAAATCGACCACCCCGGTTTCCAGCGAATACTCGGCTCCCACAACCATCAGCCCATCGCTCTGAATCAGCCGTTCGAGAATTTCCGATCCGTGTCGCAGGTAATTTACCGAGACGCGCACATTTGCCCGGACGGCGTGCCGCGCCAGGGCCTCCGGGTCGCGCCGGAGTTCGGTCGCGAGCAACGGTTCGACGGATGGCCGGATGCGATCGACAATCGAACGCAGATTGCGGGATTGATTTTCAGCCGGCCGCTGAAGCTCTTCCAGGGTGGCCTGGACGGCCCCGCAGCGGGTATGCCCGAGGATCACGACCAGCCGCGTGCCGAATCGCTCTGCGGCGAATTCAACGCTGCCTATTTGGGAAGGAGCAACGATATTGCCGGCAACGCGAATTACGAACAGGTCGCCCAACCCCTGGTCAAAAATGATCTCTACCGGCGCGCGCGAGTCGGAGCAGCCCAGGATAACGGCAAATGGTTCCTGGCCGGCCACAAATTCGCTGCGCCGGGTCTGGCTTATCAGTGTATCGAGGCTGCGAACGCCGGAAACGAAACGGCGGTTTCCCTCCCGCAGGCGTTCGAGCGCGTCTAATGCTGAAATCATTGGCTATTGTCCCTTTCCTGTCTTATCACCCGGTTTTTGACAACTCGTTTGCCGGGAAGCAGAGCTTCCCCCGGGGCGTTACACCGCAGAGCGGTGTAACGAGTAGATTCATACTTCTTCCCCCCGCGCCAGCTCTTTCAATGCTTCGCGGTCGATCACGTGCCCGCCCGCGAAGCTGATGAATTGAAAAGGAACGCTGCTGGCTTTCAAACGGGCTTCTTGCTCCGCGACCAGTTCCGGTTTGGCGTATTGGTCTTCGGTTCCTAACACCACGGTCAGGTTTACCCGGCTGAAAATATCCTTTTGGCCCGGCAAATCCAGTTCCGGGGGAATCTGCCCGGCCCACAGGATCAGCCGGTCAACTTTTACGGCTCCCCGGCTGATCCAGCGGCAAACCGTGGCGGTTCCCTGGGAAAATCCAAACGCGATAACTTTGACGCTCTCGCGCCGAATCTCCGAAAAAACACGCTCATAAAGCGCATCGAGGTAGTTCACGTAATCGTTGATCTCGTTCAGGCGGTCTTCCCGGGTCATCCAGGTAGCCCCGATGCGCTCGAATGCGCCGGTGAGGTAAAAACGCGACAGCGCCTCGGGAGCCGCGATCAGCCGGGAGCCATCGTCGAGGGTCCTGAAATTGCGCAAAAAATACTCCGCCAGCTGCCCGTAGCCGTGGCAGACGAACCAGACCTCGCGAAGATGTTCCCCGGGCGTTCCCAGGGTAAAATACCGCGCGGTTCGCGGAACCGTGAGATGGTTTTCCTTCATGGCCTTTACTATCATCCCTTCTTAATTGGCAATTGCCAATTGCCAATTGCTAATTGGCAATTATAATTCGTTTTCATGCCCGGAGAGCTTTTTTCACCGCCGGGGGAAAAATCTCTCCCACGTCTCCTTCCAATCGCAGGGTTACCACCGGCAGCGCATCGTGGTCGGTTTCCCCGCGATTGATGATGATGTAAGGAGCGCCGCGCTTTGCCGCCAAAAGGGGAATATCCGCCGCGGGGTACACCGAGAGGGTGGAGCCGAGGGCGATCACCAGGTTGGTTTTGTTCGCGGCGGAAAATGCCCGCGCCAGATCTTCCTGGCGCAGCTGCTGCCCGAAACTGATGGTAGCGGGCTTCAGCAATCCCCCGCAGCCGCAAAGCGGCGGTTTGCGGCGCTTTCGAAAGAACTCGTAATGGGGTGCGGGATCGCTGCGCCGGCCGCACTGCTGGCACTCCACCTCCGAATTGGTACCGTGCAACTCCACCAAACGCTCCCCCGAGACGCCGGCTTTGGAATGCAGCCCGTCCACGTTTTGGGTAACTACCATCAACAGCTTTGCGCTGCGTTCCAAATCTGCAATTGCGTGGTGAACGGAAGTGGGCCGGGCGGTGCGAAAAGCCTCCCACCCCTCTAATTTGTAATCCCAGTATTCGATGCGGGCTGCTTCGGAATTCATAAAATCGTCGTAATACACCGGCTGGCGGCGGGTCCATACCCCTTGCGGCCCGCGGTAATCGGGAATGCCGCTGGCGGTAGAAATGCCCGCCCCGGTAAACACCAGGATGTGTTGGGCGCTTCTCAGGTATTCCACCAGTGCGCGAATGATTTTATCAGCCATGGTTTATTGCGCTACTCCTTTGTCGTGAGCAATAGGCAGGTAGGCAGTAGGCAATTTTCATTATCCCCGCTCCCGCTCCCCCAAAATTGGCAATTGACAATTGCCAATTGCTAATTGCCAATTGTCAATTAAAAACGCCCTGCTCCTGCCTACACCGCATCCAGCGCCTGGCCGATGTCCAGCACCAGGTCTTCCGGGTTCTCCACCCCGATCGACAAGCGCACCATTTTTTCGGAAATGCCCATTTTGGCCTGCTCTTCCGCGGGAATGTCGGAGTGGGTCATGGTGGCGGGGTGCTCGGCCAGGGACTCGGTGCTCCCCAAACTGACCGCCAATTTGATGAGTTTCAGGGAGTTCAGGAAGCGGAACGCCTGCTCTTCCCCGCCGACAATATCGAAGGTGATCATCGCCCCGGGGGAGACGCACTGCCGCCGGTAAATCTCGTACTGCGGGTCTCCTTCCCGCAGATGCCCCAGGTAATAGATCCGTTCCACTTTGGGATGGTCGGAGAGGAAATCCGCCACGTAACGGGCGTTTTTCATCTGGCAGGTCATGCGCAGCTTCAGGGTTTCCAAGCTGCGCATCATCAGCCAGCCGGTCCAGGGGCCGGCCATATTGCCTAAAAAAGTACGGAATGCTTTTACCGGGTTGATCAATTCTTCCGACCCTAAGCATACGCCGGCGATCAGGTCGCTGTGCCCGCCGATATACTTGGTCGCCGAATAGAGCACCAGATCCGCCCCATGTTTGAGGGGATGCTGCCAGACCGGCCCCAAAAAGGTATTGTCCACCGCCACTAACACCCGCCGCTCCGCCGTGGAGTGCCGGTCGGCAAATTCCCGGCACATGCGCATATCCACCAGGGCGTTGGTGGGATTGGCCGGGGTCTCGATGAATATAACTTTCAGATTTTTTCCCGCCTCGCGCTGGTCGATGATGCGCTGGATTTCCTTGCGCCCGGAGCCGGCGACAAATCCAACCGGGTGAATGCCGAATTTCGGCAGTACTTTGGTAATGAAATACTCGCTCCCCCCGTAAAGCGGTTCGCTGTGCAGCACCACGTCCCCGGGATTCAAAAAATGCAACAACACCGTGCTGATGGCGGCCATGCCGCTCTCGAACACCGCCGCAGCTTCCGCTTCATCCCAGAGGGTCAGGCGGTCTTCTAAGATTTCCAAATCGGGGTTGTTCAGGCGGCTGTAGATCAACCCCATCTCTTCCCGGGGTTCCTTTTCGCGCAGCCCATAGGCAAGCTCGAAAAAGGCTTTTCCTTCCTCCGCGCTTTTGAAAACAAAGGTGGAAGTCTGGAAAATCGGGCATTTGATGGCCCCTTCGGACCAGTCCGGGCGGTAGCCGTAGCTCATCATCAGACTTTCCGGGTGGAGCTTTTTTCCCTTGAGAGAGGCGTGGGCTTTTTTGTCGAACATGCTTTCCTCCAACGATTGAATTTGTATTTTGAGTTATTCCATTTTAAGATTTATTCCGGAAATAGACAACTAATTCTTTGGACGGGGGATGATTCAGTGGTTGGATGGTTGAATGGTTGAATGGTTGGATGGTTGGTTGGAGGGTTGGAGGATAAGGCTGTCTAACCGTTCAGCCATCCGGCCATTTAACTATTTAGCAATTTAACCGCGCGCATACCGGCACTGCCGGGCTTCATCCGCAAAAGCCTGTAAGAGGCTTAAATCCGCATCGAAGAAGTGATCTGAAGGGGAAAGAATGTAGCCTCCCCCCTCCCCCGCTTCCGCAAAACAGCGCCGCACTTCTTTGCGGGTTTCCGCGGGGCTGCACTCATTGAAAAAATGGAACTGATCGAATCCCCCGATCATACAAACCCGCTCGCCGATGCGCTTTTTGGCCTCCTTTAACTTTGCGTCCCCGCCCATGCCCGGGGGAGTGAAGGTTTCCATGGCGTCGATTTTCAATTCGGCGACTTTTTCCAGAATGGGCATCATGCCCCCGCAGGTGTGATAGACCACCCGTTGCCCCGCCTGGTGGGCCAGTTCGGTCAGTTCCGCATCGTACGGGGCGACAAAGTCCTGGAAAATCTGGGGGGAGATGATGGTGGAGGAGGCGTCGCCGCCGCCGTGCTCCACCACGTCGAATTTCGCCCCGCGAAGGGATTGCACGTAAATTTTCTTCCGCTCGAAGAGGATTTTCAGGAAGATGTGCACCCAATCCGGGTCGTAAAAGGTTTCCATAATCAAATTTTCGATGCCGAAGAGCACCGCGGCGTCCTGCCAGCACCCCGCCTGCCCGTACACGTCGAACCCGATGATGAACCCGCGGATCAATCCCCGCTGGCCGTAAGCTTCCGCCCGGCGGTTCACCTCCGCTGCGTCGCAAAGCGGCGCGGGAAGGTATTTTGCCAGAATGTCGATATCGGATTTCTCTTTGATGGGGCGCTCCGAAACCCAGGTGGTGTAATCGTTGCTTTGCAAAACCATGCCGAGGGTTTTTTCCGGGGTAATGAAGTGATAACGCACGGTTCGGTACTCCTGGCCGGGAATCTCTTCCCAGCGGATGCGCCAGTTCTCGGAACACACCCGGCGCGGCTCCAAAAAGCCCGGTTCTCCCTGGGTGGGATCAAAGAAATCCCCTTTGGATTCATCCGGTTTCTGCGCCACCACCCAATCGATAGGGTCGAGGCCGAAACGGTCGAAGAACTCCTCGCAAGAGATGCCATTCAGGTACTTTTTCAGAAAGTAGGGCATCACGTGGTGGGTGGTTGCCGGCAGGCGATCCGGGACTTTGCGCTCCAGCGCTGCTAAAAAACGTTCTTTGGCGGTCATCATCATTAGGGTTGCCTCTTCTCCGTTTCCCCCACTCTCCGGTTCACAGTATTGATAATTTTCTCTCAACGAGGGTGAATCCGTTCCAGGTGCTCCACCAGCCCCTGGGGATCGGGAAAATACCCATCCGCCCCGATTTTGTCGCTGAATTTTTTCGTGACCGGCGCGCCGCCGATAAATATCCGTATTCCGGGATGCTTTGCTTTGATCTCCGCAACGGTTTTTTCCATGCCGGCCATGGTGGTGGTCAGCAGCGAGCTCATTCCCACCATGCAGCCGGGGTGCTGCTCGATCGCGTTCAGGAATTTCTCCCCGGAAACATTGATCCCCAGGTCGATGACTTCCCAGCCGTTTCCTTCCAACACCATGCGCACAATGTTCTTTCCGATGTCATGCAGATCCCCCGCCACCGTGCCGATGACGAAAGTTCCCTTGCGCCGCACCTCCCCGGTTTCAAAAAACGGTTTGATATGCGCCATGGCCGCGTTCATGGCTTTAGCGGCGATCAGCAAATCCGGCACAAAAGCTTCCCCGCGGCTGAATTTTTCCCCCACCCGGTGCATTCCGGTGATCAAAGCTTCGCCAAGCACCCGGTTGGGGGAAATTCCTTGTTGCAGCGCTCTTTGGGTCAGTTCGGCGGCGCCTACCTGCCCCTGCATATCGGCGGGAAAAGGGGAATTCAAATCCGCTTTACCCCGTTCGATGCACAGGGTGATTTTTTCTAATAGTTCATTCATCGCGGCGACCGGTTTACGTTTTTTGATGGCCCGGCATTTGACATAAATTCCAAATGTTGTATATTGGTTTATGTTACCGTTAACAATTTAAAATTATGGGACGCCTGTTTCAAGGAGAATATCTTTATGAATACCGGCTGGAAAAATAGCCTGAAGGGCATTAAAGAGCAATATGACCGGGAAGGCTACGTGATCGTTCGGGAAGTTCTCGATGCCGGATTGATCGCGGAAATGCGCGAGCACATCGCCTGGCTGCTGAAAAACCATCCCGGAACCCGACCGGAGCAGTTGCACCACACCCTGATGGTGGACGACCCCTTCTGGGTGCGGGTGGTGCGGGATAAGCGCCTGTTGGACGTGGCGGAGCAGTTCCTCGGGCCGGATATTGCGCTGTTCGCCTCCCATTACATCTGCAAGCCGCCCCGCGACGGGCAGAGCGTGCTCTGGCACCAGGACGGCAGCTATTGGCCCCTGGAGCCCATGCAAGTTGTGACGTTGTGGATCGCCGTGGATGATTCCACCCCGGAAAACGGCTGCATGAGGGTGATACCAGCAACCCAACACCTCGATTTACAGGCGTTGCAGGAGCGGCAGGACCTGCCCAACGTGCTGGAATCGGGCATGGATGAGGCGCTGGTGGAAGAATCCCGCGCGGTGGATATCATTCTCAAAGCCGGGGACGTTTCCATTCATCATCCCAATGTGATTCACGGTTCCAATCCCAACACTTCCGAGAAATGGCGGCGGGCGCTGACCATTCGCTACATTCCCACCACCACCCGGGTTACCGAAGCATCCTGGCCGACCGTTTTTCTGCTGCGCGGGAACCCCCGGCCGGGAATCAACAGCTACCGCCCCTATCCGCGCTACGTGGAGGGGAAACATTTTCGTTTCCGCGATTCCGAGGAGTGGATGGGTGAAGCGTGAAACGTGATGCGTGAAACGTGACTCGTAAAACGTAATGCGTAAAACGTAATACTCGTGAAGTTTACGTTTCACGTTTTACGCATCACGCATTTTTTCAACCCCAAACCCGGGGAATTCCCTATGAAAAACCTCCACTGGATCGACGTGGTGTTGATCGGCGCATACCTGCTGTTAGTGGCGCTGATCGGCTTTTGGGTGCAGCGGCGCGCCACCGCGCACCTGGACAGCTATTACTTAGCCGGGCGGAACGTTCCCTGGTGGATTTTGGGGCTGGCGGGATGCTCCAGCTACATCGACATCGGCGGCACCATGGCCATGGTGGGGGCGCTCTATTATTTGGGATTGAAATCGGTCTGGATGACCCACGTCTTCTGGGGCTGGTTCATCATCTGTTTTTACATGGCCTTCCAGGCGAAGTGGATTCGCCGCTCCGGGGTGATGACCTTCGCGGAGTGGAACCAGACCCGCTACGGGGATGGCCGCGACGCCGAAGCCGCACGCATCGCCGCGGCGGTGTTCCTGCTGATCCTGATGATCTTCAACCTGATGTACATCGCGGTGGGCATCGGCAAATTTGCGGAGGAATTCCTGCCCCTGCCGCGCTGGGGGGCGACGTTGCTGGTGTTTTCGGTAGTGGGAATTTACGTGACCTTAGGCGGTTTCTTCGGAGTAATCATCACCGACATCCTGCAAACCGTTCTGATCGCGGTGGGCGCAGTAGTGCTGGGAATCATGGTATTCCAGAACCCCGATACCGCGGGGCTGGCGGCTGCCCAACCGGGGGATTGGAGCTCCCTGAACCTCACCTGGCGTCTCTGGGACGGCTTTCTGCAAACCACCCCGGCCAGTTACGCGCATTTTTATTTCTTCGGGCCGGTGTTGTTAGCGGGATTCTCCTGGGTGATCTTCCGCATCCTGGCGGGGCCGAACGTGTGGGATTTCCAGTTTTTCCTTACCGCCCGCAGTTCCCGCGACGCCGCGCTGGCCGGGGGGTTGTGGACGGTCGGCTACACCCTGCGCTGGATCATCGGCTGCGCGTTTCTGATGTTAGGAATTTACTACCTCGGCGCAAGGGCGGGATTCGACGCGGAGAAAATCATGCCCCTGGTGCTGACCAATCTCCCCGTGGGAATGCGGGGCATGTTCATGGCGGTGCTGCTGGCCGCGCTGATGTCCACCCTCGACGCGATGATCAACGTAACCAGCTCCGTAGTGGTCAATGACTTTCTGAAGCGCTATTTTGCCAAAAACCTCTCCCAGAAGCAGTTGGTGCGGGCGGGGCAGGCCGCTTCCGTGGTCGCATTGCTCCTGGGATTCACCTTCAGCCTCTCCTTCACCCACGTCATTTCCATTTGGGAGACCATGATTTTCGTGGTGGTGACCATGATCCTGGTTCCCGCGACCATGCGCTGGCACTGGTGGCGCTTCAGCGCCCGGGCGTTCGTCTGGAGCATGGCCGCCTCCGCGCTGGTGGTCGCGCTGCAAAAAATTCTCTTCCCGGGCTGGCCGATCAGCGCCACTTTAGCGGTGGATATCCTATTCTGTTTCCTGGCAACGGTGATCATCGGTTGGATTACCCCACCCCCGGAGATGGGCATCCTGGTGAAATTTTATTCCCGGGTTCGCCCGTTTGGTTTTTGGGGCCCGGTGAAGCGGGAAGCAGTGAAACGCGGGCTGGTGGCGGAAAACGACCGCATCCCTGAGTTTGACGCCCTGAACGGCTTCATCACCATGGGATTCCAGTTCTCCCTGGCGCTGATTCCTTTTTACCTGTTCCTGCGCGACTGGAACGGATTTTATACCTGGCTGGGAATCGTCATCGTGTTAGGCGGGGTGCTTTATTTTACCTGGTATAAAAATTTGCCGGGAAAGGATGAGGTATAGTGTTTTAGTGTTTGGAGTCTGGCAGCGAATCACTATATCCCAACAAACTCAAAGCTCGAAACTCGTAACTCGTAACATGAAACCAAAACACTAAAACACCTGTGGCGAAGCCATCCCTTTGGGAAACACCCAAACACTTTGCTACGTTCGACGAATAGTCCGAGGCCTACCATGAACAAACCCCGATTGCACCTGATCTGCAACGCCCATCTCGACCCGGTGTGGCAGTGGCGCTGGGAGGAAGGATGCGCGGAGGCCCTCAGCACCTTTCGCACCGCGGCGCAGATTCTCCGGGAGCACGATCAACTGATTTTCAACCACAATGAAGCGATTCTATACCGCTGGGTACAGAAATACGATCCGGCGCTGTTCCGGGAAATCCAAAAGCTGGTTGATGAAGGGCGCTGGTTCATCAGCGGGGGCTGGCATCTTCAGCCGGACCTGAATTTGCCCGGCGCGGAGTCGCTGATCCGGCATATTTTGGAAGGGAGAACCTTTTTCAAAGAATTTTTCGGGGCGGAGCCGAAGGTGGCCTATAATTTCGACTCCTTCGGGCACAGCGGGGGGCTGCCTCAAATCCTCAATCTTACCGGCTACAAGATGTACGCGCATCTCCGCCCGCAGCACCCGGATTTGATCCTGCCCGCGGATTTATACCGCTGGCGGGGAGTGGATGGCTCGGAGGTGCTCGGTTATCGAATTGCGGTGGGACTGTACCATACCGAGCGCGACAACATCGAGCTGCGCCTGCGGGAAGGAACGGAATTAGCCCTGAAGCTGAACCGCGACGTGCCGGTCTTTTGGGGCCTTGGCAACCACGGCGGGGGCGCGACCCGGGAGGATCTGGCAAAAATCGACGATTTCGTCCGCCGGGAAACCCGGGTAGAGATCGTTCACAGCACCCCGGAGCGCTTTTACGAGGCGGTGAAAGCGGCGGGGCAGAACGCGCCGTTGGTGGAGGGCGGGTTGCAGCGGGTATTCACCGGGTGTTACACTTCGCTATCGCGGATCAAGCGCCGGGCGCAGAAAAGCCTGCACCGCTTAGTGCAAACCGAGGCGCTTTGCGCTGCGGCCTGGTGGCTGAAGGACGCGGAGTATCCCGGGGAAATGCTGGCGGAAACCTGGCGCGACCACCTTTTCAACGATTTCCATGATATTTTGCCCGGCACCTGCACCGAAACAGCGGAACAGGATGCCCTTGACCTTTACGGCCGGGCAGCCGAGAACATCCGGCGGCTGCGTTTGGGCGCGGCCGTGGCCTTCAACCGGGGAGCGGCGCGGCCGGCGGCCATTCCGGTCACGGTGATGAACGCCAACCCGGCCTGCACCCGCGTGCCGGTGGAAGTGGAGTGCATGTTCGATTACCGCCCCCCCTGGACCGGCCAGTGGCGCCTGCGGGTTTTCGATGCCGCGGGCAACGAAATCCCCTCCCAAACCGAGCAGCCGGAGGCGCTGCTGCCCTTCCACGACTGGCGGCGGAAGATGGTCTTCTACGCCGATTTACCGGGGGTGGGCGCGGCGAATTATTTCATCGAACGGTTCGAGGGGGTACGGAACAATGAGGCAGCGGAAGCGGCATTAGCTCATCGCTTCGACCCCGTTAGCGGGTTAATTTCGGAATTGGAAGCCGGGGAGAGCCGCCAATGCCTGGCCGGCCTGTTGCTCCAACCGTTAGTGGTAAACGATCCGGGCGACGCCTGGGGCACGGATCAATGGAGTTACCGGGAAGTAATCGGAAAGTTTGAGCTGGAGCCGGGCAGTTGGCAAATGCTTCAGCAGGGGCCGATCCGCGCCATCACCGAAGCGGTATTCGCTTATCAGCAGAGCCGGATCGTCTTTCACACCATCGCCTACTCCCGCTGGCCGGTACTGGAGTTTCATCTCCGCATTCACTGGAACGAAAAAGAGAAGCGCCTGAAATTAGCCGTTCCCACGCGCTTCAAAACCGGCGAAATTCTCTGTGAAGTTCCCGGGGGAATCATCCCCCGCCCCGCGGATGGGCAGGAGCACGTTCACGGGCGCTGGTGCCTGGTACGCGGGCAAATCAACGGCCGGGATACCGCTCTGGCAGTGGTAAATAACGGCCAGCAGGGGCTGGATTTTCTCGACGGCGAAATCCGCCTGTCGGTATTGCGCAGCGCCGCTTATTGCCATGAGCAAGGGCTACAATTAGCGAAATATCCTTACCGGAAATACATGGACCAGGGAGTTCACGACATCCGCCTGTTAGTCACCGCCGGGGACGCGGAAACCGTACGGCAAACGGTTTCCGGGCTGGCGGAGTGGCTGAATGCGCCGCCCCTGGCGCTGGCGCACCTGCCGGTGGGCTCGTTCCAGGCTGATTCTGCTTCCTCTGCCGCCTCATTCGAAGGCAGGAAAGAATTCCTGACCATAACCCCCTCGAACATCCGCCTGCTGGCCTGCAAGCGTTCCCATGACGGGGAAGCGCTGATCCTGCGGTTGCAGGAGACCGGCGGGCGGGAAACCGCCGCGGAAATCCGATTTTACCAACCCGATCTGAAAATTATGCTTACCTTGAAACCGCTGGAGATCAAAACCCTGGGGGTTGAGAAATCCGGACGGTGGAAGGAGGTGGGAATGGTTTGGGAATCGTAATGAGGAAGAAAAAAAGGGAATCATTCCGATTCCCTTTTTTTAGCGGGGCCGACGAGACTCGAACTCGCGACCTTCCCGACTGGCCAGTCGGGACGGTCTAACCCAACGATGTTGGATGAAAACAAAAAAGGGAATCATTT
>JABWBP010000055.1 GCA_013360445.1 Calditrichaceae bacterium | reverse complement strand
TGCCGGATGGGCATTTATTATTTCCCAATTTGCGATTATATTTGAAGAACGATTGAAATTGGATAGATAATGATTTACACAAAAAATTTTACAGTCTCTTTTCTCCTGCTAACAGTGCTTTTATTAAATTTCGAAGATTAACTTGACAATGTCACATTTCAAGAATTATTGGGCCCACGAAACACTCGAAATATTCAAAATGCAAAAAACACCTTTGTACATTTCGTGTTTTGTCGTGATTTTCGTGGGCGAATAAACCCAGGAACTCCCACACTCTACCTAATGTGACATTGTCAAGTTAATCATGTCGTTAAATTCTGACGAGCCAGTTCATGCGCAATAAAAGGGAATTCTACCTCTAAATGTTCAAAAGAAATTTGTCCATCAAAAAAACTCTGTATCCAAGCTCGGCGTTCTTCAACAAGATCTTCGTCATCATTCAGTTTCAAAATTATAATAGTCTCCTCAATACGTTTTTGAAGGTCGGATGGTAAATCTTCATTAGGTCTTATGAAATAAGATGAAAAATCGATTGTAAACCAATCTTCATCTATTGTGAATGGGTCCAAAATAGTTTGGGTTCCTTTCCGGGCATTAAATCTCGAAGAGACATAACGGTAGTTATTCCACTCGTAAGCAAGTTGAGGTTGAACAGACTTTGAAATAAAATGATCTATAGTGGCGCTACCTGTACTATAAGGAATTTTACGAGCACAGTAAGCGCAAATTCCTCTATACAAATCTCGCATTTCAGGAAGAACTCTTCGCCAGTATTCTTTCCCCTTCCATTGTTCACTTGATGGATTAGGTACTTCTTGCAGAAAAATATTTCCTGGTTCTCTTACTCGGCTTGAAAATTTTGGTGGTTCAGGTTGAGGTGTTACTGGAATCATAATATATATTGGGAATAAAACGCTATACAGATACCTTTTTCTTCATGTTTTCAATAAGTATTATAACTCTACATTATGGTTTTTTGCGAAATAGGTCCAACGTATCCAAAATGGATCATGTGGAGATAGATATTTCGACAACAAATCAGATACTTCTTCAATTTCTTCTTTTGACGCTTTTTTTTGTAGTTGTAATTTTTTTGCTTTCTCCATTGCATTTTCTGCTTCAATCGATGTCGGATGTACCTCAAAAATGTTAGACCTTAACCAGGAATTAACAGATCCCCAACGAACAAATTCTGGTTCTTCTATTTCAACTCGTCCCTCAAATAATCCCTCTTGAACTAAATTTAAATGAAAAATCTTATCTCGGGTGGTATCAAAAATTGGCTCGATTGATGTCATAACAAGAGGTGAATGTGTAGTGATTAATAATTGAACTTGCAGATCTTTTTCTAATTCATTTAAGACGTTTAGTAAAGCTGGTAGTATTAGTCGCTGCCATTGAGGATGTAAATGTGCTTCGATTTCATCTACTAATAAAACCATTCGGTCTTGAGGTTTTTCACGAATTGATTTAGCCTGATTTTTATGTTCTTCCCACGTCCATACGATTAGATACGCTAGTCCTACGATTCTTTGAACGGCTGCGGAAGAGTAAATTAATGGTATTTCTCCATAAGGGTGTTTAATAGTCGGAATCAAACGACTCTCTGGAGGAATTCGAGTTGGTTTTCCTGGCTCTAAGAATCCAATATCACCCTTTGATAAATTAGGAGGAGATAGACCACGCAGTACTTTTTTCAGGATACTAAAAGGCGGTTCTTCAGGAGAATATTGCCATTGTACCCAATCATTAATCAGGCCATTGCAAAGATATTTTTTTGTACCGCCAATTTGGTAAGGCAAACCATTCCATACATCTTCTCTTGAAAAAATGAGTGCGTTAAATTTCTGAAGCTCGGATTTTAATAAATCATATCGTGCTGGATCCCATACTGCAAATGCACCATCTATACGCGCATAAATCAATAGACCAGGCATCGTTAACCGCTTCCCGGCAGACGTCCAAATTTGTTGCTTCCAATCATAATATGATTCACTTGCTTCTGGTCGACCGGATTTACCTTGAATTTTATACTTAATCTTTACATCACTTTTTTTAGCATCTTCTCTCGGATATGCTTGGTTACCTGACCAATCTCCGCTCAATGCCCACCAGGCGCAATCGAGAATAAAGCTTTTTCCGAGACCATTATCTCCTGTAAACAAGTTAATCCTATTCGATAGCTTTATTTCAAGTGACTTTGCCGGCCCTATGCCAGACAAATCTAGTGAAAACAGATTACCACCTCGTTCCATTGGTCTATCTGGAGGGGGTTTTATCCCTAATTCTTCGCTCAATTCTGACCATGAAACAGGCTCGGCCTGAAAAAGTAAATCCAAGTCTAAATCTTCCGGAATAGTAGTATCGAATAATTCCTTTTTCTCATCATTAGTAATCTTGAACTCTCTCATAAAAATATCTATTATACTTCTGGCTGTTGTTTCATCTTTCCATTCTCGGTCTCGATAAAGCCATACCGCTAAATGAAATGCAGGGATTTGATTGTGACGGTGTAAATGTAACTTCAGTATTTCAATATAATTTGAAGCCCAACCCCAAACTTGGGTATTCATAGGATGTAAAAAAGCATCTTTAAACTTGTTTGTTCTTGTTTTTTGAGAACCGGAGGAAGGATAATCAGGACGTAGCCAATAGTTAGATTTATCCGAAACTCTAAAAACTTTAAGAAACCTTTCTGTATTCTTCTCTGGTTTGTAATATTTTTCTAAGAGCTGGTGTTCAAACTTATCAATTGGGAATTCTATTTTCCTACCTATAGGTAGATCATTTGTTTTACAAGCTAAAAAAGTTATACCATAGAATGGGTGAACATTTTCTAGAGCTTTAAATGATTTTTTTAGTTGATGCTTGGTAATATATTTCATAGGTAACACGTTAAAACAATTTGTTTAAGTCATTAATCATGTACTTGCAGAATTCCTGATGGATTTCGATCCCCACTGCTGATCTTCCAGTTTGTAAGGCGACACGCAAGGTTGTTCCACTTCCAGCAAATGGATCTAAAACAGCACCTTCAGGCGGACACCCAATATCAAGACATCTTTGAACCAATTCGTCAGGAAATGGAGCTGTTGGTAATGAATTAGCTGCCTTTGCTCTAGCAACGATTGTCCACATATCCTCTTGTTCAGAATCCTCAAGGTATTGACGATTAAAATAATATTCTCTGTTTTTTACGAACATAAAGATATTTTCGTAACTTCTTCTTGGCCTATCCTGTACTGATTCTGGTAAAGCATACTTTCGATACCAAATGATTGAACTTCTAAGCACCCATCCTCTTCCAATCATTTCTAAAGCTACTCGCCATGGGACTCCGATTAATGTTTTTTGTTTTAAACCAATACCTAAACCGCCGCTTTTGTCAACCGCCCTTAGACCAAAACGACGTTTACTACTTTTTTTATCTATGCCATGAGATTTTCCTTTGCCAGAATAATAAGTATCTCCAAGATTCAGAAATAGGATTCCGTCAGGGCTTAGAACCCTTAGAACCTCATCCATTACATCAGCGATATTGTTAACATACCCCTCCACCGATTCCTCTAACCCAATTTGCCCATCTACTTTATAATCTCTTAACCAATAGTAGGGTGGAGATGTAATTACACAATTAAACTTATCTTCGGGCAGTAATTTAAGAACTTGAAGAGCATCTCCTTGATAAATTTCCCAATATTTTTTATTACCAAGCATTCCATTGGATTTTGTAATCTTACAAATCGAATTTACAGTCAGTTGTTTAGTCGCTTCCATAATTAATCTTTTTTAACTTAGACTTTCTCGATAGATTTATCGCTTTTTAGCGCCTAATTTTAATAAATGGGTACCAAATTAACAAATCATTAAATTTTGAAGAAAAATATGATTCTTAAGAGGGAATTTTCAATTATCTTAAACGAATGTGACATTATGAAAAAATGCCTGGTAACCCATCGCGTAATATCTTTTGAAATTATTGCCCCTTACACCATCAAGGTGCAATTTGAGGACGATAGCAGCCAGACCATCAACTTTAGAGCCGTGCTGGGCGGGGGAATGTACCGGCCCTTGCGGGATACCGAATTCTTCAACAAAGTTTTTCTCAGCGACGGCATTGCCACCCTCGCCTGGCCCAATGGGGTGGATTTCAACCCGGATCATTTATACCATTGGCCGGATTATGAAAAGTTATATGCAGAACGGGTTAAGGAGTGGGAAGGCGCTTACCTGGAACAGCATTCCTGAAACCTGCCTCTCTCAATTTTCAAAAAAAAGAAGAATTCACCTCCCGGGCAAAGGAGGCCGGGCGCTGGCGCAGAAATTCAGGGTTTGCCCAGCGCCTGGTGAATGTAATCCCGGGATTTCAGGGGGTTGATCTTGTCTTCGTATTCCAGGATGACGCCGGCAAGGTTGGGGGCGGTTTTGCGGATGAATTTGAAGATCGCATCGTAAGGGATGCAGCCGCTTCCCAGGGCGCAAAAACTGAACCGGGAAATATCCGTGCTGGTAGTGTCGATGAGGTGCAGCAGCAGGGGAATGTTGCGGTTGCCGAAGAAGTTCAGGATTTGGTAGCACCACTCCAGCGCCTCCTCCAGGCTAAATTCCAGGTCGCGGTGGAAAATCCGCGGAATGTCGAAAACCGGGTACACGGTGTGGCCGAAATTGGTGGACAGGGTAAAGAGGGCCAGGTATTTCTTCAGGTTTTTCTCCGCCGCGACTTTGCCGGGAGAGAGAAAATAATTTTCGATATAAATTTTGCCGGCGTCTTTGCTGAGGATCTCCACCAGCCGGATCAATTTGTCGATATTGGCCCGCTCGTCGAAGTGAATGATATAATTCGGCGATTTCAGGGAGCTAAGAAAGCGGTAGAGCGCCGTGCGGTACTCACTTTTCAGAAAATCCTCGTTCAAAAATCCTTCGGCGTGAAAGTACACTTCCTGAAAACCGGCTCCCTCGCTGCGGATCGACGCCAGCGTTTCCGCCTGCTCCAATAATTCCCGGTTCAGGTATATCTGGACGATCTCGAAGCTCCCCTGGCGGGCAAATTGAAAGGTATCCAGGGGATCGAACTGAAAATTCGCAGAGATGGAATTGGCGACGCCAACGGGAGGAAGGGACATGGGATTTCTCTCTTGTCAGAAGGGGTTGAAACGGATTCAGGTTTGGGTGTTATAGTGCTCAGGTGTTTTAGTGTTTTAGTGTGAGAGTGCTCGGATTTGTGAGCGCAACCACCCCCTAAAACACCATAACAATATAACACAATAACACCTGAACACCGTTTTTCACGCCACCCGCTGCTGGGTTTGGGGATCGAAGAAATACAATTTTTCGCTGTCGAAGCCGATCTGGATGGTCTCCCGGGGATGATAAATCCTCTCCGGCGCGGTGCGCATGCACAAGCTCTGTTGGTTGGCGGTGAGGTAGAGAAAAATCTCGTTGCCGATCGGCTCCACCACGTCGATGGTAATCGAGTGCGCCTGGGAGACCGCGCGATCCTTCACCGCGCTGGAGTCGTAAATGTTTTCCGGGCGCACTCCTAACACCATTTCCCGGGCGTTATGCGCTTTCAGCTTCGCGCCGATCTTATCGGGAATGTTTAACCGGATATCCCCGGCGCGAAACTGGAGTTCCCCGTTTTGCACCACTTCGCCCCTGATAAAATTCATCGCCGGGCTGCCGATGAAGCCGGCCACGAACAAGTTGGTGGGATTGTTATACAGATTCAGGGGGGTGTCCACTTGCTGAATGATCCCGTCGCTGAGCACCACGATTTTGTCGCCCATGGTCATCGCTTCCACCTGGTCGTGGGTCACGTAGATCATGGTGGATTGCAGGCGGGTGTGCAGGCGGTTGATCTCGATGCGCATTTGCACCCGCAACTTGGCGTCGAGATTGGAGAGCGGCTCGTCGAAGAGAAATACCTTCGGTTTGCGCACGATGGCGCGTCCTAACGCCACCCGCTGGCGCTGCCCGCCGGAGAGGGCTTTGGGCTTGCGCTCCAGGTAATCCTTGATGCCTAAAATTTCCGCCGCCTCGATCACCCGTTTTTTGATGTCCTCTTTGGGAAACTTGCGCAGCTTCAAGCCAAACGCCATATTATCGAACACGCTCATGTGCGGGTAGAGGGCGTAATTCTGGAACACCATGGCAATGTCGCGGTCTTTGGGCGGCACGTCGTTTACCCGCGCCCCGTCGATCAACAGATCGCCGGAGGTAACCTCTTCCAGCCCCGCGACCATGCGCAACAAAGTAGATTTCCCGCAACCGGAAGGGCCTACCAGCACCACAAATTCCTTGTCTTCGATGGTCAGGTTCGCTTCTTTGATCGCCTTGACGTTCTTATCATACACTTTGGTTACATTGACAAATTCAACTTTTGCCAAGCTAAATCTCCTTCACTTGAATAGATTGCAAACCGCAAAAATATCCACCAAAAAACCGAGAAATGCAATAACGGGAAGAAAATTGTTTGCCGGAGATTCGCAAAAGCAAAATGCCACGCCAGGAGAGCAGCGTGGCATTTTGCCATCATAAGGAGGGCTGTGATTATTTTTGAAAAAAAGCGGTCAATCGAGCAGGGTCAATTTCCGCACTTCCTGGAAAAACTCGGTCTTAAAAGTCAGGTAATAGGCGCCGGCGGGAAGGCGCGGCCCGTTCTCGCTGCTCAGCGGCCAGAGCAGTTGGTAGCTTCCGGCGGAGAGCTTGCCTTCAAAAAGAGTTTTGACGCGCTGGCCCAGGTGGTTGTAGAGGGTTAATTCAACCGTCTCGGATGGCCCGGCAGAGGCCGGAATATCAAAGCGCAGGGGAATTACGGAAGCGTCGGAATCCGGGAAAATGGGGTACAATTTATACTCTTTGGGGGTTCCGGCTGCCGCTACAGGATAGAGTTTCCCGGGGGAACGTTCTGCGCTCGCCGCGCCTGGGCGCGTCTCTTCCGGAGCTTCCCGGTCGGGTTGGGAGCTGCGGGCCAATTCCGTACCGGCAGGAACCCGGGCGATTTCTTCTCCCGGAACCGTTTCCTGCGCCGGGGAAGGCCCGGCCAGCAGGAATATCGCTATCAATATCAGCCAGACTAACTTTTGCATTCCAAAACCTCGTTAAATCCGTAAGAGCTAACCCTATTATCGCTTTTCCGTTCCCGCACTTGAAGATACAGGGATATAAGGCTCTAAATGCTCTCCACGAAGTGGTGGATACCCCCAAATCTTCCTCTGTGACCTCTGTGGTCTCTGTGGCTGAATAGTAACGATTTTTTCTAAATAAATCGCCGGCGCCGGCGCACCGGGCTTGGGCCACGGTTGATAATCCTGCTTGAATTTTCGATTTCCGGTTTCTACATTAGCCGGGTATTCGGGAAGACAATTTCATGATCGAGGTAACAGAATGAGCACCGCCATCGCCAACGTTCGGCGAAAAGCCATCACCGGGGAAGAGTTATCCGGCTTTCGCCTAAATGTAAACGATTTTTTCTCCCTGCGATAATTGACCAGCAACGAACGGAAAATTGTTTATGCACGCTGCCGGGGCAAAAATCATTCGCAGCGGGGCGCTGTTACTGGCCCTGATCTACCTCTTCTCCGCGTTGAACGTCATGGTTACGGCTTCCTGGCACCGCTTGCACCACTGGTTTTCCGACCCGGCCTATCATCCCCACCAGCACTTTGCCGGCGAGCAGCCCCAATCGCATCATCACCATCATAGTTTGCTGGATATAGCGCTGCGGCTGATCGCCAACCAGAAACCATCTCCCGGCGCAGATTCCAAACCCGCCCTTAAACTTATCAACCTGAAGGAACATTTGATTTTTCAGAAACGGCAGGCAGCACTCCATCCGGATCGCCGGCCATTTCCTGAAAACCGTTTCTCGCCTCCCGAATCGGCCATAGCAGACCTCTGCACCCCTCCACCGGAAGCTTATCCTTCTGGCATTCTTGTTGGGCCGGCGCTTTAGAGGTGCACCGCGAGCATTCGCGCCGCAAAACCTCCCCCGGCCCTGTAAAGGCGACCCGAAATCCTGGCGTCGCAGAGGGTTAACTACACCAAATCCACTTACCGGAGGCTCAATATCCATGATATCCACCTATCGAATACAATCACTTGCAAAATTTGTTTGCCTGGCGCTGTTCCTGTTAGGCAGCGCAGCAAACGCGCAAGACCCCGCGGCCATCCGCGGTAAAATAACCGACGCCCACACCGGCATGGCCCTGGCGGGAGTGGAGGTATATTTGGAGGGCGCCGGCCTGGGCGCCGGCAGCGCCGATGACGGCGGCTACGAGATTCTGCGAATTCCTCCCGGAAAATATACCCTGGTCGCCGCTTTTTTAGGGTATGAAACCGGGAAGCAGGAGATCGTTCTCGAGGCCGGGGAGCGCCGGGAAGTTCATTTCCGCCTCTCTCCCAAACCGATTGACCTGGGAGAAATCCTGGTCAAAGGAGACCGCGCTTACTCCGCGGCTTCCTCGGAATCTATCCGGGAATTCGACCTCAAGACCCGGCCCACCCGCTCCAGCCAGGATTTGCTCCAGATGGTTCCCGGGCTGATCATCGCCCAGCACGCCGGGGGCGGAAAGGCGGAGCAGATCTACCTGCGCAACTTCGACGCCGACCACGGCACCGATGTGGCGGTCTCGGTGGACGGGATGCCGGTGAACATGGTCTCGCACGGGCACGGCCAGGGGTACGCGGATTTGCACTTTCTCATCGCCGACGCGGTAGAGGGAATCGAGGTGCACAAAGGCCCGTACTTTGCAAATTATGGGGACCTGGCCACCGCCGGGGCGGTTTCCTTTCGCACCAAAGATCACCTGGAGGAAAACTTCCTGCGCCTGGAGGGCGGCGAATTCAACAGCGCCCGCCTCACCGCGCTCTTCCAGATTCCCGGGAAAAGCGACCATCAAAACGCCTACCTGGCCGGGCAGTTCTACCAGACCGACGGGCCGTTCGAAAATCCCCAGGGATTCAAGCGCTACAACCTCTTCGGCAAATTTCACACCCATTTGAGCGCGAGCGCCCGGCTGAGCCTGGCCGTGGACGCCTTCAGTTCCGCCTGGGACGCTTCCGGGCAAATTCCGCAGCGGGCGGTGAATGATGGAACCATCAGCCGCTTTGGGGCCATCGACGACCTGGAGGGCGGGGCCACCGCCCGCCAAAACCTGAATTTAGGCTACACCGTGCAGGGAGAAGGCGGAAGCGAATTCTTCATCCAGGCCTTTGCCAGCCGCTACAACTTCAAATTGTTCTCGAATTTTACGTTTTTTTTGGAAGACAGCGCCAACGGCGATATGATCGAGCAGGTGGACGAGCGCCAGATTTTGGGGTTGAACGGGCGCTACCGTTTCCGGGATCAGATCGGCTCCATTTTCGCGGCCACCACTTTAGGGGGCGGTTACCGCGCGGATTTTATCGATGTCGCCCTTTGGCGAAGCCCCAACCGGGTGCGCCTGGAAAACCGGGTCGATTCCCGGGTGCGGCAGAATAACCTCTTCCTGTGGCTGCAAGAAGATTTGCTGTTCAGCTCCCTTTTCCGGGTGCAGTTGGGCCTGCGCGGCGATTACTTCACTTTTGACGTGGAAGATCGCCTGGAAACCCTGCCCGATATCGAAGCAAGCGGCCTGCCCCACGCCTCCGGGTATTCCCAGCAAACCTTGCTCAGCCCCAAGATCAGCCTGGTCTTCAGCCCCGCCCCCGCGCTGGATATTTACGCCAACGCCGGCAGCGGCTTTCACTCCAACGACGCCCGCAACGTGGTGATCGGGCAGCGGATTGCCGACCTTGAAAAACTCGGGCGGCGGCAGGGAATGACCGCGGAGCAGATCGAGGAAATGCTGCGCAGCCGGAATTTCGACCCCGCGCAGAAAGGAGTCGAAACCCTGCCGCAGGCGCTGGGAGGAGAAGTGGGCTTCCGCGCCCGCCTGGCGGAGCGGGTCAACTTTGCCGCGGCGGCCTGGTACCTCTACCTGGAGCGGGAATACGTGTACGTGGGCGACGCCGGAACGACGGAACTGAGCGATCCCACCCGCCGTTACGGGCTGGACCTGGAATTGCGCTTCAAGCTGCTGCCCTGGCTGTGGGGGGACGCGGACCTGAATGTTTCGGAAGGGAAAATCGTGGATGCCCCCGCGGGAGAAGATTACATCCCCCTGGCGCCCAACCTCACCTCTACCGGCGGCCTGACCGCCCTCCACCCCGCGGGGTTCGAGGGCAGCCTGCGTTACCGGCACGTCGGCGAGCGCCCGGCCAACGAGAACAACAGCGTCGCGGCGCTCGGCTCCACGGTGTTCGATCTTTCGCTGGGATACCGCTTCGGGCAGATCAAGCTGTTCGGGGTGCTGGAAAACGTATTCGACGTGGAATGGAACGAAGCGCAATTCGATACCGAATCGCGCCTGAAAGGGGAGCCGGAGCCGGTTTCGGAGCTGCACTTCACCCCCGGCAACCCCCGCAACGCGCGGTTAGGGATCAGCTACGCTTTTTGAAAGTGAAGATCTCGAAGGTTTTGGAAACCTTCGAGGTTTTTATTTCAACAACCCGGGAGATTGCAGCTTTTCCAGGCATTTCTGCGCTTTTTTCGGTTTTCCCAGCTCCTTCCAGAGCTGCGCCGCTTTGGCGTAATCGCCTAACCTTTCGTAAGTCTGGGCGATTTTGGTTTTGCCTTTTCCGGATTTTTGGTACATCTCCAGCGCTTTTTGGTACCGGCACGCCCGGTAGTAAGCATCCCCGGATTTGATGAACTCGCCGGTTCTTTCGAACAGCGCGCCGGAGGTCTCCTCGTCCCCCGCGACTCCGTAATAATGGGCGGCGCTGGAAATCTCTCCCCGTTCCTGAAACAGTTTCGCCAGGGTCAAAAAATCTTTTTTATCGATCAGAATCCAGCGCGCCTGTTCGAAATGGCCTTTGCTGATGAGCATCCGGAGCGCTTCTTCCCAACGCTCCGAGGAAGCGAAAAGCTCGTAATTGTCTTCCGTTAACTCCAGGCTGCGCACCACCCGGTTGAAGTCCGTTTCTTGCCCCAGAAGATAGAAGCGGATAGCGGACATTTCCGAGATTTCCTCCGGCGCCTGCTCGCATTCCCGGCGGAAGCGATTTTTTATCGGTTCGAGGGAGAAGGAGCGGAAACGGGTATGATTCTTCAGGGCGGTGAAATATTCATTGTAATCCCCGCCCTTTTCCAGGTAGTGCAGGCGCTTCTCTTCGATTTCTTCCACGTGGTGATACGCTTCCAGTCGGCCGGCCCATTTTTTCATCTCTTCCCGGTTGGGGTTGGCCTGGAAATAGCGGTCCATCATCTCCAAAAGCGCCGCGGGCATATCCGCCTGAAAACCGAAGCCGTGATAGAAGTAATCATACCGGGGAACCGGCTGGCTCAACACACATTGCGCTCCTATGGCCTCCTGGCGATTTTGCAGGCAGTAGCGGGCGATCCGTTCCAGCGCTTGCAGGTCATGGGCGCTTTTATTCCAGTATTCCAGGGCTTTTTCCTTCAGATTTCCTTCCAGGCAGCAAATTCCCGCCAAAACATGGTTGAACACGTGTGAAAAACAAAACGCCGCGGCCTCGAAGCGTTTTTCCCGGAGGAGTTTGTGCCCTTGCGCATCGATTTCCGGGTAGGGAATCCGCCAGGCCAGCCGCCGGGCGCGGGCATAATTGTTCTCCCGGTCCTGCTCCGATAACAGGTAATTGACCAGGGCGGCGCGGCGGTCTTTGATCTTTTGATAGGCGTTCCCGGCGGCAAAATATTCCCCGGCTAACTCGTGGTGCCGCGCCGCCTGGGCGTATTCCCGCAGGCGGTAAAAACAGGCGGCGATGTTGGAGTGATCATTGAGCAGGTAAAAGCGCAGCAGCGCCGGGAAGTATTTCCGTTTTTCGAATAGCGTTTCGGCCTCGCTGCGTAAATCCGCTTTGCCGGGCATTTTTTTCAGGATTTTCAGGCCATTGTCAAAGTCTTTATCCTTCTCATAAAGTTCCAGCAGGCTGGCGTAATTGCCGGTCTGCTCGTACAGGGGAATCAAACGGCTTTTGCGCTTCAATTTTTTCCATAATTTGATGGCCGCTTCATACGCCCTGGCTCTTTCGTACAGCTCCGCGGCTTTCTCCCACTGTTTCAGCCTGGCGTAAAGCTCCGCGGCCTCCCGGTGCATTCCCGCCCGCTCGTAATAGAGCGCGGCGTTTTTGCGGTCATTGAGATGGTTCACGCTCACCTGCGCCGCTTTGGCGTAAATCCCGCCCTTTACCAGCGCTTCCACGGCCTTGCGGTACTCCTTGCGGGCCCGGTAAATTTCCCCTAATTCCTCGAATTGCCCCTTCTGCTCTAATAATTTCAACTGGCAGCGGAGGGCGTTTTCCTCGTTCTGCATTTCCTTCCAGGCGTGCAGGGCTTTCTCGTACTGGCCGGATTTTTCATAAAACGACGCGGCTTTCTTTAGCTCCCCGATCTGCTCGAAATAGGACCCCGCGGCGGCAAAATCCCCGGTTTTTTCCGCGTAATAGGCCCGCGCTTTCCAAACCAGCCGGTCTTCCCCGGCGTTTTTGTAGCATTCCAGCGCCGCGCGGTAAAACTCGCGCTCGAAGAAATAGTCCCCCTGTTCCCGCCACTCTTCCGGGGTGGAAACCACTTCCCAGATTTTGCCGATATAGGCCAGGTCGTCGGTGGCGTAAATTTTCGGGCGAATGGCCTCGCTGTCCCAAATGAAAGAGGGGTCTTCGCCGTCGTAGATCAGCAAATCTTTCTGCGCCCGGGTAATGGCCACGTAGAGCAGATTGATCTCGTGGCGGATTTTGGCCTGGTGCATGTCGCGGTTGGAATAGCTCAGGATCACCTTCCACACATCGGTGCTGGCGGCGTCGCTGGCGAATTTCCAGAGCAGCACGGTATCGAATTCCAATCCCTTGGCCTCGTAGATGGTAAATACCAGCTCGGTTTCCAGGGCTTTGCGCAGGCGGTTCTTCTCCGCCTCGCTGCGCACTAAGATGGTGCGGCGCGCCCCGGTGCTCTGCACGTTTTCTAACATTTCCGGCTCGCCCACGCTGCGAACCACTACCGGCGGCCGCCCCTTGTATTTCCAATCTTCCATCAACTCTTCCGCGCGAACGCCTAACAGGCCGGATTTCAATTCCAAGAGGAGGTTCGACAGTTCCACGATGCTCCCGGAGCTTCGGAAATTCAGGTTCAGAAAATGGATGTCCGGGATTTTCAATTCCCGCTCGTAAAAATGCCGTTTCAGCTCCTCCCAGCGGAAACCGCTGGGGTTGATGATCTGCTTGGTATCGCCGCTGAGCAGCAAGTCCAGCGGGCTGCGGGCGATGTGAAAGAGCAGCTCGTGCTGCACGTCGGCCAAATCCTGCACCTCGTCGCAGACCACCACGTCGTAGCGGCTGGCTTCCGCGGAGTGCTCGCTCAACAGGGTCGCCACTTCCCGGCTGAGGTCCAGCTCATCCCAAAGCCCCTGGCGGTCGAGCTGCTCCTGGTACCACTCGAATATCCCGTAGATAATCGTGCGGTCGAGGGGGAAATTGGGGGCTTTTTTGCGCCCTAAGGCTTCGTAATCCATGTAGGAGAGGTACTTTTTCTGGGTCAGCTCCCGCTCCTTCAACAGTACTTCCAACATTTTTTCCAGGGTGATTTGCACGCGCTCGCCTTGCTCCTCGGCGTACCCCGGGAAGTGTTTCGACAAATCTACCAGGTCGGTTTGCAGGTATTTCTGAACGAACTTTTCCAGCTTTTTCAGCGATTCCATCTGCGAGAAGGCGAACAGTTGCTGCTGCGCGGAATTCAGCAGCGCCGGGGGAAGCGGGCCGCTCTTCAGGGAAGCGTGGGCTTTTTTTAACACGCTGAGATTGATTTGCGGCAGCGCCCCTTTGATCATGGAGCGGATTTCTTCCCAGATCAGCGGGGAATCGAACTTGCGGGCCTGGCTGTTGGGACGGATCAACTGCTGGAAACGCTCGAAATCGACTTCCTTTTCCAGCGGAAACTGGCGGTGATAACTTTCCGCGGCTTTCAAACAGTACTCTTTGAAGGTGAAAAAATCCGGCGGCTTCATCTCCGCCGCCCAGGGAGTGGCGTTCAACAGGGCGTGGAACAGCCGGGCGGCGGAGTTTCTCAAAAACTGGTTATAGGTGATAAACAGCTTCTTTTTCTCGGCCAGCGGCAGTTTCAAAAGGTAGTAAATGCCCAGGGTGGTTTTTCCGCTGCCGGCGGTGCCGGAGACCATCATGGGCAGGGGTTTGTTCAAAATATCTTCTTGCTCCGGGGTGAGGTACAGGGCCAGCTCGAAATCCTCCTGGCGGTAGTCTTCGATGCGTTTCCAGTTCTCCTCGTTCAGGAAATACCAGCGCTGGGTGGCGGAATCATCTAACACTTTTTGAGTAATGCTCTCCTGGGTGCGGTAGGATTGCTCCAGGTCTTCTAACAGGGTTTCTGCAAGGGACTCTTCCTGGAAGGGTTTGAATTGAAGGAAGGGCACATTTGCGGGAATGTTTTTGCTGCCGCGGCTGATGTCGTCGTGGGAAACGATCCCCCAGACGTAGATCAGCAGCGCCGGCCCGGAAGCGCCGGTTTCCGGCTCGCTGCCCATGGTAAACAGAATCCGGTTGGCGCGGTCGAGGCGGGCTTCGAAGATGGCCTTGTTGCTGGCGATGCTTTTGATTTTCTTGACTTTCAGCCCCCCTTCCCAGTAGCCGATTTCCAAGTATTCGAATTTTTGGCGCACTTTCCGCCGGTATTCCGGGGGCTGTTGGATCAGGAATTTTTTGAAGGAGTCGTTGATCAGTACCTTTATCATAATTCTTCCCGTGAAATCGTAATTGCAGTTAAGCAGCCCTGCTGCCGGTGAAGCGCCCTAAATTAAGGCGAATCTCCTATCATTGCAACAGGGGAAAAGGGGAGCGGTTATGTTTTGGAGAATGGGTAGTGGTTAAGTCGTGGCTGATGAAAAGTAGTTGCCACTCCCGAAGGGATGCCTTTGGCATAAGGCACAAAGGAAATCGTAGCTGGATTTGGGAGAGAAAAATGAGTACTATATTCAACAAATTTTGGTTAATTGAATCGCGCGGCGGGGATCTTCCGCCGCGCAGGAGATTCCATCGGAGGCCCGGCAATGATCACCATCCACGAAGCCCTGGAAATCGTGCGCAGCCACCTCCCGCCGCGGAGCGTCGAGGAAGCCGATCTGCCCCGCGCGGCGGGGAGGGCGCTCGCCGGGGATATTCTCGCCCGGGAACCCTCCCCGCGCTTCACCAACAGCGCCATGGACGGCTTTGCGGTGCGCTGGGAAGACGTGAAAACCGTTGCCGCCTCCGCGCCGGTACAGTTAAAAATCGTGGGAGAGAGCCGGGCGGGAGCGCCTTTTGCCGGGAGGTTGGAGAGCGGCCAGGCGGCGCGCATCTCCACCGGGGGAATGTTGTGCCGGGGAGCGGATACCGTTATCCCCCTGGAGGAAACAGAAGTGGATGGCGAGGCCCTGCGGGTGCTCAAAGCGGAAAGAGCGGGAAACCACCTGCGCCGGGAAGGCGAGGAATTCAAAGCCGGCGAGCTGCTCCTGAGGCAAGGCGCGGTATTGAACCCGCCCCGGCTGGCGCTGCTGGCTTCCCAGGGGACCGTAAAAGCGCCGGTGTACCGCCGGCCGGGGGTAGCGGTTATCGTAACCGGTACGGAGCTGGTACCCTACCACGCCCCTGCGGAATCCTGGCAAATCCGCGACTCCAACGGCGTCATGCTCCGCTCGGCGATCGAGAAATCCGGCGGAGAGGTTACCTTCAACGCCCGGGTAGGCGACCGCCTGGATGAGACCCTCGAAGCCGTGCGCCGGGCTGCGGATGTCGCAGATATCATTCTCTTTTCCGGCGGGGTTTCCGTCGGCCCGCACGACCTGGTGAAGAGCGCGGCGCAGCAGGGCGGCTTCGAAACCCTGTTCTGGCGGGTAAAACAAAGGCCCGGCAAGCCCCTTTTTTTCGCCCGGCGCAGTGATAGCCTGTTCTTCGGGCTGCCGGGGAACCCGGTCTCGGCGTACATGTGCTACCTTTTTTACGTTCAGCCGGTGTTGGCGCACCTGCAAGGGAAGCCTTTCGGCCATGAGAGCTTTGAGGGAGAGGCCGCCGCCCCTATTTTTAACTCCGCCAACCGGGCGCAACTGTACCGGGTCGCCCTGGAAGGCCGCCCCGGCCGACCGCCGCTGGTTTATCCGCTTGCCAGACAGGGGTCGCACATGCTCACCTCGCTCACCGCGGCCGATGGCTTCATCCATTTGGAAGAGAATGTCCGGCTGGAAAGCGGAACGCCGGTCGAAGTGATTCCGTTTACATAAACGTTTGACAATGCGTTTGTCGCGCCAGGTTGTTCAACCCATTGCCGGGAGGTAATGTCCATGAAAATCGGTTCCAGTATTCCGCTCCTTTTTATCATACTGGTAATTTATAATCTCATCGCCCTGGTGTTCGGCGCCCAGACCCAGGAAACGTTGAACCGGGTAATCATTTCCCATACCATGAACACCGGGGCGCTCTTTGCCCTCACTGTGAATGATTTGCTCATCCTCTCCGGCATCGTCTTGCTCTATTTCGAAATTTTCAAATCCACCAGCTCGCTCAACGCCACGATTTTTGACCACGTTTTGTCGCTGATGGTGTTCCTGGCATTTCTTTTGGAGTTTATCTTTGTGGCGCCCCTGACCTGCGCTCCCTTTTTGATCGTTGGCATGATGTCGCTGTTAGACGTGATGGCCGGTTTGACGGTGTCGATCACCGCGGCCCGCAGGGATTTTGGAATCGAAAAATGAGGACGTGATGCTCGATGCTTGATACTCGATGTTCGATATTAGATATTCGCTGCCGAATATTTGCTATACCTCTCTTTAGAATCGAACATCAAGCATCGAGCATCCAGCATCCAGCGCCGAAAGGAATTCCCTTATGCTAAAAATTACCGACGTCTCCGGCATTGAAGTGGGGCATGCCACTCATCCCACGGAAATGACCGGCTGCACTGTAGTTCTCTGCCGCAACGGCGCGGTCGCCGGGGTGGACGTGCGCGGGTCTGCGCCGGGCACCCGGGAAACCGATCTGCTCCGCCCGCTGTATATGATCCGCCAAATTCACGCCGTCATGCTTACCGGGGGCAGCGCCTTCGGGCTACGCACCGCGGACGGGGCCATGCGCTATTTGTTCGAACGGGGCATCGGGTACAACGCCCGCGGGATTGTGGTGCCGATCGTTCCCGCGGCGGTCATTTTCGACCTTGTAGCGGGGCGGGACCCCGCTTTTCCCAGCAGTGAAATGGGCTATGAAGCCTGCCGGAACGCCGGTAAAAGCCTGCCGGAAGGAAGGGTTGGAGCCGGCAGGGGCGCCAGCGTGGGGAAGATTTTAGGCCGGGAGAACGCCATGGCGGGAGGGATCGGCAGCGCGGCGATGGCGCTTCCGGCAGCGCCAGGAGTTTCACCAAAAGGGGTTCGGGTGGGGGCGATGGTGGTGGTAAATGCGTTGGGGGACGTCATCGACCCTTCTAATGGAAAAATCGTGGCCGGGGCGCGGGAGCCAGGCGGCGGGGCATTTGCAGACTCCCTGCGCTGCTTCATGGAAGGGCGTTTTGCCAACCCCCTGCCGCAGCCGGGAACCAACACCACCCTGGCGGTGGTCGCCACGGATGGTCGTTTCACCAAAGAAGAGATCAACAAAATCGCCCAGATGGCCCAGAACGGCATCGCCCGGGCCACCCGCCCGGCTCACACCATGCACGACGGGGACGTCGTTTTTGCGCTCAGCACCGGCGATAAGCCCGCGGACGTCAGCCTGGTGGGAGAGATTGCCGCGCAAATGGTCAGCCGGGCGATTGTGCGGGCGGTGGAATTAGCGAATTCTTAACCGGGATGAAAAGGGGCAGAAACGTTGCGGAGAGATTTTTCCGCTTCATGGAATCCGCCCGGCCGCAGATGATGACCGGCAGGGGGATATGAGTGGTTATTCGCTTCGCGGTCATTAATGGTCATTTGATGGTCATTAATTCTCATTGGTAGTCATTGATCGCGAAGCGAATGACAATGAATGACCATCAATGACCGCGAAGCGAAATGACGCGCCAAGCGCAAATGACCGCGAAGCAAATGACTTAAGGGAGCCAGAAAAAAATAATGTACCCGACTGAGCGTACAGAGTTATTGAAACACATTAGCGTTCAGTGGTACAATAAAAAGGGCGAAAGCCCTAAAATAAATTCGAGCATCTTGAATTAAACACTGTGTTTGAGTACTTTAAAGCGGGAAAAAGAAATGGAGATCATTGAGCAAGAAGTTGGCTTCGAATTCGAGGTTGCCGAACGGCCAGGAGGAAGCGAAATCGTCGCAAAATTCGAATTGTTCCAGAAGCGGAACGAGACCTATGTTTTTCGATTCATAGATCCCTACGGCGAAATTTTGTACCAGAGCGATGAGTATTTAGACGTGCCGGGGATGATCGAGGCGATCGAATTCATCAAAAAATCCGCCGGATGGGTGGCGTTTAATATTTTGGATTCGGAGATCAAAGGCAATCAAATCGAACTACCTGCCAATCACAAATCCACCGACAACCGCGACGAGTACCAGCGCATGTTGAATAAAGAACTGGAGCGGGTGAACAAGGTCCTTTCCGGGTTGATGCTCAAAAACGCCGAAATGGAGCTGAAAAAATCCAAAGAAATCATTAAAGAATTAGCGGTGATGTTTTTGGACCTGGCCGGTTTTTCCCAAATGCGGGAGTCCGAGCGCCAGAAGAAAGTGGAAATGCTCCGGGCGGTCGGTTCTCTGCTGCTGCCCAACGCCGGGGGGATGTACGTGAATACCTGGGGGGACGCCATTGTGGCAGGCTTCGATCGCCTGAACGAAGGGTTGATCTGCGCCTGCAAGTTTATCCAGCACCTCTCCATCGAGCGCATCTCCGCCCGGATCGGGATGAGCTTCGGCAAGGCGCGGGTGGATTACAACCCCCTCACCAATCGCATGGACATCGACGGGGACAGCATCAACGTGGGGGCGCGCCTGGAAACCATGGCGGAAGACAATGAAGTGTTAGTCTCCAAAGAGTTGTTCGAGCACCCGGATCTCAAGCGGGAAAAATTCACCTTCCAGGTAATGCAGCGTCCCCTCAAGAAGCCGGTCGGCGACATCCCCGCCGGCACCGCTATTGAATGTTATAGTGTGGAGTTGAAGTAAGGGGGGATTTAGAAAAACTTATCGTCCGCTTCGCCGGGTTCGATTTCCTGATTTGCTAATTCTTTCCACAAGCTCAATACTGCCACATCAGCCCCCGCCGCCTCCAATCTTTCCGAAACAATTTCAGGATTGCGCTTGAATTCCGGAAATGCCAGCAGCAGCATCGCCAAATCTCTCCAGTCTGTACCGGATTTCGGCTGCCCCCGCCGGTGGAAATATGCAATCACCTTACTGGCAATCAAATCTTCCGGGGCCAGCACTAATATTTGCGAAATCCTTTTCGCCGGCGGCATGGCGGCGACAAATCGAATGTCCACCAGCTGGCGATTGCCGGATTTTCGAACTTGAAAAACCCGGAACCCGCCTGATGCTCCCACCTTTCTGGTTCGTATGGCGACGTGAAACCGGTTTTTGAGGTATTGCTGCAACTCTTTTGCTAACGCTTCGGCGCGAGTGGATAAAAGAACGATATCCCGGGTCATACGAGGCTCATCCACGTAGGCGTTAACGGCCTGGGCGCCGGACACCACCGCGTCATCGCGCCCGCGCAGGAATTCCAGCACCGCATTTTGCAGAGTAGCCAGGGGCAACGGTTCGCGCATGGCAAACTCCTTGAAAGTCAATACGCCGGCGTCGAACATTTTCATACTCCTCAAAACCACGCCCACGTCATTCGTTACGCACGTGTTACGCATTAATGAATAGCGTAAAACGTAATGCGTAACTTCGCGTAGCTTCTGCTAAAGGCTTCCGGTCACGCCTAAGCGGTTCTGCGAGCCCAGGTCTCCGAAATTGGAGTAAGCGTAATCCAGCCGGAAGTTCTTCCAGTTAATGCCTAATCCCGCGGAAATTCCCCCGAAATTCCTTCCCCCTAAGCTCTTCACGCTCTGGTTAAGCCCGTTATCGTATCCCAGCCGGAACTTCACTACCTCGCTAATGTCAAATTCCCCTCCGAGGCCAAACCGCTTCAGAATGTCGATGGTCTCCCCGGTATTGAGGGTCATATCGTTCAAGGAGGCGGTGAACAGCAAGGGCAGGTGCTCCAGGCGCTTGGAGAATCCTAAGCGCAGGAAGGTGGGCATTTTACTTTTGCTTTCGGTGTAATCATTCAGGATAAATCCCAAGTTAGACAACGAGATACCCACTTGCAGGTCGGAAATATTGGGAAAGGTGTAGATAATTCCCCCGTCGAAGGCCAGGCCGGAAGCGTTGACGTTATCCAGGGATGAATAGATGAATTTCAGGTTGATCCCGTAATCGAAGCCTTCCCCCAGGGAGTTGGAGAGGGAGGCGGCCAGGGCAAATTCCGAGGCGCTGAAATCCCGCCCGGTCTTTTCGCCGAATTCATCGGTTGCGGAAAAGTCGCCGTAATTGAAATACACCAGGCCCATGCCGAGGTTGCCGAATTTCATCCGGCGATTGTAGGCCAACTGCCCGCCTTGCAAATCCAGCAAATGATCCACGTAGTTGATGGTCCAGCGCGCCTCCGGAATTCCGGATAACGCCGCGGGATTATAGAACATCGCGTCCACGTCTCCCTTGATGGCCACTAAGTTATTGGCCATGGCCGCGCCGCGGGCGCTGTAGGGGGTTTTCAGGAACTCGAAAATAGTGCTGCCCACCGACTGCCCCCAGGCCGGCAGGGTCATCGCGATGGCGCATATCGTGAAAATCCATTTGGATGATTTCATAGTACCCTCGACTTATCCGTCTGACAACCTGGCTATTCCTTCAACACCAATACCGGCTCTGAATATCGGCATCATTCAAAAGATAAAAAAGGGAATTTTCAAGAAGATTTTGAAGCGCGTTTTGATGCCGGATGGCGGATTTTGGAAGCAGAAATGGATATCGAACACCCGCGCGCATCCGGTATCCGATATTCGGATTGCATTTTTTGCAACTTTTGTGATATTTTGCCTTTGATTCCGAAAAGGCGTGCTCTAAATTCGCTCGATTGTAAAAAATACAATTTATTAACCGGGTTTGATGGAGGAGATTTATGCACTTACAAGAATTCGACCGGCTGGTGCAGGTGATGAAGCGCCTGCGCAAAGAGTGCCCCTGGGACCGCGAGCAGACCCCGGAGAGCCTGCGCCAGTATATTTTGGAAGAAGCGTACGAGACCATCGAGGCCATTGACGCGCAGGACTGGAAAGAACTGAAAAAGGAATTGGGCGATTTGCTGCTGCAAGTCGTTTTCCAGGCCGAAATTGCCGAAGAGGAAGGGCGTTTTACCCTCCCGGAGGTGATCGAGCACATCAATAATAAACTGATCCAGCGCCACCCCCACGTGTTTGGCGACGTGAAGGTGAAAGACGCTCAAGAAGTGAAAAACAATTGGGAGCAGATCAAGGTCAAATCCGAGCAGCGGAAATCCATTCTGCAAGGGGTTCCCCGCAACTTTTCCGCCCTGCTGCGCGCCCAGCGCATCCAGGACAAGGCTTCCCAGGTGGGTTTCGATTGGGAAAATCCCGGCCAGGTGTTAGAAAAAATTCGCGAGGAAGTGGAGGAGTTGCAGCAAAGCAGCGCCCCGGAAGCGATCGAGGAAGAGATCGGCGATCTGCTCTTTTCGCTGGTAAACTTGAGCCGTTTTTATAAGGTGAGCGCGGAGGACGCGCTGCGCAAAACCACCAACAAATTCATCTCCCGTTTTGAATATATCGAGCAGAAGTTAGAAGAGCGCCAGCAGGACATCCACCAGGTAACTTTGCAGGAAATGGACCGGTTGTGGGAAGAAGCCAAAGCGCTTCAGCGCGATGCGGCGGGAGCTTCGCAAGCCCTCTTCGCCGGCCCCGGCGGCTCGTTAGAGGAAAAAATGGAGCAGTTTTCCGCAGAGATCGCCAATTACCTCGACCTGCCGCGCTTCTGGCCGTTTTTAGCCGGTTTTTTCAAAGACGCCTTCGCAGCCGGCGATTTTGCGGCGATTACTCCTCGCTTTGACATTCGCCCCTATCAGCTCGATTATTTGGAAGGGTTTGCCGGGAAAGATATCCACTCCCTGGTTTCCGAGGAGCATTCGCCCCTGATCGAAAAGATGGAAACTCAGCGCCAGGTTGTAAACCGCGCTGACCTCCCTGCGGAGGGTGATCTGTGCAAAATAATGGAATCGCGAGGAATTGGCCTGGCCCTCCCGGTGTCGAAACAAAAGGAGTTGTTAGCTATCATCCTGTTGGGCGGCGCGGCCCAAACTCTCTCCCCTTCTCGCCGGCAATTGCACTCCCTGAAATTAGTAAGCTCCCAGGTAGCCATCGCGCTGGACAATATTCGCAGCATTGAAAACATGGTACAGAGCCGGAAAATGGCCGGCCTGGGGATGTTAGCGTCCCAACTGGCGCACGACTTCCGCTCCTTCATCGCCCTGGCCAAATCCCTGAACAAGGAGAACGAACGCTTCGCCAAACACGCCGGCTACATGGAAAAAATGGTGCAGGACCTGCTGAATTACGCCCGGCCGCAGGATCTCAAGTTAGCCGGGGTCAATATCAACGACCTGCTCGACATGAGCCTGGAGCTGCTCCACGCTCCCGCGGAAGTTCACATCGAAAAACACTATGCCCCGCAGCTGCCCAAACTGAACCTGGATATTACCCAGATGCGCCGGGCGTTTCTCAACCTGCTGCAAAACAGCCTCCGCGCCCTGCGCACCCAGCCCAACGGGCGGATTAAAATTACCACCAAGGAGCTTCGCCCGCTGTCGCGTTTCCGGCGCAACCCCTGGGTTTACATCGAAATACTCGATGAAGGCATCGGCATTCCGGAGGAATACTTGGAGCGGATTTTCGATCCCTTTTTCACCACCCACAAAAACGAAGGCGGAAACGGGCTGGGGCTGGCCATCGTGAAGCAGACCATTACCCGGCATTCCGGCTTCATCGACGTGGCCAGCAAACCGGGAAAGGGAACGGTCTTTAATATCCGGCTGCCACTGCAAATGGGGTAAGAATCAAGAGTCAAGAATCAAGAGTCAAGAGTCAAGAACCAAGAGTCAAGAACCAAGAGTCAAGAATCAAGAGCCAAGAATCAAGAGCCAAGAATCAAGAGCCTGGTTCTCAAAATTTTCTTCAACGACTGCAAACAGGAATACCGCAATGTCTCCGAACAACAAGATTTTGATTATTGAAGACAGTGAAATGTGGAGTGAAAACTTCCGAAACTGGATCGGGAACTATTACGAGATCAAAGTAGCCGGCGAAAAAACCGAGGCCCTGGCGCTGTGCAGCTCTTTGGGGCCGGATTTGATCATTCTCGACCTGGGGCTTCCGCAAATCTCCGACGGGCTGGGGCTGTTAGACGACCTGGTACGGAGAGGGCAGGATTATCAAATCATCGTGGTCACTTCTTACGAAGAGCACCAGTACGCTTTGGAGGCGCAGCGGCGGGGTGCATATTCTTACTTTTCCAAAGGCGACGACACCCTGGAAGAAGAATTGCCGAACCTGATCAAGCAGGCGCTCAAAATGCAGCAGTTGGAGCGGGAGAACAAAGAGTTGCGCTCGAAATTGGAGCAGAACATCCGGTTCGACAATATCGTGGCGGTCAGCAAGCAGATGCAGCAGGTGCTGGCGACGATCGAGACCATCAAGAACAGCGTGGAGCCGGTATTGATCACCGGGGAATCGGGGGTGGGCAAGGAGGTCATCGCCCGGCACATTTTCAAGCAGAGCTCCCGCCTGAACGGCAATTTTATTGCCATCAACTGCGGGGCGCTGCCGGCCAACTTGCTGGAAAGCGAGCTATTCGGATATGAAAAGGGGGCCTTCACCGGGGCTGCCAAGACCACTCGCGGTAAAATCGAGTTAGCCGATGAGGGTACCCTCTTTTTGGATGAAATCGGCGACATGCCCCCGGAGCTGCAAGTCAAATTGCTGCGGGTGCTGGAGAGCAAGCAATTTTTCCGGCTGGGGGGGGAAAAAGAAATTTCCGTGAACTTCCGCCTGATTTCCGCCACCAACCAGCCCCTGGCGGAATTGATCAAGGAGGATAAATTCCGGGAGGATCTATTCTACCGCATCAACGTGATCCCGATTCATATTCCCGCGTTGCGCGAGCGCCCGGACGATATTCCGGCGATGATCGAGCACTTTGCTGAGAAATTCTGCCGGGAAAACGATATTCCCAAGCCCAAATTCAAGAACCGGCTGATTGCGTTTTTATCGCACCTGCCCTGGGAGGGCAATTCCCGGGAACTCGAAAATACCGTGAAGAGACTGATCCTCACCAATCCGCAGCAAGTGGACATGGAGAACCTGCCCCCGGATATTTTAGAAGAAACCGACAATTTTTTAGATAAAGCCCTGGCCAACGAGTTGAGCCTGGAAGCAGTGTCGCGGATTTACGTGAAAATGGTGTTAGAGCAGAAAAAGGGCAATAAAAAAGAGGCTTGCAAGCTGTTGGACATCAACTACCGCACGTTGATGAGCAAGCTGGGCTGAAGAACCGTTTTCAACTTTAGCGCGCCGCCTTCGTTCCCCTTTTCAATGAAAGTTTTTTGAGGGCATAAATGGGTTTGGCGATAGAACGTTGCCCCGGAAAGCCCTTGCTCTGCGCAAAAAATTGCAAAATATGCAATCGCTACTCTCTTGAGAGGGTATTTTTTCGATTTGGCATTCCCTCAAGGGAGTATTTTCCATCGTCCGGCGCTTAAAAAAACCCGCCGGCCAACATCTTGCCGCGTTTTTTTCATCTCATCCTCCCATTCTATCCTTTTTTGCCAGCCAGTAAATTGCATTTTCTACAATCGACATCGAACGCCGGATTGCACTAATTGCAACATGCAATTCATATCCGGAAGTTAATATACTGTATATAATAGAATTAAAACGATTTCTATGTTTATATATATGATTTTACTAATTCTATAAGCAATATTTTCCTGGCACGATACTTGACATCTATATGGGCATCTGTAGATTTGATATTTGGATTGGTCAAAGACGTGAGTTGTTGAGCATATAGCGAGCGGAAACAAAAATGCGGGAGCAAGCACAAGTGTTGTTAGGAGCTTATCATCGGCGTCAACCTGGCCAACGGAATAGCCATCACCAACCGAATCCCCAAAAAACGATTCAAAAACCAGCCTTATTTTCTGTCGTCTGTTATTTACGCATATCCAGCATTGAACCCCATACCCTTACCGGAGGAAATATCGCATGAAAGTATTAGTGTTCGAAACCAGCAAAGACCGCGCAAAGCTGATTAGCGATTTACTGGATGATTATCGCTACAAAATCCATATCAATTACGAAGGGAATGAAGTTCTCAACGACGTTCAGGAAGTCAAGCCCTCCCTGATCATTGTCAATGCCAGCGTGCGCCCGGATTCCGGCGTCGGCATCGTGGACAAGATCAAGAGCGATCCCCGCTACTCCAAGATCCCGATGATCCTCATCTCCAATTTCAACTCCACGGAATTGACTGCAAAGATCAAGAAATATACCAACGTGGATTACCTGGTAGAGCCGTTCAAAATCAAAAATTTCCGGCACATCGTCGAGCGCTGGATTAACTTTCGAAGCCTCTACGTAAATTAACCGGTTTCCATTCTTGAAAAGGCTTTGAGATTTTTAGACCAGGCCGGTCGCGTTAAACCGGAAGGACCCAAAACAGGCGAGAGCCTTAATGATTGAGTCGATCTCACAAGGAAGTGGCATTTTGCTGGGGCAGTTACACCTCTGCCTGATCATCCTGGCGTTTGTCTTGCTCCGGTTCTTTGCTTACATAAACAAATCGCTGGAGTAGAGGAATAAATTTAGTCCAGCGAGCGCCGGGCAGGGCATCGTTTTCCAGAATACGGCAGAGGGCGTTGGCGTTAGCATCCAGCAGGATCAAATGCTGCAAAACTACCGCTTCTAAGGTCATCGGCGGAAGCGGGGCGCCTTCGGCAGCGTCCCCCGGGTGGCTGAGAAGGAGATGTAACAGTTGATCCTTTAATTCCCCCGGAAAATCCCCGCACTGCTCGATGCGATGACCGACCATCTCGAACCCCGGCGCAATATACCCCAGCAATCGACCCTGGTCGGAAAAGTCGATAAATCCTTCCAGGGAATATTCCTTCACCTTCCCCACCCCATGGCAAATTATCCCGGTTTTGAGCAGATCTAAATTCAATGAAGGATAGTGGCTTTTCATCACCTCCGCCGTATCCAGCATTGCCACAACGTGCTCCAGCATCCCGGAGAGATAGTTGTGGTGCCACAGTTTTCCCGCCGGAGACATGCAATACGCTTCTTTGAAATCCCGATCCTCGAACAACAGTGTAAGTAATTTTGCCAGGTGCGCATCCTGGATAGATTGAAGATGCGTTTCGAACTGTCTTTTCAACTCGTTCACGTCTTTAGCAGTGTGGGGCAGCAATTCGTAGAGGTCCACACCATCTTCGCGGGCAGCTAAACGGATTTTCTGGATTTTCAGCTCCCGGTCATCCTGAAAAGCCTGCACCAGCGCTTTTATTTTAACGACATTGCCGACTTCATAAGCCCGGGCGTATTCCAGGGGCTTTTCCCAGATTCGCGCCTTCAACCGCCCGCTATGATCCCCCAATTCCAGTACCAGGTAAGGCTCCCCGCTCTGTTTATACTTGATCTCCTTTTTCCGAAGCACGCAAAAGCCGGTGAATGATTGGCCCGGCGCGAGGCTTTTAATTCCGGGATTTTTCGAGTGATTCTTCATGGGGATATTCATATATTGATTTGAACTTTTTAGCCAGGAAAATCAATATGAGAATCGGCGTTATATCCGACACTCACAATTACCTCAACCCCGCCGTCTTAAGGCATTTTGCGGAGGTAGATCTGATCCTTCACGCCGGAGATATCAATTCGGCGGCGATTCTCCGGGCGCTGGAGGCAAATGCTCCCGTGAAGGCAGTCAGGGGAAACTGCGATACCCGCGAACCGGTCAGCCGGTTACCGGAACAGCTTCGCCTGAAACTCGAAAATACAGACTTCCTGATTGTCCATGATGTGGGGAATATCAACCGCTTTCGCGAGCGGTTGATACAGATTGATTTTCCCCCTCCCGGCGTGGTGGTGTATGGACACACTCACCAGGCATTTTACCATCAGATCGATGGAATCCTGTTCATCAATCCCGGGAGCGCTTCCAGCTCCCGGGATCATCGCAAGCCTTCGGTGATGATCTTAGAGATCGATCCTTCCGGAATCACCTCCCACCGCCTGATCGAATTGTGAATCTACAGAAATCCAACTCGAAACTCACAACTCCAAACCCGCAACTACTTGCTCAGGCATAGATTTTCTTTTCGTTGCACTGGCAAACTTTGATGTTCTGGGTGGCGTACTTCCAGGTCTTAGAGGATTCGGAATAGTAAGATTCCACTTTTTTGACCAGGGAGTAAGCATTTCCGCATACCGGGCAGAGCAGAACGCCCTTTTTCTTTCCTTTTTGCGCAAAATCCGGTTTTTTAGCCATATGTATCTCCTTTAATTTGATTAATCTCTACATTTCTAAAAATTTCGATGCTGCTATGGGCGGCTCGCTCTGATGCTGCAAGCGCCTTCCGAGCGTTCTCCAACAATTCGGAATCGCCCTGTCCCGCTCCCGGGAACTGCACCATTCCCGAATGCACCACCACTTTTTCCACCAGGCCGCCCATCCAGGGGGTCTTTTGAATTAAGGCGTCCAAAACCGTTTGAAACTCCGTCGCCGTTTCCTGGCAGAGTTTTTCCGGCCACAGAATCGCCAGATGGTCTTGATCAAGCCGGAAAATATAATTTATGGAATTCAATAAAGGCAATACAAAAGACACAAACTCCGGCATCAGCCGGTCGGCAATATCCCCCTCCAACGCCCCCGCGCTGGTGCGAATCTTTAAAAGCTGCAATACGAACTTCTTGCGGAATTCGCCGGAGCGGTCGATCTCCTTGTTCAATTCCACCATGAAGGCCTGCCGGTTGCCCAGGCGCGTTTTCGGATCGATCAAATTTTGTTCTTCCAGCGTGGAGATCAACTGCACTTTATCCAAAAACGCGGCAATTTGATAGGCCATGGTCTCCAGGATCTGTTTATGCTCCTCGGTGAATGCGTTGGGTTTCACGCTTTCCAGGGAGAGCACCACGTCCGTCACGTCATGGCGGATTACCGGCACTGCCAGCAAGGATTTGAATTCCGGGACGTGTTGCTCCTGCAGATAGAACCGGGGAATATAATTTTCTTTTGCCGCAAAATCGTCCACCAACAGAGGCTGTTTTTTTCGCAGCACCCACCCGATCAACCCCTCATGGTCGGGAAACTCCTGGCCCAGCGCCAGGGAAGCAGCCGCGCCGGACAGGTAAGCGATGCGCCCGGCGTTCGGGCTGGTCCGCTCGGAGACGATCATTCGATCCGCCTCCAACACCGTTTTCAGGGAACGATTGAGATAGGGCCACAAAGCCTCGGCAGTTTGAATGGGCAAAATCCCCTTGCTGAAATCATAGAGCAGGCGAGTGGTCCAATTCTCGGTTTCATACTCATATAGCTTGTTGCTGCACGCCAGTTGGATGGCGATCACCCGGCTGAAGTCGTTTAAAATTGCCAGATCGTCTTCGCCAAAGCTCTCTTCGACCTCAGAATCCACGCACAGCACTCCCACAAGCAGGTCTTTATAGTACAGGGGGGTGCCGGCAAACGCCCGGGCCGGTATATTCGGAGTCGCATAATAGGGTAGTAGCAGTTCGCTGTCAGGCAAATGATTTTCCAAAAGCGGTTTTTTATCTTTCAGAATAAACGCCAGCAGTCCCTGGTTGAGGTCTAAAAAGGATTCCCTGGTAAATTGGGCCTCGAAATCGGTGAGTTTATGGCGGATATAGAATTGCTTTTTGTAAAAATTGACCATCAACAGCACCACGGTGTTGCACACCATGGTATGTTTAATGAGCGGGAAAACGGTTTCCAGGAATTGCCGGAAGTATTCTTCGACGTTTTGCGAAGAGCGGATTTTTAAATCATCCTCGGCGTTGTCGGAGGCGGGCATTCTCTCCGGCAGGGTTTCCTCTACAATCTCGCTTTCCTCTTCTGCAAACGCCAAAATAACCCGGGAATAAAAAAAAACTCCCCACAACAGAACAAAAAGGAATAACAGCTTGATTCCGATGAATACGGGGGAGTTGGGCAAAAAACCGATCAGGAAAACGACGAATAGAGAAACGGCCGCAATAACCAAAAGTAATTGATGTTTGCTCAAACCATTCACTCAATCAATCAGGGGTTTTGATATATGGCTGCCCTCACAGGCTTATCCTAAATCGGTTTTCAATATACAAAAAAGATTTGGATTTTGTATAAGGAAATTCTATTTGTTGTTTCCCTGCTGATTAATGAGGTGAATGCTGTCGTTCAGGTTCTTCAAGTTTCTTTTCTGAACCGAATCCGGCAGCACGTTTGCGGGCCGCGTTAGTGTCGGTTGGGAATCATTCTCCGGCAGCGATTCCGCGGCCGATGGCATCGTTTGTTGGGGATTGCCTCGCTGGCTGCCGGGTTTGTCATCGCCGATGATGGTGGGCGTCAAGCTGGACTTTTGAGCGGGCCGAAGATTGACTTCCCGGGGAGTGTCGCTGAAGAAGAAGAAAACCGAAAACACCGCCATCATTAGCACGAAAGCAACCGCCGGCACCTTCCAGGACTGGAAATAATTCAGCGGTATTCTTTCAATGCGGCGAATGTTTGCCTGCCGCAGCCGCTGGCTGAGTTTGAATTCAAAATCCGGAGAGGTAGTAAAGCGGGAAAGCCCGGTAAGGGTATGCCGCAGGCTGCGCATCCGGTTTATCGTTTCCCGACAGCCGGGGCAGGCTGATAAATGGCTTTCTAAAACCTGGCGGGCATCCTGGGGTAATTCGCCTTCGATATAGTCGGAGAAACTCTCTTTGAATTTGTCGCAATAACTCATAGGCAACCTCGTCATTTTCGGTTATCCGTTGGTATAGGGTTCGGTTTCGAGTAAAAATTTCAAATCCTCTTGCAGCTTCAGGCGACCGCGATTCACCCGGGATTTAACCGTTCCCAGGGGAATGTTGAGAATCTGGCTGATCTCTTCATACGCAAATCCCTGCACGTCGCGCAGCAAAATGACTTCCTTGAATTTGGAGGGCAGTTTTTCAATCGCTTTTTGAATGAAATCATCTTTAATGCTGCCATCCACTTCCTTTTCGGGGTTCCGGTTCATATCCGGGATATCGAAATCCCGTTCATCGTTGACAAAATTGCTGACGCTGAAAACCTTACGCCGCTTACGCCGCCGTAACTCCGTCTTGGCAAGGTTGCCGGCAATCGTATAGACCCAGGTGGAAAATTTGGCTATTTCCTTGTAATAGTGCTTGTTCTTGTAAACACGCAGAAACGTTTCCTGAACAATATCTTCCGCGTCGATGCGGTTGCCCACGAAACGATAAACGTAGTTTAGCAACTGATCTTTGTACCTGCGCACCAATATATCAAAGGCGTCAACGTCACCTTGTTGAAATTGTGCGATTAGGATTTCATCAGTAACCTTTTCTTTTTCTAAGGTTCTTTTGATCATTTTTTGAACAGTCGTTTTACCTTTTAGGATATTGAAAGTTCCAACTATACTGCATTAGCTCAAATTAATCAATTTTAGAACCAGGGTATCCAGCACTACCACGGGAGACATCTGGCTGGACTTCAGAACCCGGTCGCTTTCCTGGATCAGGCGAACCGCCTCGCTCAGATGGGCGGGCTTCCAGCCGGGCAGCTCTTGCAGATATTCATTCAACTGCCGGGGGTACAGCTTCAATCCCGCCTGAATCTTCCGGGTATCCTTGATCCCGCTCTGGTGGTATCCCCGGATTTTCCATAACATTATAATATGGCGAAGCAGCAAAAACAAAATAGAAGTGGGGTTTTCTCCTTTTTCCAGGAGATTGTGCAGCACAAAAAGGGACTTTTCCAGCTGTTTGCGCGCAATTAAGCGGGTCAATTCAAAAACATCCTGGGTGACGTACACCCCCACAATGGCTTCGATGTCTTCCGGGGTAATCACCGCTTTATCTTTATAATAATTGGCCACCTGGGCAACCTCGGTGCGCAAATCGTGCATTTTGTCGCCTACCAGGTACAGGAGGGTCTGGATTCCCTCCGAAGCGGCGGTTTTACGGTGCTCGGCAAATTGTTGTTTGACAAATTCCTCCAATTCCGCGGCCCGCAAGGGCAAAACGTTGACGCAGCGGGTGGCTTGCTGCAGGGAGCGGTATTTTACCTGGGAGATGGAGTCTATCCGGGCGATCAGGATCAAGCAAATGTTCGGATCCGGGCGTTGAAGATATTTCAGCAGTTTGTCCATGTTGGGGTTGCGCAAATTTTGGAAATCTTTATAAACGATCACTTTTTTAGCGGAGAACAGCCCCGAGCCGGCGGTGAGGGCGAGCAGGTCGTCCAGGGAGTGGTCCGGGGCATAGCGCAGGAAATAATTGATCTCTTTTTCCACGGAGCCGAGAAATTTCGCGCCGATCTGCTCCACCAGGGAATCGATCAGGTAAGTTTCATCGCCATAGATAAAATAGGCCGGATCTACCTGCCCCTTTTTAAGGGAATCCATAATCTGCCGGTAGTAATAGACCGTTCCTTTTTCTGCGCTACTCATCGCTGCCGCCTCGCGCCTCTCTTTTTTCTCGCCGGTAGGCCCGGTTCACAAAATAGGCCAGCCCGCCCCAGATCGTTGCCAAAATCAACACCATCATTACGATTGCAGACGTCTCCAGCATCGCAGGCTTCTCCGGTTATCTGTTAGCTATTTGCAGACGCTTTACACACTCTGCCGGGTGACCCAGCGGTAGAGCAGCTTGTTCACCAGGATCAATGCCGCTATCAATATTCCCCACTGGAAAAAACAGGTTCCCAAACTGAAAGGGCTGAGCGGGTTCCACCACATTTGGGCGTCCCACTCGCGATTGAACCACCACACCAGCAGCGCAGCCGCTTCCAGGGGGATCAAATATTTCATAACCCCGTCGAACCAGGCGCCGATGCGCAAATCGTTGGATTCCGCGACTAAAAATTTCTCTCGAAATCTCTTTACCCCGTTCTTGATCACGCCAAACGCGAAAAAAGACCCGCTGATGATCAGCCCCAATCCCCACACCCAGTCCTGGTTCTTGAAGAACTTTAGAGAAAGTGCGGAAGGAATTCCCAATAACGCTGTAACAATGATTACAATCGGCAGGGATTTTTGGCGGCGAATCCCGAAATCCATGAACGTCCGGGCGGCGAGTTCTAACATTGCGATCAGAGAGCTTAAGGCCGCAAAAAACAGCGCCAGGAAAAATAACGCCGACATAATCTGCCCCCCGGGGAGTTTTTCAAAAAGCTGGGGAATGAAAATAAAACTCAACCCTTCGTTGCCTTCTTGGAGAATATCCAGGGGAGCGCGGCCAATCGCCGGCGCCAGGGAAAATACCGCCGGGATGATTGCCAGCCCGGCGAACAGGGAGGCGGAATTGTTGCCAAAACCGGTGATAAACGCGTTCAAGGTAACATCTTCCCGCTGCCGGGCATAAACGGCGTAGGTCAACACCAGCCCCCAGCCCGCCCCGGTGGACCAGGCGGATTGGGAAAGCGCCTCCAGCCACATCTTATAATCGAAAATATTGGCATGGTGAAATCCGAAAAAGTAGTTCAGCCCTTCCGCCGCATTGGGCAGGGTCAGGGAGCGCGCCGCCCCGATCACCAACAACACGAACAAGGCCGGCAGCAGAATGCGATTGGCGCGCTCGATCCCGTTCACGATGCCCCGGTAAATGATCACCCCGGCAACTCCCAGGGCCAGGAGGTGAAAAAGGATCGGCTGGTATCCCGAAGCGATAAAGGATTCCCAAAACTGCTGGTGATTTGCGCCGGCAAGGTTTCCAAGCGCGGCGGCGCTAAAGTACTTCAAGGCCCAGCCGGTCACCACGGAGTAATAGAACATAATGGCGCTGGTGCACAGGCACACGAAACCGCCCATCCAGGTATAATTTTTTCCCAAAAATGCCGCGAAAGCCCCAATCGGCCCCTTGCGGGTTTCTTTCCCCAGGGAAAATTCCACCATCAGCAGGGGGATCGACCACAAGATTAAAAAGATCGCCCAGGGAATTAGAAAAGCGCCGCCATACTGCCCGGCCAGGCGGGGAAAGCGCCAGATATTGCCCGCCCCGATGGCCATGCCTAAGGTCGCCAGCAGCAAGGCCCAGCGGCTGGTAAATTGCTCTTTTTTCTCCATAGAACGTTTTGCTTGAGATTGCAGGTATCGAAACTCCCCTTCCCATTCTCCGGAAATATTCCCTGTTGATCCGCAGACGGGCTGATGTTATTTTGGCCGTTCAACCCGTCCCGCAACCGCCGCCGTAAAACCGGGAAGGGATTTTAACGATTCGGCGCGACATTAACAATAAAAAAGCTTGAGGAATCTAATCAAGGAGATAAAAATGCAGACTTCCGTGCACGGAATCCACCACGTCACCGCCATTGCCGGGGACCCCCGGGAAAACCTGGATTTTTACGTGGGGGTGTTAGGAATGCGCCTGGTGAAGAAAAGCGTCAACCAGGACGCGCCGGACACCTACCATTTGTTTTACGCCGATGGCGCCGGCACTCCCGGCAGCGATCTCACCTTTTTCCCCTGGCCGGATATGGGGCCGGGACGGCTGGGAATCGGCTTGACCGTGGAGGTTCCCTTTGCCGTTCCGCCGGGGAGCCTGGAATACTGGAAAAAACGATTCGCCAATCAAGGGGTAAAGTGCGATGAAATCGAAATCCGCTTTGGCGAAACAACTTTGCCGTTTCGCGATCCCCATGGCCTGCAACTGGCGCTGGTGGAAACCGCGGACCCGCGGCAATTTACCCCCTGGGAGAAAAGCCCGGTCCCGCAGGAACATCAATTGCGGGGGATGCACGCGGTGCGGTTGTGGGAGCGCCATCTCGCCCCCACCGCAACGCTGCTCACCGAGCGCATGGGTTTTACGCTCATCGGAACGGAAAACGGCTGGAATCGCTATGGAGCGGACGGGGGCGGCTCCGGCAACATCGTCGAGGTGAAGGAGTTGCCCGGCGAGCAGCGGGGCCGCTGGGGAACCGGCTGCGTGCACCACGTGGCCTGGCGCGTAAAGGATTCCGAGGAAGAAATGGCCCTGCGCGGGGTCATCGAACGCGCCGGTTTGCAGCCCACCCCGCAAATCGATCGCTTCTGGTTCAAGTCGGTTTACTTCAAGGAGCCCGGCGGAGTGCTGTTCGAGCTGGCCACCGACGGCCCCGGCTTCGACCGCGACGAGGACATGGAACACTTAGGCGAACGATTGATCCTTCCCCCCTGGCTGGAACCCCATCGCAAGGAGATCGAGGCGGCGCTGCCGCGTTTGGAGATGCCGCGGGGAAGCGAGTAAAAAATCCTTTTGCTACTCGCGCATTTTTACCGCAAAGACGCTAAGACGCAGAGGTTTTAGAAAATTTTCGCCTGAAATTCCTACTGATATTCACAAAAATCAACATTATTTTCTTTGCGTCTCGGCGTCTTTGCGGTGATTTTTTGCTTAGGTTTACGCCTATGCGGAGCGCCGGGATGTGAACACCTCTGATGATGCTCTGCATCGAGTAGTAACATTAGTAACCGGGCAGCCATAAGAACAGAAAGTTTTTTTCTGTGATCGACAGCCCGGTTTGCCGGGGAAGAATGGTTATAATACTCTATTTACGAAAATGGAGTGTTGTAATGAAATCTATATGTGGATGTTTGAGTTTAAGCGGCTTAGTTTTGATGATATTTTCTCCGCTTTTCGGGCAGGTGGGAGGAATTTCCGGCAAAGTTGTCTATGCGAAGGGCGGGGTGATCAAAGCTCACATTCTTGGGGATGATACGAATTATATCGAATTAGGCCCCGGGGACTTTGCCCGCTGGAGCCCGGACGGGCAAAAAGTTGCCGTGAAAGCGGGGAATATAATTTATGTGGTGAATGCCGATGGTTCCGGCAAAATCGAGTTGGCCGCCGACGCAGAAGGCGATAAAAACTGCCCCCTGGAATTCCATACCAACGGGAAGGAAGTTCTTTACATCCATAATCGCCGGATAATGGCGGTGAATATCGCCACGAAAGAAAAGCGGGTTTTCGTCGATTTCGTCAAATGCAGCGGGGAGATCGGCATGGCTGCGGACAAAAACCGGGTGGTATGCCGCGACGGCCATATCCTGCGCGCCATCGATCTCGATTCCAGGAATCACACCGTTTTCCATAAAGATAACTGCTCCGCGGCGATTTCCCCGGATGGCAATTTAGTTACCCACAACGACAATGGCGTCCCCCACCATCTCAACGTTTATATCAGAAAGCTGAATGCTTCCGGCACGCAAACGAAGCCATTTAGGCGCGTATCGCATCGCGTAATGCCGGAAGAGATCATGGGCGATAACCATCACTGGTCGAACCACAACGACTGGATTACCTGCGAGGGCGACAAAAACCGCAACGGCCTTCCCTATATGATCAATATTGCCACTCAAAAAGGGTATGTAATGGTAAACGTGGAGGGGACGAAGTATCCGGATTTGTGGGTGGATAGTTCTCGATAGGGATGGGGCGTTGGCGAGGGTCTCCGCTAAAGCCCTGCAAATCCCTCCTGAAGCAATCTCTCTATCATGCTATTCTCCCCAAATGTGCTCAATCAGGGTATTATACTCTCCCCAATTAAGACATTTACAGGGATATAAGGCTCTAAATGCTCTCCACGAAGTGGTGGATACCCCCAAATCTTCCTCTGTGACCTCTGTGGTCTCTGTGGCTGAATAGTAACCATTTGGGATAATAAACAACGTCGTTCAAATGGCACACGGATAACACGGATGACGCGGATCTACACAGATTTTTTGGCAATATTCTTCAATGTATTCGCGAATATCCGTGTCATCAGCGTCATCCGTGTTCTATCTTTTAGCAGTAAACGGTTGCAAGAGATTTTTCAAACACACTTTCAGAAAAACGCCCGCACTTCCGCCTTGCCCAAATGCAAGGTGCGCAGCGCAGTCGCGTCCCTCCGACCGCTATAATTGGCGCTGATGGTAATATTCCCGCTGATGAAGTACTCGAACCGCGCCCCCCACAGCCAGGAGTTGCCCGGCTTCTTGCCCTTCCCCATCTCGAAAGGGATCGGGCGGTTGGCAGGGTTCTCGATTGCTTCCACCTGCAAAAAAGTGAGGTTGGCGGTGGCCCGCGCCCGCCCGCGCAAAGCGTAAGAAATTTGCGGCCCCACGTCCCAGAAATTCACTCCCAACGGGCTTTGCGGGTTGCGATCCTGCTCCCATCCCCGCTCCACCGCCAGCTCGAATTGCCAGTTGATGCTCGGCCGCCAGTTGAAGCGGGTTAGCAACGCCTGGCTGAGAATATCCAAATTCCGCGAAGGCGCGGAGCTGACCCAACGTTTGGTCAAATTATTCTGATACCCCGCGGTGGCGTTCAGCTTGCGATTGAAAAACCGCCGCCGGTATTCCAGCAGCCGTTCCGCGATGATGCGGGTCTCGTTGTTCGTGGGATCCAGGTACTGGTTGGAAAGATTATCCCGGTAACGCAGCCGCCCTAACACTCCCCAATCGGGATTGCGCTCGTTATAATATAAATCCTGGTTGACGATATAGGCTCCCCGCAACGTGCTCGCCACGTTATGCAGCTTGCCTAAATTCAATAAATAAACATCCCAGAAATCCTGCGTGCGGCTCTGTTCTTCGATTTTCAAGTAGGTCACAAAGGAGAGGCGGTTCAAAAGGGTTTTGAAATCGCCAAGTTTCTTTTTCGGCTGGCCGGGGCGGTACTGCACCTGCAAACCGGTTTCCAGCCGGATAACGCTCTCAAAATTGTTGGTGGGGATATTGACCAGGATAAAATTACCCTGGGGATCGGGCACGTATTCGTTCAGGGTGGAATCGTAGCGGAAATTGCCCCGGTTCTCGCCCACGTCGAGGTAGCGCTGTTCTAACAGGGCTTGCAGCTCGCTGGCGACTTTATAGTCCCAGCGGGTGGTGAGGCTGCCCCCGGGGGTGCGGTGGTGCAATTCGATATTGGCGATGTGGCTCTGGCGATCCTGCCAGGTGGTATCCTGAAACTGCGCGTCGGGCTGGTACAACGGAACGCTGTCCGCGGGAAGCTGCTCGAAGAAATCGGTAAAATCCTTATCCCGCAGGGCAAAAGAAAATTGCCCGCGCAGGTTTCCTTCCGGGGGAAGAGCGCCCTGGAGGCTGTAAGTGCGGGTGGCGGCCTGCTCCAGGGTGCGCCCGGGTGCGTGGGGATCGTACAAAAAGTCGCTGCGGTACTGGTAATTCAACTGCCAGTCGATGGCCAGCAGGCGGCGCAGGTCCAGCCCGGCGCGGTGGTCCCGGAACACAAAGCCGGTTATCTGCCCGCCCGCGGCCCTCTCGACCCGGCGGTCTTCGGATTTGAACCCGTAGCGCGGGGTCAATTTCCCGATATTTTTCGATACCGCGGCGCTCTGCCGCAGCCAGTCGCTTTGATCGATTTCGCTGCGGCTGTCCACCATTTCCAGTCCCAGCCCGATCTCCGGCCAAAACGATTTCTGAAATACCTGCGCTTTGCCGGATTGTCGCCAGGAGGAGATTCCCAGGCCCTTGTCGAGGCTCCCGGCGTTCCCTTCGAAACGAAGATATGGGTTGGGCTGATAGGATCCGGAAACTTCCAGGCTATTCTCCCGGTTGGTCAAATTGCTCTCTCCTAAGTTCCACTTATAGGCGTATTCCGGTTGGAGCGGGCGGTCCAGCGGCGCAAAGGTCTCTTCCTGGCGCACCCAGCGGGCATCTAAGCGCAGGCTGCCGAGGTTGGTTCCCAACAGCCGCAGAGTGGAATCCTGCAAAGTGCTGGCCATTTGCAAAGCCCCGCCGCGATTGTTTTCATCGTCCATAGCGGAGAAAATATTTTGGTCGAAATCGCTTCCGGCAAACTCTCCCCGCACCGACCAGCCCCGGGAAATGTTTACGCCCACGCTCAGATCGAGGAATTTTTTGTCTCCCGCCAGGGGGATCAAGCGCACCGGCAGGTAATCCCCCTTACCCGGGCCCACAAACCGGAATACCCCTAAGCTCTCCCGCACGTACTGGCCGTTGCCCGCTCCCACCCCGCTGAAGCGCACCCGGTAATCGCCGTTGCCCGATCCCACGTATTTGTAGTAAAACCGGATGGTATCATTTCCCGCCGCCACCAGGGTATCCGCTTGCAAATAGTCCCCCGCCAGGCTGTCGGGAGTTGCCCCGCTGACCGTAGCTTTCAAAGGATCGTCTCCCGCTGCGGCCAGGGCTTCTTTTTCGAAATCTTCCAGGGGGGTATTGTCTTCTAACAGGTTATTGGTATCGTCCCACTCCCGGAATAAACGCACATCATAGCTCACCCGGTTGGCGAGGTCCGCAGCAGCCGAGGAAACCCCTACCAGGTTCCGCCCATAGCGCTGAAAAGTGTTAGTGTATTCGAAATCCGTTTCGATGCGGTTCTCGGAAGTGATGAGGCGCTTGTTGGTGAAGGTGATTTGCGCCAGCCCGTAATCGATGATGTAATCATTATTCTGTCCCCGCACCTGCAAAACCCCGTCCACGTACACCCGCTCGGTGCCCGCCAGCACGATGATCTCCCGCTCCCCGTTGCGCCCGGTCAACAGGTAAGGCCCCTGGAATCCTTCCTGGGCTAAAAAGCGGTTGGAGTGAAAAATTCCCCGGGAAGTTCCGTAGGTCGCCTGCTGCCGGGTAGCTTTGAAATTGTTCTCCACGGTGATGCCCTGGAGCTTGCGCTGCAAATTTCCGAACAGGGATTGGCCGTAGATGAGGTTGTAATCTCCCAGGGTGCCGCCCAAATACGGGCTGGTGATCTTTACGAACACTTTATCCACTTCCTCCAGGCTCTGGGTGGTACCCTCCGGCTGGATGGGGGTGCTCTGGTCGGTGAGGGCGGCCACTAACTCCACGTTCGGGGTGATTTTGCCGGAAAGCTGCAAGTTGAGGCCGGAATTGAGGGTGAGATCCTGGTTGTTGCCGATCTCGATCCCACGCACAATGCTGCCGCTTTTTTGCAGGTTGGCCTGGTAACTGTCGATCTCCTCCAAAAATTTGGGCTTCACGGCCCGCGCGGCAATTTCCCCTTTCTGCGAGACGGCGGTATCCTCCGCGGCGATTTCCTGCAATTCCCGGTGGTAATAGTCGGCGATGAGGGGAAAGGGATACTTGCGGTAGATGATCAGCAAAGCGCCCGCGGCGGGCAGCTCCCTCAGTAGCTGCACCTCGCCCTGGCGGTAGTCGATGCGATAATCGATGTTAGGCAGCAGCCGGGGGGAGAGCCTCCCCTCCGGAAGAACTTTCAGGTAGATTTTTTCGCTGTTGGGAATGAGAAAGGCGTGCGGCAGCCGGAACGGTTTCAGGAACGAATCGGCGGCGACCTCCACGGTATCCTGGGGAAGATCCTGCAGGATTTTCGGCAGCGGTTGTTCCTGGGCGAACAGGTATCCTCTCCCGCCCAGGAGTAAAAGGGCTGCCAGAATGTAGATAAAGGAGTGTTTCACTCGCCGCCAACCCGGTGTCTGTTCAATTCGCGATGCTGGATGCTGGATGATGGATGCTCGATGTTAGTAAAGACCTCAAAGGTTTTGGAAACCTTTGAGATCTCTCCGGGACATCGAGTATCGAGAATCCAGCATCCAGCATCGAGTTCCGTTCATCCCAGCCCCACGCACAATGCCGTCACGTTCTCCTGCTGGAAGCGCCGTTTTGCCAGAACCGCTTCTACTACCTGGTCGGCCAGGTTAGCGTTCTCCCCGGCGGACAGTATTTGCACGATTTCCGAGGCGGACAGGCTGCGGTACACGCCTTCGCTGCATAACAGCAGGCGGTCTCCGGGATTCAAGGAAAAGGGGGTTTTGGCGGCGTCGATCTCCCGCAGGGTTCGCAATCCCAAAAAGCTGTACAGCGCCTCGCGGTCGGGATGGTTTTCCGCTTCTTCCTTTTTCATCCGGCCCTTCGCTACTTCTTCCCGTAATTTGTTCAGATAAATATGATCGGTGGTCAACTGGGTAAGCTGCCCGTTGCGCAGCAAATACAAGCGGCTGTCCCCCGCGGCGATCCAATATAAATTTTTCTCGAAAATGAGCGCGGCGGTGAGGGTAGCGCCGAGATTATTTTCCGCCTTCAACTCTTTAGCCAGGGCCAAGACCGCGTCATTGGCGGCGCGCAGAGAACGGTGCAGCGCGGCAGGAATTTTTTCATCGGAAGATTTGGCCCGGTAAGCATTTTTGAACCCGTCCACTGCGGCGCGGCTGGCTTCCCGGGCGTGGGCATGGCCGCCCATCCCGTCGGCGATTACGGCGAGAAATCCCTTCCCACCCTGCGCCGTTTCCGTTTCGGAAAACCCGAAGGCGTCCTGCTGCTCCCACTGCGACCCGGGGTGCTGGGCGTGGGAGAAGAGCAATTTCCCGCCCGGGAGCGCGATTTCCATCGCCGGGGCAGCAGCAGGGGCAGGCGCAGGCGCTTCCGCGCGCCGGCGGGGTTCGTGCGCGGGAATCTCGAAACCGGCGCTCTCCCGGTCCCTTGGGGATGGATATCCACGGAAGCGCTTTCGCAAGATTGCAATCAAAAGCCCAACCGCTAACAACAGCCCGGCGAGCCAAAAAATCCAGCCAGCGGAGCCGCCCTCGCCGGTTTTTTCCGGCAGAAAATCCTCCGCCGGCGACGAAACGCCCGGGGAGGCCTGGGAAGTATCTTGCACTTCGAGCGGGGTATCGTTTCCGCCGGACGCCGCAGTTTCGGCGGGGATTTGCGGCGATGCCGGGAGATCCCGGCCCGGTTCGGGCAGCGCAGGCGATGTTGCCGGCGGCTCTTCCACCGGGGCTGGCCGGGAAATCGGCGCGGCGGTATCCGGCGCGGTTCTGCGCAGGGTATCGCTTCCGGCCCTTGCAGAAGGCGTTACTGCGGCGGTATCCGGCCTTGCGGCTGCGCCGGCGGAAGTATCCGGTTGCTGCGGCTGAGCCGGGGCGGTTTGAACCGTATCTTCCCGCGCGGCCGCGGAGGTGTCCGGCAAGGTTTCGCTGCTGGTATCCACGCGAGCGGTATCCGCGGAAGCCGCTCCGCCGCCGCTGGTATCCGGCGGGGAAGGCGACTGCGCGGGCAGCGAACCCGCCGCGGCCAGCAACAAGGCGATCAAAATGGCAAAAATGTAATTTTTCATGGGCAAACTCTTTTAATCATGTTGATTTGTACCGCGAATTGACGCTATCCAAAAATATTTAAAATTTGCCACATGGTTCGATAAACTCACCATGCAAAGAACACAGAGAGCACAGAGGAATTGAGAAATTATACCAGCCAGGAAGTGGAGCTATGCCGAAACTCTGTGTTCTCTGTGGCTAAAAACGTTAGGGACAAACTCTCAGATTTCGGCATGAAGAATCTAATAAACGCCAATGGGCTTAAAATGATAACTGTGAAAAAAAGTGGCGTACCACTGCCGGCAGCAACAGAATGGTCAATCCGGCGCCGCTGAGCGCCCCCCACAAGTGGCCTTCGTGATCGATGTAAGAATAGCGATTCTTCGCTGCATAGTAGCTGATCGCCACAAACAGAATGGCGAACAGCCAGGCTTTTATCGGAAGCACAAAAAATGCCAGCAAGGTGGTGTTGGGGTAGAACAGGATGAAGCTGAACAACACCCCGGATAACGCCCCGGAAGCGCCTAAGCTGCGGAAGCTGGGACTGTCTTTTCGCCGGGCCACGGAAATCCCCGCGCTGATGACCATGCTGCCGAAGTAGATCATCGCAAAGCGCCAGGAGCCTAAAATCCGCTCCAGCGCAAACCCGAAATACCAGAACACGATCATATTGAACAGCAGGTGAAGGTAGTTGGCATGGATAAACCCGTGCGAGATGAGCTGAAAATACCGGCCTTCGTGCGCCACCCCGTAGGGATGCAACACCCAGGTATCCAAAATGCGGCGATTGCGGCTTAGCGCGTAATAACTGATGCCCAGCGTGGCCAGAAAAATCAGCGTCGCCAGGGGCGTTTCGAGCAAGTTTCCGTGCATGGTGGTTGGACTCTCTCCGGTTTTTGATGGTGACGTAAAACGTAAAACGCAACTCGTAATGCGTAGAACAGAGGCGTATTGCGTAGTGCGTATTGCGTAAAAAAACGGAATACGAAATACGTAATACGAATTACGAGTTACGCATTACCCGCCGCAGCGCCTCCGCGGGATGAAGAGCGGTTCGCCCGGTTCCGTGCTGAATCTGCTGCCGGCAACTGGTTCCCGGGGCGACGATCACGGTATCCGCAGCGGCTTCTCGCGCTGCCGGCAGCAGCCGCCGCTCCGCCATGGCCAGGGAAATCTCATAATGCTCCCGCTCGTACCCGAACGCCCCGGCCATGCCGCAGCACCCGGAATCGATTTCGCTCACTTCATAACCCGCCAGTTCTAACACATCTTTGAGCGGTTTCGTTCCGGACAGCGCCTTTTGATGGCAGTGCCCGTGCAGCAGGGCTTTCGCTTTCCGGTCCCTGCCGGCGAATTTTCCGGCCAGCTCCCGGCAGTGATCAGGATCGGCAAGAAACTCTTCCAACATGAAACTGTACGCCGCTACTAACTTCGCCGCCGGATCATCCGGCAGAAGATACAAATATTCATCCCGGAAACTCAAGAGGCAACTGGGTTCCAACCCGATGATGGGAATTCCCTTCTCGGCGAAGGGCGCCAGGGTTTGTACCGTATCCCGCGCGGCCCGGCGGGCTTCCTTCACCAGCCCTTTGGAGATCATCGGGCGCCCGCAGCATTTGTGCCCCGGCAGCAGCGCCTGGTAGCCCGCCGCTTCTAACACCTCTAACGCCGCAATCGCGACGTGCGGATCGTTATAGGTGTTGAAGGTATCGTTGAACAATACCACCTGCTTTCGCGAGGGGTCGATGCGCCGGGCGGGGCGATTTTTCCGGAACCAGGCGGTAAACGGCTGCGCTGCAAAGGCCGGGAGGGGGCGCTTTTCACTGATGGCCAGGGCGTGGTGGAAGAATTTTCGCAGCGGAAGAAGGCGCATTTTCCAATTGATCAGCGGGGCCCACGCCCCGCTTGCCAGCCGGCTGAGGGCGGCGATGTTGCCGAACAATCGCGCCCGCAGGGGAACCCCGTGGGCTTCGTAGTAGTGCGCCAGGAATTCAAACTTGATCTTGGCCATGTCCACCGAAGAAGGACATTCCGCCTTGCAGCCCTTGCACTCGATGCACAAATCCATCACCTGGTACATCCGCTTGCTGCTGAATTCTTGCAAAGGAAGCCGCCCGGAAAGCGCCGCCCGCAGGGCGTTGGCGCGCCCGCGGGTGGAGTGCTCCTCCTCCCGGGTGGCCATGAAGCTGGGGCACATGGTTCCGCTGCCTATTTTGCGGCAGACCGCCGCGCCGTTGCACATTTCCACCGCGCGGTGAAAACCCTGGTCTTCCCGGAAATCCAAATGCTCCCGCACCGGCGCGACGGCATATTCCGTCCCATAGCGCAGATGTTCGAGCATGGAAGGGGCATCGACGACGTTGCCGGGGTTGAGCAGGTTATGGGGATCGAAAATACCCTTGGTCTGGCGGTAGAGGGCGTACAGCTCGTTCCCGAAAAAAGATTCATTCAGCCAGCTGCGGCTGCGCCCGTCGCCGTGCTCGCTGGAGAGAACTCCGCCGTATTGCCCCAACAATTCCGCGGAAAACCGGGCGATTCGCTCCATTTTCTCCAAATCTGCGGCAATTTTGGCGTTGATGAGCGGGCGCACGTGCAAACAGCCGGCGCTGGCGTGGGCGTAGTAAGTCACTTGCGCGCCTAAGCCGGCGCAAAATTCTTCGATGCGGGAGATGTATTCGGCGAGATGCTCCGGGGGCACCGCGGCGTCTTCGATGAAGGGGATCGGCTTGCGGTCGCCTTTCATGCTCATCAGCAGCCCCAGCCCGGCCTTGCGCACGCCCCAGACGTTCTGCTGCTGCGCCGGGTTCAGCGCCTCTACCACGCTGCAAGGGACGTTACCCTGCCCCAGGCGGGTTTTCAGGCGTTCGATTTTACCGCGCAGTTCCGCTTCGCTTTCCCCGTAAAATTCGGTGATCAAAATCGAGTGGGGATTTCCCTCCGCGAAAGTCGCCAGCATCCGGGCGTACGCCGGCACGCCCCGGCAGAGGGTGAGGGCAAAATTATCGAGCAGCTCAATGGCGGAGGGCTGCACCTCTAAGATGGTTGGCACCGCGGAAAGCGCCTCGTGCAGGTCTGAAAAATGCAGCAGCGCCAGGGCGGTTTGTCTGGGCGCGGGAACCAGGTTCAGGGTGATCTCGCTCATTACTGCCAGGGTGCCCTCGGCGCCGCAGATCAGTTTGGCGAGGTTGAAGCGCGAATCCTGCGGGTAGTTGAACGAAACCCGCTTATCCCGGTTGGGGACAAGGCGGTCGAGGTTGTAACCCCCGGCGCGCCGCCAGTGCCGCGGGGTGCGGGCGCGAATGGTTTTGGCGTGGCCATGGACCAGCGCGGCAATTTCCCGGTAAATTTCCCCTTCCAGGCCGGGGCGGCGCTGGTATTGCGCCAGCAAATCCCCCTCCAGGGGATGAAAGTGGAAGGGGCTGCCGTCGCTGAGGAAGCCTTTGCACTCTAACACGTGGTCCGCGGCCATGCCGTAGAGAATGGAGTGCGCGCCGGTGGAATTATTGCCGACGATGCCGCCCATCCCGGCGCGGTTGCTGCTGGCGGGATCGGGGCCGAATTGCAGTCCCAACGGTTTGAGATGCGCGTTCAGGTCCTCCAAAATTACCCCGGGCTGCACCCGCGCCCGGCGCTCTTCCGGGTTGACCTCTAAAATTCGATCTAAATGGCGGCTGAGGTCGATCACCAGCGCCTCGTTAACGGTTTGCCCGGCCAGGCTGCTCCCCCCCGCCCGGGGCAGGAGGGGAATTTGGTATTGCGCGGCCAGTTCCACCGCGGCGTGGAGGTCTTCATCGGTTTGGGGGATCAGCACCCCTAAGGGCATCACCTGGTAGATGCTGGAATCAGTGCTGTAGAGGATGCGGGTGTAAGTATCGGTGCGCAAATCGCCGTTGATACGTTTTGCTAAGTGGGAGAAAAAATCGGGTAAAGCATTCGGGGTACGCATGGGTATTAGAGAAAGTATGAGGGTGTTCAGGTGTTCAGGTGCTCAGGTGCTCAGGTGCTCAGGTGTTAAAATCACCCCCACACATTAACACATGAACACCTGCGCCAACGGCATTCCTTTGGGAAACACCAGCGCACTCATCCCCGGCTTTTAACGTTTTCAGATAACTGCCGGGCGCATTGCCGGATGATCTCCGCCCCTTCCAAATTGCCGGTGGCGCGCTGGTAACTATCGGCCAGGTTCAGCAGATTATGAACCACGTGTACATTCATGTCGCTGACCAGCATATCTTTACTCCACAGGTCGATGTGCAGGCTGTTGCGGGCGTCATTATCCCACAAATATATCTTCATGGAAGCGCAGGGTTTTTTGCCTTGAAAATCCGCGTCGCTGGCTTCCCACTCGATGGAGCGGGGCAGGTTTTGCTCATCCACCTGGATGGTGAATTTGATCTCTTTGGTCAGCATGGGGAACTCCTCTTCGATCAACCTTCATTCCGAACGTTTTTAATTGGAGACGGGCCGGCCCCTCACTCCTGAAAACCGGCGGTAATTATAATACACCGGCAGGGGAAAGAAAATGCAATTTTGTGAAAGCCGGCGGGTGTTTTCTGTACTAACGATGTGAATTAAGAGTTGGGTTTTTGACGCAGATACACCCTGAATTTTATGACAAAACCATACAGAAATGATCAACAATGGATTCGTTTTCAGCGAAAATCATAAAACTCAGCGTTTTTCAGCGCCAACTCTTAATTGGCATTAACGGGGTGATTCGCCGCCCCTCTAAAATTCCTTCCGCGGTGGGTTTCAGGGCAATGACCCCGTTATCGCCGGGATTGCGGAGCCGCGAGAGGTAGCGCTCGTTGATCAGATCGTCGTCTGCGAAAACGTAGTCATTGAGATAATACATCTCCCCGCCGGGTTCTTTGACCGCGGCGTGGATATGGGCAGGAATGGTATTAGAAGGGTATCTTGCCGGGCGGATGGTGTGGATCTCATACTCCCCGTTCGCCCCGGTGCGGCACCAGCCGTGCAAGCGCCCGTGCCATTTTTGGACTCCCTTTTCCCGGCCGCTTTTTGAGTAATACCCGTTATTGTCGGTCTGGTAGGCATAGATGATCACGCCGGGGAAAGGAGTTTTTCCGTCGGCTTGCAAAAGCTGCCCCTTGATGATGATCCGGGTTCCCTTTTCCGCGCTATCGGCAATGGCCATGATATGGGAGAGGCGCTCCGGCATATTCACAAAACAGCAGCCGATGGGAGCGTCGGGATCGTCGCAGGAGTCCGTTTGCGGGGCGGCGGTTGATGGAGGGGGAACGTTCCGGGGGCTGCCATCAGTCTGGCCGCAGGATTCTACGGTGAACAGGGCGGCGGCTAAAAATAGTATGGTTATTTTGCTCATCATGGTTCTCCGGTTATTGTCAAACCAACCAATGGAGACTAACGAAAGCGATTTAAAGTTTTCCCCGCAAATCCGGCGCATCGATTTGGAGGTTGAGCAGAAACTGTATCGCATCCTTCGCGGAGGGAAATGAATAAGTGAAATATTCGTTTCGTTCGGTTTTCAGCAAAATTTCCAATTCGCTCAGGCGTTTGACCCAATCCTCGCCCATATCCAGGGCGAGGCGGATGCTTTCAGTAAGATTGTCCCGGATTGGCCTGACCAGGTTTTCCCCAATTGCTTGTTTATCAGGATCCGGCAATTCCTGAAATTTTTCCCAGGATGCCCGGGGCGTCTGCGAATCCTTCTCATCCCAATCAAATTCGATTCCCTTCCGGATGAGTACATCACACATAAACGGAAAAGGGATTTCGTACAACTCGATGCCAAAGCTTTGCATGAATTGTTTGGATGGAGAAGACCAATTGCCCGAAATGATTGCGATGCTTTTGCGAACGGTGGGGTGGCTCTTGCGCAGACTGTAATGAGCGGCGCAGGTCCAACTGGCTTTATCGCGGTTATGTTTTTTGTAACGCAAATATTTGGATTCTAAAAGGATGATCGGTTCCCCGCCCGGCGCTTCGATGACACCGTCCAACTGGTAAATATTGCCGGATTTGTTGACCATGGCGAGTTTAACGCCTTTGCGCTTGCCGGGGCGCTCTCCGCCGCGGTCATAAACATATCCGCGCTCCCGGCAGAGCGGGGCGATGATTCGCTGTAACTCATCCTCGATCAGCTTTCCAATTGTTTCTCCCAACGCACTGGCTGCGTTTTTAACCGTCATTCCGGCTCCTATCTGGTCATCGTCAGAATCACTTCCTTTAATTTAACCTTATGTCGCTGGGGATTTTCCTGCCACTTGTCGCCGCGGGTGCGTAGCTCTTCCACTTTCCAGGAGGAAAACCCGATAGCCAGCCCCAAACGGGCTAAATATTCGTGGGTGGGAATGTAAACGCTGTAAGGGGCGGAATCGCCTAACACCAACACGAAATCGGCGCCGGGTTTCAGGGCGGCATATACCTGTTTGATCACCTGGAACATGTCGTTAAAATAGCCCGCGACTAAGAAATCGTAACTTTTTTTGCCTCCTTTGTGTTTCCGGCATTCGGATAGTTCCGTTACTTTTTCTAAAAGCTCATAATAAAATACTTCGTCTGCTTCTCGAATCTCATCGCTCAGGCCGCCGTTATTCGTAAATTCATTGCGGCGGATTTGGGTGGTTGCGCTGATCATCAGTTTGTCGCGCACCCGGTCGGAAATCTCTCCCCAGCTTTTGTACCATCCGAAAAAATAGGTTTCCAGGCGGGTTCGATCCGCATAATCATAATTATTGAGGTAAGGAGGCGAGGTGAGGGCAAGATCAATCGCGCCCGGTTTTATCTCCGGGTGAAACTCCCGGGAATCACCCAAAATCAAGATAGCTGCAACATCCTGATAAGGATAATGCGCCTGCATAAATTTGATGTCGCCGATCATCCGGCGAAACTGCGCTTCAAATTCGGAGAAGGCTTCTTTTTCACTGGCTTTTTCGTGCATCTTGGCGGGAGCGATATAGGGCCAGCCGGTGGCCGCCTTGGAGGCATTCCGCAGCGTATCCGTCAGCGCGAGGTTCAGAAAATGGCGTATCTCCCCGGTCATATCATGGCTTTGAATGGCGTCGCGAATGGCCGCGAGGGATGCGAGATTACCCGGGGAATAACACTTGTGCACCAGTTCCGGCAGGCTGCCGGTATCGGTCGCTTTAACCCCCTCCCGGGCCAGTTCCACGACTTCGTGAAATTTTGCGATCGTTTCCCCGGCGTCGATATTCCAATTGAGCTTGGTGCTGGCCACCCAGTGCACAAACGGATGCGCCTCGATGCCGACGGAATTGATCCGCCAGCGTTTCGCCTCCACCGAGGTTGTGCCGCTGCCAACGAAAGGGTCTAACATCCAATGATCCCGCCCCAGGCCATACTGCTTTATTTTTTCTTCCACCAGGCGATAGGAATAGCCCGCGGGGTATTTGAACCAGCGGTGAATGGGCGCGCGGAGACTGTCTTTGAAAGTGCCGTAATCGGCTTTGGCGCTTTTCGCGGAATGAGCGTGCGCGGGTTCCTGTATCCAGCGTTTGATGGTTTTTTCAACCGTGCGATCGCTCTTCTCCCGCGACGGCGCGAACATTTCTAATTGAATTCCGCCCTGCCCGGCCTTATTTTTGATCGAAATAGTGCTCATAAACCGCTCGTACTTTAATAAGAGGCTTCGTACGGAGTGCAAAACATTGGCTTTGTTCCACTCTTAATTCGCATCAGTACTCATTCTTCATCGTTGCCGGTAAATATATGGATTGATAAGAGACCAACAAATAAAAATTCCTGAAATCAATCTTTAATTCTCGGGAACAGAAACTAACCTCTCCCCTGCCCGTAATAGCGGGCGTGCTTATCTGAAAGGGTTTGTGTGTACGTCGTCGAAACCGATAATTTGACCAAGTATTACTCTCGCGGCAAGATCAAGGCGCTGGAAGATTTTACCTTGCAGGTGGAAAAAGGGAAAATCTTCAGCCTCCTGGGACCCAACGGAGCCGGGAAAACCACCCTCATCAAAGTGCTGCTCGGCATCGTGTTCCCCACCCGGGGATCGGCAAGGATTCTTGGCGAAGATATTTCTAACCCCGGCGCCCATTCCCGCATCGGCTACCTGGCGGAAAACCACCGCTTCCCGGAGTTCCTCACCGCCAACCAGGTGCTGTTCTATTATGGAAAGATGAGCGGGGTGGAGCCGGCGCTGCTAAAGGAGCGCATTCCCCAGTTGCTGAAGTTAGTGAAGTTAGAGAACTGGGGCGATACCAAAATCCGCAAATTCTCCAAAGGGATGATGCAGCGCATGGGGCTGGCCCAGGCGCTCAGCAACGATCCCGATTTGCTGTTCCTCGATGAACCTACCGACGGCATCGATCCGGTGGGGCGGCGGGAAATCCGCGATTTACTGAAAAACCTCCGCGACCGCGGCAAAACCATTTTCCTCAATTCCCACCTGCTCTCGGAAGTGGAGCGGGTCTCCGACGAGGTGGCCATCCTGAAAAACGGGCGCTTGCTGCAAAAAGGAACCGTGGAAGATATGGTCTCCGTCAAGCAGCAATTCACCCTGCAATTGGCGGAAGGATACGACCTGTTGCAGGCGCTTTGCGCGGAGCTGGCCCTTCCCCTGGTCTCCCAAAACGGCAGTTTCATCGTCTCCGTGCGCGATGACGCGCAGTTGAACCACCTGATCGACAAATTGCGCGAACGCCAGGCGCTGATCCGCGGAATCGTGCCCCGCAAGATTACGTTGGAAGATTTTTTCATCGAAGTGGTGGAAGAAAAGGAGGTTGCCGCGCCATGAAACTGTTTGCGATCATTCAATTGACCTTCCGGGAGTCCCTGGCCCGCAAAACCTTTATCGCCTTTTTCGGCCTCTCCACCCTGGTGAATCTGCTCTTCCTGTTCGCCCTGAACCTCGACATCGTGGATGGGGCGGAGTCTTACATTTCCCTGTTCGGCAAGGAGATCGACCAGGCCTTCGAACTGGAAAAGATCGTTTACGGAATCGAAAGCGTGGTGGCGGTAGGTTTGTTTACCGGGGGCGTGTTCATGTCGCTCTTCGCCACCAGCAGTTTGATCCCCGCGTTCCTGGAAAAAGGCAGCATCGACCTGCTCATCTCCAAACCGCTCAGCCGTTTTACCATTCTGGCCGGGCGCTATTTGGGCGCGGTGGCGATCGTGGCCTTCAACGTTTTTTATTTGGTGGGATTTTCCTGGCTGATTCTCTCTTTCAAAACCGGGGTCTGGAACTTCGGTTTTCTGTTATCCGGGGTGATGATCGTGCTGACCTACGCGATTTTGTACGCCCTGATGGCCTTTTTAGGCGTTACCATCCGCAGCGGGCCTTTCTCGCTGATGATTACCTACGCGATCTTGTTCTTCAGCCCCCTGCTGCTGCAACGGGAGGCCATCTACGCCCTGCTCTCCGGGAAATTCTGGGGATATTTGCTGGATTTTCTCTACCATTTTCTGCCTAAAACCACGGAATTAGGCAACATCACCCGCATGTTGGTGCAGCACGCCGACATCGGTTCCTGGCTGCCAGTACTGACTTCCCTGCTGTTCGGGGCGTTGATGCTTGGCGCGGCTTCGATGATTTTCAAACGGAAGGATTTTTAGGAGTGTTCAAGTGCGCAGGTGTTATGGTGTTTTAGTGTTTCCGTGCTTTGGAAACTGCGCTCATTCACCGTTCAACGCTATAGCGCTCAACCACTAAAACACTTGAACACCAAAACACTCGAACACTGAGAAACCTGAACACTCACAAATTACCGCTACAATTTGAAGGAGCGAACCATGAAAAAATTAACTTATCTGCCATTCTTGCTGTTCACCGCTTTACTGCTCTGGCAGTGCGCCCGGGAGCGCCCCCAGGCGCTCTCGGGTGAAATGACCCGCCAACTGGCGCTGCTGCCGCTTTCGGGCATCTCCGGGGAGACCCCGGCCGGCCTGGGCTACATCAACTTAGAGCGGATGCGCCAGAGCGCTATTTACGCCATGCTGCAGGATTCCCTGCGGGAACGCATGCACGGGGAAAAAGAGTTGGACGAGCTGGCGGAAGCAACCGGTTTCGACTTCCGCAAGGACATGAAGGAAGTGTACCTGGCCTTCGAACCCGGCCCGGAAAGGAGAGAAGGGAATTTCCTGGTGGTGGCGATCGGGAAATACGATTCGCAGCGGATCATGGATTTTGTCGCCAAAGAGAATACCGGCAAACAGCTTACCCCGGAAAGTTATAATGAAGCCACCCTCTACCGGGTGGAAGATAAACCCTTTGTGCTCGGCTTCGCCGATGAAGCTTACGCCGTGGGGGGCAAAGAGCAGTGGGTCAAATCCTGGCTGGATAATTTCCGGGCGGCGAAAAGCGAGGTTACCCTCGATCCCGACCTGGCGGAACGGCTGAAACCGCTGAAATACAAAACCGGGGCCTGGTTGGTCATGGATCCCACCCACCTGGTCAATGCGATCATGGATGAGATGCCCGAAGATGCCGACGCCCGGCGGTTTGAGGCGCTGCGAGCGGTTCGCAACCTGAATTTCTCCATGGATATGGGCGAGGAGATCAAATTCGACGGGTTGGGGCAGTTCACCGACGCGGAAAAGGCGAAGCTGTTCCACGATATGGTGAAAGGGGCCCTGGCGACCGTCAAACTCTCCCTCAGCGGCGACCGCGCGGCCATCGACGTGATGAATAAAATTCACCTGAAGACCGATGGGAATAACGTAAAAATCGACGGGGAGATGAGCCGCGAAGACCTCGAAAAACTGATCCGGCGCCAGCATGGATTGGCGCTGAGATGAATTCGAGATAAACCGGAGAGAACCTATAGACCTCAAAGGTTTTGGAAACCTTTGAGGTCTTTATCTTTACATCCCCGCCTTTTTCCCCGATCGCACCATCTCACCCTGCAACCCCATAGAAAAATAGGAGCTTGATTTAGCTCCGAAAATTTAGGATTTTATGCTGCCAAATTTGAAGGGTATGCAATGAATCCATACACGGTCGCGGTCGTGGGCGCCACCGGGCTGGTGGGGCAAAAAATGATCGAAGTTTTAGAAGAGCGGCGCTTCCCGCTGCGCAAACTCGTTCCGGTAGCTTCTTCCCGCTCCGCCGGCAAAACCGTAAAGTTCAACGATCAGCCGGTGACGGTAGAGGCGCTGGCGCCGGAAGTTTTCCGGGGGGTGGATTTTGCGCTGTTCTCCGCCGGCGCCGCGGTCAGCCGGGAATTTGCCCCGGTTGCCGCGGAATTGGGCGCCATCGTTATCGACAATTCCAGCGCCTGGCGCATGGACCCGCAGGTTCCCCTGGTGGTTCCGGAGGTAAACCCGCAGGCGCTGCAAGCGCACCGCGGCATCATCGCCAACCCCAACTGCTCTACCATCCAGATGGTGGTGGCGCTGCACCCCCTGCACCGGCGCTTCGGAATTCGCCGCATCGTGGTCTCTACCTACCAGTCCGTAAGCGGAACCGGCCAAAAAGCGGTGCGCCAATTGGAAGAAGAGATCGCCGCCGGAAAATCCCCGCTCGCCGCCTATCCCCACCCCATCGCTTACAACTGCCTGCCCCACATCGACGTTTTTTTTGAAGATGGATATACCCGGGAAGAGCACAAGATGGTGCAGGAAACCCGGAAAATCATGGGTGATCCCGATTTGCAGATCAGCGCCACCTGCGTGCGCGTGCCGGTGTTGGGGGGGCATTCCGAGTCCATCAACCTGCAATTCCGGGAGCCTTTCGAGATCGAAGAGGTTCGCGCCCTGCTGCGCGCCGCGCCCGGGGTGGTGGTGCAGGATCACCCGGGAGAGAATGTCTATCCCATGCCGATCCATTCCCGCAACCGCGACGAAGTATTCGTGGGGCGAATCCGCCGCGATCCCTCCATTGAAAACGGGCTGAATCTGTGGGTGGTGAGCGATAATCTCCGCAAAGGCGCGGCCACCAACGCGGTGCAGATCGCCGAGATGTTAACGACAGGGAGGTAGAGAATACATGCCAGTAAATGTGGTCGAACGCCCCGATTTTACGGTTGACCCGGAAAATATTATGCCCGGCGCGGAACCGATATTTATCGACCAGGGCAATACCGGGATTCTTTTTCTGCACGGTTTTACCGGCTCCACCTACGAAGGGCGGGAATTAGGCTTTCATTTTGCCCAGAAAGGCTACGGAGTTTGGGTTCCCTTGTTGCCGGGGCATGGAACCCGCCCGGAGGATCTGGAAAAAGTAAGCTATTCCGACTGGATCAACGCCAGCGAGCAATATTACCTGAAAATGAAGGAAAATTATCGCAAAGTGGTGGTATGCGGGCAATCCATGGGCGGGGCGCTGGCGCTGCACCTGGCCGCCCATCATCCCCTCGATGGGGTGATCTCCCTGGCCGGCGCCATTATTATGAAAGACTGGCGGCTGAAGCTCCTCCCCCTGGCCAAACGGGTGATCCGCTATCAATACAAATCCAAAGGGCCGGACATCCGCTCCCGGGATGCCAAGAGCAAGAGCGCTTCTTATCCCAAGTATCCCATCAAAAGCCTGGTGCAGTTTCTCGACTTGCTGGAGGTAGTGCGCCGGGAATTGCCGCGGGTAAAATCGCCCTGCCTGCTGATTCATTCCCGGAGAGACCACACCATTACCTTCGACAACCTCGATTACATCGCCAAACACGTTTCTTCATCCATGGTCCGCACCCTGGCCCTGGAAAATTCCTACCACGTCATCAGCGTTGATGAAGAAAAACCGTTGATTTTCGAGGCGGTGGAGAATTTTTTGCAAACCATCTTGTAAGACTCATGGTTCGCTCATTTTTTTTCGAGTTTTGAAATTGTATGCTTATTGCGCCCTTTCAGGGCTTAAATCGAGGTCTCTTACCTTCTCCCGGCGCTTCGCACCG
>JABWBP010000140.1 GCA_013360445.1 Calditrichaceae bacterium | reverse complement strand
ATATGGAACATTTTTTTCTACTAAAGGGGTTTGTTTAACGCACTTTTCCATATCTCTGTGCTCTCTGTGAACTCTGTGGCAAAAAACCTGAATAGTTACCTTTAGAAAACGTCTATTGCGAAGTTTTATGGCCAAAATCCTGATCGTTGACGACAACATCGATATGCTGGATACCCTGGAGCATCTTTTCACCTTCTACGATTTTGAAGTCGTGCGGGCAGAGAACGGCCGGGAGGCGTTGGCGGTGGCGGAGCGGGAAAAACCGGGTTTGATCATCCTGGACGCGCTGATGCCGGTAATGAACGGATTTGAAGCTTGCGAAAAACTGAAGAGCAATCCCCAAACGCGCGATATTCCGGTAATTTTCTTATCCGCTAACTACACTCGCCTGGAACACCAGCAAAAAGGGATCGAGCTGGGGGCGGACGACTATATTTTGAAACCGTTCAACTCCCAGGAACTCATCACCAAAATCACCTCGCTGCTGCACCGCCGGCGTTTGATCGAGAAGCTCAGGAACGATAACCAGCAGCTTTTGTACCGGAAGTGCCCCCCGCCGGAAAGGGAATCCTTGCCGGCGGCGGGGGATAACGAAGCGGCGAAAGATTTCAACATCGACCCGCTCACCGGGCTGTACAACAACCGCTTTTTTCAGCAGCGGTTTGAGGAGGAGTACCGGCATTCCCTGAACGCTGGCGGCGGATTGGCCCTGGCCCTGGTGGACGCCGATATGTTCCAGAGAATCAACGAGATTTACAGCGAACAAACCGCCGATTACGTACTCATGCGCATCGCGAATGTGATTTTGCACAATAGCCGCGCTGCGGAGGTTGTTTTTCGGCTGGAAAATAATAAATTTGCCCTGCTGCTGCGCCTCCCCGAGGACCCCGCCTTTGAAGAGGCGGAGCGCATTCGCAGCGCCGTTCAGCGAACTCAATTTTTCGAGCAGGATTTTTTTCAACTGAAAAAAGTATCTCCCCGCCAGAAACAGGCGTTGGAAAATGTAACCGTCAGCATTGGGGTCGCCGCGTTACAGAAACAGATCAGCAAAAACGATTTATTGCAGCAGGCGCAGGATTCCCTGGCGCAGGCAAAAGCCCGGGGAAGAAACCGCACCGTGCGTTTTTCGGAAATTCAAAATACTTGAGTTCCAAACCAATCATTGATGTCGTATGACCAAAAAGATTTTAATCGTTGACGATAACGAACACGTTTTGAAACTGCTCAAGATCAGCCTGGAAAAGGCTAATTACGAGGTTTACCAGGCCACCAACGGCGACGAGGGGATGGAAAAAGCCCGGGAAGTGCTCCCGGACCTGATCATTTCCGACGTCATGATGCCCATGACCGACGGCATCGAGTTCTGCTGGATGATCCGGGAAAATTCTTCCTTCCCCATGGTTCCGTTCATCTTCCTCACCAGTCTGGAAGACCGGGAGATGGAAATCCGCGGGTTCCGCGCCGGGGCGGATGAATACCTGGTGAAACCGGTGGATCGCGCGGTGCTGCTGGAAAAGGTCGCCACCCTGTTGCACCGGGCTGACAAGGTCAAATCCATGGATAGCGGGGCGCCCGAGGGGGTTAAGGGATTCGAGGGCAACCTCGCGGATCTCTCCCTGGCCGAGGTAATCCAACTGCTGAATTTGAACCAGCGCAGCGGCGTGCTCCACATAAACGCCGCGGAAGACGGGGAAATCGTTTTCAAAAAGGGGCAAATGCTCTCCGGCAAATACGGAAAACTGAAGGGGGAGACGGCCATTTTCAAAGCGGTGCCTCAAAAAAAAGGCACTTTTCGCTTCGAGCCGGGCGAAAAAGACGTTCCCCGCAATGTAGAAGGCTCTACCATGAATGTGTTGATCGAAGCCCTGCGCCTGGATGACGAGAAGGGAGTTGGGGGATGAAGGTAAAAGGTAGAAGGCAAAAGGTAATTAAGGATAAGGGATGACGGGGAAAGGAAAAAGGAGCATGGAGAACGCGGCGGGATTGAATGCCCCTCTTTTTTCTTTCTCCTTTTGCCGTTTCTCTTTTGCTTTTTTTCTTTTTCCTTTTGCCTTTTTCCCTTTTCTCTCCACCTGCTCCCTGAACACCCCCCTGTACTCCCGGGAACCCCCTTCCCCGGAAATTCACCTGATTTACACCGGCAATTTGAATTGCACGCTCGATGATTGCCGCTGCGATGATGAGTTCGCAGGCGGTTTTACCCGCGTCCTGGCGGTGTTGGACAGCCTGCGGGAGCGCCACCCCGGGTTTGTACTGGTGGACGCGGGCGACTTTTTGAACAGCTACTCCCTGCCCAACGCCAACCGGCTGATGTTGGAAATGCTCTCCCCGGCCGGCTACGCCGCGCTCAACCTCGGAGACCAGGAATTCGTAGAATCCCCGGCGTTCTTAGAGAGCGCCAACCGGGAGCTGGAAACGCCGCTGCCGTTTCTCTCCGGCAACGTGCTGCTGAAAACCGGCCGCAAACCGGTTGCGCCGCTGAGAATGCAAAAAATCCGCGCCGGGCAAATTTCCCTCTCCCTGCTGGGATTGGTGGATGCGGAAGCGTTCGAATTCATCTCTGCGGAAGATATTATGATTATTCCCCCGGAAGAAGCCCTGCGCGCTCTTCAGGCGGAGGCAAACGATCCCGCGGGCCTGCAAATCCTGCTCTTCCACGGAAGCTGGCAGCGCGCCGGGGAATTGCTCCGCCAGTTTCCCTGGATCGACGTGGTGGTGCTGGCCCACAACCAGCGCCGGCAGTTCCAGGTTCAATCCGGCGCGGCCCTGGCGGAGTGCGGCTCCGAAGGGGAGTACCTCGGGCGCCTGCGCATCACCCGGGCGGGGGATTCCTGGGCGTTCGAGAACGAATTCATCCCCATTCTCCGCCGCATTTCCCCCAACCGCGATGCGCAGCGTAAGGTCGATGACTACTATCGCCGCCTGCAGGGTGGCGGGAAATGATGGCCTTTGAATAGTTAACCGCCCTACTTTTCAAATACGCGAGGCAGAGCCTCGCCGTTTGCGTTGCGGCGCAGAGCATCGTAACGAGGCTCGCGATTCGCTTTTTTAGCGCTTCAGCACCCCCAACACCAACCCGGAAGGGAATTTCTCCGAGCGGTACACTCGCTGGGCGGCTTTTTGGAAATCCTCCTCTTTCGCGTTATAAATATCCGTAAAGGTCTGCGGATTGCGGTCGAACAGGGGAAACCAGCTGCTCTGCACCTGCACCATGATCTTATGCCCCTTCAAAAACGTGTGGCAGACGTCGTTCAGGGTAAATTCGACGGCGGTAATCTCCCCGGGCTTCAGTGGTTGGGGATTTTCGTAGCTGCGGCGGAATTTGGCGCGGAAAATCTCCCCGCGCAGCAGCATTTGGTAGCCGCCCATCTTCACGTTGCAGGGATTGCTCTCGTTACCCGGTACGCTGTCGGGGTAAACGTCGATGAGCTTTACCACCCAGTCGCAATCGCTGCCGGAACTGGAGACGAATAATTTGGCCGTTACCGGCCCGGCTATGGCGAGGTCTTTCTCCAACGCGTCGCTTTCATACACCAGCACGTCCGGGCGAACCGCGGCAAAGCGCTGGTCTTCCACCATGTATTCCCGGGGCATGCTCGTCGTCACCTGCGCCGTAAATGGCGCCGGTTTGGCGGGGTCGCTGATATATTCATCGAAAAGCGGGGAGATTTTGCCGGCGGGTTTCTCCGGGGCAAGCTTTCCCTGCGGCTGAAAGTACCACTGCTGCGCCTGCACTTCCGCCGGGGGCCAGCGGTCGAACCTGCGCCAGCGGTTGGTGCCGGTCTCGAATACAAATGCTTCCGGCAAATCCAATTCCTCCCGGCCTTTCAGGTAATGCCGGAAAAAAGGCAGCTCGATGTTCTCTTTATAAAATTCCCCGGTTTTGCCTCCGAAATGAATGTCGCCTAAGAACTCCCCTTCGGAGCGCACCCATCCGCCGTGATACCAGGGGCCCATCACCAAAACATTATAAGCGCCCCGGTTGTGGTCTTCGATGGCGCGGTAAGTCTGCAGCGCGCCGTAAAGATTTTCCGCGTCGAACCATCCCCCTACCACCATGATGGCCGGTCGAATGCCCCGGAAATATTGCAGGGAGCTGTGGGATTTCCAGAAATCGTCATAGCTGCCGTGCTGCATCATCTCGTTCCAGAACGTGATTTCTCCTTTGAAATAGCGGGTGTTGGCGTTGGAAAGCGCTCCCAATTGCAGGAAAAACCGGTACCCGTCCGGGGTGGGATACTGGAAGTCCGGGGGCCACTCGGTGATCAGCTCCGGGCGGGGCGTTCCGAAAACCGCGAAGAAATCGAAGCCTGACAACAGCGCAAACGCCCCGTTGTGATGAAAATCGTCCCCCGTGAACCAGTCTGCAATCGGCGCCTGGGGGGACACCGCCGCTAAGGCCGGGTGGGCGTCGATGGCGCCCATGGCCGCATAAAAACCGGGGTAGGAAATTCCCCACATTCCCACCCGCCGGTTGTGCCGGGGAATGTTCCGCAGCAGCCACTCGATGGTATCGTAGGTATCGCTGCTCTCGTCAACATCGGCGGTGCTTTGCTTAGCTGCCCGGTGAGGGCGCATGTTTACGAAGTCGCCCTCGGACATAAACCTGCCTCGCACGTCCTGAAACACAAAAATAAACCCTTCCCGGGCGAGATGATGCCAGGGGGCGATATATTTATCCGGGTAGGCCTCCTCCCCGTAGCGCGTGAGCGAATAGGGGGTGCGCCACAGCAGAATCGGGTAGGTTTGGGAAGTATCCCGGGGCAGGTACACCGTGGTGAATAGCTTTGCCCCGTCGCGCATGGGGACGCGGTGCTCGCGTTTGAGATAGTGCTGCTGAAGATACGCGGAAGCCAGGGAATCCTGCGCGCTTTGACAGAACGCCGTCGCGCCGGCGGCGAGCCAGCAGGCGCAGATCAAGAAGATAATTCTCCGGTCGAATCTTATCATGGAAGCTCCTCTCGAATTTGCCGGAATATCCGCTTTGCAGGGCAAATTCGCAATCGGAAAAAGTTCTTTTCCTTAGATTATTCTCTACTTCATGGCTAAATTTATTCTTACTTATGCAATAAAAAAGTGAGAAGAAGATGATCAAAGAAGCGATCAGCAAATTCATGGAAGGGCAGAGCCTGACCCGCCAGGAGGCCTACCTGGTGATGGATGAAATTTTATCCGGCAAAGCCACGGAGGCGCAAATCTCCGCCTTTTTGGTGGCGATGCAGCTCAAAGGGAGCACGGTAGAGGAGCTGGCCGGTTCGGTGGACGCCTACCGGGAACGGATTACCCCCCTCTCCGTCTCCGATGAAAACGCCATCGACACCAGCGGAACCGGGGGGGATAACTTAGGCACGTTTAATATTTCCACTGCCGCGGCATTTGTCGCCGCGGGAGCCGGGGCCAAGGTGATCAAACACGGCTATCACTCCGTCTCCAGCCAGTGCGGCAGCCAGGACGTGCTCAAGGCGTTAGGCATCAAAACCGAGTTGTTCCCGGACCAGTTTTATCACCTCTTAGAAGAAACCGGGCTGGCGTTCCTGTTCGCCCCGCGCTACAAACCGATTCCCCGCAACTTTGCCGGCATTCGCCAGAGCATCGGGGCGCGCACCCTCATCAACATTCTCGATCCCCTCACCAAACCGGCGCTAACCAAGCGCCACCTCATCGGGGTATACGATTACCAACTCTCCCGCCTGATTGCGGAAGTGATGCGGGAGATGGGGCTGCTGCACGTCATGGTGGTGGGCGGCGATAACGGCCTGGATGAAATGAATATCTCCGGTAAAACCCACGTGGTGGAGATGATCGACGGCAACATTCAGGAATACGAATTGATGCCGGAAGAGGTGGGATTGAAAACCTGGCCGGTGGAGAAGCTGAAAGGCGGGGACCCGGAGAAGAATAAGCAGATCATCGTGGGGATTTTGAACGGGGATAAAGGCGCTCCCCGGGACGTGACCATCTACAATGCCGCCGCGGCGCTAAAGATCGCCGGGCTGGCCGCGGATTTGAAAGAGGGAATCGAGCGCGCCCGCCAGGCCATTGATCAGGGGTTGGCGCGGCACAAATTAGAACAGATGATCGAAATCAGCCGGAAGCTGTGAAGAATTGAAAATTGGTAACTATTCAGGCGTTTTGCCACAGAGGCCACAGAGAGCACAGAGACATAAAAAAATTCCTAATCAAATCACAAATACAGGGATATAAGGCTCTA
>JABWBP010000054.1 GCA_013360445.1 Calditrichaceae bacterium | reverse complement strand
TACTAAGCGCATTTTAAAATTTCCGTTTCTTATTCAAGGAACCCCGGTAGGGGTTCAACATTTGTAGCGGCAATAATACCAATACGAACCGCAACCCCGACCACGAAGTGGCTCTTTCGGAGCAGGGGTTGAACCCCTTCGGGGTTCCGGCGGTCATTTGAGGCTTATGAATTCTACAAATGTTGAACACCTCCGGTGTTCGGGAAAGAATCCTGGCTACAAAGTGACTCCATTACCTGTAAATGGAAATTTCAACGTGCGTTTAGTATAGTAAGATTTTTTTGCCTACCGACCGTGAATCGTCGTCTATGGGAGGTGCAAAACTGAAGTTTTGCTCCATAGGAGCCACTTCGTGGCACTCCGGCGTCGCTCAATAAATCACTTCCGCCCAGCGTTTTCCGGCAATCAGCTCCGCCTTGCGCAACTCCCACTTTTCTTTGGAGCCGGCCATTTTAGCGAAGGCTTTATCTAACATGTCGCGCACTTTTTCCAGGCCGGCCACATAGACGTGGGTTTTGGGATCCAGCACCATGCTCCAAACCTCTTCGGCGCGCTCTTCTAAGGCGTAGTCGAGGGCGATGGGATCGTCCCAGTGGGGGCGGGGGCTGACCGCCTCGAAAGCTTTGAAAGTCTCTTCGTCGTAGTAATTGGCCAGGTCATTGTTTTTATCATTCATGTAGAGCATTTCCAGCCCGCTGCGCGCCCCGTAAAACAGGCGCACCTTGCCCTTCCAGCCGCCTAAGGATTTGTAGATGTGCTTGATGAACGCCCGGAACGGCGCGATGCCGGTTCCCATGCCGATCATCAGAATATCGGCGTTTTTATCTTCCGGGGCTTTGAAGGCGATGCCGTAGGGGCCGGTGAGGGTGACCTTGTCGCCGGTGTTCAGGTCGCAGAGATAGTTGGAAGCGACCCCGTCGTATCTCTCCCCGCTGAAATCGTCGATGTAGGAAACGCGCTTCACGCAGAGATTGATCAGCGGCTTGCCGCTTTTGCCGGCCTGGGGAATGTCGGCCACGGTGTAAAGCCGGAAATGGTATTTGTTGCCGAAATCGTGCGGTCCCGGCACCAGCACCCCCACGCTCTGCCCGGCTTCGAAGTGCAGGCCTTTCTTGTTGATCTCTAAGATAATGTCGCGCACCTCTTCCGCGGAAGTTTCCGGGGTAATGCGGCTGGTTTTTTTCACCGCGCCGGTGAACTGGTTGGAAACGTCGTAATCTTGCAAACGGGCCATGTTTATTCCTCCGAATGTTTTTTGTGTTCAAGTATTATGGTGTTCAAGTGTTTATGTGTTATGGTGTTATGGTAAAACAGGTTCTTTACTAAAACACTATAACACCCAAACACCGCTTTTACCCCCCCAACCCCGCAAACCCCATAAACGTCAGCGAGAGTATCCCCGCCACCATAATCGCCAGGGCGGTGCCTTTGACGGTATCGGGGATTTCCGCCAGATCTAATTTCTCCCGGATACCGGCCATCAACACCAGCGCGATGGTAAAACCCACCCCGGCGCCCAGGGCAAATACCAGGCATTCGATAAAGGAGTAGCCTTTGGCGGTTTGAAAAAGCGCCAGCGCCAGAATCGCGCAATTGGTGGTAATCAACGGCAGGAAAATCCCCAGCGCCCGGAACAGCGCCGGGCTGAATTTTTTGATGAACATCTCCACTAATTGCACCGCCGAGGCAATCACCACGATGAAAGAGATCAACTCTAAGTAGGGGGCGTGGAGCATGAGCAGCAGGGAGTGAATCCCGTAGGCGCAGGTGGAGCTGACTAACATCACGAAAATCACCGCAAAGCCCATGCGGGTGGCGGTGGCCAGGCTGCCGGAAACGCCCAAAAAGGGGCAGATTCCCAAAAAATACGCCAGCACAAAATTATTGATCAACGAAGCGTTGATGAAAATGAAACTCAAATTATCGAAATCCATTGCGCGACTCCTCTTGTTTCAGTAGGCAGGTGCAAAACTGAAGTTTTGCACTCCGGCTGCCAACTGCCTACTGCTTACTGCATACTGATTTTTTCCTTCCGTTTCCGAAGATAATTAAACAACAACAGCCAGGCGCCTAAGGTAAAGAATCCCCCGCCGGGGAGAATCATAATAATCCAGGGCTGGTAATGCGCGGAAAGGACGTGGTAGCCTAAAAAAGTGCCGTTGCCCATAATTTCCCGCACCCCGCCCAAGCAGAGCAAGGCAAAGGTAAAGCCCACCCCCATGCCTAAAGCGTCCAACAGGGAGTTTCCCACCGAATTTTTGGAGGCAAACGCCTCCGCCCGCCCCAGGATGATGCAGTTCACCACGATCAGGGCGATAAACGCGCCTAAGCTTTTATACACATCTAAGCTGACCGCCTGGATCACGTAATCCGCCACCGTGACAAAAGAAGCGATGATCAGGATGTAGGTGGCGATGCGCACCTGTTTGGGGATAACATGGCGCAGGGAAGAGACCAGCAGGTTGGACATGATCAACACAAAACTGGTTGCCAGCCCCATGGTAATCGCATTGATGACGGAGTTGGTGACCGCCAGGGTGGGGCACATGCCCAATACCTGGATGAAAACCGGGTTTTCTTTCCACAATCCCTTGATGAACTCGTTGGTATCGAGCGTTTTGGCAGCAGCGTCAGGGTGATTGCTCATTTGCGTATCCTTTTCTAAAGGCAAAATTATTTGATGGCAAAATGATTAAAACTTTTAAGGAAAAATTGTTTTGAATACAATTCTATGATGGTTAAAATTGATCCATTGAAGCGCCTTCAACGATGCAACCCGAATAAACTGGCGAAGATCCTGCTCATAATATGTTTCGCCCTTTGTAATGGAGGATATCTTAAAAGCAATATCCGGGTTGAGCATGTGAACTTTTTGTGTGCCAAGCTTATTTGAACCATGATTGATTTCAATTTTTTTGATCACCTTCTCCTCACCTCCGCGGAAATAATTAATGGCCTCGTAAAACAGATTGATGCCGAGAAAGACGCCCCATTCTTTTACAAAATTGGTCATTAGTTGCTTGAGCCAAATACTGTCTTCATCTCCATTTTGCCATTCCGCATCGTCAATTACAAAAGCATAGCGCTTTTCCGATGTGATTCTCGTTGAAACAAAGCGGTGTTCAACCGAGGCTGGTTGCATATTAATAAGCTTTGCGCGTTGCATACCCAGCAGGAAAAGATAGTTGAGCGCTTGCTTTCGATGTTCACTGCTCAAGGTTTTTACAGCTTTCAACTCATACACGACGGCATTATCAACCAGAAGATCAACGTAGTAAAATGTACTAAAATCATTGTAGGAAACCCCGATGGGAACCTCTGTGGCAACGTTTGCAACACCTGCCTTTTGACAACGATGAGCCAATTCATTCTGATAGATCGTTTCATTCCAAAACCTGCCAAACTCTTGTTGAATCGCAAAAGCCAATCCCATGATTTTATAGTCAAGTGAATAAAACGCTTCATCCGAAATTGCTTTGATCTCAACGCCATGAGTTATAGGCATTATTGCTCCTTGCCTTAATAATTTTGCCATCAAATTATTTTGCCTGAATTTTTCCTGTAATAAACAACCCGATCCGTAATCTCTATTTTTGGCCCGCCTGAAAAGTCTCCAGGTTTTTGGTTAACAGCGGAACCATTTCCGCGGTGCTTTTTTGCATGATGTTGGCGATGGCCCGGGAAGAAATGGTCGCCCCGGTAATGCCCTCGATCTGCCAGGGGTGCTGCTTGCCGCCGCTTTTGACGAATTCAATGGCATGTTGCAGCGCGCCGCCATCGGGAGCCAGGGGAACCTCCAGGTTGTCGAAATTGGCCAGGAAATGGGGGTCTTTTTCAACTTTATCACCCAGTCCGGGGGTATCTTTGCTTTCCAGGACCTGGTAGCCGATCACCGCCTGCTTTTCCGGGGAGTAGCCGTAGATCAGGCGAATGACGTCCTGGAATCCCTGTCCCTGCGCCTCCACGGCGATCCCAACCAGCTTATTGTTCTCATCGAACCCGGCGTACACTAAACGCTGGCCGCGCGCTTCCCCCTGGAACGGTTCGCAAGCACCATCGGGATTGACTCTAAAGGTGGCGCGGTTCTTTGTTCCCGGCAGCACCTGGAAAACCGCTTTTTCCAGCGCCTCCGCCTTGTTCTGATTGATGCGCGGCAGGGTTCCCTGGAAGGCCACCACAATCAGCAGGGCGCACACAATCCCCACCCCGCCCATGGAACGCAGCATGTGCCAGGGATTCGGCGGGGCAGTGAGTTTTTTCAGGTCGATTTGGTTCATGGAAATCGTCTCGTAATTTTTTGTTCTGGTGAAGCGTGATACGTGAAGCGTGACCCGTGAAACGTGATGCGTGATTACAGGCCGGTCACGCATCACGCATCGCGTTTCACGTTTTACGTTTCACCCCTCCCGTCCCATACACCCGCGGCTGCACCAGGCGGTCGATATGCGGGGAGGCGGCGTTGGCGATGAGAATCGCGTACATCACCCCTTCCGGCAGGCCGCCCCACAGCCGGATTACTACTACTAAAATCCCGATAAGAGCGCCGTAGATCATCACCCCGCGGCTGGTCATGGGCGAAGCCACCATGTCCGTGGCCATGAACACCGCTCCCAGCATCAACCCGCCGGAAAGAAGCATAAAAAGGGAATCGGGATAAATCTCCGGCTTCAGATAGTGGAAAAATTCGCTGAGCACGATTACGGTGAGGAAAATCGCTGCGGGGATGCGCCAGTTCATCATTTTGCGCCAGGCTAAGTACGCGCCGCCCAACAGGATCAACACCGCGCAGGTCTCCCCGGTGGAGCCGCTGACGAACCCCATGGCCAGGTCGTAGGAATCGGCGATTTTATGGTCGAATTTCATCTGCGCCAGGGGCGTGGCCGTCGTGACCGCCTTGAACACCGGGGCCATGAAGGGCAGCGTTAGCGTTGAATCGGGCAGGTTATAGAACCGGTCGGTGGTAAACGCAGGATGCCAGGTGGTAATCGCCACCGGAAAGGCCGCCTGCATTACCGCCCGCCCCACCAGCGCGGGATTGAAGGGATTATAGCCCAGCCCCCCGAACATAAATTTCCCCAGGGCAATGGCAATCACCCCGCCGCAGAACACCATCCACAGCGGCAGCCCCGGAGGCAGGGTAAGGCCGTAGAGCAGCCCGGTAATCGCCGCCGACCAGTCGCCGATGGTGGATTCCTTTTTGGTCAGGCGGCAGAGCACGTGCTCGGTGAGCACCGTGGAAATTGTGGAAACCGAGATCACCAGCGCCGCGGCCAGCCCGAAGGCATACACCGCAAACGCCGCCACCGGCAGCAGGGCATACACCACGTTGCGCATGATCGTATCCGTGCTCATCCCGCTGAGAATGTGCGGGGAAGTGCGGATTTCCAATGTCTTTTGAGTTAGATTCATATATTTGTTCCTTTTTGCCACAGAGAACACAGAGGCCACAGAGGAAGATTTCAGAGTAGTTGAGGTTCCATATCCCTGTTTATGGAATACAATTTTTTACAAAATGGGTTTATTGAACAAATTCTTCCATATCTCTGTGTTCTCTGTGGCAAAATCTATTTCTTTAGCCACAGAGAGCACAGAGGTCATAGAGAGATTCTTTTTATGCCATCCACTAATTTTCTCTCTCCAAAGTTAATGATCAGGGCGGTTTTTAAACCAGTGGCTTTCAGATACGAGAGCACCTGGGCCATGACGATTTCAGGTAATTTTTGAACCGACTTCAACTCCACCACTACTTTCCCTTCCACCAGAAGATCTAACCGTTGTCCTTTGATCACATGGTCTTTGTAGAGAACATCTACTTCTACCTGGCGTTCGAATTGAATCCCGCGCAGGGAAAATTCATGGCATAGAGTTTCTTCATAAATAGATTCCAAAAGTCCCGGCCCCAATACTCGATGCACTTCTATTGCTGCGCCGATAATCTTTTCCGTTATCTCTTTATTCATTTTTCTCTGTGACCTCTGTGGCAAAAAAATTACGACGCCGCCTTCTTCTCCCGCAAAATCCCCTTCGCCACCCGGAAATATTGCACCAGGGGAATGTGCGAGGGGCAGACGTAGGAGCAGGCCCCGCATTCGAAGCAGTCGAACAGGTTATATTGCTCGGCCATTTCCTCGTAGCGTTCTTTTTTAGCTAAAATTCCCATCTGCGAGGGGTTGAGGAACATCGGGCAGGCGTCCACGCAGTAGGCGCAGTGGATGCAGGGGTAGATTTTCTGCGGTTTGCTGTTGGTCTCCGCCTCGGTGAACACCACCAGCCCGGAAGTGCCCTTGGTGAAGGGGAAATCTAAGTTGGAGACTGCCTGCCCCATCATCGGGCCGCCTAAGAACACTAAGCTGATGTTGTCCTTTGCCCCGGCCTGCTCCAGCACGTAGCGCACCGGGGTGCCGATGGGAATCCAGTAATTGCCTTTTTTGGCAACCCCCGGGCCGGTAATGGTAATCACCCGCTCCATGATCCCGCGCCCGTGCGGCAGCAGCCGCCCGATCTCCGCCGCCGTCGCCACGTTGACCACCACGGTGTGCACGTCCACCGGCAGGCCGCCGGAGGGCACTTCCCGGTCCAGCAGCGCCTTGATGAGCATTTTTTCCGCACCCTGGGGATATTTCACCTTGAATACCTCTACGGAGACCGGCATCCCCGCTGGAATGGCGGCGCTCAGTTCCTGCGCAGCATCGAGCTTGTTGGCCTCGATGCCGATGATGGTGCGCTGCGCCCCGGTCACTTTCATCAGGTAGCGGATGCCCATGAAGATGTCGTCTTTCTGCTCTAACATCACCCGGTGGTCGGTGGTGAGGTACGGCTCGCACTCCACCCCGTTGATGATCAGGGTATCCACGAACTTCCCTTCCGGGATTTTCAGTTTCACGTGGGTGGGGAAGGCCGCCCCGCCCAAGCCCACGATCCCGGCATCCTGTATCGCCTTGACGATCTCATCCGGCGATGCGGTATCCGGGTCGATGGGCGTGCCTTCTAACACTTCCTGGGAGGAAGCCGGGAAGGGCTGCAAATAAATGCTGGGGGTCATTCGCCCCACCGGGTTGGGCGCCAGGGCGATGCGTTTGATGATTCCCGAAGCCGGCGCGTGCAACGCCACGGAGACAAACCCGTCAGCCTCGGCGATTTTCTGCCCCCGCGCCACTTCCTGCCCCTCCCGTACCATCGCTTTGGAGGGTTTGCCGGTGTGCTGGCTAAGCGGCAGGATCATCACCGGGGCAAAGGGAAAGCGGCGAATCTTCAGATGATGAGTTTCTTCCTTCGCCTCCGGCGGGTGTACGCCGTGGGGGAAGGTTTTTTTGACTGTGATGGTAGTTTCCATAAGTTTTCCGAAAATAGTACTCTGATGCTGTAATCAGCAGAGTTAACATCCCCCCCTCCCCCCCTTCAAAGGGGGGTGTTGCGCTAATTCCCTCCCGGAAGGCCGGGAGGGATAAAGGGGGATGTAAATCATTGCAATCAGTTAAACTTCCCCCCGCGCTTAATCCATTTGTCGATGTCTTTCTGCGAGCGGTCCGCCGGCAGCCCGGGGTGGATGACCTGGGCGGTGCACTTTTCCGCCGCTTTTACCAGGTCGCTGTAGGGTCCGGCGTTGGGATTCTTGATGTAGGCCTTTTTGTTGTCGTTATAGACGAACATCTTGTTGTTGATCTTGATGCACTCGTCGCAGGCGGTGCACTTCTCGGTATCCAGCCAGGGGGCGAGGTACTCGCCGTCGCCCTTCGGAGTAGGAGCAGCACCCGGGGCTACGCCGATTAAACCGGGAAGGTTTAATCCCGACAAGTCGGCAGGGACGCCGCCCCCCGCTCCCCCGCCGTTGCCGCCTACCAAACGCAGCAGGCCGGTAGTCAGATTCTGCATCATCTCCGCGCGGACGCGGTTCTCGATCTCTTCCACCGGGGTTTCCTTGCGGTCCAGCCCGGCCAGGGCGCGCAGCATGATCCAGAAATTGCGCCGGTCTTCCGCGGATTGCACGATGGTTTTGGAAACCAGCACCCGGCTCAACTGTTTCTTCTTGTCCACCGCCCAGATGTAGGGATATTTACCCTCGCGATCTTCCTCGCTCATTTCCACGAACTCGTGGAAGGGAACCATATCCTCATTCCAGGTGTCCTGCGGCGCTTTACGGAAGTGCTTGCGGAAACGCGCCTCGCTGACCGCGAAATCCGCAAAGGTCAGGGGCAGCTCCATGCTCATTTCCCGCCCGCCTTCCATGTACTTAAGCGTATAAGTCGGCCAATCCTTGTCGATATCCGGATTGCCTTCCAGGTCGAAGCATTCCGCGGGGGTTTTGCCCTTATCGGGATTGTAGCGGAACAGCGGGTAGGCGCGGGATTCCACCGCTAATTTCGCCTGCTGGAATGACATATCGTCGCCGATGCCGTGCTCCGGCTGGCAGGGGGTGTAGAGGTTGAAGAGCGCCGGCCGCCGCGCCATCAGGCCCTGGATGAATCCTTCGATCAAATGGCTGGAATTGGCCTGGGTAGCCTGCATCACGTAAGTATTGCGGTGCGCCATGCCCACCAGTGCGATCTCTTTGCGCGGCTCTTCCTTGCCCTGGAAAGCCTTACCGTACTGCGCCATGTCGGAAATCTGCCCGATGAAGCCGGAAGTACAGGCCTGCCCGCCGGTGTTGGAATACACCTGGGTATCCACCACCACGATCTTGATCGGTTTCCCGGAGGCCATGGCCCGGGAGAGGTTCTGGAAGCCGATGTCGTACATCGCCCCGTCGCCGCCTAAGGCCACCACCGGGGGACAGAGATGCCATTCATCATCGGAGAACTGCCGCCAGTTGAAGTAGGTGAAGAACTCCTCGTGCTCTTCCGCTTTGAATTTGCCTTCCAATTCTAATTCCGCCATGCGAATGGCCTTGAATCCATCGGCCATCTTGGCCATGTGGCCCTCAAAAACGCCCATCGCCATGGAGGCGGGGTCCTGGAACAAATGATTCGCCCAGGGGAAGGGATAGGGGTTGTAGGGATAGGTGCTGCCCCATACCGAGGTGCAGCCGGTGGCGTTGAGCATCCCCATGGGGGCGCGGCCTTTGCCGGTGATGCCTTCGGTATATTTCCATTTCAGGTTTTTCAGCTTGGCGACCAACTGGGTCACCCGTTTCAGCCACTGCTCGTCGATGGGCTGGGTCCCGCGCATCTTTTCCATCTTCCCGGCGATGGCGGCTAAGGTCAGGTCGGAATCATGCAGTTCGCCGACGATCTTGCCCATCGCCTCGGCATCGCCCACGTCCATGCTTTTCACTAACTTGAACTGGATGTGCTTTTCCATTTTCTCGATCAATTCATCCAAATAGGCGACGTGTTTGGCGATACGCGGCTGCATCAGCGCCTCCACCGTGGCGGTGAAGAGGTGAATCACGGTTTTTTCGCCGCAGCCTAAGCAGGCCCCATCGCCGCTGGCAAACGCCAGGTAGTTGGTTTTATCCAGCAGCAGGGTTCCCAATGCCCCGATGCCTTCTTCTAAGTTGTCGATGCGAATGTATTTTTGCGGGGTGTTGGGCAAATCCAGCCAGTATTCCCACTCCTCGCGCAGCTTCTGGGTGGAGGCGGGGGTCTGGGTCACCGGCTTCAGGGCCAGGTCGTCGCAGACCTGCACGCACTCCATGCAGCCCTTGCAGGTATAGGGATTCACGGTGATGCTGAACAGCCCGCCGCTGTTTTTCGCTTTGCCTTCCGGCAGAAAATAATAGGGGCGGCTGAGGGCGAACTGGAAATCGCCTAACGCTTCTTCGAACAGTTGAAATTCCTTTTGAAGCTGCTTTTTCGCTTCTCCTTCCAAATTCATGGCCTCGATGGTTTCTTTGATGGCCGGTTTGAAGAATTTGGAAGCGGGATCCTTTTCGGTCGCCCCGTTGAACATCGCCCGCAGCTTGCCTTCCATCACCCGCACCGCTTTGGGCAGGTGATTGAGGGTGTGCCCGGCTTTTTGAACCCGCTTCACCACGGTGTCCAGCACCGCGGAGACGTCGCTCACCAGCCCGGGAATGGCGGTGTCCGGGCAGACCGCGTAGCAGTCGCCGCAGGCGGTGCAGTTTTCCGGAATCCAGACCGGGTGCTCGAAGCGGATACCGGTCATGTCGCGGAAAACCCCGGTGACCATGGGGATCAGGCTGAGGCCGATGAAGGGGTCGGTGATATTATCGTTGCCCATGCCGCGGGCGTAGAAATTGCCGGTTTGTTCCCAGAAGCGGTGAATATCCGTCGCCGGGGCCATGCTCTGCGGCTGCATTTTCAGCATCACCGGCAATTCCGGCTCGCTCTGCACTGCTTTGGGTTTGCCGTTGGTTTTCACTAATTCTTTCTGGGTGATTTCTTTAACCTGGTCGTAGCCGCGTTTGACCACGCGCAGGTTGTCTTCCACCACCCGGGCCCCTTTGGTTCCGAACTTGTACTGCAACTGGTCGCGGATGGCCTTGAAGAGTTTTTCTTCGTCCAGCCCGGCCTGCTCCATCACCGGGGAGGCGGCGAAGAACGCCCCCTGGAAAGCGATCCCCTGCATGCGGAATTGCAGTTCCGGGTCGCTGGCCTCTTCCCGGGCAATCTTGAAGGCGTCGAGGTAGAACACCCGGATGTCGTTGTCGATGATGATTTTCTGGTAATGCAGGGGGATGTCGCTCCACACTTTCTCCGGCGACTCGTGCTCGCTCTGGATGATCAGCACCCCGCCTTTTTTCAGCCCGGCCACGGCGTTGGTATGGTGGAACACGTTGGGGTCCGGGGAGAGCACCACGTCCACGTAGTAATATTCGCAGTTGATGCGGATCGGCTCCGGCGCGGCAGAGAGGTAGAAAGTAGTGGGCTGGCCTTTCTTTTCCGAGCCGTACTTGGGATTGGCCTTGATGTGATAGCCGAGCAGGTCGAAGAGGGTCATGGCCAGGTTTTTCCCTGTGGTGATGGCGCCCCAGCCGCCCACGGAGTGGAAGCGCACCGTGATGCTGCCCTTGGGCATCAGGTTGGGATTTTCGCTGCCGTGAACCGCCAGTTCTTTCACCTTCGGGTACGCTTCTTCGATGGTCTGCTGGTAGATTTCCTGCTTGGGGGTAAAAGGCGTTTCCCGGATGAAATCAATCGAGAGGTAGAACAGCTTTTTGTGCTTGCCGTCCGGCAGCATATTTTCCAGCGCGCCGATCAGCCCTTCCGGCTGCAAGTCGCGGCTGCCCATCCCGAAGGAGCCGGAGTAGAGGGTGGGCGCGTCGGCAGCGGATTTGTAAACGTCGTATTCCGGGTGCGGCAGGGTTTTGCCCTTGCTCTGACCATTTTCTAAGCACTTGCTGATAGCGGCGCGGATTTCCCGCATCAGGGGCAGGTCCACCGCTAAGGGCTGGTCGAGGCGCTCCAGCACTGCCACGCCCTTTTTGCCCTTCAGAATACGCCCGACCAGGTCGCCGGGGAAGGGGCGGAACATGATCATATTCACCACCCCGACCTTGAGGCCGCGGGTTTCGCGCAGGTAATCCACCACCGCTTCGGCGCTGGGGATCATGCTGCCCTGGCCGAGGATCAGGTATTCGGCGTCTTCCGCGCGGTAGGTCATCACCCGCTGAAAACGCCGCCCGGTCAGTTTGTAAAATTCTTCGAACGCCTGTTCGGTAATTTCCTTGATGTGATCGAAAAAGAAGGGGCGCTGCGCCGCCACGCTCTGCATGTAGGAATCCTGGTTCTGCACGATCCCGGCCATCACCGGGTTGTCCACGTCCCACAGTTCCGGGATGCGCCGGCGTTTGGGCCCGTAAATGATACGCTGCGCCGCGGTGGGAGTGTCGATGAGGTCGTCGGGTTTGCCGAGGTATTCGGCGATCAGGTCGCGCTCCGGCACCAGCAGGGATTCGATCAAATGGGTGGTGAGGAAGCCGTCCTGCGCCACGATGCCGGGATTGAGCGACAGCTCCGCGATGCGGTGAGAGATGATGTTCAAATCCGCCACCTGCTGGGCGTTCTTGGCGAAAAGCTGGAAGAAGCCGGTGTCATCCACGCAATGGTAGTCGTCGTGCCCGGCGTGCACGTTCAGGGTGGACTTGGTCATCGCCCGCGCCCCGATGTTGAGAATATAAGTGAGGCGCTTGCCCACCGCCGCGTAAAGCGACTCGTGCATGTAGGCAATGCCCTGCCCGGAGGAGAAATTGGCCGCCCGCAGCCCGGTCATTGATAAACCGGCGGTGACCGCGGCCGCGGCGTGCTCCCCTTCCGGCTCGATGAAAATCAGCGGCCTTCCGGAAATGTTGATGTGCCCTTTGGCGGTTTCTTCCGCCCAGTATTCGCCCATCTGGGTGGAAGGGGTGATGGGGTACGCGCCCGCGGCGTCGGTGGATTCCCGCTCGCACATAATGGCCGCGGTGTTTCCGTCCATGGCGTCGCGCATGCCCGGGTATTTGAAAGTCTTTTCTTGTTTAGCCATGATGAGTTTCCTCTTTTAGTGTGATTCGAGTCTTAAGTATTATCTGGTCTCTTTTTTTAGACGGGATAACAGGATGGACAGGATTATTTTAAAGATTCTCGATGCTGGATTCTCGATTCTCGATACGTTTCTACCGGTACGTAGGCAAGTGGGAAACGAATCGAGCATCCAGTATCGAGTATCCAGCATCATTCCGGTTATCCAGTCAATCCTGTTCATCCTGTCAAAAAACCATTTAAAGTTTGTTCTGTTTATCCAACCGACAGTTCTCGAACTTTTCGTTTTACCTCAACCTTTTTTTCTCCAAAATTCAGGAGCAATCCAACGTCTTTCCCGGTTGCTACCAGGTAGTTTACCAGTTGGACCTCATGGGCAATTATAATCCGTTTGACCGATTTTAACTCTACGATAATAGAATCTTCCACCACGATGTCCGCTTCAAAATCTCCCACTATCTCGCCTTCATAGTAAACCTTTATTGGTTTTTGGGATTCAGCTTTTAACCCGGCTTTGCGAAATTCGATTAGCAAATACTTCTCGTAAACCGATTCAAGAAACCCGAATCCCATTTTATTATACTGGAAACGGTCATTAATTGCGCTTTTTTATCTCTCGCAAAGACGCTAAGACCGCAAATTATCTATTGGATGGAGCATTTCTTTGCGGGCTTTGCGAGAAAAATTAAGTTTTTGACTGTTCGCAGTATAAAAACCTCAATTTATGCCCGCGTGCAGTATATACACACGATACGCACAACCAATGATCTTCTCCGAAAATTAATCATGGAAATTATCTGATTAAGAGTAATTTCCGGGTGGCTGTAAAAGCTTTCGATTCCAACCGTAGCCAATAAATCCCGGAAGCTGCCGGCCTTCCATCCTCGGTGATGCCATTCCATTGAATTGTATGATCCCCAGGAGAAAGAGGTTCATTGAGCAGCATTTTGATCCTCTGCCCGCGGGAGTTGTAAATCACCATCGTTATATCCGCCTGTTCAGGAATCCGGAAGTGAATGGTGGTAGCCGGGTTAAACGGATTGGGGTAATTGGCTAATTCAAACGTTGCGGGATGTTGAGAAACACTGTCTCCCGCTGCCGGGTCTTTCCAGAGGGGATCGCCGCCGTAGAGGGTGTACCACCAGGGATCGGCAGTCGTGCTTTCTATGGTATAATAGGCCCGCACATCATAGCTGAGCAGGTATTCGGTGTAGCTGCTGGTTCGGATGTAGTTGTTATCGGTATAGGAAGTGGTTCCGTGGGATTTGGTTGCTAATAGCACCGGGTCGCCCAGGGTGCCATATAACTCTTTGATTCTCCGCCAGATTTGGTAAGTACAATTGGAATTGGGATGTTCATCCCACACCAGTTGAATAGGGGAACCCACCGGGGCAACATTGTGGAGATTTTGCACCCGCACCGGTTTACCGGTAAAATGGGCAGTGTAAATCTTATGGCCGTTTGGCAGGAATGTTTGCACCCGGTTTGGATAGGTATTGGTGCCATCTGACCAGTAACTAAAAGTATAAGAAATACTGTTATAGGTTTGATTGATTGCTTCACCAATAATTGTACTTCCATCGAGAACGTAAAACTCTGTAGTTGGCGAAGAATACGAGGTGCTGCCCACTTTTATGCTGCCCGGATTACCAACACCGACAAAATTGTTCTGGAAGATAATGTTGTATTCGTTCTTAAACCAGGCTTCCCATGTAACCATTTGAGTATAATCATCTGTGATCTCTACAGATGTAGCTTTGGGCTTAGTCTGCAAAGCTCCATTCTTCTTCCAATCCTGGAAGCGTTGAATAAAACCACCATATGTATTCCCATCCTCTATGGCATTCAGAGAGATCCATGATTCCCAGGCAAGATTTGGCTCCGTCCAGGGTGAATTATGAGAAATATTATTAACTTTGACCTGTCCGCCGGTGAAACTGTTCTTAACGGTAATTTCCCAGCGCGGCCATTTACGGTAGATAAAGACAGGGTCTCCAAAAAGACCGATTACAGAACTCAAAGTCTCATTTAATCTCTCGTAGGGATCGGAAGGACCTAACTTATGATCAACGAAAATACTATCCGAATTATTCTGTCTTGTTGAAGAGTCTGGAACTGCCCTTACGTAAGCGGCATGATTTCCAAAGGTTAAGATATCACCTACCTGTATATCGCGGTAATCAAGATCAGAACCTGGGAGGTTTACCTTGTAAAAATAATTGCTGTTGATCCCTTCTCCGGGCATACTATGTGCGGGGCATACCGAATGATTCCAGCTTCGGTTATAAGCCCGGGCCATGGCATAGCCATAACAGGGAGCATAGTAATTGCCAGTATGGGTATGTGACCAGGGAAGATGCCGATCTCCCGCCAATAATGGAATAATGCTTAAGAAAATAAAAGTAAAGGTAGTAAGTTTCATGACTATTTCCTGTTTTTTAGTTTTTAAAACCTCATCAAAATCTATAGTGGAGAGAACTCCGTAAAGAAACAATGCCTTAACCTTACCAACGAATATTGTTTTGATAAATGAATCATCTACCGTGGAAAACAACCGTTTTTTCTGGAAAACCAATGGTATGTCCAACAACAAATGCTTCCTGCCCATCACTCCAGGTATCTGAAAAAAACACCCCCGGAGAAGTTAGTTCAGGAATATCATACCAGTCTTTACCATTGTAATGAAAAATTTTCCCCCCCTCGAAGGTTAAAGCTGCTACAAAAATGTTCTCATCATCTGTGCCAAACACGTTAATCACCGACAGGGGGCCCAGGATAATTGACCAGGAGCTACCATTCCATACTCGCAGCGCGTTACCGCCAGCATATAATTTTCCGGAGGGGCTCATCCACAGCCCGGTATAGGAATCGATGTAGTATTTGGTGCTATCTCGGGCGACCCATTTATTATTCTCATATTGAAACAAATAGAAATATTCCAATTCGTTTTCCAGAAAAATATTGATCACCATGTAAAATCCGGATGTTTCATTGCCAGCTATAGAAAGAATATTCAGGAAACGGTGTGGCGGGAAGGAATAATGGATCGTATCTGGCTGCCAGGCAAAATCATCATATTTATACAAAGTGCCGAAATGCCCCCCGGCCCACATCCTGTTTGGTGAATCTCCCCAAATAGTTTCTAATCCCTGTTGTTTTATTAGTGGCATTTCTTGCCAGGTCGATCCATCATAATGAATGATTAAACTGCTATCCAAAAAATTAGGAGGAGGGTTAGGATTAGAATAAAGATGCTCACCTACTGCCCAAACATCATTCGCAGAAAAGCCATGAATGTCAGCAAGGTCAATTGCTCCTGGAATAGTGCCTCCCTGGGTAGTGCTTAAATGAATATCTTTCCATATTTTGCCATCGAAATGCCACATTAATCCTCTGTTCATCGAATTATGCCCAACCGCATAAACATTATCTGGGGAGCTTGCCCAAATTGCAACCATTATAGTTTGGCTACTTCCAGGGTATTCAAGGGTATCCACCGTCCAGGTATATTGGCGGGGATCATTAATCACCTCAATTGGCTCGGTGCTTTTCTTACAACTAACCACACAAATTGTGGATATGATGATTAAAGTGAGTAGAACCCCAATTTTTCCATACAATTCTAAACGGGTGATAGGATCAATTTCGATGATTTGGCTCATAGTAAGCGACCTCTTAATTCACTATTCTCAATTCCCCATTCGCCATTCTCAATTGTTAATGGTGAACGGTCAATGGTGGATGGGTTAATGTCACGTCGGCAGATCCGGCAAAGCGCCCTCATCGAATTAACAGCATTTTCTTCACCATTACAAATTTTTCCCCTTTTTTCTCCGGCTCCGCCGCCAGGCGATAGACATACATTCCCGATGCTACCTGCGAGCCGGCGTGGTTGGTGCCGTCCCAGGGAACGGCATAAAAATCCGCACTTTGCCGCGCATCTATCAAGGTTTTAATTTTCTGACCCAAGATGTTGTAAATCTCCAACCTTACCCAGGCGGGTTTGGGAAGCTGATAGCGAATGGTGGTGGTTGGGTTAAATGGATTGGGATAGTTCTGGGACAATGCAAACGTGGCAGGAATTTCAGCGATTGCCTCTGAAGCAGAAGCGCGATTCAAAACCTGCTCCAAAATGTGATCCCGAAAAGATGAAAACGCGGCAATGCCGGTTATTCCATTCAAACTATTTGCTTTAGATGAACCTGTTTGCCCGGTTAATAACTGCACGGCACTCAAATCCAGTTCCGCATACAATGAATCAATTGTAGGGATTGAATTAGCCAAAAGCTGGTTCAAATTGTTAATCACTACAGAGAACTCCTCATCAACAATCTCACATTCGTTGATAAATGCCGGGGTCTGTTTCAAAATGTATGGATAAGAAGAAGCCGACTGCAAATCGTGGAGCGTGTTCTTTAAATCTTGAGTGGAGATACCCGATTTTAACCCGCAGCGGATTAAGCGGGGGAGGGAAGAATAGGAAACGGCGGAATCCGGGTAGCTTTGGAGTATTGAAAAAAAGCGGTTATATGCTTCTCCAAAAAGACCGGAATCTTCCAAAACCACGGCATGATGGAACAGACTGTCCAACAGAGAGATTGCGCCGGTTTTTCCAAAGGAATAGCGATTTACCCCGCCAGCGCCGGAATTGCTCCCGGTTTTAGCAAAACCTCCCTGCACATTGGGCTCTTCATCATAAGGATCAATGATCAGTATGTCTAATGGATAGAAGCGGTCGTAATCGAAATTCCTTTCATCCATTCCCCAGTAGTTCCCGGAAATATTGATGGAAATTTCAGCCCCATCTTCCGGTTCCAGGTAGAATAAAAAGTTATCTTCATTGATATTGCTTTCGTCAATAATGTCATTATGCCCATTGGCCATTTGCGGCTGCGCGTAATCATGAAAATAGAGTTCCGAGGATTCATAGGGAAATTGCACTTGCGCCGGATCGGTTCCGTTATTCTTCACTAAATTCAAGTTCGCTTCATCTTTGGCATTCAACACCGGAATGCTGGAAGCAAAGGCCAGCAAACCGTTGCCGCGATTGTTCCGAATGGTATTTTCCCACAAGAGGGGGCTGCTGCGATAGAGGGTAATCCCGGAACGTTCGCTCCAGGGAAGATCGGTTGGCACATACCCGTTGTTTTCGATGGTGTTATTGTCCAACGTCGATCCCTGGTCCCAGGAAAGGAAAAGGCCCACAGCATCATTATCGGAAATGATATTACCGGAAACAATTAACTGGCAGCGGTTTAAATCCAGACCTTTTCCGTTGGATTCTAAATGATTACCGGAGAACGTTCCCTGGCATAAATTCGCATAAAAGGCAACGCTGCTATTATTGCTGTAAGTATTATCCTGAAACTCCAGGCCGGAATAAAACAATTCGCTGCCCGTTTCATTATTTTGGATGATGGAATTAGCTACCGAGAGATTTGGTAAAATTGCCGGTTCGCTTTGGAAATCGTTAAACAGCCCTTTAGTAGAATTTTCGATAACACAGTAATCAAAATTAATTTGGCTGCCGGCGTCAGCATACAGCCCTTTCCACTGCCCGCCGGCGTTGTAGTTGGTAAAAGTTATTCCCGATGACAGGTTTCCATAAGCATTAAGAATGCCCTTTATCTTGATCTGCTTATTATTTGCAGACTTAGCCGTTAATCCCGGCACAGCATTAATATTGCCCGTGCCTGAAAAATCACCGAGGAAAACAATTTCATTCTCCCAGGCGGGCGGGTTGAAGGGGTTGGTCTGGGTGGCTTCCGGGGTATTTCCGTAAAGGCCAATATTCACTCTCCCGCCGTTATTGCCGGGTTCCCGGGAATAATCCGCCAAAGGGTCGCCAGCATCGATGCAGGGGGAGGTTTCTTGTAAGTGGTAATCGGGCTGGGGGCCTTGTGGATTGACAAACTGCGGGTCGGCGGAAAAATTGCCGGGTTGATCGAAAAATGAGAGATTTTGAGAAGGGGTTATGGGATAGAGACAATTATACCGGATAGTTGTGTTATCCACTGTTGGTGAGGTTACAAAGCTTCCAGAAGTAAAATTATAGAAGATGTTATTTTCAACAATAAGAGTGCCGCTGTTATTTGTTCTGTTGATTGTAGAATTATCAATCAATGTATTACTTTTAAAATTCATGCTGGTGGGATTTGTAAAAATCAATGATGAACTTTGGAAAAAACAATTGGTAAAATTGAAAACTACAACACCGGAATTGGTATTAAAATAGGTCAATGGTGAAGAGGTAAAACTACAGTTGGAAATGTTCAATGTGGCGCTGCCAGCCACATTGGCCACATCAATGGATTTTAGATTATCTTGAAAACTAATTTGTTCAATGTTAAAATTGAGCCGCTTTTCAAAAAAGAAGCCTTTTTGTGCTTCTCGAATGGTCATATAGGCTGCTTCAATCTCAGCTGTCTCATCAGCAATCACCAAACCACCCCATTTGTTTCCGCTGACCATTGGTTGGAATAAAATTGGCTGAGTTTGGCTTCCGATGGTTACTAACCTGCCGCCTGCCATCAGGGTTAGTTTGAGGCCGGCGCCAAAATTCACCGTCGTTCCGGGAAGAACAGTTAGTGTAGCGCCTCCCATGACATAAACATTTTGATTTATTTCCTGGGTTCCACTCCAGGTGGCGTTTTCATAAATAATTATATTGTTACCGTAATCATGGATAATGTTTACTAATGTCTTTTGGGTTCCAGATATCCAGCGAATGTTGTCAATAGAAATTCCTGAAGAAGTGGTTCCATCCCGCAAATTGCTGGAAGGGGTAGTATTGTCATTAAAGTTTTCTCCACTGTTGTTAGGATCACCCTGAACATAAGGAAAAGGATGGCCTACTTGAGTTTCAGGTGGATTAGTATGAAACTCATTATTAGCGCATTCTATTCCTTCATAATCTTGATAATCAGTGGGGTCAATATGCCAGATTAATAGCCCGCCTTCGTTTCCATTCGGATCATGGAGGGGATCGTTAGGATCATATTCCGGTTCGACCGGCGTATATAGATCAAAGTTGTCTTTCAGGCGGTTTTCTAGTACAAAAAATTCATCGCTGTCGATAATATCGATACGATAATAGAGGGGATTGTCATAGTTGTAGATAATTTCAAAATCAGTATAGCTGGGGTTACTCAAATATATGGGATCTACCCATTCCCATAAAAATTTATAATAGGGTGAAAAAACCGCCGGGCAGGCCATGTCAAGAGGCAAAGGGCCTGAAATAGCAGGATCCGCTTCATTCCCGTTATATCCTCCCCTACTCATAAGCGACCAATGCCAGGAATCGAAATTTGAATTCCCCTTATATTCATCAGCAGCGCCCAATTGATGGCCAAATTCGTGACAATAAACACCAATATGGCTGAAAAACGGGTTGAAGTCAGGGAACTGTTCACCGACAATAGATTTATGTCCCACATTCTTCGGTGATAAATTTCCTAAGCCCCAGGTGCCGCCATAAACATAAATAAAACTTTCATAGTCGGACAAATTGATATTGGTAAATGTTTCCTGAAATACAGAATCTGCATGGCGAATGAAATCACCATAGCTATAGTTGCCACCATTGTAGTCTTCAAAATCTCCCGGTAGTTGTATCCATTGGGGCACATATTCACCTGGATAGGCAGGGTCAATAGGGTTTAGAATTACCGGTTGGTCGTTTTTGCCGATAATATCCAATAAGCCGCGTGATTGCTGGTTGTAATAATCGCGCATACTACCAAATACTTCTTTTTCTTCGGGATGTGGACTGTTCGGACCTGGTTCACCAATCCAGATATCTTGTGAAAATATCAAATTATCAAAAAATTCTTTATTTGTATCCATGTGGAAATTCTCCTCCTGGCTCGGATTTATATTTTCGACTGGTCGCAAAATCCACTAAAATAACACCTACTTTTACCGCAACGGTACCACCATTTGCCGCCTCTCTCTTTTGCCTGTACCACTCGGCATTCTGGCGCAGTTCTTCCTCAAATTCAGCCTGCCGGTCGGCAATCTCCTGCTGCTTTACTCCCGAGCGTTGTAGTTGGTACGATTCCGCAAATGGCGCATCAATCCCAACTTTGTTAGTTGATGGAACAAAATCACCGTTTGCTCCTAAAACAGCGTAATAGTAATAGCCATCGACTCCTTGAACAAATCGATAGCTATCCTGGGTTTCCATCCACATTTCAAATTCATCGCCCCAGGCGCGGGCAGTAAAAGTAACCCCATTAGGCTGCTGCCATTCGATAAAGCCGCTGTCAAAAGGGATGGCTAGAAGGAATGAGAAAATAAAACCATTGAAGATAATTACCTTTACACATGAAAACTTCATAATGCCTTTTCCTTATAAATTATTTTATGGTAATATCATCTGGATGTCTCTTTCCATATACTCATTGAAAGAGCGCTCCTTACCTGATTAATATCATTTTTCTTACAGCGTGCTTATTTTCCGTTTTCAATTGGGCAAAATAGATTCCAGACGCAGCCGGCAAACCGTCATTACCGAAACCATCCCAGAAAAATTGATATTCTCCGGGATGCAATAAACCCCCATAAACGGTGCCAACGTTTTGTCCTAAAATATTCACTATTTCCAATATAACTTTAGCGGTTTTATGAATTGAGAATGGTATAATCGTAGTATTGTTAAAGGGATTCGGATAATTCTGAAATAGTTGGAATTGATAAGGGATGGTGTTTTCACTTCTGTCTATAGAAGTAATCACTTCCCCTAATTGCCCGTTTTTGCTTACCTGTTGGGCGTAAATACCATGATATGATACGCCAAGTTTCCCCCAAAACAGGATGAATCCATCATGTTTGTCAGATATAAAATTGTAACCACCTTCAGGGCTTAAATCTGATATTAGAATATCCAAATTATTCCACAATCGATTTCCAAGGGAGTCCAACTTTTGAGAATAAAATAATTGATTATACACTCCTCCATATCGATCATCGAACCAGATATATATGCTTGAATTATTATCACTTGGTAGAACCCTAAGGCCACCTTTATTAGACATGTAAGCACTTACTAATCTACTCCCTCCAGGAAATAACAAATTCCCGTTATGATCAATAAATTGAACATAAGAATCATAATTATCAGGCCAACTAATGATTTTACTCCAATAAATTACCAAAACCGAATCGTCACGTATAGTAATATCACTAAGCCCGGAATTTAAACCAATACTATCCTCCACGGTAACACCATCAGCCCCCCAGAGGAATTGACCATCCAGAGACATGCGGTTGGCTATTATCTTTCTATTAATTCCCGAACCTTTTACACTGGCTAACCTAATATCGCTGGTAGGACCCAATATCATGTGTGAATATCCATCGATTGAGTTTGTGGTCCAAAGAATGCTACCATTGCTATCAAAGCGTTGAAAGGTATATTCTGAAGCGCCGTCTTTGATGTATTCAATAATAAACCCACCATTGCCATCAACTGAAGCGGCAATAGCATTGGTGTTCGGATAAAGCGGATCATGGATCAATATCCCTTCATCTCCCCAAAGCCGCTGGCCGTTGGGAGTGATACGCTGTGCATGTAATGACCTGATATAAATAGAATCCAAATCAACCTCAGCAGCAGTCCATAAGACATGTGCACCACCCTGGCCATCTTCAAGTATTTTAAATGTAGAAGGCGAATGAATTAATGTATCTAACGCCACCAACTGCCCTTCGCCGCCCCATAGTAGGTTTCCTAAGCTGTCAATTTTTTGAACTTTGAGCTTATAAATGATTAAACCTGAAGCAGTATCTACACCCATAACCTCAGAATAACCCATTATGGCGTTACCGGAACCGTCCGGTATAAGCTTTGGGCTGCTTCTTCTATCTCCTGGGCCGGGAATTTCTACATAACTTGACCATTGTAAATAGCCATAACGATCTAACTTCATTCCCCAAATGTTGGGATTGTTGGTCCAAAAAACGTAAGCGCCGCCCTCTCCATCTGTACAGGCAACCGGATTCAATCCAAAGGGAGAGACTTGCAAATTTTGGGTAGGATCGTTGCTCCACTGTGCCTCAATCAAGGTTAATGGAAAAAGGATCAAAAGAAAAAATACCATGGGAAGCATGTTCAATGCTCCAACCGTGTATTCGCTAATATTTTCTAATTCATTATTTTCCATTAACTATTCTCAATTGGTTAATGGGGAACGGTTAGTTGCTAATGGTTAATGTCAAGTCGGCAAATCCGGCAAGGTGCTTTTGCGCAGCACCTTTTTGCTCTCCCGCCCCTTCACAATGGTTCCGTCTTTCTCGATCCAGAGAATCGCCCCGGTGGGGCAGCGCTGGATCGGCGCCTGGGTCTTGTGGTTCTTGCTGTAGTCGATCACCGGCAGGTTGTTGGCCATTTTGATCATGCCCGGCGCGTCCGCGGCGCAGCGTCCGCAGGCGGTGCAGGCCACTTCGCAGTCTTCCAAAATTTCATCGCCCGCTTCCAAGTTTTTGCAGGCCACCCACAGGCGGTGGCTGGCGGGATGGAGGGAGAACAACCCTTTGGGGCAGACTTCCACGCAGTCTCCGCAGGCGGTGCATTTTTCTTCATCCACCACCGGCAGGGAGAACTGGTTCATGTGGATGGCGTCGAAGTCGCAGACCACTTCGCAGTCGGCCAATCCTAAACAGCCCCAGAAGCAGCCCTTACCGCCCCCGGCGACCACCGCGGCCGCCCGGCAGGTTTTCAGCCCCTCGTAGCGGGCGCGGTTGCGGGCGACGTTAATGCCCCCGGCGCAGGCCAATCTTGCCACCACCTTTTCCTGCGCGCCCACGTCCACTCCCAAAAAATGCGCAATCTGCACCCGCCCTTCTTCGGAACTGACGGTGCACTTGCCCGGCAGCGCCTGGCCGCCTACCAGCGCCTCCGCAAAGGGGCGGCAGCCGGGAAACCCGCAGGCCCCGCAATTGGCGTGGGGGAGCATCTCCTCCACAATGTCTATGCGGGGGTCTTCCTGCACGTATAATTTTTTATTGGCTAAGATCAGCAGGGCGGCCAGGATAACCGTAATGCCGCCTAACGCCGCCACGGCGGTCAGGATAACTGCCATAGTGCAAACCTCTGATGTTTACCGGAGTACAAAACTTCAGTTTTGTACTAAAAATTTAAATTTCATAACACCAATCTCTGATGTTTGGTGGAAAAACGGTGCAAAACTGAAGTTTTGCACTCCTTCGTAATATACCTTTCTTACCGGGAATGTGATAGTTTGTGCACTGCGGGAAAAGCCGAAGGAGAAGTTGAGGGTCGTCTGAGAATCCATCCCTTCGGGAAGAGTCAAGGCCCACCGCCCGTTTCGCATTGCCCTCAACGCCGCGGTTTGCCGACGAATCATTTTCCATAGCGGTAAATATAGATTTGCAGAATGCAAGGGGCAATATTTTTGAAATTCCCTTTTTACGAATACGCATGGTTTTCATCTCCACCACTCACTCGCTCACCACTTCCCTTCGCACCGTCAATACCGGCGTGGAAGACCTTCGCACCACCCGCTCCGCGGTGCTGCCCACGATCAGGTGCTGCAAGCCGCTGAGGCCGCGGGTGGCCATGATGACCAGGTCAACACCGTTTTCCATAGTAAAATGGCAAATCTCGTCCGAGGCTCGTCCCGCTGCCACCGCTGTTTTGATGTCAATATCTCCATAATCCGCGCAGAAAGTGTCCAGGTTTTCCAGCACCTGCTCGCGCAGTTTCGGCTCGAAATCCGCCACCGGGTAATACCCCTCCGGGTAGAACGCGGGATAAATGATCCGCTCGATGACGTGCAAAACCGTAATCCGCGATCCGGCAAGGCGGGCAAAGGCGGCGGCGTATTCCAGGGCCTGGCGGGAATAATCCGAAAAATCAATCGCGACCAGGATATGTTCCATGCGGCAGCACTCCACGGATTTGTGCAGGGTGAGCACCGGCGTGGGGGAGAAGCGCACCACTTTTTCGGCGATGCTGCCCAGGAAAAGGTGCTTCAGGCCGGTGCGGCCGTGGGTTCCCATCACGACCAGGTCGTATTTTTCTTCGCGAAGGTGCTCCAGGATCTTCTCGGCCACAGAATCCCCGCGCATGATTGCGCACCCGATTTTGAGGTTGCACTCCTTTCCCATCTCCAGGTAAGGCTGCAATTGCTGTTGCAGTAACTGCTGGCGGGTTTTCAAAGCATCTTCCAATTCCCCGGGCTGGTAATTCTCTTCCGGGAGAAGCCACTGGAAAAATTCATCCACATTCAGCAGAGTGATTTCCGCTTCCAACCGTTCCGCTAATTTCAGGGCGTATTGAACCGCCTTGTCGGAACATTCGCCGAAATCTACCGGAACCAGAATTTTGTTGAAGTTCATAATTTCCCCCTTTTGTGAAAGCGCTTTTTCTTCACAGATGCCAAATCGTTCTGTCTGCCCCACTTTTAACCGTTCATCGCCCTTTCATGGGGTACCATGAATTTAGTCCAACAACTCGGCCAATAACATGAGGGTAATCAGTCTGAAACATGATATTTGTCATGTTTTGAAAAAGATAAAGTATCTTGAATAAAGAGAGAAAGCAGATTAAATTCTACGGCGCTCTATAATAGAAGAGCGCATCAAACGTCGCAGGGATGGAAACCGAACCAAACCAATTGATGGCGTTTAGGAGGAATCCTTGAGTATTCGTAGAAAAATTGATATCCCCCGCTGTGAAGATTGCGCTTCCCGGCTCTGCTCGATTTTTAACGATTTGCCGGAGGATGAGCTGGGCAAGATCAATCATAGCAAGGGAGGCAATTTATATAAACGGGGGCAAAACATTTTTTATGAAGGAACCCGGCCCTCGGGGTTATATTGCATCAATTTCGGCAAGGTAAAAATATACAAAATTGACCAGTCCGGTAAAGAACAGATCGTGCGGCTGGCCAAAGCCGGCGACGTGTTGGGATACCGCTCCCTGATCAGCGGAGAGTTATATTCCTCCTTTGCCGCGCCCTTAGAAGATTCGTTGATCTGCTTTATCCCCAGATCGGTGTTTTTTTCCCTGCTCCAGACGAACGCCAATCTATCCATGAAGATCATGAAAATACTCTCCCAGGATTTGAAATCGGCTGAGAACCGGATTGCCAATATGGCCCAGAAGCCGGTGCGGGAACGCCTCGCGGAAGCGTTATTGATCTTAAGAGAATTCTACGGCCTGGAGGATGACGAAGCTACCCTGGGGGTGGCCTTGACCCGGGAAGACCTCGCCAACGTGGTGGGAACTGCCACGGAAACGGTCATCCGGCTGCTCTCGGAGTTCAGAGAAGACAAAATCATCGCTTTGAAAGGCCGCAAAATAAAAATCCTCGACCACATCTCCCTGGTGAAAACCGCTAATATTTTCGACTGAGCGCATCCTTAGCAAGCATCTTCTTTATTCTGTTGCACTTAACTTCCTTTTCTGACCCTTTTCCGCGCAAAAAAAGCCGCCAAATGTCATCTCAAAACATGACATTTGTCATTATCCAGGACGACTAAGGTCATTGTTTTGGGCATTCAGGCTATTTTATCTTGTTCAGGTGAAGAGAAGTTAAAAAAAGGGATAATTCCGGTAAAAGAGACGGGATGCAAACGAAAACACCCGGGAAATCTCATGAGCAAGAAAAAGAACCCAGATGCAGCGAATGTTTCGGTAGCGATTCACAAAGATTGCTTCAAGGCCACAATTTATCCCCTCGGTGAATTCTGCAGAGAAGAACACGCTATTATCCTGGACGGCCGGCAACTTTACCAGTTTGAAAAGGATGATATTCTGTTCCGGGAGCACGAAACCGCCAACGGTGTTTTTTGCCTGGGGTCCGGCAGGGCAAAATTGATCAAGCGGGGGCATGACGGGCGCGACCACATCGTGCGACTGGCCAAACCGGGAGACGTGTTAGGAATAACCTTGTTCACCAGCCCGACTTACACCACTTCCGCGGTCGCGCTGGATGAAGTTCAGGCCTGTTATATTTCCAAAATCAATTTTTTGCAAATTTTCGCCGCCCACCCCCGGTTTGCTATGAACCTGATGAGATCGGTAGCGCGGGATATTGGCGAGGTGGAAAGGCGTATTGCGGGGGTGTGCCAAAAAACCGCCCGCCAGCGGGTGGCGGAAATTCTGTTGATGCTGTTGAACCGCTACGGCATCGACCAATACCAATACCTGGATATTCCCCTGCCCTTGAAGGACCTGGCAAATTTTTCCTGCACCAGTTGCGCCACCCTGAGCCGGTTATTAAGCGATTTCAAGAAAAGGGACTTAATCCGGGTCAAGCGCCACAAGATCAAGCTGGTGCAGCTCGACCGCCTCATCCAGATCGCCAAACTGCCCGCGAACTAAGTGCCTCGATTCCTTTCCTTATTCAACAAAAAAGGCGGAGAGAGCGCTCTCCGCCTTAATCTCTTATCCGGGCAGAATACCGGCCTATAAATCTTTCTTCGAAAAATACCAATCGGTCACTTCGTAGGGTTCCTTCACCCGTTTATCCGCCTCGGCCTGGGTTTGCGGCGGGGGAACGATCACCTGCTCGCCGGGATGCCAGTTTTCCGGGGTGGCGATGCTGTGCTTATCCGTCGCCTGCAAGGCTTCTACTAAACGCAGAATTTCGTCGATGTTGCGGCCATTGGTGAGCGGGTAATAGATCATGGCGCGCAGGGTCTGCCGGGGATCGATCACGAATACCGCCCGCACCGCGCTGGTATCGGACGCCCCGGGGTGCACCATACCGTATTGCTTCGCCACGCCCATGTCCAGGTCCGCAATCACCGGGAAGGGGATCTTGACCCCGAAATTCTGCTCGATGTTGCGCACCCAGGCGATGTGGGAGTAAACGCTGTCGATGCTGAGGCCGATAATCTGGGTGTTGCGCTTCTGAAATTCCTCGAATTTGCGGGCAAAAGCAATGAATTCGGTGGTGCATACCGGGGTAAAATCCGCCGGGTGGGAAAACAGCACTACCCATTTGCCCTTATAATCGGAAAGGCTGAGCGCGCCATGGGTCGTTTTGGCGCTAAATTGCGGCGCCGGCTCGTTCAGGCGCGGGAATGCAAACATCCCGCCGTTTTGAGAGGTTGATTCGTCACTCATCAGTTGCTCCTTCGATTATGGTTTATGATCGTTTGGGGTAGAAAACTCGCCAGCAAGCTATCATTCCCCATTCTGCCGGGCATTTTCCCGAACGCTTTTTTTATGCTGCATATGCCGGTATTGCCCGGTAAAATCTCCCGGAATTGTCCCTTTTCCGCCAGAAGTTAATAAATCCGCTTCAGGAATAGTATGACTTTGCTCAGTTTTTGGTATGATTTTGATCAAGCCGGGGGAATATTGCGGAGAGCAATGCGCTTGGTTTTGGAATTTTCGCAGCATTTTAGATTCTTCATGCCGAAATCTGAGGGTTTGTCCCTAACTTTTTTAGCCACAAAGTTCACAGTCCTGGCTGGCATAATTTCTCAGTTCCTCTGTGCTCTCTGTGTTCTTTGCATGGTGAGTTTATCGAACCATGTGGCAAATTTCAAATATTTTTGGATAGCCTTATGAAAAATTCGGAAGTTTTGTCAGTTTATACTCTCGTCTGTCATTCCCACGAAGCTTGTCCCCGTGAATACGGGGAGTGGGAATCCATATTCTAAGCCGCTTTTCTGGATTCCCGCTTTCGCGGGAATGACATTTTGGGTGAGTTTTTCAAAGGGCTTAGATGTTACGACTTCTCTTACATTATCCCCAGGGCTTTCATCTTTTTGTGCAGATTGGTGCGCTCCATGCCTAACAGCCGGGCGGCTTGCGTCACATTACCCCCGGTATGTTCTAAGCAGTGGAGAATATAAGCCCGCTCCGCTTCCTCCCGCACTTCGCCGAGGGTGCGGGCTCCCGGGGGCGTTTCCGGCAGCTTGAACTCCGCTTGCAGCAAGTAGGCGGGCAGGTTTTCCGCTCCGATGCGGTTATTTTCCGATAAAATGATCAGCCGCTCTACTAAATTTTGCAGCTCCCGCACGTTGCCCGGCCAGGGATACTTTTTTAGCGCCGCATACACTTCCGGCTGCACTTCCGGGATGCGGCGATTATTGCGCCGGCAAAAACGCTGAATGAAATGCTGCGCCAGGAGCGCAACATCCTCCGGGCGCTCCCGCAGCGGCGGCGCTTCGATGGGAAAAACGTTCAGGCGGAAATAGAGATCTTCCCGGAAGCTCCCCTCCCGCAGCATTTCCCGGAGGTTCTTGTTGGTCGCGGCGATGATACGCACGTCCGCCTTCAGGGTCTCTTTCCCGCCCACCCGCTGGAATTCCCCGTCCTGCAGCACCCGCAGCACTTTGGTCTGCACCCGCAGGCTCATATCCCCGATTTCATCCAAAAACAGCGTGCCGCCGTCGGCCTGCATGAATTTGCCCTCGCGCCGCTCCGCCGCCCCGGTAAAAGCGCCTTTTTCGCTGCCGAACAGCTCGCTTTCGCTCAGCTCCTCGGGAATGGCGGCGCAGTTCATCTTCACGAAAGGTTCCCGCGCCCGGGGGCTGCCCTGGTGAATGGCGTAGGCCAGCAGCTCCTTGCCTGCCCCGCTCTCCCCGGTGATCAGCACCTTGCTGTCCGTGGGGGCGACCTTCTCGATCTGCTTCAGCGCCGCCTGCCAGCGCGGGGATTCCCCCACCAGGCGGTATTCTTCCTCCACGGATTCCCGCAGGCTGGCAAACCGGGATTGCAGGGAGCGGCGCTCCTGCAAATTGCGCAGGGTGAGGAGAACTCTCTCCTTGTTGAGCGGTTTTTCCAGGAAATCATACGCCCCGGCGCGGGCCGCTTCCACTGCCATGCTCAAATTAGCGTGGCCGGATATCATCACCACTTCGCTGCCCGGGGAAAGATTTTTCAGCATTTTCAGCGCCTCGATGCCGTTCATTCCCGGCAGCAGCACGTCGAGGAATACGATCTCCGGCAATGTTTCCGCGGCGGCGCCCAGGAACGTTTCCGCGGATTCGAACGCCTGCACGCGGTAGCCCTCCGGCTTCAAAATAAGCTCGAAAGAGCGCCGGATGTTTTTCTCGTCATCGACGATGTAGATCAGCGGTTTTTTCATGGCGGCTCGAAGTTTTTGTCATTCGGTAGTCATTTGCCTGCGGCGTCAACCGGCTTCGCCGTCATTTGCTGCGCGTCAATTGTTGTCATTTGTCGTTGGTAATTTCCTTTCCGGGCTGTCCATTGACAATGAATGATAACCAATGACAGCGCAGGGTAATGACGGCAACGCTAACTGACGCCGCAGGCAACTGACAGCGCAGCTAAATGACCCTCTCTTTTATCGGCAAAGTAAAAGTAAACTTACTCCCCGCTCCCGGTTTCGATTCCACCCAAATCTTCCCCTCGTGCTCCTCCACCATTTTGCGGGTGATCGCCAGGCCCAGGCCGATGCCGCTGCTTTTGGTGGAAAAATAGGGTTGAAAGATCTTTTCCCGCGCCTCCGGCGGAATTCCCTCGCCCCGGTCGCTTACCGAGATTTCCACCCGGTTTTCCGCCAACCGGGTGCGAATGGCCAGCGGGTGATTCCCGGGATCGGCCTGGATGGCGTTTTCCACCAGGTTGATCAGCACCCGGCGGATGCGATCTTCATCCAGCAGCAGCGGGGGAATCTCCCCGGCCAGCTCCAGTTGAATTTCCCGGTGGGGATAGAGCCGCTGCACCTCGCGGATAAGCGCGTGAAGATCGCCTTCCGCAAGCTGCAATTCCGGCAGGCGGCCAAAATCGGAGAATTCCCGCACCAATCTGCGCAGGTTTTCGATTTCTTCGCTGATGATGCCGTGGCATTCCCGCAAAAGTTGCCCGTATTCCCGGTCTTCACCTTGGTATTGGTCCACCATCTGCTGCATGGTCAACTGAATAGGGGTGAGGGGATTCTTGATCTCGTGCGCCAGGCGGCGGGCGATCTCCTGCCAGGCGGCCATTTTTTCGAGATAAATCGTGCGCTCCTGAAAATTTTTCAACTCCCCGGCCATGCGATTGAAATGGCGCGCCAGCTCCCCGATTTCGTCGCTGCCCTGCGCCTGCACCCGGTAGTCCAGGTTGCCGCGCCCCACTTCCTGGGTGCCTTTGGCCAGCTCCCCAATCGAGCGGGTCAGCCGCCGGGAAAGCCAGGCGGCGATCCCGATAGTGGCCAGGAGGATCATTGCCGTTAGCAGCACAAAAGCGTAGAGGAAGCCGCGCGGGATGGAGGCCGGGGAGAGCGCCAGGGTGCGGTAAAGTTGGTAAACCTCCAGGCTGCGGTCGGTATCGCGCAAAAAATCCTCCGGCAGCGCCGCAATCAGGGCCAGGTAGCCGGTTTTTCCCCCGGCGCTGCGCTTTTCCAGGGCGATGAAAACATTTTCCTGCCGATTGGTGAAGAGGATTTTCCCCTCCGGCGCTTCCGCGGCCTGGGCAAAATGCCCCCCGTCCAGGGCCGTTGGCGGCGCTCCCGGCGCGGCAACCTGGCGGAGCAGGTTGCCTGCCGCGTCATACGCTTGCAGCGAGCGGAACTGCCACTCCCCGGCGCTTTCCGGGAGCCGGAAATTTTCCGGTGAAACCGGGGCATTTTGCAGCAGCAGCTGAACCGTTTGCGGGGAAAACGCCTGCGAAAGCGCTTCTAACAAATGCTCTTTGCGAATCCGGTAAAGCTCCCGGGAATATTCCACCCCGCTGCCCAGCGCCGCCTCTACCTGGGGGTTCACCCCGATGCGGTAACTCTGCTGCACCAGCCCGTTCACCAGCCAGACAATCGGCAGCAGTGGCAGCAGTACAATGCCGATGAAAATGAGGATCAATTTACTGCGAATCGTTTTCATGCCGGTTCCTTAACGGGGGCAAGGGGCAGGAGCAGGGGCAAGGGGCGGGGGCAGGAGGCAGTATTTGCTACGCCGGCTCCCTGCCAGGTGCTTACTACTTATTTGCCTATCGCCTACTTGCCCCCTGCCTACTGCCCCCGCTATAATTGCCAATTGACAATTGACAATTGACAATTGGCAATTTTATCCTGCTCCTGCCCCCTGCTCCTGCCCCCTGCTCCTGCCCCCTGCTCCTGCCCCCTGCTCCTGCCCCCTGCTCCTGCCCCCTGCTCCTGCCCCCTGCTCC
>JABWBP010000053.1 GCA_013360445.1 Calditrichaceae bacterium | reverse complement strand
CGTGAAGTTGGAAATCTACAACGTGTTGGGCCAGAAGGTTCGCACCTTAGTCGATGCGCAGATGCAGCCCGGGCGCTACAAAGCCACCTGGGACGGGCGCAACGACACTGGCGCAGCGGTAACCAGCGGGGTGTACATCTACCGCTTCGTGGCCGGCGACTTCAAGAGCGTGCAGAAGATGGTATTAATGAAGTAGGGGCGAATCGCGATTCGCCCTCGCCTCAAACCCCGGCCACCCGGGATTTGAGCGATTCGAGGTTTAGGACAAAACCAAAAGCCCCGGCGGAAATACCCGCCGGGGCTTTTTATTGGTTCGAAGTTCCAGCGTGCAAAGCTGAAGCTTTGCACTCCGATCAGGGAATAAACCCCTCGAAGCGCTGCAAAAGCTCCGCCAGGGGCGGCATTTTCAGCTTGCGCACCGTGGCGCCGGCGGCTTCGAAGATGATTTCCGAAGCCTGATGGAAAGCTTCCCCGCGATATTTGTCGGACAAATAGATCACCTCTTTGATCTTCTTCTGGGCGATGTGCTTGGCGCACTCGTTGCAGGGGAACAGGGTGGTATAAATGCGGCAGTCGCGCAGGTCCTCGGTGGTGGAGCTGAGGATGGCGTTGGCCTCCGCGTGCACCACGTAGGGATACTTGGTATGAATCCACTCCCCTTCCCGCTCCCAGCTAAAGCGGTTCTCATCCACCCCGGCGATGAAACCGTTATAGCCGGTTCCCACGATGTGGTTTTGCGCGTTCACGATCACCGCTCCCACCTTGCTGCTGGGGTCCTTGGAGCGCAGGGAGGTGAAAATGGCAATCCCCATGAAATATTCATCCCAGCTTAAATAAGTTAATTCGGGCATAAATTATCTCCTTGTTGCTGTCATCCCTAAAGGGGCTCCAAAGGAGCAAGTCAAGCCGGCATCCCCGAAAAAACGCTCACTTTCGCGCCAACGTTACCTTCACCACCTCCGCGGGGGCCTGGTAGCGCAGGGGGGCCAGGGTCAATCCCACCCCGTTGGTTACGATGACCGGCAAATCCCGGTAATGATAAAAACCGCTATAAAACCGGTTCTCGAAGCGGGTGGGGGCCAGGGGAATCCCAAAGGGGCGGAAGACGATCTGCCCGCCGTGCGTGTGCCCGGCCAGCACCAGGTGGTAGCCGTATTCCCGGGCGGCCCGGATTGCGTGATCGGAGGGTTGATGAATGAGAAAAATTTTCAAATCCGCCGCCGGCGCTTCCGCTAATAATTTCTTCAATCGCGCCGGGGGGATTCGCTGGCTGTAAATGTGGGTGACGCCGGTAATCAAGATTTTGCTGCCCTTATATTCGATCAGGTGATGCCGGTCTTGCAGGAAGGTCCACCCGCAGCGGCGCAGCCCTTCCGGGATGCTCCGGGAATTCGACCAGTAATCGTGGTCCCCCATGCAGGCGATCCGTCCCAGGGGGGCGGCCAGCTCGCACATGAAGCCCTGCGCCCGGGCATTGAACTGCTCGCCGGAGGTTACCATGTCGCCGCCGAACAACAGCAAATCCCCCCCGGCCTGGCGCACTTTTTCCTCCAACCGCTTCAATTTATTCTCCCCGGTGTAGCGATCCACCTGCACGTCGGAAATAAAGGTCAGGGTCAGGTTTTCCATGGAAGGGGGAAGCTGCGCCGCTTCCACGCGGTAGGTTTCCAGGCGTACCCGGGAGGTATCCAGGAAGCTGCGGATGCCTACATAAACCGTAAAGAAAGCCAGGATGGCCAGGTGCAGCCCCGCCTTCCAGCGGCTCCATTCCCAATTTTTCAACGTTGGGAGCAGGCGGATAACCCCGCCGGCGAGGTCCAGGGCCAGAAAATAGGGCAGGATTTCCACCACCACGATCAGCCCGATCCAGAACGGGAAGGTGGCTAAGTAATCCAGGGTTTGCAATTGGGGGCGAAAGAGATAGAGCTGCTCTCCCCGCCCGCCCCGGTAAGTAAAAAAAATGAGCAGGGGCAGCAGGTTCAGGCACAACACCACCAGCCCCACCCCGGCGCGTACCCGCCCCGCGGGAAGGGCGAATAAAGTGGCCAGGGAGCGGCTGACCCGCCAGCCGGTGTAGAGGTAAGCGATGAGCAGAAACGGGAAAATCCGCAAGTGCATTTGCAAATACCAGGGCATGGGTACTCCGGTTTAGCAGCAGTTGAATAACGCTGCGTAAGAATCAAAAAACTTTGCATTGCTCTCTAAACATGCCGACATTAGCGCCGTGAACGGTGGAAGCGCGATTTGCATCGGAGTAAGCAACGCGGCGGGCAACCTCCCCGGCGCCTTCCCCGGCTCGAACAAAACCTGAAACTACCGGTAACCGGCATGGCTAAAAATGTATATCGCGTAAAAGGGAATTTCAAAAGCTTTTTATTCATTCTGGCGGTAGTAATCACCGGCGGATTCCTGGTCTATACCCAGCAGTTGGTGGCGCATTTGCAAGACCAGTCGCGGGACTTTCTGCGCTTCAAGGTCAAGGTATTCGAGGAAAATATCTCCAACGAGGAGATTACCGACCTCAACTTCTTCTTCAATAACGTGATCCAGACCGCGGATTACCCCAGCATCTATGCCGACGCCCAGATGGTCCCGCAATTCTGGCGCAATATCGGCATTCCCCAGTCCAACGGCCAGCAGATCGATCCCGATACCCTGGCCATGGTCGCCCGGCTCATGGAAGAATTTGAAAAAGTCAATCCCCCTATCCCCATCACCTACCAGGGTATGATCCTGGGATATTATATTTACGGGGAATCCGCGATCATCAAAAAACTGCGCTGGCTGCCGGTCATCGAGATCATTGTGGTGGGGATGTTCATTCTCATCGGCTACGCGGGATTCCATTCCATCAAGAAGAGCGAGGAACGGCTGATCTGGGTGGGAATGGCCAAGGAGACCGCCCATCAATTGGGCACCCCCCTCTCCTCCCTGATGGGCTGGGTGGAGTATCTGAAATTATCCCCCTCGCAGTTGGAAAAAGTGCTGCCGGAAGTGCGCAAGGATTTGCAGCGCCTGGAGGTCATCACCAACCGTTTTTCCCAGATCGGCTCGCTGCCGGACCTCAAACCGGAAAACCTCGGCGAGATTATCCTGGAAACCGCGCAATACTTTCAGAGCCGCATTCCCCAGAAAAACGGCAAAGTGCAACTCTTTACCGAGCTGGATCCCGGCATTTCCAAAGTAAATTTGAACCGCGACCTCTTTTCCTGGGTGCTGGAGAACCTGGTCAAAAACGGGCTGGATGCGTTGGAAAACGAAGGCGGAACCATCACCATCAGCAGCGGGATGCTGGGCGACGCCCAGGTATTCATCGACGTGAAAGATACCGGCAAGGGCATCGCGGGAAGCGCCAAAAAGGACCTCTTCAAGCCGGGATTCAGTACTAAAAAGCGCGGTTGGGGACTGGGCTTGAGCCTGGCCAAACGGATCGTGGAGGATTACCACGGGGGGAAATTGACGCTGAAAGAAACCCAGGTGGGGACAGGCTCCACCTTCCGGATTGCCCTGAAGATTTCCTGAGCGACAGGCGATACGGCAGCGCATACGCTTTTACCGGCCCGCGCTGAGGTGAAACAACGAGATTTTTGAACATGAAAACACGCTTTCGCAGGTTTGTTCCGCTCCTGTTCGCCGCCTTTTTTACCCTTCCCGCCCCAAACCAGGGGGTTCAAGTGGAGAATTTAAAGGCGGAGGTGCTGCTGAAGCTGCTCTCCCAAAATCGCAGCATTGATTTTAGCGCGATCGATTCCGTGCGCCTGGCCATTTTCTACGACCAGACCGACGCGCGGTCGCGCGGGGAGGCCGAAACTTACCGGCGCATCCTGGTTCAATACCAAAATCCTCCCTTTAAGGGTAAGGCGATGTCGGTGAGTAAGCATTCGGAGGTTCGTTCGGACAGCCTCGCCTGGGGAAACTTGCAGGCGGCGTTGATCATGCCGGGAGGAGAAGCGCACCTCCCGGAAATTTTAAAGCCCTGCGCCGATTACCGGGTGTTGTCCATGAGCACCGATACGGCCCTGGTCGCCCGGGGAATTTCCGTGGCGGTAGAGATAGACGCCCAACGGCAGCCGCTGATCTGCTTCAATCTAAGCTCCCTGGCAAAAGAGGGTGCGGTTTACGACGCGGAAATTCTGGAGCTGGCTCGCTGTATGACCTGGAAGTAAAGGCTGCCGTTCGGCGCCGCAGGAAGGCCGGTTTATTCACTTCTCGCTGTATCTCTCATAAATTTCGCGAATGCCCCGGGGATCGCCGATGATGGTCAGGCGGTCGCCTTCCTTTAAAACCGTGCGTCCCCGGGGTACGACAATGTCCCCGCCGCGGTGGATGAGGGCGATCAGGCTGCCTTCCGGCAAAGTGAGGTCGCGAATGGCGTAACCGATCATGGAGGCGGCCCGGGAATCCGGATGCAGCACCAGGGAGATGAAGCGGTCATCGCGCAGAAGAATTTCTTTCAGATCTTGCTCATTTCGGGCTGAGAGCCAGCGTTTTAAGAAGGTCTCGTTGTCGGCGTGGCCGGCGATTTGCGCCAGAATGCGCAGGTGCTGGCCGGGGTCCTCATCCGGGCTGATCAGGAAGAAAAAGGCGTGCACCGGGGTGGGGGAAGCGTCTTCTCCCAGGAAATCCTCGTCCACCTCGATCGGCACACCCACCCGGCAGCGCACAATCACCATTTCCGGGCCTTCGATGCCGGGCAGGCGCATGTGCGGAAGCGCCACTCCCCGGGAGACCGGGGTGGCTCCCACCCGGGTACCCTGCATAAATCCTTCCATCAAAGTTTCCCCCCGGCCGGGAAAGCGGCGTTCGAACCGCGCCGCTGCTTTGCCTACCACCTCTCCGAAGGCAACCGGCTCGCCCAGGTCGATCACGCTGGCCGCGGCGATCACCATATCGAACGGATCCCGATCCCGCAGGCCCTTCTCCTTCAAAATGCTGCGCAATTCCCGGTCCAATCCCTCGTAGCGGCGCTCTCCCCAGCGGGCAAACATGTGATAGATAGCCCCGTCGCGCACTACCCGATGCCGGGCATAATAGTAATGCCAGAAAACCCCCAACCCAATTAACCCGATGCTAAAAAGGATTGGGTACCATCCCATCTCGGTAATCAGCACCAGGGGAAAAAGAATGCCGGATAATTGCATCCAGGGATACAGCGGAGAACGGTAGCCGGGGTCATAAGAGGGAATCCGGCTCTCCCGCATTACAATGACGGCGAGACAATTCAAAGCGAACAGCAGGAGCAGAGAAGTGCTGGCCAGCTTGGCAATTTTCAGCGGGTCGAAGAGAATCAAACAGCCCAGTACCAGCCCGACGGTGCTGAGGATGGCGTTGGCGGGGGTTTGAAAGCGGGTCAATTTTCCCAAAAAACCCGGCAACAGGTAATCGCGGCTCATGGCCAGGGGATAGCGGGAAGAACTTAATATGCCGGCGTTTGCAGCGGAGAAAAAGGCTAAAATCGCGGCAACGGAAACCAGCAGCGCTCCCAGGGGGCCGGCGATTACCCGGGCGCTGGAGGCAACCGGGGTTAAATCGCCGGACAATTTTTCGGCGGACATCACCCCGATCATCACCACGGTTCCCAATCCATACACAATGATCGCCGTGGCAAAAGCTAAAAAGATGCCCCAGGGAATATTTTTTTCCGGGTTCTTGATCTCTTCGGTAATTCCGAAAATCTTCGTTAATCCCACGTAACTCACGTACACCGTGCCGGCAGTGGCCAGGATATTTTCGATGCTGTGGTCGAATATTCCTTTGAAATGTCGGAAGTCGATCTGGTAAAGACCATTCATCATAAATCCGCCCAGGAGAATGAGGAGGCCGACGACCATGATACTCTGGAAAAAACCGCTTTTTTTAGCGCCTAATATATTAATGATCCCAAAAAGAACTGCAAAACCGCAGGCAATAGGAACAATCGAAATGTGGGGCATAAAAAGATTCGCGTAAGCGCCCATACCGATCAGGGCAAATGCGGTTTTAAAGACAAACCCCACCCATGCTCCTAATCCACCAATGGTGCCCAGCAGCGGCCCCAGGCTGCGATCCAAAAAATAATAGATTCCGCCGGCGCGCGGCATGGCGGTAGCAAGCTCTACTTTACTGAACAGGGCGGGAATAATGGGAATTGCGGCGACAAGGTAACTTATTATCATGCCCGATCCGGACTGGGTTGCCGCCAGCCCCGGCAGCAAAAAGAATCCCGAGGCGATGGTGGCGCCGGTGGCAATCATGTAAATGTTGAAAAGGTTCAGCTCCTTTTTAAGCTGTTTGGATTTTTCCAGGATTGGCATCGGGCTTAGTATGCAATTTGTGAGTGGTCGGGTAAACCGGCGTGCCGCCGTTATAACGTTTTCCGAAAGGGGGGGCGCAAGTGGTTGGGCGCTGCGCGCCCGGAAGATCAAGCGATCTTACCCCCTGAAACCTCCCAACATCAGAACACCGGAAGGGTTCGTTATTGAACACGTCTGGCTCTAAAACTTGAACTCCTGCCCCTTGTTGATGGCAATATCTTTCGGGAAATAGCGGTTATAAACCAGGTCGCTGAATTCCAGGGCTTCTTTGGAGTAGGGATTGATCCCCTGCTGGTAAAAATAGCTGTCGATCAGGTTGGAAGCGTGCTTCCAGTTGGGAGTGTTATTCATCAAGCTGAGAAACTCCAGGAAGTGCTTCTCTTTCTTCTTGAAAATTTTCTTGATGAATTTCTTGCGCTGTTTGGGAGAGATCAGCCGGGTGATATCTTCCAGGTGGTCTCCGCGCATTTTCTGCCCCACCAGGTCCGCCAGCTGCTCTGCCGCGGAACCCCGCCCGCCCGGCAATGGTGCTGCCGCCGCCGCTGCCGGCTGCTCTTCTTCCTCTTCGTACTCTTCTTCCTCTACTTCCTCTACTTCCGGCTCTGTTTCCGCGGGGATTTGCACCTCTTCGGAGACGGAGATAGACTCCACCTCTACTTTCGGCTTTTCTTTCTCGATGTCGGCGATTTCCTTAACCGTTACTTTCTCTTCCGCACGGGCTTTGCGCAGTTGCCGCAGGGTTTTACCGGTGCGGAGAATTTGCTCCAGGTCGGAGATCGAAATCTCCCCGCCGCCTTCCTCCCCCTGGCGTTCGATTAACGCGGCAAAACCATCCAGATTCCGATCCTTCAGGATTACCAGCAGCATCTTGAGGTCCAGGGTATCGGCGGAGGCGGGGCGTCCTTCATTTACAAAATTGTTGATGGTCTTTACCGTTTGCAGCACCGTTTCTACCGGACTTTTGGCGAAAACCTGCTGGTCGATCCCGCGAATCAATTCCTCGAATTGAGACTGGGAGATCTGGCGGAGATATTTCAAATTGAAATAGTCCGTGAGGGCGTCTTTATAATACTGGAATTTATCAAAATACTTCAGCATGTCGTACACTTCGATAGTACTCACCACGGTGTGGTCTTTGAAGAGGAACTGGGTGAGAGTCTGGTGGGGGCGGATGAGGTAATTTGCCTCCAGCTTGATAGCCCGTTCCAAAAGGCGGTTGAACTGGTTGATATGGAAGGTGGCGGTCTGTTTCAACACGTCGAAGATTTTGTCGATCAGCACCTGCACTTCCGGGGTCTGGTAATCGAAGCGTTCGCTGGCGCTGAACTTTTCCGCTTCTTCCCGAATCCACAATTCCACTTCCTGGTCGAAAAAATGTTTGATGGAAGCGGGAATGTTGCGAGTAAAAATGTACGCCAGGGGGATGCGCTCCATTCCCGGTTGCACCACTTCCTTGCGTATTTTTTGAATAATATTCTCGATGATCTGGTCTAACATGCCAAAACTCCGTGGATATAAATGTATTCGTTAAACAATAGTACCTTACCTCCCATTATCGCCGCCCGGGGAAATTCCCCAATAAGAATCGGCGTAGAACGGAGCAAGCTTCAGTTCGATTTTAAAAAAATTGCCGCTGAGCATGGCGCCTGGAACACGATGCACGATTTTCGATTGTCCGGCATCTGCTGCAGCGCCGCGTCAGGAATTGCGCTGATAGAACAGGATTTGTTGCAATGCTTCCTGCACCGCCCGGTCGATCCCCACCAGCAGCGCCCGTTTGAGCAGGCTCAAGCCCATGCAGATATCCTCTAAGCGGGGAATGGCGGCCAGGTCCGGCAGGTAGCTGTAATCGATCCCGCCGAAACAGTTCACCCCCATGCCTAATTTGGCCGCGGCCAGAGCGGCGGAGCTAAGTTTATCGAACTCGACCAGTTCTTCATTCGAATCCGCGGCGCCGGTCATTTCGCTGCAATCGAAATCCACGTAATCCAATTGGATGCGGTTCAATTGCTTGATGAGGTTGATCTCCGGGTAACACAGCACCGCCACGGAGATGTTATTGGCGTGAAAATCCGGCAGAATGCCGGGAAGCTCATCATCGATAGCGTTAGCGGAAAGAGGCATAACCTTCAGCGGCTCCAGTTTGCCCACCTCCACAAAGGTGACCATATCGGGGTTGATGGAAAGCGCCATTTTTACGGATTGCGGATCCGGCGGAATGCGCACATTCAAGAAGGTTTTATGCAGTTTTTTGAGCAGTTGGGCGTCGCGCTCCTGGATGCCTTTCTGGGTGTCGGCCAGGGTCAGGCTGACGCCCCGTGCGCCGGCGACTTCGCACAGCAGGGCATATTGCACCGGATCGAAATCGCTATCCTGCAGCGCGTAACGGAGGGAAGCCACTTCATCAATCGATACCATCAATCGTTTCATAACCCGTTCTCTCCCCGGTTATTTCGTTTCCCAAAAAACCAAATATAAAGAAATATAGTAAATTTGGCTAAATAATTTGCGGGTTAAAAAAATTAATCGGATGGGGGGTATGGCAGTGTTATCGTGTTCAGGTGCTCAGGTGTTCAAGTGTTATGAAGTTTTAGAACTTGACCGATGAACCATCGCGCCAAAACACTAAAACACCATAACACGCAAGCACTCTTCATCCCGGTATTTCATCTTTCCAGCGAGAAATCCGCCACTTTCCATCCCGTTTGACGAAATCGAATATCACCACCCCGATCAGGGCAGGAATATTGCTTCCCCCGTCCAGGGTTAGCGTAAAGGTGATGGTGTAGGAAGTGTCGGTGGAAGCAGGGGAAGGATCGCGGAGGGGGCGGTTGCCCCAGGTTAAGTCCAGGGTATTGAAAAAACGAAACATTCTCCCGGTGGTTTTCAATTCCTGGTCCCTGCCCCAGACAATCGGTTCGGGCGGGGTGACGTTAAAATTTTCGCTGATGAAGATAAAGGCGGAATCCAGCAATTCGCTGTACACCAGCGAATCCTTAAAGGTATAGGCATATTGAAAATTCTGCAGCACTTTGTCGGGAGTGGCCTGGTCGGTCAGGGGCGCGTCTCCTTCGCCGTTTTCCGCCTCACCGGGGGCAAACGGGTTATTGCAGGCCAGCGCCGCCAGCAGCCCGATGATCATTGGCAAGCTCCGGATAAAGTATCGCATAAAAGGATTTTCTCCTCGCGATAAAAACGGTGCAATCAAATGGGTGATGAAAGTTCTTGAAATAATTCAGTCGCAACCGGCGCAGGCGCGGCGCTGTTAGAACTGGTAGGAAAAGTAAAGCGCCAATCCCTTCTCTTTCGCATAGCGTTTCACAGCGGAACTGCTGACCATGTGGGTAACTAAAACCGGGAAAAGATTGGGATGAATCCCCTGCAGCCGGTTCAATTTTTTGCGAATGAACTCGTCGATGTATTTCGCGGAAAGCTGGCTCTTGCTCTCCCCGACGATCAAAACTTCTTTTCCGTCGCGCTCGCCTTTTCCCAGGATATTCACCTCGATCTCATCTCCCTGGTTATCCGGGATGTGGTCGCGTATTAATTTCCCTTTGAGAGTAATACCGTAATCCGCTTTCAGTAAATCCGGCAGCGCTTTGAAGGCTTTATTTTCCAGGGTGTAACCCACCGTGGCGGAAAGGCCGCCTAATTGCTCGCGGGTTTTCTTATGCTCGGCGGTTAAGGCGGCGAGGGATGTCTCGGTGCGTTTTTGTGCTTCGGCCAGTTCTTCCATGCGGGCAGCAAGTGTATCAACCCGCTGCTCGGTGCGTTTCTGCGCCTCGGCTAATTCTTCCACCCGCTGCTCGGTGCGTTTCTGTGCTTCGGCCAGTTCTTCCATGCGGGCAGCAAGCGTATCAACCCGCTGCTCGGTGCGTTTCTGCGCCTCGGCTAATTCTTCCACCCGCTGCTCGGTGCGTTTCTGCGCTTCGGCCAGTTCTTCCATGCGGGCAGCAAGTGTATCGACCCGCTGTTCGGTGCGTTTCTGCGCCTCGGCCAACTGGTCGATACTCTTCCATACCCGTTGAAAGTTCTCTTCACTCTGACGGGCGAATTCCAGAAATTCTTTCCGGGTGATACTCTCCTCACGGTTGCGCTCGATCTCGGAGAGCATTTCCAGCATCACCGCTTTTAAATCCGGCTCCAGCTTATCAATTTCTCTGAATAATTTGGTGCTGAATACCATCGGGACCGTCTTTCTGTATTCTTCTGACTTCAACCGTCACAAAACTATGGCCGAATGGCAGGCAAAGCAAGGGAAATTATGATGGCCTTTGCATTACAAAGTTCCCCGGCCCTCCCGTAAAACCCTACGACGCAAATAGCGACAAGCTCTTAGCTCACCTTTCTATTTTCTTCGTACGACAATTATCCTATCATTTGCGACATGGTTACTATGCAATCTTTACCTGATTTCGGTAACTTGCTGTGCAAATTTTAATTTCTGATCAAAATGCGGCTGCTTTGCCCTGATAGTATTCTAAACAATGATGAAGAAAACTGCTGAATATAGGTCGCGAGCCTGTGAGAATATCTCAAGAAAAACCTTATAACTTGCAATGATATTGAGGAACGAGTCGTGTCAAATAGTTGCTTCCCTTCGAACAAAGCTCCTCCTGCTTTTCTTGTGGAAGTGAAACGGGGATGCTCATAAAGCAAAAACCCGAACCCTCTAATGAGGTTGGTAGAACCTTAAACTGAACCAGGGAGCCAGAAAAAAATAATGTACCCAACTGAGCGCACAGAGTTATTGAAACACATTAGCGTTCAGTGGTACAATAAAAAGGGCGAAAGCCCTAAATTAAGCAACACGAAATACTACTCAATTTACTTTAAGGAGACAGATATATGAACCGACTGAACAATAATTGTCTGCTTCGTGGATTTTCGATACTTTTTTTGATAATGGTTTGCCTGGCCACTTCGCTCTTTGCCCAGAAAAAACGCCCCCAAACCAGCCAGCAGATTGCTGATAATTCGCAGTCACAAACTGTCAAGCCGGAAAAGGTACTGACATCCGTAAGAAACGACCAGTCTCTTCCATTAAGTGAACAGGTTAAAATTTATAAACTTCCGGCCTCTACCGGCGAGCAGAAAATAATTCCCCTTAAGCCATACCCTTTTGAGGGTCTGGTTAAAGATCAGCCTTTTATAGAAGATCCATCGCTTCAAGACTGGCAAGGTGAAAATAGCTCTCGCACCGTGCTCCTGAGTTTTGATGGATTGGAAGTAGGAGATAACATCGGTGGCGGCGGAGCGCCGCCGGACCAGAACGGCGATGTCGGGCCAAATCACTATGTTCAAATGGCTAACTCAGTCTATGAAATATTTGATAAGGCGGGCAACAGCGTACTGGGTCCTTTCGACATCAACACTTTATGGGCCGGTTTTGGCGGACCGTGCGAAACCAATAACAATGGCGACCCGATCGTTCTCTATGACCAGTTGGCTGATCGCTGGTTTTTGAGCCAATTTGCAGTCGATGATCCGAATAACCAATCCATTTGTGTCGCCTGCTCCCAAACACCGGATCCTACCGGGGCATATTATCGCTATCAATTCAATTTTACTACCGATTTTCCCGATTATCCCAAGTTCGGTGTGTGGGGCGATGCTTATACCGCAACTTATCGAGTATTCCCAAACGGCGGTGGTTTTAGTATGAAAGCCGGTGCCCTGGAACGCAATAAAATGTTAGCCGGGAATCCTGCACAAATGTTGGTATTCAATATCTCTGCTTTGCTTCCCGGGATCGGCTCAGATGGTTTCATTTCGGCTGATCTTGATGGCCCTGCTCCCGCTCCTGGAACCCCGATTCCGATTGTAGGACACCAGGATGACGGGCTGACCGGCGCTCCGTCTGACAGGCTGGCATTGTTTGAGCTTACCCCCAATTGGAACAATCTACCCGCATCCACTTTTACCGGGCCAACCTTCCTGCCGGTAACTCCTTATGACGGTGTATTTACCACTGATATACCGCAGCCCGGTACCGGACAGGGACTGGATATCCTTTCCCATTTTACGATGTTCAGCCTCCAATACCGCGACTTCGGCACTCATAAGTCAATGGTAACCAACCATACTGTTGATGTGGGGACAAATCATGCCGGTATCCGCTGGTATGAGTTACGCAATAGCGGCGGCGGATGGAGTATTTTCCAGCAAGGCACTTACGCCCCGGACAACGATCACCGTTGGATGGGCAGTATTGCCATGGATGGAATGGGAAACATCGCCCTGGGCTATTCAGTATCCAGCAGCACTACCTTTCCTTCCATTCGCTTCACCGGCCACACCGCAGGCGCTGCGCCGGGAGTGATGGATGTGGCAGAGGAAAGCATTTTTGCGGGTACTGGCTCGCAAACCAACCCCAACCGTTGGGGTGACTATACTATGATGACTGTGGATCCCAACGACGATGCAACATTCTGGTATACCAACGAATATTATGCACAGACAAGTGCTTTCAACTGGAAAACGCGTATTGGCGCGTTTAATCTGGGGACCGGCGCGAACTCCGGCATTTTAGTGTGGGAAGGCGCCCTGGGCGGCCAGGATTACAGCGGCGCGTACATCAATACCTTCCTGACCAACGCCGGCCTGACCACCCAATACACCAATGTTTTCCCCGCTTCCCTGATCGGCTTTGATGCGGTTTTCCTGTCTTTCGGCAATTACGGCGCTTCCGGCTCCAACACGGTTTTTGATAATACCATGGCCGCGGCGGTGCAAGCCTATCTCCAGGCCGGCGGCAAGGTGTACCTGGAAGGCGGCGACGCCTTAGGTTTCGACCAGGTTGCAAATACCACCCTGCTTAATTTATTCGGATTGGCCAGCGCAGGAGACGGCGGCACCAATCCCATCAATGGGCTGCAGGGACAGGCCGGCACCCTTGCAGACGGGATGCTATTTACCGCCTCTACACAAGTCAATAATACGTTTATCGATACCTATACTGCCGGCGGCGGGGCCATTGCCTTTGTGGAATCCGGTTATGGAAATGTGGCGGCGCAATTTAGCGGCGCTTCCGGGCAAAAGACCTTCTGCTTCTCCTATGCCCTGGCGGCATTGACCGACGCAGCTGCTCCCAGCACCAAAGATGACCTGATAGCGGCCATCGTCAACTTCTTTGATTTGGCTCCCGCTACCCCGGATCACCTGGTGTGGGTGCCGGCGGACGTTTCCGGCGCGAGCGCCGCCAGCGGCACCAACATTTTTAATGCCCTGGTCGCCAATGGCCGCAGCGCCATGGTGACCGACAATCTCTTCGAATTCGGCAATGACCTCAGCCAGTTCGATGCGGTCTGGGTGGTGCTGGGTATCTTTTCCAACAACCACATCTTAGGCGCCGGCGATCCGGAAGCGGCGGCATTGGAAACCTACCTGGCCAACGGCGGAAGGATCTACCTGGAAGGGGGCGATTGCTTCGCCTATGATCCGGTAAACTCCGGCGGGTATGACATTAATCCCTGGTTTGATTGTGCGCCGGTAGGAGACGGCAGCGGCGACGTTGCCGGGGTCATTGGTCTCAATCAACTGTCCGCGTTTACCTTTGACTATAACGGTGAGAATAACTTCATGGATGAGCTATCGGCGATTGGCTCCAGCCCCATCTGGCAGAATGACGCCAATACCGACATCCACGGCCTGTATAATACCGGCTACGGCGCCGGCGGCGGAAGAGCGATTGGAGTGGTTCCTTCCTTCGGTGGTATGATGACTCCTACGGCACCCCTGAACCCGGAAGCCGGGGTGGTGAAGAATTTCGGGGCGCAGGAAGCGCAAGCGACATCTTCCAAAACTAAAGCCCGCCCGGCTAATAAAACCGCTCGAACTGTAATCAAACGGTTCGCTTTCCCCTCCACATCAAAGGTTCAGCGCTCCGCCGAAAAACCCCTCTATAAAATAACCCCCCACGGCCTGGAACTGCTGGCCAATGACCAGACGGCTTTGATGGCCGCTTACCTGGGCCTGTTCGAAACGACCGTCACCGGGCAGGTCACCGGTTCGGTAAATTGCCCCCCCAACGTACCCCAGGGCGGTAACTTTACTGCCGAGGTTAAAGTGGATATAAGCAACATGCCCGCGCCAAACGAACTTTTAGGCAGCTTTACCGCCACCCTCACCTGGGATCCGGCCTGTATCAGCTACACCGGGAATTCCGGGATCCTCTCCGGTTTTACCGGGTTTGTGAACGACGGGAATGCCGCCAATGGGGTGATCGTGTTCAACGGGGCCAAAGCCACCGGCCAGGGCGGCATTGTTGACATTCTGAATGTTAACTTCCAGGCGGTTGGTGCCGGGGGGGCAAACTGCTGCCTGGACCTGGAATTCTCCGCCATGGCTGCGGCGATATCCTTCACCAATCTCCTGCCGGTTTTGACCGTCAACGATGACTGTATCGGTATCGTGGCGTGCACCCCGGGCTTGCTGGGCGACATCAACGGCGATAATGCGGTCAACTCTTTAGACGCCCTGTTGATGCTCTCTTTCGATACCGGCTTCCCCCTGCCCCAGCCCTTCCTGGATCGCATTGCCATCGGTTTCGGCGACGCGACTCAAGACGGCCTCACCAACTCCACCGACGCGCTGGTGACCCTGAGCTGGGAAGTGGGCTTCCCGGTACCCTTCCCGGTGGGAACCCCGGTCTGCCTACCTGTAGCCGCGGCGCTCGGTAAATCCACCGTTGCGCCGGTTGCGGAAGAGGCTGAAGTACAAGCCTATGCCGCGCTGAATGTATCCGGCCAGACCCTGGAAGCGCCGGTGATGGTCAACATGGCGAAATCCGGTGAAAAATTAGGCAGCTACACCATGACCATGAGCTGGAATCCCGCACTGCTGGAATTCACCGGCTTCGATGGCGGCGCTGCGGAAGGTTTTGGCAACCCGGTGGTGAATGACCTCAATGTCAAACAGGGCCGGTTGGTTGCTGCACATGCCTATCCCCGGGGCGCTGAAGGCCTGGTGAACGTTCTGAACCCCCGCTTCATTGTGAGGGGAAATGCGCAAACGCTTGGGAACGCTCCCGTTTCCTTGAGCTTCAGCGCCATGGCCGCGGCGCAAACGTTTACCGATCTGCTGCCGGCGGTAAAAGTAGTGGATGCCCCGGCGGGGAATGAAGCGCCGGCGTCCTTTACGCTGGATAACTATCCCAACCCCTTCAACCCGGCCACGGAAATCCGCTACCAGCTGCCGGAGGCCGTGGACGTGCAGATCGTGGTGTATAACGTGTTAGGCCAGAAAGTGCAGACCTTAGTGAACGGAAAGCAGCAGGCCGGAACGTACCTGGTACGCTGGGAAGGCAAAAATGACCAGAACCAGCAAGTGCCCTCGGGAATGTACTTCCTGCGGATGAAAGCCGGGAAGTTCACCGCCGACCGCAAGCTGTTGCTTATGAAGTAGCGGAATATCGGGCAGTAAGGGGAGAAGAAAGAAGAAGGAAGAATTAAAAAATGGATTTAGTGCGCGGGGCATTCGAATGGGCTCGAATGCCCCGCGCTGTTTTGTACTAAACGGTGAAAATTAAAATTGTCAAGTCGTTACTATTCAGCCACATGGTTCGATAAACTCACCATATGGAACATTTTTTTCTACAAAACGGGTTTGTTCAACAAATTTTTCCATGTCTCTGTGTGCTCTGTGAACTCTGTGGCAAAATGCCTGAATAGTTACGTCAAGTCAATCACTCCAATTTCATCCTTCCTGTCGGACTGCCTGTCTGTCTATTTGCAAATTTCCTGTGAGTTGGTTACATTTATTCTGATATGCTTTTTGGGGAGGAGCTTCATCAGGTAAGTCGGAAGTCTTTTGGGCTTTAAACATTTTTAAAATACATATATAGAAACGATTGGCTCTATTCACATTCATTTGGAAATTCACCCCCAGCCAATTGTTTCCGGGGAATTGGGGTGAAAGGTATTTATCTATCCCCAAAGTCCAAAAGCTTTCAATGATATAGCATGGCGCTGAAATCCTGGAAGACTGCCATTTTTCTAACTGCGCTGTTGGAGTTGTGCGCGTTCGGGCAGCCAAATTCCGCTTCGCTCTTGATTGTGAAATCGCAGCCCCCCGCGGCCGAGAGAGAAGCGAAAGAAAAGGCCCTGGCCCGAACCTTCGAGGAGATACACTTCGAACATCTCGGGGCGGAAGAAGGGCTGTCCCAGGGCATGGTAACCGCAATTTTACAGGACCACCTGGGCTATATGTGGTTCGGCACTAAGGACGGGTTGAACCATTACGACGGCCGGCGCTTTATTATTTATCGCCACGATCCATCCGATTCGACATCTCTTTCGGACAATTATGTGTTTGCGCTTTTTGAGGATAGCAAAAACCGGCTCTGGGTGGGAACCCGCGAAAAAGGACTGAATCTCTTCGATCGTGAAGAAAACACTTTTCAACACTTTAAACATGAGCCGGGCAATTCTCATAGCCTGAGCAGCAATTCCATTACCGTGATTGCGGAGGATACCAGCGGGGCGTTATGGATCGGAACCAAGCGCAGCGGTCTGAACAAACTCACCCCGCAATCCGGCCAGCGTGATAAAAAAAATCCGCCGGCTGAGAAACCGGCGCACCGGGTAACCCGGTATACCAGGGGCGCATTGAATATTGACTACCTGTTGGTTGATCGCCAGGGAGCCCTGTGGGTTACGGTAAACGACCCTTTTACAAACCATATCACCACCTCTTTATTCCTGGAAGCGCCGGATACCGCCTGGACCGGGGAAGCATCCCAATCCGCACTGCAAATCGAGGGCGGCCCGCTGTTCGAGGATTCCCGGGGGGCGGTGTGGATAATGACCGGCAAAGGAATGGCGCGTTTCGACCGCTCGAAGCGGCAATTTATCCTCTATCCCCTGCCCGATGATTTTCCGTCCAAAATTACCGAGTATTTTAATTTGCACGGCTTACCTACTCCCCCGCGAATGCGTTATCCTGCGGGTAATCGTGATAGCGAAGCCCCCGGCGATCTTTTGTGGTTTTCCAGCTACGCGGGCGGGTATTATGTATTCGAAACTGCTTCGGAAACCTATCTTTATGTAAACCCCGGCTTCCATGAAGCGGGCAGAATTCAAGGTTATATCGAATCAATTTATCGTGACCGCGGGGGAATCCTGTGGATGGGCAGCAACGGCTACGGACTATATAAATTTGATCCCAAAACCATCCGCTTTGCCTACCCGGATTTTCAAAGCCGCGACCCCTTGAAATGGAAGAGCGGTTCCACCCGGGATCACAGCATCAATTCTATCCTGAAAGACCGCCAGCACGAAAACCGGCTCTGGTACACTTCCGTTCTATTGTTCCAGGTAAACCGTGATACCGGCAAATCCACCACTCAATTTATGGGCCAACCCCGGGCCGCGGCAACGCCGGGGGAAGGCTACGATGCGGACGTAGTCGCCCAGGATCACCGGGGCAACTTATGGTTAACCGGCGGCGAGCAGGGCGATTTGATTTGCATCGATCCCCGGAACCGAACCGAAAAACGATTCACGGCAAAAAATAGTGATTTCGAGAGCATCAGGCAAATCTACATCGATCGATTCGACAATGTATGGTGCGTAGTCGATCCCCGAACCCTCCTCCACCTGGATCAAACCACCGAACAATTCAAGCGATATGATTTTTATCCGGGCGGGAACGAAGGCTCCATTGTGCCGGTGGCGACAAGGGAAACCGCCCCCTGTTTTTACCAGGATGAGAACAGCAGATTGTGGATCGGCACTTTTAACGGCCTTTTTTGCTTCGATCCGCAACGGGAAGCATTTATCAAACACTATCGCAATGCTCCCGGCAATTCCCGGAGCTTGAGCGGGGATAACATTTTTACCATTGCGCCGGATTCCCGGGAACCGCAGCGATATTTATGGATCGGCACCGCCGGATTCGGCCTGAACCGTTTTGATCGCGAAACGGAATCCTTTAAATCTTACACCGAAGCGCAGGGGCTGCCCAGCAATACGATTTACGGAATTCTGCCGGATGATGACGGCAACCTGTGGATGAGCACCAACCGGGGGCTGGCAAAATTCAATCCCCAAACCGGAACGTTTCGCATTTATACCGTCGAAGACGGGCTGCAAAACAACGAGTTCAACCGCTTTGCATATCACAAAGCCCCGGACGGGGAAATGTTCTTTGGAGGCGTTAAGGGGCTGAACAGCTTCTACCCGGAAGACATTCGGGACGACCTCTATCTCCCCCCGCTCGTGATTACTAATTTTCAGTATAGCGATCCCTCGAAAACGGACGCCTCGACTGGCTGGACACATTTGGCAACGCCGGTATCGGAAAATCCAACCATCGAGCTGTCCTACCAGACCAACGCGGTCTCTTTTGAATTCAATGCCCTGGATTACAGCAACATCCACAGGAATCGCTACGCCTATATGATGCAGGGCCTGAACCGGGACTGGATCTATTGCGGCAGCGATCGCAAGGCGAATTTCTCTTTTTTGCCCCCGGGCGAGTATGTATTCCGGGTAAAAGGCGCTAACGGCGACGGCATCTGGAATGAAACCGGCGCTTCGGTCAGGTTGATCATCCATCCGCCCTGGTGGCGAACCGGGTGGGCCTATACAATTTACGGGCTGCTGATTCTCGGCCTGCTTTACATCCTGCGCCGCTATGAATTAAACCGGCAGCAATGGAAGCACGGTCTGGAGCTGGAAAAAGTGAAGGCGGAGAAGTTAAAAGATCTCGACCGGATGAAATCACGCTTTTTTGCGAATATTTCCCACGAATTTCGTACCCCCCTCACGTTGATTTTGGGACCGATTGAGGCTATGGACCGGCGAATTAGCGACCCGGAAGCCCGCCGGGATTTGAGTATGATGCGGCGCAACGGGCAGCGCCTGCTGCGCTTGATCAACCAGTTGTTAGACCTCTCCCGCCTGGAAGCCGGAAAATTAAAGCTGCAAGCGCGCCCCGGAGATTTGCTGGCATTTCTGAAAGGAATCGTGTTCTCCTTTGAGTCCCTGGCCAAACAACGCAAGATTGATTTGCGCTTCCAATCCCCGGAAAACCTGCCCCCGGTTTGTTTTGATCCGGATAAATTGGAGAAAGTGCTTGTCAATCTGCTTTCCAATGCCTTCAAGTTTACCCCCGCAGGCGGAGAAATCATCGTGGCGGTGAGCATCCCCCCTGTCCCCCCTTCAAAGGGGGGGAGCGGCGGGGCACCCCCTTTTGAAGAGGGAACAGGGGGGATGTTAGAAATCCGCGTGCGCGATACCGGCCCCGGAATCTCTCCGCAGCATCTTCCGCATATCTTCGACCGCTTCTACAGCAGCGGGGAAGGCTATTCCAAGGATCAGCAAGGCAGCGGCATCGGCCTGGCATTGACCAGGGAATTGGTGGAACTGCACCACGGCAAAATTTCCGTGAATAGCGAGGCGGGAAGAGGCGCGGAATTCACCATTTTGCTGCCGTTGGGGAAAGGGCACCTGCGGGAAGAAGAACTTCTGGATGAAGCAAAGCCGCTCCCCTTCTCTCCCTCCTTATCAAAAGGGGAAGCGGAGGCAATCGTGTTCGAATCGGATTGGGGAGCTCAGAACAGTTATTCCTCCCCGGCAGGCGAGGGGGGAGCGGGAGGAAGCGCAGGGATTCCGGGAACCGGCGGCGAGTCTCCCATCCTCCTGATTGTAGAAGATAATCCCGACATGCGCGCCTATATTCGCAGCCAATTGCTCGATTATTGCCAGGTGTTGGAAGCCGAAGATGGCCAGGCCGGGCTGGATATCGCTTCCGATACCCTTCCCGATTTGATCATCAGTGACGTAATGATGCCGAAGATGGATGGCTATCAACTGTGCGAAAGACTTAAGACCGACCAGCGCACCAGCCACATCCCGGTGATACTCCTCACCGCCAAATCTTCCGGGGAAAGCAAACTGGAAGGATTGGCCCTGGGAGCGGATGATTACTTAGTCAAACCCTTCGATTCCAAAGAATTGCGGGTGCGGGTCAAGAATCTCATCGGGCAGCGCCGTAAACTACGGGAGCGTTTTGGCAAAGAGATCAAATTGCAGCCGAAGGATATCGCTATCACCTCTGCGGACGAAAAATTTTTGCATCGCGCTATGGACATCATCGACCGTTATATTTCCGACGAGAATTTTTCAGTCGAACAGTTCGGGCGGGAAATCGGTTTAAGCCGCGGGCAGCTTCACCGCAAGCTGAAAGCGTTGACGGATCAATCCCCGGTCGATTTTATTCGCGCCATACGCTTGAAGAGAGCGGCGCAATTGCTTGAGAAACGTTCTGGCACCGTCGCTGAAATCGCTTACCAAGTCGGCTTCAGCGACCCCTCCTACTTTAGCCGCTGTTTCCGCCAGCAATTCGGAGTATTGCCGTCGGAATTTGCTGGCAGTACAGACAGCATTGAAGAAGAATAATCGGAAAAGGAAATCCATTATGATACAGCATAACGGCAGGTTGGAAGCAATCTGGATAAAACGGGCCCGCTTAGGGCCGATGGACCCGGTCGAGCGGGCGATCCTGCGCGCCGGGGCGGGACTGCTGAACAACGCCAACCAGGGCGGCAAGCGCCAGGTAACCATTATCTGCAAGGAAAGCTGGGCGGCGGTAACGGAACGGTTAGGAGTTGAAATCGATCCCGCCGCCCGCCGCGCCAACCTGATGATCAGCGGGATCGATCTGAAGAACACCCGGGGAAAAATTTTGCAGGTCGGAAGCTGCCGCATTCAGGTTTGGGGCGAAACCCGCCCCTGCGAGCGGATGGACCAGGCCTGGATGGGTTTGCGGGCGGCGCTGCAAGACACTTGGGGCGGCGGGGTTTTCGGAGAAGTACTGGATGATGGAAAGATTGGGGTGGGGGATATAGTACAGTGGGTGGAGGAAATTCTATAGGATTCAGGAAGATGGAGCGCATTAAGCAATTGGAAGCGTTGGTGAACAGCGACCCCGGCAACGCCCTGTTCCGCTATACCCTGGGCATGGAATACCTGAAAGCCGGGGAGCACGCGAACGCCGCGGCGGCGCTGCGGGAGGCCATCCGCATCGATGCGAACTACTCCGCGGCCTACCGGGAGCTGGGAAAATCGCTGGAAAAAACCGGGCAGGCAGAAGAAGCTGCCCGGGTTTACCAGACCGGCATCGAGGCCGCCAACCGGCAAGGAGATATTCAAACAGCGAAAGAGATGGAGGTTTTCCTGAAAAGAATTCGCAAACGGAGCGGTAGGCGGTAGGCAGTAGGCAATCCCGATTGCGAGTTTGCTTACTGCTCCTGCACCTGCCCCTGCCTACTGCCCCTGCTCCCGCCCCTGCCCTGTCTCTCTCAACCCCCGTATCGCCTTTTCAATGGCCCCCGCAGGTGCATTCGCCGCCAGCGGCGCTCCGAAAACAATGCCGATAGAGTGCGATTTCCCTTTCTTCCGCCCCTTAACAATCCCTCCACGCCCTTCCCGCTCGTTGGAGATCAATACCGGAATTACCGGGCAATCCAGCCCTGTCAGAACCCCCGCGACATCTAAGCGCAGCTTGCCCGGGCTGCTTCCCCGGGCAGGAATTCCTTCCGGTAAGATGCACACCGCGTGGCCGTTCTGTAACTGGCGGCGGGCATGTTGCAGTCCCCCGGCGGCGGATTTCTTCCCGGCGCGGGAATCCAGGGGGATTACATCCATCAGGTTGAATAATTTGCGCAGCGCCGGAGAGGGGGAAAGCTCCTCTGCGACCAGGAAATGAATAAATCGCTGGGTACAGGAGGCGATCAGCAGGGGATCGAGCGGGGAAATATGGCTGGCAATTAGCAGCGCCGGGCCGCGGAAGGGCACATTCTCAATGCCGTGAATGCGCAGCCGGTAAAGGAAATGAGTCAGCAACCAGGCGATGAACCGGGTGAGATATTCCGGCCGGGCGACGCAAAGGTAGCCCAGCACCAACAGGGTGAGGCTCCCCATAATCAAATAAATGGTATGGGCGGGAACCGCCAAGTTCACCGCGAACAGGCCGTAGATCAGCGATCCTAACACCATAAACAGCCCGTTGAGGATGCCGGTGGTGGCCATCACCCGGCCTTTTTCATCTTCCTTTGCGAAAAATTGCAGGTAGGCGTACAGGGGAACGATGTAAAGGCCTCCGAACATTCCGGCGATGAACAGCACCACCGCGGCGAGCGCATAAGCCTGGGTGGTAAAAAAGAGCGCGATCCCGGAAAAGGCCATTCCTAACCCGCCTAACGGCACCAACCCGATTTCCACCTTTTTGCCGGACCAGCGGCTGGCCAGCAGCGAGCCCACGGCGATTCCCACCCCGATGTAGGCAGGCAGCAGGGAGAGCAGGATGGTCCCGTTGGGATGCCCGGCGAGCATGTTTTTGCCATAGATGAGAATATTGGTCTGGAAAATCAACCCGATCAGCCAGAAATAGCTGTTTGCCAGCGCCGCCAGGAATAACCCTTTCTGTTTTTTCAGAAATACCAGGTCGTTGATGATCCCCGCCAGCGGGTTTATCGGAAAGCGTTTCGCGGTTCCCGCCGCCGGCACTTTGGCGATAAACAGCGCCGACAGAGACCCCGCAGCCGCCACACCAATGCAATAGTAGGCTACTTTTACGGCGCTAAAGTCGTGGTAGGTCAATAAAAACCCGGTGACCGCGGTTCCCAGGATAATCGAAAGGAAGGTGGTCATTTCCACCCAGCCGTTGGCGGCGGTCACCGCCTGCGGCCGGGAGGCCTCGGGAATGTACCCGTACTTGGCGGGGCTGAAAAAGGTGCTCTGCGAGGCCATCAGGAATAGCACTGCGAACATCATATTTACATTCTCCCAGTGCAGCGCCAGCGCGCCCAGGAGCATAATGCCGATTTCCATAACTTTCACCACCCGCATCACTTCCGATTTGGCGTATTTATCCGCCAGGTAGCCGGACCAGGTGCCGAAGAGCACGAAGGGAACCGTGAAGATGAGCGTGGCCAGGAAAATGAAGGTCTCTTCCGACATCACCTGTTCGGCGTGTTTTACCACCAGAACCTGCAATACGTACAATTGCAGCAGCATCTTGAAAAAATTGTCGTTGAAGGCGCCTAAGCTCTGGGTGAGGATATAAGCCGGGAAGCGTTTTGGTAACAACTTTGAAGTCATAAAAAATCCTGCAGCTTATTTACGTTTTGCTTCGATTTCTGCGAGTATTCTCTAAACCATAGAAGCTTCGCTAAATTATCACTTATTCTCAGAAAAATAACGTGAAAATCGAACCGGTTCGGAGGCAAAACAAAGTTTAAGAAATTCCTGCCGGGTTACAGGTGCGAAGAATTCCGAAAAAACCGGTCGGTGATAATCCCCTGGTAATCATATTTCTGGATGCGGTGGAGAATCGACTCCTCGTTGACGGTCCAGATGTAAATCTCCTTCTTCATCTTGCGGGCTTTTTCGACCAGCCGGTCGGTCACGTTCTTGTAATGCGGATGCCAGGCGTCGGTAGAGAGAAAAATGTCGATCAGTTTGTGCAGTTGCGGGGGATTCTGGAATAAATACCCGGTGCGAATGCCCCGGTCGATCTTCTTGATTTTCCGCAGCAAGTAGGGATTGAAAGAGGAAATCCATATCTGCCGGCGAATATTCATCCGCCGCACCAGCTTCACCAGGCGCTCGGCGAAGTGGTTGGGATTGGGCGCCAGGGATTTGGCGTCCAGGTTGAGCGGAACGGTGTTCTTGAATTCTTCTAAAAATTCTTCCAAAGTGCAGATGCGATCCGGGCGTTGGTAGTGATTTTGCCGGAACGCGAGAGCTTTCAATTCTTCTACGGTACACAAAGCTACCGCCTTCGACTTCTTGAAGTGCTTCCATAGATAAGCGTCATGGAAGAGCACCGGCACCCCGGAGCGGCACATACGCACGTCCACTTCCAGGGCGGTGGCGCCTTGCTCCAACGCCAGCCGCCCCGCAGCAATGGTGTTTTCCGGCGCCAGGATTCGTTCCCCGCGATGGGCGATCATCAATGGAGCAGTTAAAGCAGCCATTTATTCATCCGAATTCATTATTCCGGGTGCTCGCTTAATCCCTTCCAGCAGAACCGTCTCAGTTAGCCGGAGTCCCCCCGCTTCAAACGATTTAGAAATATAAAGCAGGGCGGTGAGCATTAGAAATAAAATTTTTAGCGCGGGGTTCGCGGAGCCCGGAATCGGCTGTTCCCGCGTGCTGATATGGAACATTTTTTTCTACAGAGCGGGTTTGAACTGGCAAACTTTTTTGTCTCTGTGCTCTCTGTGGCCTCTGTGGCAAAATGCCTGAATAGTTACGAAAAAATTGCATCTCCCCGGCAGAAACCTTAAGTTTGAGCGTTTTCCGGGAGGGCAATACCGCGTTCACCTTCAACGAGACGGTCTGATTGGAACGATACCAGCGAAATTTCCCAAGAATTTTGAGGTTGCTAATCCTCTTGCTGTTGGCTGAATCTGCGGTCATTTTTGCCGCGGCCCCCCAGGATTCAGTCTATGTGGTAGCTTATACCGCACACAATCGTAAAGAGGCGCTGCAAAAAGCGGAATTTCTTCAGGAGAAGGGTTTCTCTTGTGAAGTGCATCAGGTTCCGCTGAATAAGTATGTGGTGACCGCGGGGCGGATTCCCTACAAAAAAGCGAAAAAGCTCAAAGAAAAGGTAATCAAAGCCGGTCTGGAATTCAACTATGCGTACCTTTCCACCGGGGAAGATTTCGAAGGGCGAATCTTTCCCCGGCCGCCAGAGCCGGAAGCAGGGGCGGAATTGCTGACCGCGCTTCCCCCGCCCACGGCCGGAAACGGGGTGTACATTATCGTCTCTTCCGGCAAATCCCGGGAAAGCGCCATCCAACTGGCCGATTCCTACCGGCAAAAAGGGTATAACGGGGAAGTTTTCCTGTCTTCCAACCAATTTTATATCGTAACCCTGGGGCGCTATCCCCGGGAGCAGGCCGCCCGGCTCAAAGACGAGGCGGTGCAAAAAGGAATCGTTCGCAGCGATGCGTACCTCTCCTCCGGCGCGGCTTTAAGAGAAAAGATTTATCCCTCCGGCGCCCCCGCTTTGCAGTCGCAGGGCGCTTCCCCGGTAACCGGGGACAGTTCCGCGCTGACTCCCGCGGCGAAAAGCGCTCCCGCAGCGTCCCCTCAAAACCCCCCGGCGACGACCATGAAATACGAAGGCGATGGAAACCGGACCTATGTACTGGCGGGGTACAGCAACAGCATGGACGAGGCGGTCCGCCAGGCGGAAACCCTGTTCGATAAAGGCTATACCTCGGAAGTGTATTGGACCAGCAACGGAAATTATGTCACCACCCTGGGGCCCTTTTCTCCCGAAAAAGCCCGCCAAATCCGCGATGAAGCGCTGCAAAAAGGCATTTTGCAGAATACCGCAACCCTCTCCGGCGAAAAACTGTTCCGGGAAAGAATTTACAGTTCCGAAAACCAGCGTCGCTATACGGTGAGCGCCCCGGCGGAACCGACCACGGAAAGCCAGCAAAAAAACGGCCAGGCCGCGGAGCAGAAAATCGCCCCGGATACGGCTGCGACGGCTTTCGGGGGAAGTTTTTTTATTGTTGCGCGGGAGAGCAAGTCGGAGGAAGAGGCGGTACAAATCGCCCGGGCGTTGGGGCAAAAGAATTATAACGCCAAAGTGTACCAGACTTCCAAACAACTTTTTGCCATTACGCTGGGATACTATCCCAGGGAAGAGGCGGAACGCCTGAAAAACGAGGCCATGCGCAACGGGGATGCGGACCGGAACGCCTGGCTCTCCCCCGGGAAAGAATTTACCCGCCAGGTGTACCCGGCTCCGTAATATTGAATCGTTCCATCATGGAGTAGAGCCGGCGGCGGGTAACTCCCAGGAGCTCCGCAGCGCGAGTTTTATTGTTGCCGGCTTTTTGCAGCGCCTGGAGCACCAGGCTCTTCTCGAATTCATCCCATTGAAACCCTTGATCGGGAAGCTCGAATCCCCCGCCGGGCAGATTTGCCTGCCGGATGGCCGCGGGGAGGTCTTCTGCGCGGATGATTTGATCGCTGCATACAATCGCGGCGCGCTCGAGGGCGTTTTGCAACTCCCGCACGTTGCCGGGCCAGTGGTACTCCATCAGCAGCGCCAGGGCCGGGCGGTCGATGCTTCGGGCGGCGGAATGCTGCACAAAGTGGTGCGCCAGGGCGGGAATGTCTTCCTTGCGCTCCCGCAGGGGCGGCAGGGTAAGGGGAAACACGTTCAGGCGGTAATAGAGATCGTGGCGGAAGCGCCCCTCTCCCGCCATCGCTTCCAAGTTCTGGTGGGTGGCGGCGATGATGCGCACGTCCACGATAATCTTGTGATTGCCGCCCAAGCGATAGATTTCTTTATTTTGCAGCACCCGCAGCAGCTTGGCCTGGGTGGCCAGGCTCATGTCGCCGATCTCATCTAAGAAAATACTCCCTCCGGCGGCCTGTTCGAACTTGCCCATGCGCCGCTGGGTCGCCCCGGTAAATGCGCCTTTTTCGTATCCGAAAAGCTCGCTTTCCAGGAGGTTTTCCGGCAGCGCCGCGCAATTGACCGCCACAAAGGGTTTTCCGGCCCGGGGGCTGCTCTCGTGGATAGCCTGGGCGACTAACTCTTTCCCGGCGCCGCTCTCTCCCCGGATCAGCACCGTGGCGTCGTTCTCGCTGCCTTTTTTGATCAGCCGGTAAATCTCCTGCATCTTTTGGCTCTTGCCGATGATGTTGGGGAAAAATACCGGTTCTTCCGGATATCCGCCGCGGTGCAGGCGGGTTTGCCGCAGGCGCCGGTTCTCCTCCCGGATGCGGCGCTGCTCTAAGATGCGGCGAATGCGCAGGCTCAATTCCTCCATCTCGAAAGGTTTGATCAGGTAATCATAGGCGCCCTTTTTCAGCGCCTCCACCGCAGTTTTCTGGCTGGCGTAAGCGGTCATAATGATCACTTCCGTGGCGGGGTGGCGGGATTTGGCCTGCTCCAACACTTGCAGGCCGTCCATTCCCTCCATGCGCAGATCCGTAACCAGCACTTCCACGGCGCCGGGGTTTTCTTGCAGGTATTGCAAAGCGGCATTCCCGGAGGTGCGGTATTCCACCGCCAGCCCTTCCAGGGCCAGGGAAGCTTTCAGCACTTTGCAGAATTTTTCTTCGTTATCGACGATGAGGATGTTGGCCATGGGGGATTAACGCTGCAATTGAGATGCATGAGGCGGCGATTCGATGCGGAGACGTCTCTTCACATAGAGGATTTCTCTATTTTTCCTCCGCCGGCGAGGGGATTAAATGGATTCCGGAATAATTATGAAATACTTACAGTGTTTTGGACGGAATATTCGAAAATGACGGTGATCAACTGTCAGAATACGTTGAATATTTAATCGCTCAGCCATTGCTGCAATAGCACAATCTACAAAATCTACCTGGTCATCAGCATATTTCTCCAAAATTTCGCTAGTTCGAACAAGGTCATCAAGATTTGTCCTTGCTATCGTTAATTCACCTTTATGAATTGATCTCAGAAAATCGGTTAATACTGAATACCCCAATTCACGTAACACCATATAAGCAAGTTCAGGCAACACTACATCAGGTAAAAGTGGAGCAGGTTCAGGCAATAAGGCCTTTGAGCAATCATCATGGATTCGTCGTCGGCATCTAAAACCGCCAGTAAAAATCCAGTATCCAACAATCCACTCATTGAGGAAGGCTCCATCCTTCACGTTTATTGGCTGCTCTTTTTAAAGTTTCTTCCACTTGTGTTGAAATATTTCCTTTACCACTATGGCCAATCCCAATAAAAGAATATGATTTTGGCCGGGGCGATTCTAATTGTAAATAGTTCAGCAGCGCCTCATTTACCAAAGCTTCTATAGTCGTTACTTTGCTTTTAGCGATTTGCGTTAATGCTGCAACAATTTCATCATCAGCTTTAATTTTAATAATAGTCATAATACTAAATCCTCAACGATGCCGAAGATAAGGCTATCATGCGTTTACTCTTGCGGTGATTTTTTCGGTTTTATAGTGAACCATTTACTTGTAGAAAAAGGTGTGGTTATATCTTCCCGGCCAATATCCCTTATTTCAAAATCGCCCGCAGCAGGATCAAAAAGCCTTTGTCGTGGCTCTTCACCATTTTCAGGTTGTGCTGGGCGTCTTCGAACGTGGGCGCTAAGGCGATGGCTTTCTCGAAGTCGGCCATCGCTTTGAGATAGAGACCGCGGCTTTTGATCAAGTGGAAAGTGCCCAAATCGTTCCAGTAATCCGGATAGTGGGTGTGCTCATCGCTGCTGGAGAAAAAATACTGCTCGTATTTTTCGATGGTTTCCAGGCTCAGCTCTTTTCCGCCGAATAAAAAGCGCAGGTAGAATTCGTAGATCTTCTCCCGGTCGGAGAGCACGTCCACCAGCCGCAGTTGGAATTGTTCCAACTGCGGCAGGATCATTTTGTGATTGTTGTCTTTGAGCAGCTCCAGCAACTGGTTGAACTCTTTCTGCCAGTGGGGAATGCGGTACTTGGGAATATCCCGCACCTGCTTCAGGTAAATGGATACCCGCGCCGGCACCGCCACCGCTTCCGGGTCTTTTGCCCCCTGCAGGGCGGATTTATACAGCGAAACCCCTAAGTTGAACTGCGCTTCCACGTAATTGGGATTGAGCCGGATCGCTTCTTTGAACATCGAGATGGAATGGTCGAAGTCATCCAGGAACAGGTAGGCCAGCCCGTAGTAGTTCAGAAAATCGGGATACTTCTCGTTGGTGCTCATGGCTTTTTGAAAAACTTTCAGGGCGGGAATGAATTTGCGGGATTTCAGGTAGCTGACCCCCAGCCCCATATAGGCTTTCATAAAATTGCCGTCCTGCTCCAGGGCGGTTTTGAACTGGCTGATCGCCTCGGGGTAGAGATTTTTTTTGAGGAAGAGGATGCCGAGGTAGTAATGGGATTTGGGATGGCGGTAGCGCTTGAGCTTCGCTTCGATCTGGTAAACCGCCTCCAGCTCCGCGATGACGCTTTGATGGAATTTTTCGGTGATGGCGTTCAAGAAGTCATAGTCCACCTGCGCAACCTCGCGGCGCAGGTCCACCGGGTGTTCCCGGGAGATCAGGAACATTCCTTTCTCGAACACTTCCGAAATGATTTTGCGGTGCTCGATCAGCGCCCCGGTGTGAATGTGGAATTCGCGGTTGTAAATCTCGATCTTGTCATGCAGCCCAAAGTTTTCCAAGCTATCCTCGATCATTTTGGCCTAAATTAAACCCGGAAACTGCCTGGTGCAATGGATTTCCTTTCCCGGCGCAAGATTCTTCTCGCAGCGAGAAGCATCTTCAAAACGCCGCCTTCCCTGGCGGCCGCTTATCTTTATTTCGTAAAGAATGTATAAAACTTTCGGGAAAAATGAAAGAGCGGGATTTGCGGCGAGCCGCCGGCAGGATGAATGGTTACCCCGGGGGAATGGAGTGCGGGTGATAAAGAGATGGCGGCGGGTGAGTGGCGGCGGGTGAGTGGTAATCTACCGCTGCGCCCTGGCACTGCTACGGCCGCCTGCCCGTTTTGCCTGATCGTCGGGCCAAATGCTTTCAACGTCTTCCGCTCTTTCTCCGTCAGAATTACAGGATATTTCTTTGCCATAGGGTTTTTGGCACAAAATGAATATATTCACCCGCCAGATATTGGTCAGTCAGTTTCTCGACCAATTCGCCGACGGATCGCAACAATGGAAAAAATGCACTACCTCTATCTCCACGGCTTCCTCTCCGGGGCGAATTCTTACAAGGGATCGTATTTGCGGGAGAAGTTCGCCGCACAGGGGCTGGCGTTGCACACCCCGGATTTGAATGGCGGCGACTTCGAGCATCTGACCCTCTCCGGCCAGCTAAACATCATTCGTGAACTGGCGGAGTCGCTTCCCGGCGAATTGGCCTTGCTGGGCTCCAGCATGGGCGGGTATTTAGCGGCGTTATTTGCGGAAGAAAACCTGCGGGTGAAGCAAATGGTACTGCTCGCCCCGGCGTTTCAATTTGCCGCCCGCTACCTGGCCCGCATGGATAAAACGATGCTGCAGAAATGGAGAGAGGAAGGCTACCTGAAAGTGTATCACCACGCCTACCGGGAGCACCGCCGCCTGCACTACTATATTCTGGAAGAGGCTCAACAGTACGACCGGCTGGAATTGCGGCGGCAGCTTCCCGCCCTGCTGATGCACGGCGTCAATGATGAAGCGGTGGATTACCGATTGAGCGTGGAGTATCTGCAAACCCATCCCCCCGCCCGGCTGCTGCTGCTAAACGCCGACCACCAGATGATTGGGGAAGTGGAAACGATTTGGGAATATACCCGCCACTTTCTGCAAATTTAACCCGGAGTCTAACCCCGGATTCACACTAATAAACCTCCACTTTCCCGGCGTCTGCCATTCGCAGAAATTCCCCTAAACGTTCGTACACCCCCCTGATCTCTTTGGCGGTCAATCCGAGTTGGATGGTACGGCCGGACTGGCGCACCCCGGCGTTCTCATCGAGATTTTCCCCCGGCTCCTGCGGAATCAACTGCCCCTCGCGAATCTCATACTGCGCCGCCACTCCCAGGGCGCGGGTCAAATCCTCCACGCTGATTTTCCGCAAGCGCTCCACGCTCTTTCGCGGAAAGCGCTTGACCACCAGGCTGCGCCACTCGTAGCCGCGCTCGCTGGTAATATTGCCGAAGGCCATTTCATTGTCCACGGCGAAGACCCGGGGATTCGCCGAATCCGAAGAAATCAGGAAATTGCCCACGTTGGAGTCGCTGTGGCGGATCAGGTAGGTAAAAATATTCAAATTGCCGATGTGCCGGGCGTAAAGGGAGTCGGAATCGAAGCGCTGCGCATCGAAAACCGGTTTGCTGCTGACATTCTCCAGCCAATATTGCAGCAGGCAATATACCGCGGAAGTATTTTTGAAAGTGGGCTGAGCGTTGTCTTCGATTTTCCGGTAATCCTCTAACGGAAAACCGCGCCCGGCGGTGGGGGGAACCACGTATTCATGCGCCTCCAGGAAGAGTTTTTGCAGGCGGTACGCCGCCAATTCATAGCGGGGCTGGTTGTTGTAATCCTCCCCGCCGCGGGCCGCTTTTTTGAATTTCACCCGCAGGAAGAAACCGTCTGCCCGTTTCAAGATCGCGGTTTTGGCTTTATCTCCTTTGAAGCGAATATCCCGGGGGATGGAAAGCTCTGCCGGGTCGCTGGCGAGCATTTTTTCGATCTCTTCTACCGGATATTTGATGTTGCTGTCCTGGGCGGCCAGGAAAAGGGGAATGAAGAGTGAAAGTACCACCAGGCTTGCGGCAAGGATTCTGCGGGTGCGCGGCGGCATGGGATTCTCCTTTGAAAGGGTTGGGGAAAGCGGCCGGGATTAATTCGAGCAGCCATGTTTGAAGATCACGATCCTCTGGATCGCGCTGGTAACCAGGCGGTTGCCGAATTCAAGGGAAAGACCGCAGGCCGCCACAATATCTACCTTGATAACGCTGCCGCCCCAACTGCAGCCGGCCACGGTGGTTTTTACCGGCGACCGGCGATGGCGGTCGAACCATCCCCCGGAGACCAGGAAATCGCCATCTTCCAGCAGCAGCAGTGAATAACAGGAATTCCGGGTAAAGACCAGCAGCCGGTCTCCCCGGCGCAGGTCCTTCCTGCTCACCTGTTGTAAATGCTCCGCGGAAGCGAGCATCATATCGAGACTGGCGGCGATTACTTTCATGGCTTCAATTTAGCAAATATACTGCTGAAAGCTATTCCATCCTCTTCAATCGCGCGACGGTTGCGCCCCAGGAGCCGGCGCCGCCCTCCTGCCAGTATTCTTCGACTTCCGGCAGGGTATCCAGCACCCCGTGAACCAGGCGGCGCAGAACCCCTTTTCCCTTTCCGTGAATAATGCGTAGCTGATAAATCCCTTTTGCCCGGCAGGCATGAATATATTCCGGCAGCAAATCCTTTATCTCCCGGGGATGGAAGGTGTGCAAATCCAACACCCCGTCGATGGGATATTCCACGGCTTCATCCATGCTTGCGGCCCCTGATTTATATGGCGCTTTCAACGGCATCGAAATGTAAAAAATAAAAATGACATCGGAAATATTTTTCTCGACAAGGTTAATTTCCCCGTTTAGCAAGTTGTCCGATGTTTTTCCGAACAAAAGCAGCGATCGAATTGCAGCCTTCTCTGTTGTGCCGCCAGCAAATAAAGATTGGTTTTTGTTTAGCTACAAAAAATGATTAAATTTTTCAACCATTTTGAAATTGAATCAGAATGATGAGTACAGGAGAAACACTATGCCGACTTATGATTATCGTTGCAAAAATTGCGGTCATCGTTTCGAGGAATTCCAGAGCGTCATCGATGAACCCCTGGCTATTTGTCCAAAGTGCAGCGGGGAACTGCAGCGCCTGATCACCGGCGGCAGCGGGCTGATCTTCAAAGGATCGGGATTTTATATCACCGATTACAAAAACGATACAAAAGAGAAAAAAAACGGCGCTTCCAAAACCGCCGCCGGCGCCAGCAAGAGCGAGAGTTCCGGGAGCAGCGAAAAAGGCGGCGCGAAAGAGTGAGAAGTAAAAAGTAAAAAAGCCTGCCCTGAGCTTGACGAAGGGTGAGAAGTGGGAAGTAAGCGGTTAATGGATAGATACTATCAACACCAAATCAAAAAACGACTCAGGAGAAGCCTATGTTCAAACATGTTCAGATTCCGAATTGGGGAGAACCTGTTAAAGTGCAGGGGAACCAGTACAGCGTTCCCGATAAGCCCATTATCCCGTTCATCGAGGGCGACGGCATCGGGATAGACATCTGGCCGGCCTCACAAATGGTGTTCGACGCAGCGGTAAAAAAAGCCTATGGCGGCAAGCGCCAGGTCGCCTGGATGGAGATCTACGCCGGGGAAAAAGCCCAGAAACTTTATAACGAATGGCTGCCCAACGAGACCATCGAAGCGATCCGCCAGTACACCATCGCCATCAAGGGGCCGTTGACCACCCCGGTGGGCGGCGGTTTCCGCAGCCTGAACGTGGCCATTCGCCAGATTTTGAATCTCTACGCTTGCATCCGCCCGGTGAAATACTACAAAGGCGTTCCCAGCCCGGTGCGCTTTCCGGAGAAGATGAACGTGGTGGTATTCCGGGAGAATACCGAGGACGTGTACGCCGGGATCGAATATAAAAAGGGAACCCCGGAAGCCCGGAAATTGATCGACTACCTTATCAAAGAATTAGGCGCTAATATTGCGCTGGATTCCGGCATCGGCATCAAACCGATCAGCGAAACGGCCAGCAAGCGCCTGATACGCAAAGGCATCGACTACCTGCTGAAACAAAATCGCCGCAACATTACCCTGATGCACAAGGGCAATATCATGAAATTTACCGAGGGCGCTTTTAAAGATTGGGGATACGAGCTGGCCCGGGAAGAATACGGCGACCACCTGGTTTCGGAAGAAGAACTGTGGAGCAAGTACGACGGCAAGGTTCCCACGGGCAAGAAGGTGATCATGGACCGCATCGCCGATAACATGCTGCAACAAATCCTCACCCGCACCGACGAATACGACATCATCGCTACCCCGAATTTGAACGGCGATTACATCAGCGACGCCTGCGCCGCCCAGGTGGGCGGGCTGGGAATGGCCCCCGGGGCGAACATCGGCGACGTGATGGGGGTATTCGAGGCCACCCACGGTACCGCTCCCAAATACGCCGGGCAGGATAAAGTCAATCCCGCCTCCCTGATGCTCTCCGGGGTGCTGATGTTCCAGTACTTAGGCTGGAACGAAGTCGGCAGCATTATCGAGGCCGCCCTGGAAAAATCGATTTTACAAAAACGGGTCACTTACGACCTGGCCCGGCAGATGGAAGGGAATGTAAAGCCCCTTAAATCTTCCGAATTTGCCCGGTCGATTATCGACAACTTCTAAAACTGTATGGTGTCGAGTGTTATAGTGTTCAGGTGTTTTGGTGTTTTAGTATTTTAGTATTTTCGGATAGGCTCTAAAACACCAAAACACTATAACACTCAAACACTATAACACTCGCGCTTATCGTAGATTCCTTCGGAAAGGTGTTTCTTTGGAAAACACCATAAAACTGGCAAGCATGAACTTCACTCCCCCCCAAAATGGGCCTATCCGGGAAACCCCGCCCTATAGCGAGCTGGCAAAAGTGTACGACCGGATGATGGCGCACGTGAATTACCGCCAGTGGGCGGATTACGTCATCGCCATTCTGAAAAAGGAATATTTGTGGCCGGGGCGGGAGCTGCTGGATATCGGCTGCGGAACCGGGCGCTTTTTAGAGGAAGCGGAGCGAAGAGGCCAGTTGGGCGACGGATGCGATCCCTCCCCGCACATGCTAAAAGTCGCCCGCGAGCGCCTGGGCCGGTCACAGTTTTACCAAAGCGCTTTGCCGGAGCTGCCGGGGGTGCCGGCCGGGGCGTACCAGGTTTTCACCTGCCTGTACGATACCATGAACTACCTGCTGGATACTGCTTCGGTCGCCCGCGCCCTGATTCGTATTTTCGAGAATTTGAGAACTCCCGGCCTGTTCATCTTCGACCTGGTCAGCGAGGTGAATTGCCGGCACTACTTCCATAACTACCGCGACAGCGACGTGTTGAGCGAAACCTGCGCGTATTACCGGGAAAGCCGTTATGACGTTGCCGAAAAAATGCAATTCAACTGGATTCGGGTGTACTCCGAAGAGGGCATTTTTCAAGAAGAGCACCGCCAGCGGATCTATGATTTCGACGAAATTGAAGCGATTATTCTGGAGCACACCCATTTCGAGATTCGCAACATCTACGGGGAATTCTCTTTCCGCCGCGCCACGCCCCGCAGCGGCCGGGCGCATTTTGTATTGAAAAAAAGCTGAGGGTTAAATCGTGTTTTAGTGTTCCGGTGTTATAGTGTTTTAACAACCTTACTCGAGCGCTATAACACCCGAAGACTAAAACACCGGAACACAAAAAGCCATGATCGAGCTTTTCAACGTTTCCGTAAAAATCGATAACCGCCCGGTGCTGAACGATATCAGCCTGCAAATCACCAAAGGGGAGTTCGTGTACCTGATCGGTAAGACCGGGGCCGGCAAAACCACCCTCATGCGCCTCATTTATATGGATCTCTTTCCCGCCAAAGGGAACGTGATCGTAGATCGTTATAGCTCTTCCACCATCCGGCGTAAGGAAATTCCCTTTCTGCGGCGAAGAGTGGGGGTGGTTTTTCAGGATTTTAAGCTGCTGCCGGATCGCACCGTATTCGACAACGTGGCCTTTGCGCTCCAGGTGATCGGGGCGCCCAAGCGAACCATCCGGGCGCGGGCGCTCTCCGCGCTAAGCCGGGTGGGTTTGAATCATAAACGCTACCAGATGCCCCACCATCTTTCCGGCGGGGAGCAGCAGCGCGCCGCGATTGCCCGGGCGCTGGTCAACGAACCGTTCATTTTGCTGGCCGATGAGCCGACCGGCAACCTCGATCCGCAGGTTTCCACGGAAATTTTAGCCCTGTTGGAGAGCATCAATCGCAGCGGCACCGCGGTGTTGATGGCCACCCACAATTACGGGCTGATCCGCCAGTTTCCGCACCGCACCCTGCTGGTGGAAAACGGAAAAATTACCGCGGGGGAAGCGCCCTGATGCCCCGTTACGGAACACGGTAACATTTCGACACTCCATGAAACTCCTTTTTCTGCTCAAAGAAGGTTTTGCCGGTTTCCGGCGGGCGCGCTTAGCCGTGACCATCACGCTGGCCACCATCACCCTTGCCCTGGCGCTCCTGGGCCTGTTCGGCCTGGTGGCGCAGAACCTCTCCGACTCCTTTCAGCGGGTTTTTTACCAGATTCGCTTAGAAGTATTTGTCGATCCCTCCCTGGGCGAAAGCGATTTCCAAACCCTGAAAAGCGAAATCGAGGGAATCGAGGCCGTACAATCCGCCGAATACATCTCCCCCCGGGCTGCGTTGCAAGAATTCGAAAAGGATTTCGGCAAAGACCTGGTGGCGGTGCTGGAATCCAACCCCCTGCCGCCCTCTTTCCGGGTGATGTTGAAGACCGGCCGCTCCCGCCCGGAGGCCATTCAGGCGGTGGTGCGCCGGATCGAGGCCTTAAAGGCCGTGGATGAGGTAGTGTACCCGGAGAATTTGATTCGCCTGCTCGACAAATATTTCCTGCTGGGGATTGTAATTGCCGCAGGGCTGGGAGCGGCCATTTTTATCATCTCCACCCTGCTGATTTTCAATACCATTCGCCTGGCCATTCATTCCCGGCAGCGGGTGATCGAAATTATGAGGCTGGTGGGCGCCACCGATGCTTTTATCAAAGCGCCGTTCATATTCGAAGGGGTTTTGCAAGGAATGATCGGCGGCCTGCTGGCGGCCGGGCTGCTGTGGCTGGCCGGGGACCTGGTGCGCTACTTGTTCCTGCCCGGTTTGGCGGTTCCCTGGCTCTACCTGGCCGGGTTGGTGATAACGGGTATCCTGTTGGGATTTATCGGCAGTTACCTGTCCGTGGGGAAATATTTGAATACGTAGGGGCGAAGCATTCGGATGAATCTCGTCTTTTTTACGGCAAATATCGCTCCCGAATGCTTCGCCCGTACGGTGAATCGGCGAAGCATTCGGATGAATCCCGTCTTTTTACGGCAAATATCGCTCCCGAATGCTTCGCCCGTACGGGAAAGGGTTGCAGAATGCCCAGGGAAATCGAACGCAAATTCCTCGTGATAGGCGAGGCCTGGCGGAGCGCAGGAGCGGGAACGCTCTATCGCCAGGGCTATCTTTCCACGGTTCCCGAACGCACCGTGCGGGTGCGGGTTGCGGGACAGAAAGGCTTTTTGACCGTTAAAGGAAGCAACCGGGGGGCAACGCGCCTGGAATTCGAGTATAAAATTCCCCTCGCCGACGCCCATCAATTGCTCGATGAGTTGTGCGAGCGCCCCCTGATCGAAAAAACCCGCTATCAAATTCATTTCCGCGGGCTAACCTGGGAAGTGGATGAGTTCGCCGGCGAAAACGCCGGGCTGATTCTTGCAGAAGTGGAAGTTAGCGATGAAGCGCAGCAGATCCAATTGCCGGAATGGGCGGGAGCGGAAGTTACCGGCGATCCGCGCTACTATAACGCCAACTTGATCCGGAATCCCTATAGCCGCTGGAAGGGGAGCGGGATATAGAAAAACTACAAGCCGCTACATGCCATGGCCATCATACTGAAAAAAATAAAAGCCCTGGAACGGGAGATAGATGATTACCTGGACCTGGTGGTGCGGGGCGCGCTGCTGTTCAAACAGGGGATCAAATACTTTTTGGAAGAGCGCGCCGAAGAGTTCACCCGCTGCCTGGCGGAGATCGATAAAACCGAGCATGACGCGGACGCCTTGCGCCGCTCCATCGAAAGCAAACTCTACCTGGAAACCCTTATCCCCGATTCCCGGGGGGACGTGCTGGGCATATTGGAAAGCACCGACCGGGCCTTGAATCTTACCGCGGAAACCCTTCAGCAATTCGACATGGAGTTGCCTTTTATTCTGCCGGAGACCAAATCCTGGTACGTGGACCTCACCGAAGCCTCCATGAGCGCCCTGGAAACGATGGTGACGGCGGTTCGCGCTTATTTTCGCGACCTCTCCGCGGTTAGAGACCATATCAACAAGGTGCTTTTCTATGAATCGCAATCGGATGCCATTGCCGAAAAGCTGATCCGTTTTGTGTACCGAACCGGCGAGGATTTGAGCCGGAAAAACCACATGCGTTATTTTGCTCGGCAAATCGAAAAGATCGCCGACCAGGCCGAAGACGTATGCGACCGCCTGGCCATTGCCACGATCAAGCGGCACGTGTAAGGGAGTTTTATATGCCGGTTATGCTCGCTGACATTCTGATTTTGCTTGCTGCTATATATCTCTGCATCGGTTTGCTGTTTGCCATCCCATTTGCGTTTTTCGGGGCGGGCCAAATCGATCCCACCGCCCGGAAAGCCACCGCGGGATTCAAATTAATCATTATTCCGGGGACGATGGCGCTGTGGCCGCTGCTGGCATTTCGCTGGCTGAAAGGGGTTGCGGAGCCGCCGGAGGAGAAAAATCCCCACCGCTTGGCTGCCCGCGGCCCGGAAAATAACCCGGCGAGGGAGGGAAAAGGATGATCCGCCCCCTGCGCCGCCGCCACCGCCGGATAATATCCGTCCTTGCGGTTTTGCTGCCGCTGGCCTTTATCGCCGGAATTGCCTCCCGGAAAAGCATTCCGGCGATGGCGGAAATTCCCCCGGCCATCCGCCCGGCTGCGCCGGAATTTACCCACCTGATCTTCGAACAAAACGATCTTTGGGGGCAGTTCGACATCACTACTCGGGTATATGCCGACACCCTGCCCCCTTCCCGGCTGGCGGTGGAATTGCATCCCCAACGTTACCTCGAATACCCGGACCTGCTGGTTTACTGGAGCGCAGGCGCAGCGGGCGCCGCCAAAATCCCGCCGCAAGAGGCTTTTTTGATCGGCGTTCTGTCAGGCCGGGAAAAGGGTCTTTTTCTTTTGCCCGCGCCTGCGCTGGAGACCGACGGTTCGGTGATCCTCTACAGTTTAGCGCAGCAGCAGCGAATTGCTACCGCGGCGCTGCCCTCTCATTCTATTTTGAGCGGAGGAAATCCCCGGTGAGCTTGAAATACCAGGCGGTGATGTGGAACCGCCAGAAAAAAATATATGACAGCGTGTTAATCGCCGGGGTGGTACTGTACCTGGGCTTATTCTCCGGGCTGGGCGCGATTTTTCATCCCAACGCGACGGCGGAAACCCTGCTGATCCGCGGGTTCGGCACCGCGGCGCTGTTGCTGTTGCACATCATTCTCTCCATCGGCCCGCTGTGCCGCCTGAATCCCCGTTTTTTGCCCTTGCTCTACAATCGCCGCCACTTAGGGGTAACCATGTTCATCCTGGCGCTGGCGCACGGGGGATTCTCCATCGTACAGTTCCACGCCCTCGGCGACGTTAATCCCCTGGTGAGCGTGCTGGCGGGAGAGACGCGTTACACCAGTCTCAGCGATTTTCCCTTTCAACCCCTGGGGCTGGCGGCGCTGCTGATCCTGTTCCTGATGGCCGCCACCAGCCACGATTTCTGGCTCACCAACCTCACCCCGCCGGTGTGGAAGGCGCTGCACATGCTGGTGTATGTCGCTTACGGGCTGATTGTTCTCCACGTGGTGTTGGGGGCGCTGCAAGCGGAAACCAGCCCGGTTTTAGCGGCGCTGTTGGGGGTCGGGCTGGCCTGGGTGCTAATTTTGCATCTGCTGGCGGCGCGGAAAGAAAAATTGCCGGATGAGAAAACGTATCCGGCGGCGGCAGATGGGTACGTGAACGTCTGCGCGGTTTCGGAAATCCCCGAAAAATGCGCCCACGTCGCCCTGATAGGCGGGGAACGGGTGGCGATTTTCAAATACGATGGAAAAATTTCCGCCATTTCCAACGTCTGCCAGCACCAGAACGGCCCCTTAGGGGAGGGGAGGATCATCGACGGGCTGGTGACCTGCCCCTGGCACGGGTTTCAGTACCGCCCGCAGGATGGCGCCTCCCCGGAGCCGTTCAAAGAAAAAGTGCCCACCTTTAACGTGAAGGTAATCGGCGGAAGGGTGTGGGTGCATCCGCAGCCCAATCCGCCGGGGACGGCGGTGGAGCCGGCGCGGATAGGTGAATAACCGGGGCGGTCAATTCCGCGGTGCTGCGCCTTTGATAAGGTTAGAAAGTAGTAGGAACTTACCCTTTTTCAAACATACATGAAATATGAAAAGCGCCAGTAGTGGAGTGATAAATCATGTCTGCAACTAAAAGTGATGAATTCTACATCGGTTACCTTCCCAACGCGCCGGAAAGGTTGGGGAAATTTCTGCGCCGGGTAATCATTACGCTGCTGGCAATCGCCGCAGCGGTGGCGGTGCTTTTGGCGACCGGCCAGGGCTCCTTTTATCCCGGCGCGTTCGAGTTTGGGAATTACCGGGAGTTTGAAGGGATCATCAAAGAAAAACCCTATCCCACCCTGTGGGTGGAGCGGCCCGGCAAGGCGGGGGCGCTGCCGGAGTATTCCCAGTATTACCTGGTCGCGTTCGGCAAATTCGGCGCCGGGGAAGCGCTGCAAGGGATGGAGGGGAAGCGGGTGAAGCTGCAAGGCGCCCTGGTCTATCGCGACAATCAAACCATGATCGAAATCAAAGCAGGCTCCGCGAAAATCACCGGCGATGAACCGGCCAGCCTGGCCGGGATGGCCTGGAACGAGCAGCCGGGAGAGCGTTTGGGAACCTTCCGATTGGCGGGGGAAATCGTGGACAGCAAATGTTACCTGGGAGTGATGAACCCCGGCAACCTCAAGCCCCACAAAGCCTGCGCCATTCGCTGCATCAGCGGGGGCATTCCCCCGGTGCTGGTGGTGAAGAACCGGGAGGGGCTGGCAACCTATTTCTTACTGGTTTCCGGGGAAGGCAGAACTGTAAACCGGGAAGTGCTGCCCCTGGTAGCAGAGCCGGTAGAAATCAGCGGGGAAGTGATCCGCTATGAGAATCTGCTGGTGCTGAAAGCCGATCCGGCAAACTACCTGAGGTTGGACTAATTACCAGATTTTACATGCCTGTCGCTATCCGGTAAATCCTGTTTATCTCGTCAAAAAACCAATTTCTATAACGTATTACATTTACCGGAAATTAAGCCCCACTTCCAGCAAAATCTGCCGCGGGGTTCCCCACAACTCTTTGCCCAGCACATCCCGGTATGCCTCCCCGTTTTTCAGGTTGATATTCTCATACAGCTTAATGAAATTCTCTCCGTAAGCGGCGACATAGGCATTCCATGGCGGGGAGCTGGTGTTGTTGAAAAAACCGTCGTACTCGGCGTTGCCGGTGGAATAATACACATTCATAACATTTTTGCGGTTGAAGAGATTGATCACATTCAGGCCGATATTCAACGCCAGCGCTCTCCCAAGCGGAAAGCGCTTGTACACCTTCAGATCGACGCGCTGATTCCAGGGAGTCGTATCATAATTGCCGCCGGTCGAGGCGAGCAGAAAGGGATTGGTGTAAGCTACAACGCCCGCCGAATAAGCGGTTCCTGATCCAAAATAACCTGTTGGCAGGTAGGGGTAGGGATGGCCGCTATTAAATGAATAGACCAGGCCTGCCCCGCTTCCCTCCCAGAATGATTGTTTCTGCGGCCGGTCATAGTAATAATCCACCGCCAACGCCCCGCGGTGTTTTTGGAGGTATCCGGCAAATCTCTCATCCGCATCTGTAAAAGTGTAGTGAACGGAGGCAAGGAAATCCTTCACGCGTTTGCTGTTCACCTGGAAAGAAACGATGTGAAAATCGAGCGCATCGACGCCATCTGCCCCGGTAAAACTGTTAAAAGTGGTATTCGATCCCCGGGTATTCTTTTGATTGTACTGCACCCCCAGGTCGGCAATATCCCGGATATGCGCGTTCAGGCCGATTTCAACCTGGTTTGAACGAATGACGTCCGAGGGGAAGGACACCGCCCCGGTGGTTGAGAACGAGAAGGTTTCCGGGTAATAGGAGCGGTTGAATTGCAAAAAGCTTCCGTAGCCGATATGCAGGCTCATAGCGGAAAGGGGATAAACCGTAAATTTTAGACGGGGAAGCAGCCGGCTTACCCCGGGGGTCTTTTCAAAGTTCTCCGGGAGAATCTCGCCGGTTTGCGGATCTATCAGAACATTTGCCGGATCTTTCAATCGCCAATGGTCGGTCTCCAGGGATTCATACCTGAATCCCAGCGCCAGGCTCACCTGTTTCCACCGGAACTCATCCCGGGCATAAAAAGCAGTGTTCTGCGGCTCGGTCGGGGAATCCAGCCCTGAACCGGCTATCTCATTGCCGTAAATATCATAACCTGCGGCGATAACGTTCCCAAATGAATTCCATAAAATGGGATTCACGTTTTGCGGATTTTTGTCCCTCCCGGTCAAAAACATGACCGAGGGCCGGATGGAAAAAAATCGCCGCTGGTATTTTCGATGGTATGCCCCCACTTGAAGATGGTGAGCGCCTTGCAGCGTTAAAGAATAGGCTCCGGATATTTCCCAAAAATTCAATTTGGATTTGAAATACAGGTTTTCGTAAGGGGTTCCGTTTCTCTGGAACGGGAATCCGCTGAGGAGATAATCGTAGTCCGGCCGCCACAGGCTGCGGAATTGAATTCCCTTTTCGGCGTTTGCGGTGCTGTCATACCAGAGCCGGTAATTTCCGCCAAAAAAGTCGTCTTCCCGCTCCAGGAAGCTGTCAAACAGGCTGAATTTAACCCCTATATTCTGGTTCGCGGCCACCTGGTAATCCGCTGCCGCGGAGAGGAAAATGGTTTGCAGGTCGTTGAAGGCCTTGCGCTCATTCAGACTGTTAATGAGCGGGGTATCGTTCAATTCATCACGGTTCTTCCAGTAAGCGAAATCCAGCCGGGCGGAAACCGGGGCGGTATTTAGAGTGATATTTGCATTCAGGGAATAGCGGTCTTGCCCATTTTGCGGGGTATTGCCCTCGGGGTAGGTGAGAACATCAATGGTATCCGGGTTGCCGCTGAGGACCTTAGGGTTCTCGGGATTGCCATCAATTAAATTATTCATCGTAAACCCTTGCACGAATCGCATGGCGCGGTCGCGGGTGGGGTGATATTCCCCGGCGAGGAAAAATCGAATCCGGGGGCTGAGCAGCGGCCCGCCCAGGGTGGCTGCGGTAGCGCGGTCGCCGTAAGCGTAGGTACCCAAGAATTGTTTACCTTCGCCGGCAAAATCGTCGCTGCGGTGAAAAACTGCTGCCTGTAACTTTTCTCCCCCGGTTTTCAGCCGGGCGCGGATAGCCCCGCCGGTAGCCCCGGAAAATCCCGCATCGAAGGGTAACCCTCCGATCGTGAGAGTTTCAAGCGCTTCGGGAATCACGTAGATTCCGTTTCTGCCGCTGGTGATATTGGTGAGGTAGGTTCCCTCCAGGTAGTAGCCGGTCTCGTAAAAATCACTTCCCAGGATATAATTATCGCCATCCTGGCGAATGACCCCGGGCTGCAGCGCGGCGTATGGGTCGATTCCCCGCACCGCGTAGCGGCGCAGGTCTTCCCCGGTCAATACGGTGGATAATTCCCGCTCCGCACCCGGCAAACCTTTTGTCGCAAGGGTATCCGTGCTGTCACTATTCGCGAGGGGATGATTTGAAGGGAGAGCCGGAGGGGTAGGTTCCGGTGTTTGCCGCACTTTTTTACCGCTTTCCTCTCCAAATACCGGCAATTGCAACAAAATACCCAGTAAAGAGAATAAAATAAGAGATCTCATCGCCGCCTCCTTTCCTTATGGAAGAGTGGATAAATTTAATTAAAGCTAAAGTGTTTTTCGATATCAAATTCATTTAACTTTGCAGGGAAAATAAATGGAGAGTGAGCGGGGCTATGAAGCCTGTTGTCTATTCCGCTCTTATCGGAATCATCGTTTTGCTCACCATTTGGCAGGCGCGGGCGCAGACGCCGTCATCGCGCGTCAGCGGCGTCATCCGCGACGCGGAAACCAGCGAGCCCCTGCCCGGGGTGAACGTGCTGGTGCCGGGAACTCAGGAGGGCGCGGCCAGCGAATCCACCGGCCGCTTTGAAGTGCGCCTCCCGGAAGGGGTTTATACCCTGCGTTTCGAAATGTTAGGCTACCGCCCTTACCAGGTGGATAACCTCCGCCTGGAAAAAGGCGCCAACCGGGTGCTGAACGTGTTCCTGATCCAGCAGGCGCTGGAATATGGCCGGGCGGTGGAGGTGGTGGGGGAGCGGGAACTCTCCCGGGAACCCTCCGGCAGCGTGATGGAGATTCGCAGCGAGGAGGTGCGCGGGCGCGCCGGGGCGTTGGAAGACGTCACCCGCACCCTGCAAACCCTCCCGGGAGTGGCCGCGGAGGGAGATTTCAGCGGCAAGATGTACGTGCGCGGGGGGCGGGTGGATGAAAACCTGGTGCTGTTAGATCGCATTTATATCTACGAACCTTACCATTTGAACGGGCTGGTCTCTATTTTCAACCCGGAATTGATCAAGGATATCGAATTTTACGCCGGGGGATTTCCCGCCAAATACGGCCAGGCCATGTCCGCGGTGATCGAAGTGTACAACCGCTACGGCCAGCGCGGGCCGCTGCAAGGAAGCGTGGGCAGCAGCTTTATCTCTTCGGACGCATTGGTGGAAGGGGCATTGCCCGGTCCGCGAGGCTCGTTCCTCTTTTCCGTGCGGGTGAACTATTACGACCGCATCATGGATTGGCTGAAGCTGCCGGAGAGCTATTTCCGCCCCGGTTTTTATGATTACCAGCTAAAACTATTCTACCCGCTCGGCAAAAAACACCTTTTTGAGGTCAACGGCCTGTACTCCGGCGACAAGCTGAGATGGAGCGTGGATAGCGAGGATGAATTCATCGACCTGCCCACTGCTTCCGAAAAATTTGTGCGCAAGCAGGCCCTGGGCGTCGGCAACGTGGACTGGAAATGGATTCTTTCCGACAAGGCTTTTGTCCATACCAACGCCGCCTACATCTATAATTACTTCGACGCCCGCTATCTGTACCCCACCACCCACTGGATTTACTTCGTGGTGGATAATTATGATCTTCGCAGCGAGTTCACCTTCATACCCTTTCCCCATCACAAAATCGAGAGCGGCTTCTATCTCCACCGGGTGGAGGCCGACTACACCCTCTCCTTCCCGAAAGCCTATTGGGATTTGCTCTACACCACGAACCGCAACACCAGCGTGCGCCTCTCCGACGATTCTACCCTGGCGTCCGCGGCTTACCGCAGCGTTTACCAATATGCCGGGTGTTATTTGCAAGACCAGTGGGAGATGCTTCCCGGGAAGCTGATCGCTAACGCAGGAATGCGTTTTGAGTACCTGAACGCCACCGCGCAGGTGGTGGTCAATCCCCGGCTCGCGCTGGTCTATCACCTGAACGCCCGAACCCTGCTCAAAAGCGCCTGGGGATGGTTCAGCCAGTTCAGCCGCGATCCCCTGGTGTTCGATCCCGCGGCGGGCAATCGCCGCGCCCGGGCGCCCCTGGCGGAGCACTATATCCTGGGCCTGGAACATCGCTTTGGCGGGAATTACCTGTTCCGCGTGGAAGGATATTATAAAAAGCTGCGCGATCTGATCACCACCGATCCGCAGATCAATTATGATAACGACGGGAGCGGATTTTCCCGGGGCGCGGACGTGTTTTTCCAGAAGAAGGTCTCCGGGAAATGGAGCGGCTGGCTCAGTTATTCCTACAGCGTTTCCCGCCGCAAGGATCATCCCGCTCAGCCATACTACTATCCCTTGCAGGACCAGCGGCACACCCTGTCGTTGGTGGCCAATTACCAGCCCCGGGCGCGCTGGAATATCGGGCTGAAGTGGCAGTTCAATACCGGCAAGCCCTACACCCCCATCGCGGAGGTGATCTATTTGCCGGATTCTACCGGGACGATCATTCCCCTGCCGGTGGAGGGCGCGGAGAACAGCGCCCGCTTTCCGGCCTACTCCCGGATCGATTTGCGCATCGACCGGCAATTGCGAATTTGGGGAAACCCGGGGGAGATTTATTTGGAGGTAATCAACCTGCTCAACCGCAACAACGTCTATGATTACAACTACAATAGCGATTACAGCGAGGTGAAAGCCATCAACCAGTTGCCGCGGCTGCCGGTTTTGGGGCTGAAGGTGCTGTTTTAACAGGGTGCGGCAAGCCCACCAACAGTGAATCGTTGATGGATAATGAGTATTATGAATTTGAGCATGAAGAAGATGTTGAACGATGGCTAAGCGGGGAGGGCGACCTTGAAGATTTTCCTCTCAAAAAAGTATCGCCAGGATCTGAAACGAATGAGACAGCTTTGTTCAGATAGATTCGAAGCGATAATTTAACTCTTATGAATACTTTACCCCTCTATTCCCCCGCCCGCACCGCCCGCACATAAATCTTGCGATTGACCGTGGAAATAAGGCATTTGCCGCCATCGAAGCTGACCACCCAGGCCTCGGTAGGGCTGAAGAAATCCGCGGTCCAGATCCAACGCTGCTTCGGATCGAACCGCGGGTCGAGGTGCTGCGCGTTCGCTTGCCGGGGCGAGGTTTCTACCAGGGACATGGCCTCCTCCAGGGTGGGCAGCCGCCAGTCCCGGTATCCTGCGTAGCGGCTCTCGTTCAATTGAGCGATATAGTTCCTGGCGTTTGGAAGGTTCATCGCCGCCGGGGAACCGGAGCGCTGCCACAGCAACCCGCTGGCGCGGTCTAACACTACCAGCTCCTCGTTTTGCGTCTCGAAATCATTCGCAAAACCGGCGGCCGCTTTGTTTTGGATAGAATCGAAGAAGCCCCGCGTCTCGATCATGATTCTCACCGCCTCTTCGGTCAGGCTCTCTCCCGGGCCGGAACGGAATACGCTTTTATGCTCGCATCCGCCGAGCAGCATGGCGGCTGCATAAACGAGAACGGGTAATTTTAAAATCGCCGTTTGTCGGAGGTTCATAACCTGCCTCTTTTTGTATAGGATTCCTGTCAGAAATTAGCCAATCAGGTTTTAAAAGCAAGGGGATATCGCGCTAAAAAAATTCCCGCGTTGCAGATTTTTGTGTGAAACTTAAACCCCCAAACGGCGTTTACAAGGTTGTCTCTTAATTATACCTCCTCCTAAAAGCCGCCAATTCCTCGTGAGTTGGCGGCTTATTTTTTACACCCCGGATGATGCCGATTCCCATTCCCGATAACTTTCTTCGTTACTATTCAGCCACGAATTTTCACGAATGCACCCCAATAGTAGCCTTTTTTCTATTTGCATGGCCGGACCGCCGGGAGCGCAAAATATTCCAGGGAGTATTTGTAGCCCGTTCATTTGGGGATTAAATTGCCGCCTGAATTCAGGTGGAAAGGCCCCGTTTACAATGTTCGAATACCAGGAAAAGCGCCGTTTTTTTGCCCAGGTTGCCGGGGGCATGGAGGATTTGGGCGCGGAAGAATTGAGCGAGCTGAACGCCGGCAACATCCGCGCAGCTTACCGGGGGCTTTATTTCGAGGCGGACAACCCCGCGCTCTACCGCATCAATTATACCTCGCGCCTGATCACCCGCGTGCTGGCTCCCTTAGTCTCCTTTAAATGTTCCGGGACGGATCAGCTTTATCAAAAAAGTAAATCTGTGAACTGGAATGAGCTTTTCAGCGCCGATCATACCTTTGCCGTCTTCGCCAACGTGGCCAACAGCCGCATTACCCACTCCCGCTTCGCCGCGCTGCGCCTGAAAGACGCCATCGCCGATTTCTTCAGCGAACGGTTTAACAAGAGGCCCGGCGTGGATACCGAAAACCCCGACGTGTGGATCAACCTGCACGTCGAAAACGACCGCGCCGCCATCAGCCTGGATACCTCCGGCGGCTCCCTGCACCGCCGCGGATACCGCCAGAAAAGCGTGGAAGCGCCCATGCAGGAGACCCTCGCGGCGGCGATCATCCGCCTCTCCCAATGGGACGGCTCCCGCCCGCTCTACGATCCCATGTGCGGTTCCGGCACCCTGCTCTGCGAGGCGCTGATGCACCATTGCCAAATTCCCGCCGGTTATCTGCGCAAACGCTTCGGGTTCGAGTTCCTGCCCGATTTTGATCCATCCCTCTGGCAATCGGTAAAAGCAGAGGCGGAGCGGGGCATTCGCAAAATTTCCGGCGCGGGCAGCGGCAAGAGCATTCCCATCTCCGGAAGCGATATATCCTACAAAGCGATCGGCGCTTCTTCCGCCAATCTTCGCCGGCTGCCTGGCGGCGAGCAGGTCAGGCTAAAAGTGTTCGATTTCCGGAGCATTCCCGGGTTGGAGAACGCCCTGATCGTGTGCAATCCCCCCTACGGCATCCGCTCCGGAAAGCGGGAGGAGATGGCCGGTTTCTATAAAGCTTTCGGCGACTTTCTGAAGCAGCGCTGCCGCGGCGCGGTCGCCTATATCTATTTCGGAGACCGGGAGTGGATTCCCTGCCTCGGCCTGCGGCCTTCCTGGAAAAAACCCCTGGTCAACGGCGCCCTGGACGGCAGGCTGGCGCGGTTCGAGATGTATTAGCCGCCTGTTTGCGCACCCTACGACCTTCCACCCGGCAACCCCTATTTCACCAGCGCCATGCGCTTTGCCAGCACCCGGTTATCCGCCTTCAGGCGGTAAATATAAGCGCCGGAAGCCGCCGGGAGGCCCTGCTCGTTGTGGCCGTCCCAGGAGACTTTGTGAGAACCGGCGGGGAGGTTCTCCGCCAGCAAGGTTTTAACCCTGCGCCCGGCGATGTCAAAAATCTCCAGGGTTACTTGCCCTCCTTTTTTCAAAGAAAAGCGAATCTCCGTTCCGGCGTTGAAGGGATTGGGATAATTTTGCAGCAATTCAATATCCTGGGGCTGCCCGGCGTCGCCGCTCCCGGCGATCCCGGTGATCTGGCCGAGATCGAATTTGAACATCGAGCGCCCGTAAGTGGCGGCGACGAGGGTGCGGGTGGGGTGGTGCAGCGCTAAATCGGTGACCGGCGCGAGGGGCAGGCCGGCGCCGAGGAACTGCCAGTCCCCGCCCAGATCGTGGGTGAAAAATACCCCCACGTCGCTGGCGACGTAGAGAGTGGCGGCGTCCTGGGGATCGACGATTACGTCGTTCAAAGGCGCTTCCGGAAGGTTGCCGGAAATATCTTCCCAGGTATTCCCGGCGTCGGTGGTGCGGAAAATATGGGGCAGGTACTCATCCCGGCGGTAGCCGGAGAGGGTTACGTAAGCAGTTTGTGCATCGATGGGGTCCACCGCCACCCGGGTAATCCAGCGCACCGGCAGGTTTTGGGAGATCAGCGACCAGCTTCCCCCGCCGTTCCGGGTGACCCACACGTTGCCGTCGTCGGTTCCGGCGTAGATGGTATTGCCGTCCGCGGGGGAGACCGCAATGGTGGTGATGGTTGCGAACACCAGATTGCCGGAAGGAGCGCCGGTGGACAAATCCGGGCTGATGGGCGCCCAGGAAACCGCCCGGTTGGTAGTTTTATTCACCTGCTGGGAACCGAAATAGAGGATTTGCGGGTTGGAAGGGTCCATCGCTAAGGGAGCGCTCCAGTTTTTGCGATTCCCGGCCACCCCGTTCAGCGCCGAGGTAAAAGAAAGCCCGCCGTTGGTAGAGCGCCCTAAGCCGCCGTACTGGCTCTCGGCGTACACGTACTGGTTGTTGGAAAAATCCACCAGCACATAGAAGCCGTCCCCGCCGTAGATATTCTGCCAGTCGTTCAGCCCGCCGGTGAGGGTGCGGTTGGTTCCGTTGTCCTGGGTTCCCCCGTAGAGCCGCTGCGGGAATTGGTAATCGATCTCGCAGGTATAGAATTGGGTAATGGGGAGGTTGGGCGACTTGGTGTAACTGGATCCGCCGTTTTGGGAAATATAAATCCCCCCGTCGTTCCCGGCGACGATGAAGTTGGAATTCTGGGGATGGATATACAGCCCGTGCTGATCCACGTGCATGGAGCCGGAGCTGTAAAACCAGCTTTGCCCGCCGTTGGTGGTTTTGTAAACGTCCAACCCCAGGGCGTAGGCGATATTGGGATTGGCGGGATCGACCCGGATGTTGCCGAACCACCAGCCGTAGGAAGCGTAGAAGCCGCTCAGCGCGCCGTCCGCGGTGCGGGTCCAGGAGTCGCCGCCGTCGGTGGTTTTGTACACTCCCGCAAAGTAGCCCACATTATCGGCGTAAATGGCGTAGAGAATCGCGGGGTTGGAAGCGGAAATCGCGATCCCGATCCGCCCCACCGCCGGGGAATTATGGGGCAGGCCGTTGGTAAGCTCCTGCCAGGTGTCCCCCCCGTCGCCGGAGCGGTACAGCCCGCAGGTGAGGCCCCCGTAGGAGCGCCGGTGGGGGCGGCGCACCCGCTCCCACATGGCGGCGTACACGATTTCGGGCGCGGCGGGATTCAGCGCCAGGTCCACGCAGCCGGTGGAATCGCTGATAAACAATTTCTGCTCCCAGGTTTGCCCGCCGTCGGTAGAGCGGTACAGCCCGCGCCCGGGATTCTCCCCGAAGAGCTTGCCCATGGCGGCCACGAAGATGCGCTGGGGATTCTGCGGGTCAATCGCCACCCGGGCGATGTAGTGGGTTTCCTCCAGCCCTAAGTGCTCCCAGGTCTGCCCGGCGTCGCTGGAGCGGTAGAGGCCGAAGCCGTCGTAAGTTTGCGAGCCGCCCCCGGCGTTCACCTCCCCGGTGCCCACGTACACCACCCTGGGATTGGAGGGATCCAGGGCAATGTCCCCGATGGAGAGGCTGAGCGCGTCGTCAAAAATGGGCGCCCAGCTCTGCCCCCGGTCCACGGATTTGAAAACGCCCCCGGAAGCCGCCCCGGCGTAGATAGTGTCGAAGTTAGTCGGGCTTAGCTCCAGGTCGGAGATGCGCCCGCCGATGTTGGTCGGGCCGGCGGGGGTCCATGGAGTGCTGCGAGCAACGCTTTGCGCTTTCATAGCCAGCGCCTGGCGCAGCGCCTGATGATAAACCGCGCGATTGATCTCCCCCTGCGGAAAAGCGCGCTGGGCGAAGAACCAGTCGTTGGGGATTTTTTCTGCGGCATTCTTTGCCGGGAAAGGCTGGTAGAAAATTACCGCCAGAACCAGGAACCCGGCGGCGGCGAATACTGCGATCCAATATCGTTGAAGCAGGGCCATGAATTCATCCTCCGTTTTGCTGAAATGAATGGAGAATAATATAACGCCCGATCCTTTCATAGTAAAAAATTTTCCCGGTTTGCCGGGGGGGGATTTTCATTTTAAATTTCGCCGAAATTCAGGGGACATTATCCGGCAGGTTAGACGAGGAGATTTGCGTATAATTGAAGTTGGAACTGATGCAGCCATTTTTAGCTTTTATCAAAGTTCGTGGCAATCTAAAATTATGCAGTGTTCATTTAGCTTTATAGTCAATGGCTGCACGGTTCAACATTGCGTCGGGCAATAAGAAGGGGCAATTAAGTGGCAAACCTATTCTGGAAAACAAAACAGGGCACAAGCGGGCTCCTCGCAACGCCCTTTAAGACAGAGGAAGAATTCGAGAAGCTCATCTTCGATACACCAGAGATACTGGAAGATGTTTTTCTTCTTAAGCGGCAGATTCGCGGAGGCGGAAAGTCTGGAATACCCGATATAATAGGGATCGACAACGACGGGAACATCTGCATTATTGAAATGAAGAATGTTACGGTCGATGCCGCGATAATTCCCCAGGTACTCGAATATGCGTTCTGGGCCGAAAGCAATCCAGATTCAGTGAAGTCCCTCTGGTTGGAAGCTGAGAACAAGCCTGACGACATCTCCGTAAGCTGGGATGATTTCGAAGTTCGGGTGATCGTAATCGCACCTACAATACTGCGATCAACGCTTGCGATCGTTGATAAGATCAACTACCAGGTTGATTTGATCGAAGTGAAGCGCTGGGTCGAAGGAGCCGATACACTGCTCTTGGTTAACCGACTTGAACCGGAAGAACAAAAAGGAAAACCGAGGCCAGTGAAGGGCCTGGAGAATTATGATCGCGAATTCTACATGCGACGTTACAACAAGAACAGTGCTCAAGAGTTTTTGCGCTATGTCCAGCAGGTGGAAGAATTGATACGAGAAAACGGGTGGAGCCTCGAAACTAAGTTCAACAAGCATTATTGTGGTTTCAAGGCGGGCTTCTTTAACGCATTCGGTATCAAGTTCATCGGTTCCAAGACGTTTGCGTTCTTCTTCAAACTGCCAGAAGCAGACGTCAAAGCGAGCGGACTAAAGATGACGAAGTACGAATCGCAATGGAAGGAGGCCAACTTCAACATTGATCCCGGAAAGACACGGGTAGCCGATTTCAAACCGCTGTTCGAACTCGCTTACCGGAGACTAACGGGTGACTGATTCTTGCTGTCCAACAACGCGCTCCCGTGGCACGGTCCTCGCGTTGCGCGCTCAGCCCGCCTCTGAGCGCGGCCGTTATCTGTCTTAAAAAATTTAAGAGGTGAAATTGGAAAGGATAGGGCCTATAGAATAAGTAAAGCAGAATGGCAAAAAAATCTTTAGACTGGAATAAAATAGTATTATTTTTGTTACTATTCAGCCACAGAGTTCACAGAGGCCACAGAGTGGAACATTTTTTTCTACAAAACGGGTTTGTTCAACAAATTTTTCCATGTCTCTGTGTGCTCTGTGAACTCTGTGGCAAAATGCCTGAATAGTTACTTATTTTTAAACAAAAAAGGATATAGGTGATGCTCGAGATGAACAAAGAAGGTGATGTCTTCACAATCAAATTTACCAGGGAAGAAATTTCCGAAGATTTTTTACGGAGATTATTGACAAAATTCAAAGTCGAAAAGCTTTTGGAGAAAAGCAAAATGACCCAGGAGCAAGCCTGGAAACTTTCGGAAGAAATAAAGGAAAATTGGTGGAATGAAAATAAGGATTGGATTTTAAATAAAATTGGGATAAAAACCAATTGAAAATAATCGTTGATACCAATATCGTTTTCTCTGCTTTGCTCAGTGGGGATAATGCTTTCAGAGATGAGTTGATTTTTAACGAGGAAGCAGAGTTTTATACCTGTAGATTTCTGATTGTAGAAATTTTCAAAAACAAAGAGAAGATCGTAAAATCTTCTAAACTAAAAGAAGAAGCACTCCTGGAAGCTTTTCATGAAATTCTGAAAAGTATAGAGTTTTACAACGAAGATCTGATAGATGAAAAGAATTGGAAAGAAGCCTATGAATTATGCAAAGATATTGATTTGAAAGACATGCCTTTTGTGGCTTTAACTTTGGAAATAGATGGGCGTTTTGGGTCAGGCGATGAGGTGCTTAAAGACAATCTAAGAAACAAGGGATTCAATAGATTCTTCACACCATAGAAAGAGCAAATTAGAGCGTTTTCAGTTACTGAAGCAGGAAGCTTTTTTCAAAGCAGTCAAGGTCGATCCCGGCGGTTACGGCGTGTCCTGGGATGACGAAAGAGATTTGAGCGAGTACGAGCTATGGACCAACGGCGTTGAAATTGATCCAGGCACTATAGAGAGTTCGGGAGAACAGAAAGGAACTGCCGTGAAGCAGGCGCAGCGCGATTAACCACCACCATCCATAACTTCCAACGAGACCCCTCATGTTCAAAACCCGCTTGAACGAGCTTATCCAGAAAAAAAAGACCCTCCTCTGCGTCGGCCTGGATACCGACTTAGAGAAAATCCCCAATTTTTTATTGAGCGAAGTAGATCCCCTCTACATTTTCAACCAGGCCGTCATCGAAGCGACCCATGACTACGCGGTTGCTTTCAAGCTGAACTTAGCCTTTTACGAATCCTTAGGCCTGCCGGGGTGGGAGCTGTTAGAGCGCACTTTAGAAGCAATCCCCAAAGACGTGCTGCTCATCGCCGACGCCAAACGGGGGGACATCGAGAACACCGGCAAAAAATACGCCGAAGCGTATTTCAAGACCTACGCCTTCGACGCGGCCACGGTCTCTCCCTACATGGGCACGGATTCGGTAACGCCCTTCCTGGAATACGAGCACAAGGGGGTGTTTATTCTCTGCCTCACCTCCAACGCCGGCTCCATGGATTTTCAGTTCCTGAAAGTGGAGAACGAGCCGCTCTATCTCAAAGTCGCCCGCAAAGCTTTAGAATGGAACTACCTCTACGGAAATTGCGGGCTGGTCGTTGGGGGAACCCATCCCCGGGAAACCAAAGAAGTGCGCGAGCTGGCCCCCGGGCTGCCGTTTTTGGTGCCGGGGGTAGGCTCCCAGGGCGGGAATTTAGAGCAGGTGATCAAATACGCCACCGACGAAAAAGGCCAGTCCACCCTCATCAACGCCAGCCGCACCATCCTCTACGCCTCTGCGGAGCGGGATTTTGCCGAAGCCGCCCGCGCCCAGGCCAAACACCTGCGCGACCAGATCAACCTGTTCGTCAGCGTGCAGAAGAACATTGATTTGCTGAACCGGAACTGAGGCGTGATGCGCGAGGCGTAATGCGTAAAACGTAACTCGTAATTCGTATTGCGCCTGCCTGCCATGCATTCAGGCAGGTATTTCGTTTTTATTACGCATTACGCTTCACGCATCACCAGTTACGCATCACGCTTCACCCGTTCCTGCACCTTCTCCGAGGTCAGCTCCTTCAACGCATCCGCGGCAATCCACTTTGCGGATTTGGCGTCGATTTCCAGGATTTCCCGGGCGGTTTGGATGGCCGCCCGGTTCAGGCGCAGATTGCGCTTGCCGATGTGGCGCAAAGCCCAGTTGACCGCTTTTTTTACAAAATTGCGCGGATCGACTGACTCGCGGCGGATGAGGGGGAGGAATTCCAAAAAAGGGGCGTCCCCGGCCTTTTTGTCGTGCAAGGCCAGCCAGGCGATCAGCGCAAAACCGGCCCGCTTGACGAATTCCTCCTCCCGGGCGCTCCACTCCGCAGCTTTTTGATACGCCAGCGCGGTGCGGTCGAACAAATTCCCGCAGCACTGGTCGCACACGTCCCAGGAATCGAAATCCTTCACCCAATCCTCCATCTGCGCTTCCGTCACCGCCGCGGGAAGTTCCACCAGGCAGGCGAGGATGCGCGCTTCATGGATGCCGGATGTCCAGAGCTGCAAGGCCAGCTCGTGGTTCTTGCCGATCTGCTTTGCCAGGGCGCGCAGCTCCGGCATGGAAATGCCCAGCGGATTTGCCGGGCGGATGCCGTAACGCGCCATGCCCTGCACGTTTTCCGGGTTGGCGCGGGAGTGTAAATGCTTCAAAATCTCTTCGTATTGCATGGTCGGGCGCCTGATTTACGTTAGCCAGGGTTGCGTATGTTGCGTATGAAGCTCCAACTTTCCCACATTTTTACGGCAGAATGATTGATTGGCAGAACCATTTACTGGTAAGGGTTACTAGTTGCGTTTTGATCGGAGTGCAAAGCTTCAGCTTTGCACTGCACACGTGTAAAAATGAAGCTTTGCCCTCCGTCAACAAAAAACCTCACAAATAACCCTGAACGCGTATAGATCATTCTGCCGGATAATTATTCTGCCAGTAAAGCCGGGGGCTATTATCCTTCGGTCAATAATTTGTCGCCTGCCGGAGCGTTATCGTTCCCGGAAAGAAAACGCCCGGCAGGGATTTGCCGGGCGTTATAAAGTTTATCGCCGGATCATTGAGGTTGGAAATCATCCCAAGAACGCGCGCAGGGTTCGGCTGCGGGAGGCGTGGCGCAGGCGGCGGATCGCTTTCTCCTTGATCTGCCGCACCCGCTCCCGGGTCAGGTTAAACCGTTCCCCGATCTCTTCCAGGGTGAGGGGATGTTCCTGCCCCAGACCGAAATAGAGCCGCACCACTTCGGCTTCCCGCTTGGTGAGGGTGGCCAGGGCGCGTTCGATCTCGATTTTCAGCGACTCGCCCATCAAATCGGAATCGGGAGGCGGCTGGTGGTCATTCTGGATGACGTCCAACAGGCGGTTGTCTTCGCTGTTGCTAAAAGGCGCATCCATGGACAGGTGCCGGCCAGAGATTTTCAGGGTGTCGGCCACTTCGAAATCGGTCATTTCCAACTGCTCCGCGATCTCGCTGGCGCTGGGCTCCCGTTCGAATTCCTGTTCCAGTGCGGAATAGGCTTTTCCGATTTTGTTGAGCGCGCCCACGCGATTCAAGGGTAGCCGCACCACCCGGGACTGCTCCGCCAGGGCCTGCAAAATCGACTGGCGAATCCACCACACCGCATAGGAGATGAATTTGAATCCCCGGGTTTCGTCGAACCGTTTGGCAGCCTTGATCAGCCCCAAATTGCCTTCGTTGATCAAATCCCCCAGCGAAAGCCCCTGGTTTTGATACTGCTTGGCCACGCTGACCACGAAACGCAGGTTCGCCTTGGTCAGCTTCTCCAGGGCGTCCTGGTCATTTTGTTTGATGCGCTGCGCCAGCTCGATCTCTTCTTCCGGCGTCAACAGGGGCACTTCCCCGATCTCCTGGAGATACTTATCCAATGATTGGCTTGCACGACTTATGGACCCTCTTGCCATTCTCTGCCAATCCCTCCTATTGATAAAGGTTTAGAGTTTCTGCCATTTTGTCTGTTTTACTGCTACTCATAAATCCGTCGCTATTGATACCGATGGGGGTGGAATTCAGTTCCGACGATAATCGAATCCAGCGATGCAGGAATGCTTCTTTTGCCTCTCCCTGCAACGGCGCCGGCCGGAAATCGACCTCCTTGTTATAAACGTTAATCGGTATTGCCTGCACAGTGCTAATATCGGCAGATTGCAGGGTAATTCTTAGCAAAATGCTCTCTTTTGCGCTCTCGCTGTAAGAACCGAAGATAAAATTTCCCAGGGAATAGGCGATCAGCCGGTCTTTGTAAAATTCGATCCCTTGCAGCACGTGGGGATGGTGCCCCAGGATCAAATCCGCCCCGTGGTCGATGAGCCGGCGGGCGAGGTTGACCTGGTAGGGTTTCGGGGTCTGCATCAGCTCCTGGCCCCAGTGGCAGGAGACGATCACAAAATCAACCGTGCTGTCCAAACGCGCCACGTCTTTGAAAACAAAGGATTCGTAAGGGAAACAGGTGCCGGCGCTGGTATCCGTGGCCCAGAATTCCTCCGGGAAAGTGAGGCTGTAGGACAGGAAGCCGATTTTCTTGCCCTTCACCTCCATAATGGCCGGCTGGCGCGCTTCCTTGCGGTTGCGCCCCGCCCCGGCGTGGCGAATCCCGTGTTCATCCAGCAATTCCCGGGTCTGCTGCAAGCAGGATGGCCCGAAATCCATGGTGTGGTTGTTGGCCAGGCTTACCAGGTTGATTTTTCCGGCTAACAGCACCCGAATCATTTCCGGTTTCACCCGGAAGGTATATTTCTTGTCGAACGGGGTTCCCCCGCTGCCGAAGGGCGCTTCTAAGTTGGTAAAAAAAATATCCGCCGTTGTGGTATAGGCGGTCAAATACTGGAAGGGATAGGCGAACCCGCTGTCCGGAATGGTTATTTCCGCCCAGGAACCCAACATGGTATCCCCGGAAGCAAGAATAACCAGGCTGTCGCTATTTCCGTTCTCTCCCCCGAGCTCGAACAGCAGACCGCTGATAAGTAGAATGATTCCGATATATCTGCGAAAGTGAATGGGTATCAATCCGTTTTTCTTCACCGCAGCCCTTTCCCCAAAAAAGCACCCGTTTGATGAAACCGCCTGAAAAAGGTTACTGATTCCCCGCTTTTTCTTACCTTCACTGCCGGTTTTTCTGATTTCCGATAAAAAGTCATCGGCGCGCTTTGCCGAAACTTGACTTCCTGCCCGGAAAGCCATTTTTTTAAAGCCGGGTAATTTAACACATTTCGCCGGAAAAATTCCAATAAAAAAATATTAAGATTTTGGGATAATCAGGGAAAGCTGTAAAGGAAAAAGCGTTACTCTTCAGCCACAAAGTCTCTAAGGCACAAAGCTACACAAAGTGGCTATCAATTCATAGTAACCGGCATAAACGGTATTATTTTTCTTCAAACTTATGTGAAACCTTAGGGCCTTCGCGTCTTGGTGGCTGAATAGTAACGAAAAAACCATCTATTTGTCTGGATGATACTCCGTCAACACCACCTCGGTGCCCTTCGGCGAGGAGTTGATCTCCACTTCGTCGATTAAATTGCGCACCAGGAAGATGCCCCGCCCGTTTTGTTTCCAGAGATTTTGAGGATCGGTGGGATTCGCCACCTGATCGGGATCAAACCCCCCGCCTTCATCGATCACGGAAACGATCACGCAATTGGGCTCATAACACACCCGGATGGTCACGGACTTCCGGGGATCGTGCTTGTTGGCATGGATAATGGCATTGTTCACCAACTCGGTAATGGCGATGGCCATATTATCGCTTTGATCCTCGGCCAAACGGGCTTTTTTGCAGAAGGCGACGGTAAATTCTTCTACTTTGGGCAAGTTGGCAAACTCGCTGGAGATAACCAATTCTTCCCGGTTTGAATTTATTTTTCGTCTTTCGGCTCTCATCAACGTTTTATACTTTTCCGGTCTTGAGAAATATAGACAAAAGATAAGAATAATCAAATACGAATTTTCGCACGGGATTGCAACACTTATGACGCCTCCGGCAAGACTTCCGCGCTCTCTCAACCGTTTCGATGCCGCTATGATGATCATGGGAAACATGATCGGCATCGGTATTTTCACCACCACCGGTTTCAATGCCCAGCACCTGCACTCGCCCGCGGGATTATTCCTGGTGTGGATTTTAGGCGGGATATATGCCTTCTGCGGCGCGCTGACCTATGCAGAGCTTTCCAGCCGCTTTCCCCGCGCCGGGGGAGATTACCTCTTCTTGAAGCACGCCTATCACCCCCTGGCCGGTTTCCTGTTCGGCTGGTCCACCTTTACGGTTACTTACAGCGGGTCGATTGCCACGATTGCGATAGGCTTTGCCGCATATTTTGTGCGAATTTTGCCGGGCGATCTCCCCCAAATGACCTGGCGGATTCCGCTGTTGGGAGCGGAGCTTTCCCTTCTGAAGCCGGTCGCGCTGCTGGTAGCGTTTTTATTGACCTTATTGAACAGCCGCGGCATCCGCAAGGGAGCGGGATTTCAAAACGCGACCACGGTGCTGGGGATCATCACGCTCCTGGCGATCATCGTTGCCGGGTTTTTATCCGGCAGGGGGAACCCGGCCCACTTCCGGCCTTTCTTACCCGATCATTTCAGCCCGGGAGAGATTTCTATGTTGGGGGTAGCCCTGGTGGGAGTGCTGTTTACCTATTCCGGCTGGACCGTGCTGGTTTATATCGCCGAAGAGATCAAAAATCCCCGGAAAAATATTCCCGCGGCCATGGGAATGGCGGTAGGGCTGGTGGCCGCGCTCTATATTTTGATGAATGCGGTTTATTTATACGCGCAGCCGCTGCGGGAAATGCCCGGAACCGTGGAAATCGGGTATCGCACCCTCGCCATATTGTTCGGAAAGAATACCAGTTTGCTGTTTTCGCTGATCATTATGTTAATGGTGCTCAGCTCCCTGAACGCCACGATTCTTTCCGGCTCGCGGGTGTATTTTGCCATGGCGCGCGAGGGCCTTTTTTTCAACCCGGCCGGCCGTTTACATCCCCGCTACCGGGCGCCGGCCAACTCCCTGTGGCTGCAGTTCTGCTGGGCAACGGTTTTGATTTTAGCCGGCACTTTTGACCAGTTGCTCACCTATACGGTCTTTGTCATGGTGCTTTTTTCTTTTTTGTCCGGGATCGCCCTGTTTATTCTGCGCCGCCGGGCGGTCCGCGAGGGGGAGCCGGCCACAGTTTACCACGCCTGGGGTTACCCGGTTATCGCGCTCATTTACCTGGGGATTTCCGCCTGGCTAATGGGCAATACATTATATCATCAACCGCTGGGGGCCCTGGCTGGGGTATTGATTGTGTTGAGCGGAACGCCATTCTATTTTTATTGGAAGAAGAACTCCCCTCTTTATTGAAACAAATAGCGCATATTCAGCCGGGCCAGGTAGTCATAACGCTTCTCCCCGGCGATCTGGTAAATCACGTCCCCCGCAAAGCCCACGTTCTTATTAATCATCTTGCCGAACGTGGCGCGAAGGGTATAGAGGTTTTTCTGGTCGCCGTTCAAATCCACAATTAACTCCGGGGTCAGGTTCAGCCAGAAACCGCTTTCGAAGCTGAACACCGTGAGCAAGCGCAGGCTGAGATCGTGAATGCTGCGGCCGCTCTCATCTTCCTCCAGGGAAATAAAATCCTTGATGAGGGGAGCCAGCATGAATCCTTCCCCGGGATAAAAGGAGGCCGCCAGGTAGGGCGCAATAATATTCTGCCCGAAGCCGGTGCCCGCCTCCACGTCCCCGTTCTCCAAAACAAAATCCGCGCCGATGGCCAGGGAGCGAAATGTCGATGCCTGCGGTTTCTGGATCACGGAGGCCAGGGCGTTGAAGGTAATATCGCCGATTTCGGTGGTAGTGCCGGAAGGGAAATCGGCGTAAACCAGCGGGGCCGAAACCCCCACGCTGCCCCGGCGGGAGAATGCAAGATCCCCGCCGGCGGATATTTCGAAAATATAGCCTGCGGAGAGGAGGTCGATTCTGCCGATATTTGCATCAAAGCGGGAGCGCGCTTCCGTGGGATCGGTTCCATTCGCAGAAAGCGGGCGGGCCTGCTCCTGGGAGTGGAGCGGAGCGCCGCAAACCATGACCGCCAGCAAGCAGAGCCAAACCGCCAGCCGGCAGCGCCGCCGGGTGCGGTACTCACCTGAGAAATCCTTTGCCGCCACATACACGAAAATTTGCATCTCAGCCTCCTGATTAAATAAAAGCTGCCCAATATACCTTCTGGCACAGTTAAAGGAAAGCCGTTTTATTGCCGCCAGGTGCAATCTTTGCCCCGCTGGATCGCGTCTGCAAAAACGAATCCGTATTTGGAAATTTCTCTTCCGTGCTGTAATTTAATCTCTGCATTCGACCATATTCACAGGAGGAAATTGCTATGCGGAGACATCGAAATTTTGCGGCATTGCTTCTGGCGCTGTTGTTGATATACTGCAGCACTGTTCCCATAACCGGCCGGAAGCAGCTTAGTTTGATCCCCCAATCCGAGATGCTGGCGATGAGCTACCAGCAGTATGGCGAGTTCCTGAAAACCAATAAAGTAAGCGCCAACCAGCAGCAAACCGCCATGGTCAAACGGGCCGGGGAAAGAATTCAAAAGGCCGTGGAGGACTATTTTGCCCAGAAAGGCTTGAGCGAGCAGCTAAAAGATTATCGCTGGGAGTTCAATTTGGTGGAAAGCGAAGACGTGAATGCCTGGTGCATGCCGGGTGGAAAAGTAGTGGTTTACACCGGAATTTTACCGATTGCCCAAACGGAAACCGGCCTGGCCGTGGTGATGGGGCATGAAATTGCCCACGCCATCGCCGAGCACGGGAACGAGCGCATGAGCCAGCAGTTGGTTGCCCAGATGGGTGGGGTGGCGCTGGCGGTGGCGCTGCAAAATAAGCCCCAGGAAACCCAGGCTCTCTGGATGACCGCCTACGGCGTCGGCAGCCAGGTAGGGGTATTACTACCCTTCAGCCGCACCCAGGAGAGCGAGGCCGATCACCTGGGGTTGATTTTTATGGCCATGGCCGGGTACGATCCGAACGAATCGGTCAATTTTTGGCAAAGAATGTCATCTGGCAAAGAGGGCCAGGCTCCCCCGGAATTTCTCAGCACTCACCCCTCCGACCAGACCCGGATCAACAACCTTAATAAGTTGATCCCGGAGGCGATGCAATACTACAAAAAGCCGTGAGGGGAAATCAATAACCTTAACGCGGAGTGGTATGATGAAGGACAAGATGAATCGACGGGAATTTTTAGAGAAAGTATCCCTCCTGGGGATCGGCGCAATCGGCGCTGCCTCCCTGTTGAACGCCTGCGGCAAGAAGGAAGAATCGGCTTCCCAGGGCTCCGGCCAGGCGGCGAAGGCAGATCCCTGCGCGGATTTGACTGGCCTGACCGCGGATGAAAAACAGCTTCGTGTAACCTTCCAGTATGTCGCCGAATCTCCTTACCCGGATAAGCTCTGCGACAACTGCGGATTCTGGGTCGCGCCGGAAGGCGGGGCCGCCTGCGGAGGCTGCAAGGTAATCAAAGGGCCGATTCACCCCAAGGGACACTGTACTTCCTGGGTGGCCATGCCGCCGTCCTAACCTTTAAATATGCGTAAAGAATATCATCACCGGGAATTAGACGAATCCACCGCCCTGCGCGATCCTTTTCAACAATTCCGGCGCTGGTTCGAGGATGCCGCCGGGGCGGATTTCGAAGAACCCAACGCCATGGCCCTGGCCACGGCGGACCGGCAGGGCCGTCCCGCGGTGCGAATGGTGCTGCTCAAAAGCTTCGATGAATGCGGTTTCGTATTCTTCAGCAATTACACCAGCCGCAAAGGCCGGCAGCTAAGCGAAAATCCCCGCGCCGCCCTGTTGTTCTGGTGGGATAAATTCGACCGGCAGGTGCGCATCGAAGGGGCGGTGGAAAAAATCGGCGCGGAGGAATCCGAAGCGTATTTTCGCAGCCGCCCGCTCGGAAGCCGCCTGGGAGCCTGGGCTTCGGAACAGAGCGCGGTCATCTCCGGCCGCGCCGCACTGGAAGAGCGGTTGCGGGAGGTCGCCGAAAAATTTCCCACCACGGAAGTTCCCCGGCCTCCCTATTGGGGCGGCTACCGGGTGATACCGGAGATATTCGAATTCTGGCAGGGCCGGGAAAGCCGCCTGCACGACCGGCTGCGCTACCGGAAATCTGCGGCCGGGGAGTGGATGATCGAGCGGCTTTCGCCCTGAGATATGCTCTGCGACCACCCCAAAGGAGCACCGGAATGCTGACCATCGACGGAAGCCGGGGAGAAGGGGGCGGGCAAATTTTGCGCTCCTCCCTGACCCTTTCGCTGCTCACCGGAAAACCCTTCCGGATTGTGAATATCCGCGCCGGGCGGAAAAAACCCGGCCTGCTCCGCCAGCACCTGGCCGCCCTGAAGGCCGCAGCGCAAATCGGACAGGCAGGGGTGAGCGGCGCCTCTCCCGGTAAGCAACCGGAATTGGGAGAACAAGCGTTAACCTTTTATCCCGGGGAGATCGCGCCGGGAAACCGCCATTTCTCTATCGGCAGCGCCGGCAGCGCCACCCTGGTGCTGCAGACTGTTCTGCTCCCCCTGCTTACCGCACCCGCGCCTTCCCGTTTGGTATTCGAAGGCGGCACCCACAATCCCTTCGCCCCGCCATTCGATTTTTTGCAAAAGGCATTTCTGCCCCTCCTGGAACGCATGGGCGCGCGAGTTTCCGCGAAATTAGAAAGGCCAGGGTTTTATCCCGCCGGGGGAGGCAAATTCAGCGTTGTTATTCAGCCCATCTCGAAACTCAACCGCATCGATTTGCCGGAACGAGGCAAACTGCTTGGAATTAACGCCAAAGCGCTAATTTCCCAATTACCCCTGCACGTCGCCCGCCGGGAGTTGAAGGTGGTGGCGGAAAAATTATCCCTGCAGAAAGAGCAGTTGGCGGAAGAAGAAGTACTCAACCCGCAAGGACCCGGTAACGTCCTCATCATCGAGATCGCTAGCGAGCAAGTTCGGGAAATTTTCACCGGCTTCGGCGAAAAAAGGGTGGCCGCGGAGCAGGTCGCCGCACAGGCTGCGGAAGCCGCGCAAAACTATTTGGAATCCGGCGCAGCGGTGGGGCAGTACCTCGCCGATCAACTGCTGCTGCCCTTTGCCCTGGCCGGGGGCGGATCTTTTTCCACCCTCCCGCCTACCTCCCATTTTGAAACCAACTTAGATGTTCTCCGCAGGTTCATGGATATTGATGTCTCTATCGAGCAGACCAGCGAGACAACACAAATGGTTCACATCGGTTAAAAAAGAGCGATATAGATCTCCAAGATTATTTGAAACCTTTGAGATTGATAACCCACCCGTAAGAAATCAAACTATAAGCATTCCGGAAAAATGTTCACTACATTTGTCTGTTGATATGAGAAAAGGATATTTCTAATGCCGTACGAAGCGCTGGTAAAAAGCCTTATCGCCGGTTTGCTGGCCAGCTTTGCCTGCGGGTTGGGGGCGCTTCCCCTGCTATTTCGCCGTGTTGATCCCAAACGGCATACCGGCATCGGCTATGGAGCGGCGGGCGGGCTGATGTTTTCCGCCTCGGTGTACAATTTGATCCTCCCCGGCCTGACTATGACGTCCCACTCCATCGCCTTAGCCGAAGTGCTGCCGGTGCTGGCGGGAATTTTCCTGGGCGCCGCCTTCCTGTGGAGCACCGACAAATTCCTGTCTCCGGAGCGTTTGGAAACCGCGGTCTGGAAACGCTGGGGCGAAAAAACCGCCATTCTGATCTTTATCGCCATGTCGATCCACAGCATCCCGGAAGGAGTGGCCGTGGGAGTGGGCTATGCCTCTGAAGAGGTTTATTCCACTAACCTGGGAACCTATATCGCCGTTGCTATCGGCATTCACAACATTCCCGAAGGGCTGGCGGTGGCCATCCCCCTGCGCGCCGCCGGCGCCAGCATCCAGAGGTGTTTTTGGGCCGCCTTTTTGACCAGTCTTCCCCAGCCGATTGCCGCGGTTCCGGCAGGAATCGCTTCCTGGCTGTTCCAGCCGCTGATGCCCGTTTTGATGGGATTTGCCGCCGGGGCGATGATTTTTTTAGTGCTGCTGGAGATCATTCCGGAGGCGCTGGACTCCGATACCCCGGTAAAGATCGCCTGGGCCTTCACAAGCGGTTTTTGTCTGATGCTGTTAGTGCAGGTAATTTTGTAGCGAGGCGGGGAGGCGGGTGCAGGTTTGCAGGCGGTATAAATCCGCCGATTCAACAATAAAAAAAGGGTTACCGCACCGGTAACCCTTTGAGGGTACTCCCAAGGGGATTCGAACCCCTGTTGCCGCCGTGAAAGGGCGGAGTCCTAGGCCTCTAGACGATGGGAGCATTTAAATAAAAAATCGGCTCCAAATATAACCGCCGGAGCCTCGAAAACAAGAAAAAAAAATTTTGGGTGAGTGACGGGATTTGAACCCGCGACCCCCAGGGCCACAACCTGGTGCTCTAACCAACTGAGCTACACCCACCATTGAAAGTGCGTCGCGAATGTACAAAAATTGCTTTGAGCAGTCAATAATTCTATTATTAATTTTGGCGCTCCCTGGAGGACTCGAACCTCCAACCAACGGCTTAGAAGGCCGCTGCTCTATCCGTTGAGCTAAGGGAGCGGGGGGAATGAAAAATGCAAAGTGTAAAATGCAAAATGAAAAATGGTAATGGCGTAAAAGCAGCGCTTTAACTCTTTTCGCAAGTTTGAATTTCCGTAAGCGCCGGTTAACCTACTCGCTCATTAATTTTGTGTTCCACATTTTGCACTTTGCACTTTTCATTTTGCACTTTCCAAACTTGTCGGGGCGACTGGATTCGAACCAGCGACCCCCTGCTCCCAAAGCAGGTGCGCTACCAAGCTGCGCTACGCCCCGCGTAACTACGGATGATTGCGAACACAATCATATCATAACTTCTAACAAGCGAAAAATATATAACCGTGGCCCAAAAAATCAAACGGAAATTTTATCCGGGCGTTCGCACATGCCTCAAATTAAATGTAACCGTAAATATTTACTATCAATGTGAATTAAGAGTTGGGTTTTTGACGCAGATACACGCTGAATTTTATGACAAACCTATGCAGAAATGATCAACAATGGATTCGTTTTCAGCGAGAATCATAAAACTCAGCATGAGAATTTTCGGGGAATGCGCGGTTTCAGCGCCTCTTTAACCTCACCCAACCCCTCCCGGCGTTTCAGCCGCCTTAGTTTATCTCAGGCACTTTAGCGCACTTTAGTCACTTCAAAATCTGTAACCTATTTCCGCCAGGATGCGCTGGCCGTCTAAATCCTGCCCCCAGGCATATTCATATTGCCCGGAAACGAAAACCCGGCGCAGCAGCATCACATCAACGTAAGCGCGCGCCCAGCGGTTGGTGCGGGATTCATCCGGGTTGGCGATGGTGTAGGCATACGCGCCATACTCCACCGCCAGCCGGTGTCCCGCGGAGAAATTCTGCCCGATCTGCGCCGAACCGTTATAACCGTCCGTAACCGGGCCGTTGAAGCCGGCAGCGCTCAGTTGCAGAAAAAACCCGCGCCACAGCAGGTTGCTGTTATTGAACCCCGCGGAGAACGAACGGGTCGCCTCCGGGTCGCTCTGGCGCTTGCGCACCCCGGCGTTGGCGTAGAGGTAGGAACTGCCGGGCAGGCGCAGGGAGATATTTCCCCGCAGCCCGGTTCGCAGGGCGTCATCGAATAAACTGTCCGCCAGGGTCTGGATTTCGTAGGTCCAGTAATTTTTCCGGTTATCGAAAATCGCTCCCAGGGTAAGCCCGCTGCTCACCCGGTAGCGCCCGGAGAGGTAGAGGCTGGTGAGCGCCACGCTCTCCCCGGTTTTTTCCTTGCGCCAGTCGCGGTTAATATCCACTTCCGCGCTCTGGAAGAAATTCAGGCTCGATCCGAAATTAAGAATATTCTGCAAGTATATGAATTCGCGGCTGACCGTGCCGCTATTCTGCTCCATCGCGCCGGCCAGGGTACTCTCGAAATAGCTGGTTTGATAACTGCCGCTGGAGAAGTTGAGATACCCTCCGTATTTCACTACCCCGGTTTGAAAAGAGGAGGTGCGCCAATCCGGGCGGGTTCCCGCAAACGCCCCCAGCCGCAGCGACGGGGACATATTGTATTGCAACTGTCCCCCGTCGATGTAGCCCACCCCGCTGATGAAATTGGAAATGATCCGCCCCATCCGGAAATTCACCGGCGCGGCGGGTTCATCATAGCTCAAGGAAAGCTCGTACACCCGGTTGCGCCATTCATCCTCCGGAACTCCGAGGTTGTAAGGGCGGGTGCGCATGTTATGGTAGGTGCGGGTGCGCACCCGGAAGGTCAATTCCCTGCCCCACAATCGCCGCGCCCGCAGATTCACCCGCAGGGCCGGGCGGGTAAAATCTAAATTGCTCTCGGTGCGGTCGTCGAGGTGGTAGAATTGCGCCGAAATACTGCCGCTCAGGCGCGTCGATGCGCCGCGCGATCTTTCCCTGCCGTGCCGCGCCGGTTCCAACTCCGCGGGAAGAGGCGCTTCCACTTCCGGCTCCTCAGCAGGCTCCTGCGCCGGTTTTTCTTTTTTCTCTACCGCCACCGCGACATCCCCCGCCCGGATGCTCTCCTGGAAGCTGAGAATTTTACAGGAGGCGGAATTTTCCGCCACGAACACCACTTCAATTTTGGCGATCACCTGCTCCTGGCTGCGTACAATGTAGAGAACGTCGCCCACGGAAAGACCGGCGGCGGCCCCGGCGTCCAGGTAAACGTGTTCGGCGGTAATATATTTGACTTTGTATCCTGCCGGAGGCTCCTGCGCCGCCAGGGCGAAGGTTAACGCCAGCATTATCCAGGTTAATCGGAAGTACTTCATTTTGTTTTCCTGTCGGTTAAGAGCAGAATTCCGGGAGCCGGATCGAGGCGCGCTCGAGCCGGCGCAAAGCTGAAGCTTTGCACTCCTAATGCGCCCCCTTTGGGAACTCTTGATTTTATCTCCACTTCCGGGGCATCTTCAATTTCTCTTCCCCGTTGGGGTGGCAATCGTAGCAGGCGGCGCTTTGGTACACGTAGCCGGAAACGCCCTGGTGTTTCTCATCCATTTCCTGCTGGTTGTGTTCGTGGCAGAAAATGCACTCGAACACTGCAAAGTTGGTCGGATTCACGTGGCAATCCGCGCAGACGTCCCACTCTCCCTGGTGCTTGCCGGAATAAATCGGAAAATAGAGTGCGTCGTGATTCCAGGTGGTCTGGTTCCAGTTGGAGGTGTTGTGGCAATCCTGGCAAGTCGTGGGAAATCCCGCGGCCAGGTGGTTGGGATCGTTGGCGCTATTGTAATCGTCCTGGTGGCACGCAAGGCACTCCGTGGGCGTTCCCGAATAACCGGCAGAGTGGCAATCGAGGCATTGCAGGGTGAGGTGCGCCCCGGTAAGGGGGAATTGGGTCAGACTGTGGTCGAAAGTCGCCGGGGAGAACGCCGTGGTATTGTGGCAGAGGGTGCAGTGGCAGAGGGTGCAGTCGTGGCTGAAATTATTCTGCACGTGGTTGGGGTCCGTGACCGCGTTGTAATCGCTCTCGTGGCAGGAAAAACAATCCGTGGGCGTTCCCGAATAACCGGCAGAGTGGCAATCGAGGCATTGCAGGGTCAGGTGCGCCCCGGTGAGGGGGAATTGGGTCAGACTGTGGTCGAAAGTCGCCGGAGTGAACGCCGTGGTGTTATGGCACATCAAACAATCGTGGCTGAAATTGTTCTGCACGTGATTGGGGTCCGTAACCGCGTTGTAATCGCTCTCATGGCAGGAAAAGCAATCCGTGGGCAGCGCGGTATATTGGCCGTTCTGGTGGCAGCTCTCGCAAACCAGGATTTGATGCGCCCCGGTGAGCGGGAAAGCGGTGAGGTTGTGGTCGAACACAGCCGGCTGCCAGGCGGTTTCGTTGTGGCACACCAGGCAGTCCGTGGGAAACTGCCCCAGTACGTGATTGGGATCCGTGACCGCGGTATAATCGCTTTGATGGCATCCGAAACAATCGCGCGGCAGACCGGTGAACTGGTTGTTGACGTGGCAATCGTTGCAGGAGAGCGTGGCGTGAACGCCGCGCAGCTCGAAACCGCTGGTTTGCACGTGGTCGAAAAAAGCTCCTTCCCAGCGCTCCTCGTTGTGGCAAACCGTGCACTCCTGGGAAAAACCCAATTGCACGTGGGGCGGGTTGGTGGTCTGCTGGAAATCTCCGGAGTGGCAGCTATAGCACTCCGGGGAAGTTCCGAAATAAGTGTTGGCGTGGCAACTGTTGCACTCCACCCGGCGATGCGCCCCTCGCAATTCAAAGGCAGCGGTATGTTGAAAGGTGGTATTTTCCCACTTCAGGGCCACCGGGCGGTGGCAGGATTCGCAGTCGATGGAAAAGCCCGCTTTGGCGTGATCGGGATTGATCGCCAGGGTGTAATCGGTCAGGTGGCAGCCGCTGCAATCCATAGGGGTTCCGCTGAATTCATTGAATTGATCGGTGCGGTGGCAGGCCTGGCAGTCGGCCACGGCGTGAACCCCGGTGAGGGGAAATCCCCGGGCGGCGTGCAGTTGCAGAATTTCCTGCTGGTTGCTCCAGCTATCCGCGGTGTGGCAGTTCTGGCAATTCAGCCCGAACTGGCCGCGATGCACGTCGGTGTGGCAGTCCGCGCAGGCGCTGCCCACTTCGGCGAATTTCAAACTTTGATGGCAGCTAACGCAGTTGGTGAACTGGTGCGCGCCCAACAGCAGGAAACCGGTATCTGCGTGTTTGAAGGCCAGGGGCCGGCGGAGTTTCTTCCAGGATTCGGTTCCGTGGCAGCTCTGGCAGTCCCATTTGAGCGCGCCGTGCGGGCTTTGGGTTCCGGTTTGGCCGAAGACCGGCGCGGCGAGCGCCAGGAGGAGCAGAGCGCATAGAGCAGAGCGCATAGGGCATAGCGCATGGAGCAGGGCGCGGGGCGCGAAGTGTACAGCATAAAGTGGGCGGTGCAAAGTGAGCGAGATATCTGCACCGATTTTTTTCCCTGCCCCGCTCGCCGTTGTTGGCCTTCCGGTCCCCCTGCTTTGCGCCATGCGCCATGCCCTCTGCGCTCTGCGCCATGCGCTTAGTTTCAAACCCCTTTTCATTGCCGGGTTCCTCGTCGTTTTGATGAATTTTCGCCGTGGCAGGCGCTGCATTCGCCGCTCAGCGGCTTGAAAACCGTAATCACAACCCCATTGCGTTCCTCCCGGGGATGGCAATTCCGACAGGGCACAGAACGGTGCGCCCCTTCCAGGGGAAATTTGGAATGGCGGTTATGATCGAACAATTCCGGCTGCCAGCGTGAAGGCGTGTGGCAGCGGCTGCAATCGGTAACGTTTACGGTTTTGCCCGCGGAAACCGTGGCGGTCTGGAATTGCCCCTGGTGAATATCTTCGTGGCAATCCTGGCACAGCAGCGGCAGGCCGGTCAGTTGCGGGCGCTTCTCCTCGCCGCTGCTGCCGGCGGGACGATGGCAGGCGTTGCAGGCCATTTCGCGGTGGCGCCCCGCCAGGGCAAATCGCGTCTGCCCGTGATCGAAATGAATTTTTCGCCAGCTCTCCACGGAATGGCAATGCTCGCACCCCCCGGTTTGGGTGTAGCGATCAACCTCCCCGCGGTGGGGGTCCTTATGGCAATCCTGGCAGCGCGTAGAATTAAACGTAAACCGGTTGATCTTGAGCATGGAACGGTTTGGCCCGCCGCCATTGCCGCCTCCCGCGTGGCAGGCGACGCAGGGAATGGCTAAGTGCGCCCCTTTCAGGGGGAAATCGGTTTGCTGGTGCGCATCTAAAGAAAAGGTAGAGGGAGAGAAACCATTCACGGTGTGGCACTCCTCGCAAGCGCCTTTGGAGGAGCGAGCGGCAAACTGGCCGCTGTGATAATCGTTGTGGCAGTCGCGGCAATTTGCAAAGGCCAGGCCCCGGCGGGGTTTGCCCGGCTGATGGCAGGATTCGCACTTCACGGATTGATGTTTGCCCAACAGCGGGAAACGGGTTTTGCCGTGGTCAAAGCCGGCAAACGCGCCGCTTTGCCAGCCCGCGGTGCTGTGGCAGGTCTGGCAATCGTTCCCAAAGCGCCCGCGGTGAAAATCTTCGTGGCAATCCGCGCAGCGGGCAAACGCCGGCAGCTTGAATTTCAGGAAGCCGGCGTCGTTAGGAAAGCGGTTATCCGTGACGGGCGTGTGGCATTTCTCGCAGGCTACCTCGAGATGCCTGCCGGTCAGGGTAAAACGGGCGCGGGCGTGGTCGAATTTCGGCGCCGGTTTCCACTTCTCCATTTCGTGGCAATTCAAACACTCTTTCCCGACCTGCCCGCGATGCTCGTCCACGTGGCAGGAGAGGCAATCGCGATTCAGCCCTAAGAAAGTGCGTTTCAAACTGATTTTTTGCTCCAGCAGTCGGGCTTTGCCGGCGATGTGCTCTTCCCGGTGGCAGGCGCGGCACTCCTGCCGGGCGTGGGCGCCTTCCAACGGGTAACCGGTTTGGGAGTGGTCGAAATTCTCCTGCCCGCCTTTCCAGAAAATCATTTCGAAGTTCCGCCCGTGGTGGTCGCTGTGGCAATCCACGCAATTCCGGTATTCCTGCCGGGCGTGAAGCCCTTGATTCGCCTGAATCCGCTCCTTGAGCGCGACGTGGCAGGCTAAACATTTATCCGGGGAAATGCGGTTGCCGCTGCTGTGGCACTGGGTGCAGTTCTTCAGCCCCTCTAAAAAAGCGTGGGATTGGTGAAGCTCCCCCGGGGAAAGCTGGGCATGTAACGGCAGCATAAAAAGCGCCGCCAGCAAACAGAAAGCTCTTAGCCCGGCATTGAATACCCGGGCGAGGCCAAACCTGCCCGGCAAAAGGTGCTTTGAAAAATTTAAACCATCACCGCTCAATTTTATACGGCCCGTTGTCTGTGGTCTGTCGCCATTCTCTATATGAAACAAGATTCATCAATCGCCAGTTGTCCACTCGATTTCACCCGCCACTCTTTTTCACTCCCGGTTCGCTCATTTTTTTTCGAGTTTTGAAATTGTATGCTTATTGCGCCCTTTCAGGGCTTAAATCGAGGTCTCTTACCTTCTCCCGGCGCT
>JABWBP010000052.1 GCA_013360445.1 Calditrichaceae bacterium | reverse complement strand
TCCTGGGGAGTGTAAGATACTTTGCCCATAAGAGAATCTCCTGGGTTGGTGGTGACACAATATAGCTATTCTCCTATGGTCATATGATACAAACTTACGGTAAAAAGTGTAACTCGTATCGCGGAAAATTACCTGTTCCGGGGGCAGTGCGTATTGCCAAGAAAAACGAAATGGGCAATACGCACTGCCCCTCAGGTCTTCAATTTTTTCTGCTTTGCCGCGGGGAAGAGGATATTGTTCAAGATCAGCCGGTAGCCGGGAGAGTTTTTGTGCAGTTCCAACTGGGTGGGAGGATCGCCGACTGCGTGGGTGTAATCTTCCGGGTCGTGCCCGCCGTAAAAGGTGAAGGTTCCCTTGCCGAGATTGCCGTGAATGTAGCGCACCTCGTCGCTGCCCGGCACTTCTCCCATGATCACCACCGGGGGTTTGATGAAGCGGCGATTGAACATGGTGGTTTGCCCCATAAATCCCTTCACCACGTCCACGTGGTTCTGGGTGAGCATGGTAGGAACCGGATCGTACTTGGCGGAAAATTCAAAAAGGCTGAAATAGTCCGACTCCGGGTCGCGGATGCGCGGCGCAAAGCTGGGGGGAATGTCGATGTCGGAAAATTCGTAGAGATTGGGATCGGGGTAGAGCTTGAAATTCTCGAAGGCCAGGCATTTGGAATAATCCAGCCGCTGCTGATAATCGGGCTGCGGCGGGTTTCCGTCGAAAGGCGCATCCACAATGTCTATCCCCTCCGCAGCCAGGGCGATGTCCAGCGCGTCGGTGGCGGAGCACATCGCAAACACGAAACCGCCTTCGAGGATGTATTCCTTGGTCGCCCGGGCCACGGCTTTTTTCAGTTCCGAAACGCTGCGAAAACCTAATTTAGCGGCCATGGCTTCGTTTACGCGCACCTCTTCCTGGTACCAGGCGGCGTTGCGGAAAGCGCCGTAGAATTTCCCGTACTGCCCGGTAAAATCCTCGTGGTGGAGGTGCAGCCAGTCGTAATCGCTGAGCTTCCCTTGCAACACCTCTTCATCGTACACTTTTTCGTAAGGAATTTCCGCATAAACCAACGCCAGGGTGACCGCGTCGTCCCAGGGCTGGGTGTTGGGCGGGGTGTAGATGGCCACCTTGGGAGCCTTTTCTAACAGCACCCGCTCCATGTTTTCCGATTCGATCGTTGCATAGATGGAATTGACCTCCCCCGCCCCGATGATCTCGTATTTCACCCCCCGGATCCGGCACTCTCCTTCCAGCCCCGGGAACACCGGCATCAAAAACGAGCCGGCGCGGTAATTGAGCAGCCACTCCACGTTCACCCCCCGGCTAAGGCTCCAGTACGCGATTCCGTAGGCTTTCAGGTGGTCGCTTTGCACAAAATCCATGGGGATGAGGCACTGCTGCGCGGCTGCCGGCGTGGCTGCCAGGAAATACAAGCCGGCAACCAATAAAGCCAGCTTTTTCATAACTGCTAACGGGGAAAATAATTGCCAATTGCCAATTGCCAATTGCCAATTGCCAATTAACGGTTTAGGATTCATGGCATCATCCCGGGGTTTTGTTCGCGAATCTCTTTCAGCCGTTCCCGCGCAGCGATGGCAAACTGGCTGCCGGGGAATTCCGTCAGCAGGCGGTCGTACAACTGGAACGCCCGGGGCAGGTCGTTGAGGCGGCGGTCCACGATACTCGCGGTGAGGAACAGCGCCTCATCGGCGTAAAGCGTCAATTGCTCGTCATTCAGCACCCGGCTGCAGTATTCCAGGGCTTCGGGATATTTGCCGATCTCGCCGGCGAGATGCGCCGCTTCGAATAGAATGCGGCTGCGGAAATGCGGCGGGGCGGGCTGCTCCAGGGCGTTTTGCAGCTTGCTCAGGGCTTCGGATTTCTTTTCTTGATAGCTTAACCAGTCGGCTGCGGCGTAGTTTTTCAACGCTTCCGGGGCGCTTTGGGCATAAGCGAGCAGGGTTTGCAAGTCCAGCGCGTCGTTAGTGGCTTTGCCCGACGCCCCTTCCATCTGGATAATCTCCTTGAGGTACTCCCCGGCGCGGTTATAATCTCCCTGATAATAGGCGATTTTCGCCAGGTCGTAGCGGGCGGCGGCGCGGTGGCGGGTAACGGCCACCTTTTCCAGCATGGCGACGGCCTTGGGCAACTCGCCGCGGATCATGTAGCTCTCCCCGGCATTTAAGTACCCTTTTTCGCGGATATTTGCATCTTTGCTATAGGTTTTGGCAACCTCCAGGTAGATTTCCGCGGCCCGGTCGATATCGAAGAAGAATTGCCGGTAGATATCCCCTTCTAACAGGCTGAGATTGGCAACCTGAGGATGGGAAGGATACTCCTGGCGCACTTTGGTGATGATCTCCACCGCCTGGCGGGCATACACCGGGTCATTTTTTTGCCGGGCGATGTACAAGTTGCACTCCGCCGCCCCCAAGTACGCAGTCAGCAAGTGATCGGAGCGGGGGAAGCGCCGGATGATTTCGTTGTAACCATCCAAGGCCAGGGCGTACATGGAATCCGCCTGCACTGCCCGGGCAAACTCGATGAAATATTTTCCCCCGCTCTGGTCGTTCTCCAGCTTGCGATAGATTTGCAGCGCTTCCGGGTAACGCTGGTATTTCTGGTAGAACTTGGCGGAAACCAGTTGCACCTCCTCGCTGCCGGGCGATTTTTGCGCTTCCCGGGACAACAATTGGGAGAGGCTGTCCACCTGCGGCTCATCCAGGTTGAAGGCCAGGATTTGCCGCACCACGGTCTGGTAGTTCTGGGGGTCTTTGCGCAGATATTCCAGGTAATATTGCACTGCCTGGTAATACTGCATTCGCGCCTGGTAAAAATCTCCCAGGGCTTTTAAAAGATAGATTTGCTGGGGGAGGCGCTGGTAGGCCTTTTTGTACACTTCCGCCGCTTCCTCGTACAAACGGTTGGAAGCCATGGCGCTGGCTACCAGGGTATAGGCTTCGATGTTATCGGGATTGGATTTCAGGATTTTATCCCAGACCTTCAGGGCTTCTTCCCGTTTATTATCGGCGACCAGCACCTGGCCGTAGTCCGCGTCATAGCGGAGATGAGGCGGGGCGGCGGCTCTCTGGCGTTCGATCAGTTGAAAGGCTTGCGGGTAGCGGGATAACACCAGGTAGGATTCCAGCAACTCCTGGTAGTATTGCATGTCCCCGGGATTGGCAGCGTAAAGCGCCTCCAGTATTTTGGCGGCGTTTTCATGTTGATGGGTGCGCTGGTAGGCCTGGGCCTGGCGCAATTGCTGCTGCTCCCGGTTTTTACGCTGAATTTGCGGGTCAACTCCCGGCTGCCCGAAGGCGGTGGAAAGGGCCCCCGCCATCATCAAAACCGTCATCCAATGTATGATAAAATAACGCACCTCTAATGCCTCAAATAAAATGATACTGCGAACAATTATCCCCCGCTGTCTTAGCACATGAATTTAACTCCGCTAAAACACTAAAACACAAGAACACAAGAGCACAAGAACACAAGAACACAAGAGCACAATTTTTCTCCGCTCCCTTAGAAATACGAGGCCACCGTGTCGGCCACCAGCCAGCCTTTCGCCGAAAGGCGCAGATGTCGGTCGCTCCACTCCACCAATTCATTTTCGGCTAACTTGTGGATCGCTGAACGGTATTTTTCCCGGAAATCCAGCCCAAAACGCTGCCGGAACGCCCCGGTATCCAGCCCCTCGCGCAGGCGCAGGCTTAAAAAGGTATATTCGAACATCAACTGCTCCGGGGAAAGCTCTTCCCGGAAATCCAGCGGCAGTTGCCCTTTTTGCAAAGATTTGATATAAATCGTTAGAGAACGCTTATTCCCCCGGCGAACGTTCCGGTAAAACGAGTGCGCGGAAGGCCCCAGGCCCAGGTAGGGGCGGTGCTCCCAATAGACCAGGTTGTGCCGGCAGACGCGCTCCCGCCCGCGGGCGAAATTAGAGACTTCGTATTGGCAATAGCCGCGCGCTTCTAAGATCTCCTGTGCCAGCTCGTAATATGCAGCCTCTTCGTCTTCGCCGAGCGGATTCAACTCACCGCTTTGCATCTTTTTATAAAAAACCGTGCCCGGCTCGAAGATCAGGGTGTAGCAGGAGAGGTGCTCCGGGGACAGAGCCAGCGCCTCTTCCAGGCTGTAGCGGAAAGATTCCGGGGTGAGGCCGGGGAAGGCGGTCATCAAATCGAGATTGATGTTGCGGAAGCCGGCTTCCCGGGCGTTGCGGAAATTCTCCCGCACCTCTTCCACGGAATGGATTCGCCCCAGGAAGCGCAGCTCCGCGGGATTGAAGCTCTGCACCCCCATGCTCAGGCGATTGAATCCTAAGGCGCGGAAGTGGGTTAATTTTTCGCGGGTGAGGGTGCCGGGATTGGATTCGATGCTGAATTCTCCCCCGGGATCGATCCGGAAATGCTCCTGAAGCGCCCGCCAGATGCGCTCCAACTGCTCCTCATTGAGCAAGGAGGGGGTGCCGCCGCCGAAAAAAACGGTTTGAAAAACCCGCTCCCGGAATTCCCCGGCACGAAGAACGATTTCCGCCAGCAGCGCCTCGACGAATTCTTCCACCTGCTCCAACCGGGTGATGGAATAGAAATCGCAATACTCGCACTTCTGCTGGCAAAAGGGAATGTGGATGTATAAGCCGGCGTGTTCTTTCATGCGCGTAGTGGATAATCTGACTGTGTTGAATCCGTGAAGCGTAATGCGTAAAACGTAACCTTCATGATTGTTGCGTATTCCGTTTTTTACGCATTACGCTTCATCTCACCACCATTCCCAGCCGGTTCCAGCGGATACGGTCGAAAATGCCCGTCTCGGCGTTGCCCTCCTGAAGCGAGAGATAGACGATCAACGGTTTTCCGATGATGTTCTCTGCCGGGACGTACCCCCAGTCGCGGCTGTCGGAACTGTTATCGCGATTATCGCCCATCACAAAATAGTGCCCCGGATCCACCACCCGGGAGAAGAAGCTGTCGCGCCGGGCGGTTTCCAGGTACTTTGTAAACGGGGGGGAGGGGAAGGGATTTCCATCTACCCGCACTTCTTTGCCGTGAATTTCCACGGTCTGCCCTCCGCCGGCAATGCAGCGTTTGATGAAATCGATCCGGGGATTGCGAGGATATTGAAACACCACAATATCATACGGTTCGGGCCGGGTAAGCGCGGGGAGGCGGAATTGCAGCGCTTTGGGCACTTCAAAGCCGGTGGGAATCTTCCAGTGCGTTTCCTGGGTGAAAGGAAGCCCGATCCAATCCGGGCTTTTAGCGCCATAGACGAATTTATTTACCAGCAGGAAATCGCCCACTAACAGGGTATTCTCCATGGAACTGGTCGGAATTTTATAGGCCGCGATGACGAACTGCCGCAAAATCAACGCAGCGAAGATGGCGATCAGGATTGCCTGGGTGGTTTCAATGCGTTTGCTCTTCGGCTTCAATGGTTGTGGTTCCCTAATTTGCGAGTAAATTATATGATAACGTGAAACGTAATGCGTAAAACGTAATTCGTAAAAAACGGAATACGGAATACTCAAAAAGTTACGTTTTACGCATTACAAGTTACCCACTACGCCTCCCCCTCAGCGCACAATTTCCCCCAACCGGTCCCAGCGGATCTTTTCATAAAACATGTACCCCGGAACCTGGCCGTCCCAGGAGAGCCAGATCATCAACGGTTTTCCGCCGACGCGGTCGCGGGAGACGAACTTCCAACTGCGGCTGTCCAGGCTGTTATCGCGGTTATCGCCCATCATGAAAAAATTCCCCGGGGGCACTTGTTCCGGGCCAAAACTGCGGCTGTGAAAGGTGCGGGTATAGTGGCGAATGCTGTATTTTTTGTGATTGGAAGCCAGAACGCCGGTATATTTCACATTCTGCTTGTCTTCGATGTCATATTTCACTCCCTGGTCCACAAGCTGTCCCTCCGGCTGCCCGTCGATGAACAGGGATTCGCCGCGCACCTCCACGGTTTGCCCGCCCACGGCCACGCAGCGTTTGATGTAATCGGTGCTGCGGTCGGCCGGGCGTTCCGGGTTGGGCCAATCGAACACCAGAATATCGTTCCGCTGAGGCTCGCTGATGGCCGGGAACTGGTAAAAGGGCACTTCGGCGCCGATACCGGTAAAGGGAATGCCCACCCACACCGGGGTGCGGGCGCCATAGATGAATTTGTTGACGAACATGAAATCGCCTACCAGGATGGTATCTTTCATGGAGCCGGTAGGAACGTTATAGGATGCAATAACGAACTGGCGCAAAATGAGGGCTGCAAACAGGGCGATCAGAATCGCCTTGGTCATTTCTATCCACTTGTTCTTCGGTTTCAACGCTTCAAGCCTCCGAAATTCATTAAGTGACTCTTTATTCGAGCGAATACCACGGAAAGTTCCTGGGGAAGCATACTCGTTTAGGTTTGGAATTTGAGTTTTGCATTGCCCGGAATGCCACGAAGCGGCTCCTTTGGAGCAAAACTTCAGCTTTGTAGTGATTTCGACGCTTCGGGATCGCACTCCGATTTACACTTTGCACTTTGCACTTTTCAATCATCCGTTGACAGCACCGACAAAAACGCCTCCTGGGGAATTTCCACCCGCCCGAATTGTTTCATGCGCCGTTTGCCCTCTTTCTGCTTTTCCAACAGCTTGCGCTTCCGGGTAATGTCGCCGCCGTAACACTTCGCCAGCACGTTCTTGCGCAGCGGCTTGATGCTCTCCCGGGCAATGATCTTGCTCCCGATCCCGGCCTGGATAATCACCTCGAACATCTGCCGGGGGATGAGCTTGCGCAGTTTTTGGCAAATGCTGCGCCCCTGTTCGTAGGCTTTTTCTTTGTGCACGATCACCGACAGGGCGTCGAGAACTTCCCCGTTGATGAAAATGTCCAATTTGACCAGGCTGCCCTCCCGGTAGCCCAGGAATTCGTAATCCAGGGAAGCGTAACCCCGGCTGACCGATTTCAGGCGGTCGAAATAATCGAACACCACCTCCGCCAGGGGCAGGTGATAGTGCAAATCGGCGCGGGTGGGATCGATATAAGAGGTGTTCTTGAGAATGCCGCGCTTCTCGTTGGAAAGTTTCATAATATTGCCGATGAATTCCGGTGGGCTGATTACGTGCGCGTCGATATAGGGTTCTTCGATTTTCTCCAGCACCCCCGGCGCGGGCATCTGGGTAGGGTTATCAACGTATTGAATTTCCCCGTTGGTGAGAATGGTTTTATAGACCACGTTGGGAGTGGTTACGATAATAAGCTGGCCGAATTCCCGCTCTAACCGTTCCTGAACGATCTCCATGTGCAGCATTCCCAAAAAACCGCAGCGGAAGCCGAATCCTAACGCCGAGGAGGTTTCCGGCTCGTAATGCAGCGCGGAGTCGTTCAGCACCAGTTTCTCCAGGGAAGCCCGCAAATCCTCGAATTCGTTGCTGTCAACCGGGTAAATGCCGGCGTACACCATCGGTTTCACCTGGCGGTAGCCCGGCAGCGGCCTTGGGGCGGGATTTTTGGCGAGGGTTACGGTATCGCCCACCTTAATATCGCGCACGTTTTTGGCCCCGCAGATCAGGTAGCCCACCTGGCCGGTGGCCAGCTTGCCGGTGCGAACGCGCTTGAGCACCAGGTTGCCTAATTCTTCCACTTCAAAAGATCTGTCCGTGGCCATAAAGAGAATTTTGTCTTTTTCGCTGATCTCCCCGCTAAAAACCCGCACCAGCGCCACCACCCCGCGGTAGCTGTCGAACTGGGAGTCGAAAATCAGCGCCTGGAGGGGCGCCTGGGGGTCGCCGGAAGGCGGGGGAATGCGCTCGATGATCGCCTGAATGATTTCCGGAATCCCCACCCCGCTCTTGGCGCTGGCCAGCAAAATATCGCTTTCATTGCAACCGATCAATTCCATCAACTGGTGTTTTACCACCTCGGTCTGCGCGCTGGGCAGGTCGATTTTGTTGATGACCGGGATGATCACCAGGTTGTTGTCAACGGCCTGGTAGAGGTTGCTGATGGTTTGCGCTTCCACGCCCTGGGCGGCGTCCACTAACAGCAGCGCGCCCTCTGCCGCGGCCAGGCTGCGGGAGACTTCATAAGAAAAATCCACGTGGCCGGGGGTATCCACTAAGTTAAAAACATACTTCTGCCCGTCCGGGGCCAGGTAGGCCATCCGCACCGCGTGGGCTTTGATGGTAATGCCCCGTTCCCGTTCCAGGTCCATGCTGTCGAGCACCTGGTCCTGCATCTGGCGCTTCTGAAGCGTGCCGGTATATTCCAACAGCCGGTCGGCCAGGGTGGATTTGCCGTGGTCGATGTGGGCGATAATGCAAAAATTCCTGATATTCTTGATGCTCATGTAAAACTGCGATCCTTTGAATGATTCATTTCCCGGGCGCTACCTTCGGGCCGGTTTGCCAATTCTCTGCGTTACGCTGTTAAACCGTCGAATTTATGACAAAACCGAAGGAATGTCAAACGCTTAAAAATGCGCGTGGGAAGTGGCAGCGGCAAATTGCAAGTACGAAGTTGCAAGTGCGAAAATCTGCTCCTTTCTCACTTTTCACCTGCCACTTCTTACTTCTCACTTCTTGTTTGCCATTTTAAGATTGAATTTCTGAAAATTTAGCCGTAACATCACTTGCGTTCGAAAACTTGATCAGACGAAAGGACCCTCCTATGGCTCGCCCCTCCTTGATTCACAAGTGGAAAACTTTGTATGAATTGGCAATCCAATTCAAAGAAAAAGAGTACTGGGAATGGATGTACGACTCGGATTTGTTCGGAGTGCAGAATCCCCGAACCGGGGAGATCGGGTATTGCTGCGTGATGGGCAACCTGGGCGAGCATTACGCCCTGGCGGTCTATCCCGGCGCGGAGGGGCTGGCTACCTATATAGAATTGGCCAATCAGGATCCCGATAACCCCGATCCCATGATCCTGTTAAGCCAGAAGTGCTTGCAGGTATCCTTTGAGAACCGCGAGCAACTGCACAAAGAGGACCACGAGGTTATCAAAAAATTGGGGCTTAAATTCCGCGGCGCCAACAACTGGCCGCTTTTCCGAAATTACAGCCCCGGCTATCTTCCCTGGTTTATCAACGAAGAGGAGATCGACTTTTTGACCGCGTTGATTCCCCAGGCCATGGATGTCTGCGACCGGGCAGCAGAGAGTTTGGATGTCCTGAAGCCTCCCCGGGAGGCGCAAATGCTGGTGCGGGTTGCCGAAGCGAAAGGGAAAGAGTGGATTTGGCGCGATGAATGGCAAACTCCCGCCCTGCCCGCTCCGGAGCATATTGAGGCGCCCATAGACCAATTGCGCCTGCACAAAATCCTCAAAACCGCTCAAAAGATCGATGCGACCTGGGAATTCGATTATTTCCATTTCCCGGAAGGAGTGCGCGACGGCAGTAAGGAGCGTCCCTACTTTCCGTTGATGCTGATCTGGGCCGACCAACGCTCGTCCATGATCCTTTCTCATGAAATCTCCCGCCCGGGTGAATACCGCGATCTCATTTTGAATCAATTTTTGAAACTCATCGAGCGCAGCGGGGCAATACCCCGGCAAGTATGGTTGCAGCAGGATGACGCTCGGGCGATCCTCGAACCCTCCGCTAAAACCCTGGGGGTTGAGTTAGAATTAACCTCCGATTTAGAGGCAATAGATGATATTTTTAACCACATGCTCGGTTTCTTCGGGAGTAGGAAATCGAGCGGGGGCTTTTTGCATTAAAGCTTAAATCGGAAGCCACATTCTGGTTACTTACAAACTCACCAGGTACTGCCGCTCGCTGTCTTCCGGCAAAAGCGTCAGCAGGCGATCCACAAAATCCATCCCGTATTTAATGCAGAAATAGAGCATGTTCAACACCCGTTCCTGGGGCTGGTTTCCCGGCAGGAGATGCAGCAACACTTTTTCGAGCTGCCGCACCTGCGCCTGGTTTCGCTCTTCCAGGGAGCGGGTAATTTTGCCGCCCAATTTGCCAAAACTGTCTTCGATGCTCTGGCGGGTCTTTTCCAGGGTATTCACCAGGGTGGGATCGGCGGCGGCGATCTCCTGCTGCAACTCTGCCAGCGCCTGGCGAATCCGCTCCCCCGCGGATTGGAGGGACTGGTTCAGCCCCTGCCCGGCGCTACGGCGCAGAAATTCCGCGCTAAAATCCGGCCGCCCGGCCAGAATTTCTTCATACGCCAGGTTGAACTTCTGCACGTTTTTATGCACTTTCCCTTCCGCAATGGTCAGGCGGTGGCGAGGGTAGATGACCGGCATGGGAATCCGGAAATGGCCGTATAACGCTTCGATCTGGGCAAAATAAGCCGTTTCCGCCGGCCCGGCCACGTACGCCGCACCGGGCAGCAGCAAATCCTGCATGAGCGGGCGCAGGGCCACGTTGGGAGAAAAAGTCCCCGGGGTTTCCGCGCATTTTTTCAGCAAAACTTCCCTGGCGAGGGATTGGTATCCATCGGGATATTTCAACACGAATCCCCCATTTTCATCAAAATCGATGCGCACCCGCCGTTTCCGCTCATCCGTGAAAAAAAGCAGGGTCTGGCGATCTCCTAATTGAATTTGGGGAGCGTACCCGGCGCTTTCGAGCGCGTTGCTCCGTTCGGCAAATATTTTCAAAATTTCCGGCGCGGAGGTTAAGCTCTTTGTGAACAGGGAGCTTGCCAGGGCGGAGACTGCCGCTTCTGCAGGATTGAATAGAATCAGACCGTATTTGCCAAAAAAATGCTGCATCAGGGCGGCGAAAGCATCGGCGTAGCCCTGCCCGGGCGCGTAGCAGCCCAGGAATAGATCCAGCGCCGCGGTCTTGAATTCGGTATCGAAAAAATCCTGTTCCAGGGTTTGCCGCCACTGCTGAATTTGCCCGTCCAACCGCCGGGCAAATACCGGCTGTTGAGCTTCTTCCGGGCTTTCTTGCAGAACCAGCCGGCGCAGCTCGTTCTCTTTGGAAAGGTATTGAACCGCGCCGATTTCCTGAAAATCGCTGTCATTCACTTCCATCCAGAAGACCGGTACAAATGTATAATCGGGAAACTCCCGCGCCAGCTGCCCGGCGAGCTTGAGCACGGTGATGGTTTTGTAAAAGGTGTACAGCGGCCCGCCCAGCGCCCCGGCTTGCTGCCCGGTAACCACGGCCAGGGTTTGGGGAGAATTCAGCCTCCGGATATTGTTCAGCGTCTCCTCGCTTGCGCCCCAGCGCCGGTTTTGCGCTAACAGGATTTCCGCCATTTCGCGCCGCGGGGTTTCAAAGCCGCCCCGGCCGGCCAGGGCGTTTTGCCAATCATCGCGAAAATGATATGGATAAAACGCCCGCGCTTTTTCGGAATTCTCTAAATAATCGGCAAAAAGGGATTTTTTTTCGGAGAGTTGTAATGCGCGAATTTCCATGGGCCAATGCCTTTCGGTCAGAAGTTCAGCACAATCTTTTTATCGCTCAGGCGGTTCAGGTTCAGGGGGACCTCCTGGTCGGCATAGAATTGCCCCTCGCGCGCCAGATTCAGGAAGTGATGCCCCTCGCTGATCACCAGGTCGGTTAGCGGGGTCACGTAAGGCATCCAGCGCCCGTCGAGGATTATTCCCGCCCCGGGAGCGGGGGTAAGGATTTGCAGGGTATCCCGGGCGGTCTCGGGCAGCACCTGGAAGGACAGGGAGTGAGTATCGCCGGGAACGACGCGCAGCAGTTCCACCTCCGGAAGGCTCTGGAAACCGTTTTCGCAGATGCGTATTTCGTATAATCCCTCTTCCACCGGAAAAGGGCGGTTATTCGGCTTCATCCCGGTCAGGTAATTATTCAAAAACACGTATCCGTCGGAACGGTTGCTGTTGATTTGCAGATAGCCGATGTTAGCGCTGCTTTGAAATTCGAAGTAAAGCCGAACAGCGCCATTTTCCTGCACAAAAACGCGCTGATGCCGGGGAACCGCCAGGTAGCCCGGTTTTACCACGCTAATGACGTGATACCCGGCGGGTACATCCAGAATCCCGCTGCCCGGCGCCGGCGTTTCGATGCCATCCACGTAAATCCGGAAATCCTGCAGGTTCGCCTCTATGGCTACTTTTCCTAACAGACCGGCGCTTTTCAGGGTGAATTCCGCCAGCGCGACCTTGTTCGCTTCTACGATGACGCGCTGCATGGGCGGCCAGGCGGTATAGCCATCTTTATAAACCGCCACAAAATATCCCCCCCGGGGAATATCGTTTAAAGTGTCCGGGGTGAAGAAGCCCTGTTTTTCGGTTCCGTTGATATAAATCATGGCCCCGGCCACGTCGCTGCTTACCAGGATAGCGCCGGGGGGAACGCTTCTTTTGATAGGGTTAAATTTCAACAATGCCAGAAACACCATCGCCGCAAACAGCACCATTCCCCCGTTAACCGCCCATTGCACGAACAGGTTCTTGCGTTTTTTAGTCCGCTGGCGGGAGGGTTTTTTACTCCTGCGGCGATTATGCCGGCGCTCCGCTTCCTCCGGGGTCAGCCACTCCGTTCCCCCGTGGCGATTGACATATTTAACGTATCCCCGCTCGCTAAAAAAACGCGCTTCCTCTTCTTCGATAATTTGCTGCCGGAAACGGTTTTCCAGGTTTTCATGCCGTTCGCTTTCCTCTTTTTCCCGGCTTTCAATCATCCGCCGCTCCCGCTCTTCCAATTCCTTGCGAATTTGCTCCCGTAGCTTCTTTTCCTCGTCCGGTATCAATGCCATAGTGAACAAGCCTCTGTTGATCTCTTCATTGAATTGGCGGTGAATGGTTGGATGGTCGTTAAACTGTTGACCTGAGCCACGCCAACCATTTAGCCATTTAGCCATCCAACCATACTCTCCCCATCGGTCCTTCTTACAACCATTTATGTTCCTGGTACCACTCCAGGGTCTCTTTTAAACCCTGCTGCAGGCTTAACCGGGGCGTAAACCCCAGGTACTCTTTGATTTTCCGGGAACTGGCCACCCAATAACCGGCGCGCACTTCACGGATTTTCTGGCGATTGAGAATGGTGGGTTTGCCGCTCAGGCGGGCTGCCAGCTCCATTGCCGCACCCGCCGAATAGGCCAGGGGATAAGGAATCGGGATGGTAAGAACTTTTTTGTGCATTAATTTTTGCAAGATATCGATGACTTCCGACCAGGCGCAAGGTTCTTCATTGCTGATGAAAAAGGTTTCCCCGCTCGATTTCGGATGCTCCGCGGCTACCATAATGCCCCGGGCCAGGTCAAAAGCGTGAATAATGCTCACCACCGGGTCGTTGCTCCCCACCTTCAGGTTTACCCCCATGCGCACATTTTTGAACACCTCGAACACGTCGGTATCGCGGGGACCGTACACCGTGGGGGGGCGGAGAATGGTCAGGGGAAAAAATTCCATATACTGCCGCGCCGTTTCTTCGCTCTGCAGCTTGCTGCGGCCGTAATCGGTGAGCGGGTTTGCCGGGGCGGTTTCATCCTTGGGGAGCTTGCCGGCGGAGGGACCGGCCGCCGCCTGGCTGCTGATATGCACGAATTTTTTGATCCCGGGATTCTCCGCTTTGACCACTTCTAAAATATTCCGGGTCGCCTCCACGTTCCCGGAGTAAAACTCTTTCAGCGATAGCGCTTTAGTTACCCCCGCAATATGGAGTACATAATCGGCATTGCGGATGCCTTCTTTAAGCGTTTCCGGTTCCAGCAGGGAACCGTAATGATACGCCGCCGGCAACCCCTTCAGCCACTTGAGGTTGCTGGTTTTGCGCACCAGGCAGGTAACCTGTTCCCCTTTCCGGGCCAATTCCTGCGCCACCCAACTGCCCACAAACCCGGTCGCCCCGGTGATAAAGTAGTTCATTGACAAAGACCTCGTTGCGTTCGCTTCATTTTGAATACCGCTCGAAAATCCCCAAAAACGCGAGAAGATAAGGATTCGTCCCCGTGATTGCAAATTCCGAATGTAATCGCATGAAAAATGGATTTAAGAGGCGAGAGAAGGAATGGTTATAATATAGACGGCCGGAAACGCAGCTAAAAACGCTTCCGGCCGTTGAAGGTCAACTCAGAATAGTGAATTTTAGTCTCGATGCCCTTAACGAGACGATGTTGGGCGGCAGGCGACCGTTAATTTACACTTCACCGGTTGCCAACTTATTATGGTTCCCGGCCGGGCGCGTGTTCGGGTATCGGGTGTACGGACACCCGGGCCGGGAACCGGAGGGAAAATCAAACGATTCCCTTCAGCCGCTCGATCTCCGCCGCCAGCTCCGCCCGGTCCAGGTCGGAAGCAACGGTGGTCAGCGGAAAAGCGGGATTCAGAATTTTCACTTCCGCCAGACTCTGGGTGAAATTGCCCAGGAGGTAGTAATTTTCCGCTTTCAGCAGGCGCAAATCCTTTACATCCAGGGGCAGGGCATGGGTGAAGGCCCAGGCTGCGTTGAGAGCGAGCGCCTGGGCAGCTTTTTCGTTGGACGCTTCATAATATTTTTGGGCGTTGAGCACGAAGGCCCAGCCGGCGGCAACGTCCGCAGTGGTATCGAACAGACAGTAGCAGATGTGAAACTGCCGCGCCGCCTGCTCCAAACTGTCCAACTTGAAATAGCTCCAACCCAGGCCGTTGTACACTTCCACTTCTAAGGGATTCTTCTCCCAGGCCCGGTCGAACCTGTCCCGCGCGGTCAGGTATTGGCCCTGCTCGAACGCCTCCCAGCCCTGCTGGATCAACTCTTCCAGGGTATATTCGGACTCTTCCGGGGGAATCACCGAACCCTTTTTGCACCCCCAGGCAAACAGCAGCACGGCCAGGCCGGCCAGGTATATCCACAGGTTTCTTCGCATCGGTTTTACTCCTTTATTGATGATTTCGATTTCCAGGGTTCGCGCCGGGACTTCCCCTGCCCATACCGCTGTCGAGAAGGCAGGGGAAAGTGTCCGGCGATCTATGATAATGTCATCCAACCTCGAATGGCGCGAATGCGCACGAATTGGTTTGCGATTGATCTCTTAACATGTTGTTATCCTGAAACCCGTGCAACTTATATAATTCGTGTAATTCGTGCAATTCGTGGTTCAAAAACGATCCCGCTGCGCCCTACCGCAGCAACAGCAGCTTCCGGGTTTGCACCGTCTGCCCGGCCTCTCCCGAAGGGACGGCCAGAGGCTCCTTCGGGGAAACCTGCAAGTGATAGAAATACACCCCGCTGGCGAGGTGGTTGCCGCGCTCATCGGTTCCGTTCCACTCCACGCGGTGGACGCCGGCCAGATGGAAGCCGTTGGCCAGGGTTTTCACCTTCTGTCCCAACATGTTGTAAATCGCCACCGTCACGTTGCCGTCCTGCGGCAGGTCGTATTCAATGGTGGTGGCGGGATTGAAGGGATTGGGATAATTTTGCTTCAAAACCAGTTCCGTGGGTACCACGTTGCTACCGGAGTAGCTGGCATCATATCCTAACTTGAATTCCCCGAGGGTGTTCACGAACGCCCGCACCTGGCGCTGGCCGCTGAATACCTGGCTTTCCAGGGCCGCCCAACTTTCGCCCTGTTTTTGATAGATGAACAGCTTGCCGGGATCGGGATAAACACTCTCGTCGTAGTTCAGCAGCAGCGTTAGCGGCTTATCGAAGGTTTTGGCAGGGCCGAATTGGTACAGCGTTTCTTGCGCGGATTCCCGGTAATCGGCCAAAAAGCAGGTCTCTTCCCGCAGGGCGTCTTCGCCCACCCGCAGCATCGCCCGGCCGTTCAGGGCGGTGATGCTCTGATTCATGCCCGGCTTCATCAATGCGACGGCAAAGCTGCGCACCAGGGTGGAATCAAAATCGCCTACCTCCACCCGGGTCGAGAGCGAATAATTTCCGGTAGCGGTGAATTGATAAGCCCCTTTGTAGATTTTCCCGCTTCCGCTGATCAAGGACATGGGGATGGCGCTGGTATCATTTCCCATCCAGGCGCGCACCGTGGGAGCGGCGGAGAGGAAGACGTTGGAGGCTACCACGACGTCCGCATATTTGGTGGCGGCAGGATTCTGAAAGACCGCGGTAGTAACCTCCAGCCCGCCCTTGCCCAGCAGGGCGACGTTGTAAACGGGCGTATCCGGGTCATTGCTGTACACCTTCAGGGCGGCGTTCATATTGCCCACGGTGTTAGGAATAAAGCGGATAACAATGTTCCGGCTCGCGTTGAGGCCCAGGGTAAACGCCCCGCCGCCGCTGACAATGTTGAAAAGATCCGCATTCTTGCCGCTGACGGTCACGGAATCCACTACCAGGGTGGCCCCGCCCGGCGGCGCGTTGGTAACCACCAGGGTATAAGTGGGGGACGGGTTCAATCCCACGGTTACCAGGCCAAAATTATAGCTGGTGGTATTAATGGAGATATTCGGGAAGGCGGTGCCCGTCCCGCTGCCGCTCAGGGCGACGTCCAGGGGATTTTCATCCGGATCGTTGCTGGTGATGCGCAAAATCGCGCTCATGGCTCCCAGGGAAGTGGGCTGGAAGCGCACCACGATGTTGCGGGTTCCCCCCGGTCCCAGGGTAAAGGAGCCGCCCCCGCTGACAATGGCGAATTGCTCCGGGTTGGCTCCCGCCAGGGTTACCGCGGAGATGTTCAGGCTTCCAAACAGCAAATCTTCATTGCTGAGCACGAAGGTGTGCGAAGCATTGGAGCCGACGTCCACGGAGCCGAAATTGTGCCCCGTGGGAGAGATGGCGATATTTCCCACGTCGTTGGCGATCTGGTTTTGCACCACGTTGGTAATCACCGGGGCGTTGAAGTCGAAATAGATCGCGGCGCTGTTTTGAATGATCGCGCCCGCGGCCGCGCTCGCCTTCGGCTTGACGGTGAATTTTACGAAACCGTGGCTGGCGGCTTCGTTGGTGGTGCTGTCCGGCAGGCGAATATCGGTGAAGGTCCACACCAGTTCCCGGGGATCCACGATTCCGAAGGTAAAGGGATGGCTGCTGGCCCCGATCCGCACCGTGGAAAGGTCTAAATCTTCATCCAACAGGTCGCGCACCACAATGTTGAAAGCGGTATCGGTGCCCACGTTCTGGAAGCGGATCTGGTAGGTGAGGGTATCTTCCCGGGTAATCAACCCCGAAGGCCCCACGCCCACGGGCGATACCTCTTTATCGTTGGGATCGAAGGAGCCGCGCACGATCTGGGTTTCCGAATCGCGGTTATCGGCGGGAAACACGTCCCCGGCAATGGGATTGATGAGCGCCGAAGAGGTAAGCGCGGTACCCAGGGGAACGTTGGCGGGAATTTGCGCCTTCACCCACAGCCAGCCGACCAGCCCGGCGGGAAGAGAGCCGAGATCCCAGGCGACGGTGTGGTTTCCGGCATTATAAACTCCGCCCGGGCTGCTGTCTAAATATCCTAACTGCGGCGGCAGGGTGAAAATGACCGTGCCGTTGACCGCAATAGTTCCCTTGTTCTGGTACACAATCCCGTAAAACTTCTGGAAACCGGGCCGCGCCACCCCGCCGGCCACGCTTACCGACAAATCCTGCACGTTGGCGATGGGCTGGTTGCCGAAATCAATATCCACAAAAGTCTGCCCGGAATCCACATTGACGGTATGGGTTCCCGGCGGCGCGGGGTAGGTTTGGGTCCAGTTGGGCTTCAGGATTTCACTGACGGTGTAGAGATTGGGCGCCAGGAAGCTGAAGAAGTAGTTCCCGTTCACGTCTGTAGTGGTAAACTGCGGGCCGGGGTCGATACGCACGGTCCAACCCGGCAGGCCGTTCTCGGCGGGATCCTGAATCCCGTTGCCGTTGGCGTCCAGGAAAACCGTACCGGAAATGGTGCCGGCGCCCTGCGCCACATTGAAGCAGAAATGCTTGTTGTCCAAATAGCTGACCCCGTCCGGGTTGCCCCCGGGGCCGTCATAGTCAACGCCTTCATGGTCGAAGCGCCCCACCAGGGCGTAATTGACCCCGTCGCCTTTATTAGCGCCCACAGTCGAGGGAATGCCGCCGAAGCCGCCCGCCCCGTTGGAAGCGTCCCCGGTAGTCCATTGCATGTCCCCGTAACTGAAGCAAACGTTGTTGCCGATGCCAATCAGGGGATCGCTGCCATCGGTAATGATCAATTCAAAGGTATTCACCTTATCGGCGTGTTGGGAATAGTACCCCACGCTGTCCCAAATGATAATAAAACGGTTCGCTTCGGATTTGTAATACACCACTCCGCTGGCCGGGTTGCGGGTGTCGATATCCGCCCAGAAAGGAGCGATCATGGCAAACCCGTTGATCGGAAACCCGGTGGAGCTGTAGCTGGAGTAAGGGCCGTCGAAAGAGAGATTGCCGTTATTATTGATATAGATCTGGGTATATTGGCTCCCGTAAAACGTAAAGGTAAAAGAAAGGGGAATGGGCGAGGTGGAACCGTCGTCGTTGCGATATTCCGGGGGAGAGCCGTTAGTAAAGGGCACCACGGAAAAAGAGGTATCCAGGGGAACCATCAGCCCGTTGCTCTGGACGCCGTCCGCCGGGCGAATGATGCTTTCCGCGCGCAGCGAGCGGGGCGGTTCTACCTGCTGCGGCAGGGGAAGCTTCCCGGCCGCTTTCAACTGCTGGTATTCTTCCGTGGAGAGATCCTGCCCAATCTGCTGCGCTTGCGCGAATCCGCTGCTCCCGAAGAACCAGAGAAAAAGAAACAGTATCGCAACAAGTCGATACCCGGTATTGGATGGTTTCATAATCTCCTCTTCACGATTAATAAGGTTAATAAGGTTTTAAAAGCGTCTAAAGCGCACGAGTTGACCAGCGCTTCCACAATCATATATTAATTGCCAATTGCCAATTGCCAATTGCCAATTGGCAATTAAGAAAGTATCTGTGGTTAAGCGTTTACAACGGAAACTGCACTCCCACCTGCACCGCCCAGTTGTCGGCGCCCACCCGCACGGTCTCTTTCACCTCTTTCCCGGCTTGATCCGTGCTGGTCTCTTCGTAGCTGCGCTCCACAAAGTGATAGACGAATTCGATGAAACCGTTGCGATATGCCACCCCGGCGCCAAGGTTGAATCCGAAATTGGTATCCAGATTCACCTTTTCGTCTTTTAAATCCACCCCGAATTCATTTTTGAAATCTTTTTTGTATTGATCGCTGAATTTGCGGGTGAAATTTCCGGTATAAACGCCCGCGCCGGCCCGCAGGTAAGGTTTGGCGGGGGTTTGGGTAAAGTTGAAACGCGCCAGCGCCCCGAACTGCAACTGCTCCAATTCATCTTCCCAGAGCGCTCTGCCGCTGCTGTTTTCGGTCTCGAAAGTGAAGGGTGCGACCGCGTAATTCACTTCCGCGCCGATGTGGAATTGCCCGGCCTGCACGAAAAATTGCCCGCCTAAGGGGATGTAGCTGGACTGGGAAAACCCGCTTTTGACGCCGTACATCTCTTCACCGTCAAAGTTGGATAGCCCGAAGCCGCTGAAAAAGGCGACCAGAAACCCGACCCGGCTGGCGGAAGGCTGCTCTTCGAGAAACGCCGGTTGCGGCTGCGGCTTGGCCGGGGCCGGTTCGCTGGTATCGAAGCTGTCGCCCCAGGGAGTATATTTCACGGGATCGTAGGGTACCAGGTAATCGCCTTCCCGGGGCGGGTCTTTCATGATCTTCTCGGTCAGGCGCAGGCGGCAAAACTTGCCTTTGAAGGTTTCTACCCGGGCGATAGCCAGGGTAAGCTCCTCGACGCCCTTGCGGCGCATCACGTAAAAACGGTCGCCGACGTTGATCTTCAGATCCATGGGAAGCTCCATGACCACGATATCATTGGTGGTGCCGACGATGGAATAGCGGCCCTGGGCGTTGGCTTCGGTAAAAAGCGCCGCGGCGGCGATCAGCAGTACCATAAGTAACCGAACATTGCTCATGTTCATCCTCTCCGAAAATGATATGTTGGGGATTAAAGGCTTAAAAAAGGAGGGTTGGAAGGAGAACTTCCCGGTGCGCTTAAAAAACGAGTATTTCCTTATACTCGACATCCCTGTGCTCCACTTTTTTCCTGCGTGGATATTAGACCCGAATTATTCAAAATCCTTTTAAAACACACCAAACCTTGCAGGCTCCGCGAATTTTAATGCACAAAGCCGGGGCGGGTGTGAGATACTCCACAATTCGATAAAGCGTTTCTAAAAATCAGAGCTTTGCACTTTTTGAAAAAACGGAAAAGCTATTCGTTTTGCGATTTTTACGCCAACGGCGTTACACATTACAGCCCAGGGTTTCCCGCTTGCGGGACACCCTGGGGAATGGGCGATGAGAAAATGGCTCCCATACCCCAACGGGGTTAAACAAAAAGGGTAAGGATGAAATTATATCTTGCAATCGGAGCCGGAATTCAGGAATATAGTTTTCTGGCTATTATAGAAAGGTCAAGAACTCGCCTGGCAAAAGAAGGGGGAATTTCGGGCGCGGAGATAGGTCGCAGGCTGAAAATCAAAGAGTAGTATTTCAATCAATTCATTAATTCCAGTTATCAATTATGGCCAGGAAATTCCGGACGATTTACATTCTGTATCTTCTATGCTTCCTGCCTGTTCAACTCATGGCGGACGAGCCGGTCAAAATCGCCCGGGTGCTCGACGCAAACCTGTTCGAACTAAAAGACGGGCGGAAGATCAGGTTGGCGAACCTGGACGCGCCTTCTATCCACGACCCCGACCCCTACCGCGCCGCGCTCGCCAAAATGATCAAAAAATACGGGCAGGAACAACTGGCCGGGCAGACCGCGCTGGCGGAATTTACCGCGCAAAGGGATTCCGCCTGCGACTGTTTTCCGGTGCACCTGTTCCGGGAATTCACCCTGAAAACCGTCTGGTACAACCAATCTTACCTGGAAAAGGGGTACGGCGCATACCTCGCCAGCCCCGATTCAACTTACCACTCCCGAAGGGATGGATACCCACGGGAATATGTTGCCGCCTCCGAAGCCGCGCGAAAATCTAACCGCGGCATCTGGGACCCGGACCGCTATAAACCCCGGCCCAATCGCCATAGCGTTAATTTGCTGGCCGGGGCGGGGGACCGCCCGGGCTTTTCCGATGATTATTACCGGGAATTATACGTTAGCTACGAACCGGTTGCCTATAAAAGCGCTTTCAGCATTGTTTTCGGGCTGATGCAAACGAAGGCTGTCGATGAACCGGAAGCGCCTGGCGGCTACCCGGGATCGGAGATCCGCACATTCAACCTGCCCTACCTCATTCCCCAGATCCGGGTTCAAACGGATTATTTCGGTTTCAATTTGGGTATATTTTTTAATGTTCGGGTCTTTTCTCGCGGTTATCCGATACCTTTCCTGTTTCCCAGTATCAGCCTCAAGGCAGGATTCCTGCGCGCTTTTTATCTATCGGCAGATTTGCTGAATGATTTTCTGTTTGGGCCTTCCTCCATCGGCTTGAACCTCAGAATAGCCCATCCCGATATTCATTTGTGGATTGGCAATACGGCGTTCGGTGAGGGAGGCAGCGTTCCCGGCTTACGTCTAAATGTTCTGATCGCTGGCAGATACCTCTTGAAAGCCCAGGGCGCTTATGATTTTGGCGAGCCAGAAAAGCGGTACGGCTTCCGGGTGGGGATGGGGTATGTATTGGGAACGCGGTAAATCCTCCTTGTAAAAACCCTGCTTTGAATTTATTTTTACCCGGCAAACGCATTAATGACGGGTAGAATGGATCGCAGTGGACAAAAAACGATTTCATAAAAGCGCATCCGGCAAATGTATTCAGGCAGGCTCGGGAGAAGCGGCGTACCTGGCGTCTGTGCCCCATCCCCTCCCGCCGGCTATTCAACCGGATTTGGCGTTGATGAATGTTCTCTCCGACGCCGACCGCGCCCTGGGAGAACTCTCCGGCCTGGGGCGCACCATGCCCAATCCCCACCTGCTAATCGGCCCTTTTATCCGCCGGGAAGCGGTGCTCTCGTCGAGAATTGAAGGAACCCAGACGGATATCGCCAATCTTTATGCTCACGAAGCCGGCCAGCTTTACCTCCCCGGCTTCGAACCTGTTCCGCCGGAATCAGATGTTAGAGAAGTAATGAATTACGTGCGGGCGATGGAATACGGCCTGGAACGGTTAAAAACTCTTCCGGTCAGCCTCCGTTTTATCCGGGAATTACATGAAAGTTTAATGGAGGGGGTTCGTGGAGAACATGCCACGCCGGGGCGATTTCGCAGGAGCCAAAACTGGATCGGCAGGCCGGGCTGCACCTTGAACGAGGCGGATTTTGTGCCCCCGCCCCCCGCGCAATTGAAAGAATGCCTGGATCTATTCGAGAAATATCTTCACCGGAATAACCAGCATCCCCCGTTGATGCGCCTGGCGTTTATTCACTACCAATTCGAAGCCATCCATCCGTTTATCGACGGCAACGGGCGCATTGGGCGTTTGCTGATTTCCCTGCTGTTGGTACACTGGAATTTGCTGCCCCTCCCGTTGCTATATCTGAGCGCCTTTTTTGAAAAGCGCCGCCGGGATTATTATGATGGTTTAACGGCGGTCAGCGAACATGGCGCCTGGCGGGAATGGATCGCCTTTTTTCTCCGGGGAGTTTCTGAGCAGGCCCATGATGCCATCCGCAGGGCAAAACAGTTGCAGAATTTGCAGATGGAATGGCATCAGAAGGTTACCCAGGCGAGATCTTCTGCCTTGTTGTTTCCATTAATTAATACTTTGTTTGAGCGCCCGATATTAACCATTCCGGATGCACAACGTTTCTTGAATGTCACTTATCGCAGTGCGAAACTTTGCATCGACAAGCTTATCGAAATGGATATTTTAGTGCCGATAATAGGAATTTCTCATGGGAAAACTTTTTATGCAAAACGAATTCTGAACATAATTCAGCAAAAAGGTTGAACTGGCTTGTTCGCGGAATCAAAAAATATATTTTTACTGAATTATACTTTTATGCCAATTAGTATAATTCAAGACAGATTAATTATACTTAAGTATAATTGAATTGACCACACCCTTATCCAACAGGAGGCCGTACCTATGTCGCTGGAAAAACTGAACCGCTCCCTGGTACAGGAAGTGGAAGCATTAAAAGCCGAAGGCCGGGCCAAAGCCCCGGAGCGCATCATCGTCGGGTATCTTCCCCCCCGCAACGGCCGGGGGCCGCGTTATCAACTCCGGGGATCCAACCTGGAATTTCTGCGCATGAACTCCAACAGCTACCTCTCCCTCTCCAATCACCCGGAATTGATCAAAGCCGCGGACGAGGCCACCCACCGGTTCGGGGTGGGGCCGGGCGCGGTTCGCTTCATCGACGGCACGTTTTCGTACCACGCGGAGTTAGAAGAACGGATCGCCCGCTTCGTGAATAAACCGGCGGCGAAGATCTTCAATTCCGCGTACACCGCCAACTTAGCCGTGGCTCTCACCATTAACAACGCCGGAACCTACTGGATCGGGGATGAGCTGAACCACAACTGCATCATCCGGGCCATGCGTATCTCCAACGTTCCCCGGGAGAACCGGGCGATTTACAAGCACAACAATATGGAGGAGCTGAAAAACTGCCTGAATAACATTCCCCCCGGCATGGAGCGGATCGTGGTCATTTTCGACGGCATTTTCAGTATGCGGGGCGATTGCGCTCCCCTGAACGAAATCGTGAAGTTGACCGAACCGCTGACCGAGCGGTTCAAGGAGGGGGTGATTACCGTGGTGGACGATTCCCACGGCATCGGCGCGTACGGCGATAGCGGGCGGGGCACGGAGGAATTTACCGGCGCGAAGGCCGACGTCCTCGTGGGCACTTTTGGGAAGGCGTTCGGGGTGAACGGCGGTTTCATCGCCGGCAGCGAGGAATTGATCGAAGCGGTGCGCCAGAAAGCGGATACTTACATCTATACCAATCCCCTCAGCGTGGCCGACTGCGCCGCGGCCATCAAGGCCATCGAGATCGCCGGCGGCGCGGAAGGGCGGGAGCGGCTGCGGCATCTCAAAGCCCGCACCGGGCAGTTCCGCAACGGCCTGGCGGCGCTGGGGCGAGAATCCATTCCCGGCCCCCACCCGGTGGTGCCCCTGTTGGTGCGCGATACCGCCCGCACCCGGCAACTGGTGCAACACCTCTTCCAAAAGGGTATTTTAGTAATCGGGCTGACCTTCCCGGTGGTGCCGCGCGGGGACGAGACCATTCGCTTCCAGATCAACGCCGCCCACACCGAAAGCGACATCGACGAGGTGCTGGAGGCTTTGAGCGGGTTCAAGGCTTGAGTTGGTGAGTGGTGGAGTAATGGAGTAATGGAGTGGTGGTGGCCGCGATCACTCCGTGCATACCCGTCGCGCTTCCGGCAGGCGATGGGGGTAAGGAATCGCGCACAAACGCCGATAATATGGCGGGCCGGAAACACCCCGGGCACCGGGATGAATTAATGAGCCATTACCAGGGATTCAAATTAGAAGGAAAACCATGAAATATACCCTTGTGAAAGAGATTTTTCAGGAACCGCAGGCTTATCTGACTCAAAAAGTCGCCGTTGCGGGATGGATTCGCACCGTGCGCAGCTCCAAAGAACTGGGTTTCATCGAGCTTAACGACGGCAGTTTTTTCAAGAACCTCCAGGTGGTGTTCGAGGCCTCGCTTCCCAATTTTGAAGAAGTGGGCAAGCTGACCATTGCTTCTTCCATTGAAGTGCAGGGAACCCTGGTGGAATCCCCGGGAGCCAAGCAGCCGGTGGAGCTGAAAGCGGAGAGCATCGAGATAGTGGGGTTAGCCGAGAACGACTATCCCCTGCAAAAGAAGCGGCACTCCTTCGAGTTTTTGCGCACCATCGCCCATTTGCGGCCGCGCACCAATACGTTTTTTGCGGTATTCAAAGTGCGCTCGCTGCTGGCGTTTGCGATCCATAAATTTTTCCAGGAACGGGGATTCATCTACGTTCACACCCCCATCATCACCGGCAGCGACGCCGAGGGCGCGGGCGAGATGTTCCGGGTGACTACCCTGGAATTGGGCAATCCCCCGCGCGACGAGCAGGGGAAGATCGACTTCAACCAGGACTTTTTCGCCAAAGAAACCAATCTCACCGTCAGCGGGCAGTTGGAAGTGGAAACCCACTGCATGGCCTTCCGAAAGGTTTATACCTTCGGCCCCACCTTCCGGGCGGAAAATTCCAATACCGCCCGCCACGCTTCGGAGTTCTGGATGATCGAGCCGGAGATCGCCTTCGCGGATTTGAGCCAGGACATGGACCTGGCGGAAGACATGGTCAAATACATTTTCCAATACGTGATGGAACAGGCCCCCGAGGAGATGGAATTCTTCAACACCTGGATCGACAAAACCCTCTTTCAGCGCCTGGAGAACGTGATCCATTCTAATTTCGAGCGCATCACCTACAGCCAGGCCATCGAATTGTTGAAAAAAGCAGATCAGAAGTTCGAATTTCCCCTGGAGTGGGGCAGGGATTTGCAAACCGAGCACGAGCGCTATCTCACCGAAAAGCTCTTCGGGAAGCCGGTTTTTGTGACCGACTACCCCAAGGCGATCAAGGCGTTCTACATGCGGGTGAATGATGATGACAAAACCGTGGCGGCGATGGACCTGTTAGTGCCGGGAGTGGGAGAGATCATCGGGGGCAGCCAGCGGGAGGAGCGTTATGAGATGCTGAAAAACCGCATCATCGACCTGGGGCTGAATTTGCAGGACTACTGGTGGTACCTGGATTTGCGCCGCTACGGAACCGTGCCCCACGCCGGCTTCGGGCTGGGATTCGAGCGGGCGATCATGTACGTTACCGGTATGGAGAACATCCGCGACGTAACCCCCTTTCCGCGCACCCCGCGGAACGCGGAATTCTGAGGCATAGAGCATGGAGCAGAGAGCATAGCGCAGGGTACCGCAACAACCATTTTTTACGCTTTGCGCTCTGCACCATGCAAAACCATAAATCACTATGAAAACCACAGCACCCATCATCGCCGTAATCGGCGGAAGCGAATGTTCGCAGGCGGATTACGCCGCCGCGGAAGCCGTGGGGCGGCTGATAGCGGAAAGAGGCGGCATCGTCATCTGCGGGGGGCTGTTCGGGGTGATGGAAGCGGCCTGCAAAGGCGCTTGCGAAGCCGGGGGATTGACCATCGGTATTCTCCCGGGAAACCACGTCGAGGATGCCAATCCCTATGTAAAAATCCCCGTGGCCACCGGCATGGGCATCGGGCGGAACATCGTAATCATTCGCAGCGCCGCGGCGGTAATCGCGGTGGACGGAAGATACGGAACCCTCTCGGAAATCGCCTACGCCCTGCATCTGAACAAACCGGTATTCGGATTGAACTCCTGGAACGAAGTGCCGGGAGTCGTAGCAGTGGAGACGCCCGAGGAGGCGGTAGAGCGGGTGTTTGCGGCGCTAAATCAGTAGGCAGTAGGCAAGTAGGCAAGTAAGCAGTAGGCAATCGCAGGGGCAGCCGGAGTGCAAAACTTCAGTTTTGCAAGCTTAAAACGTCAAAGCCAGGAAAAACAGAGAGTCCATAAAATATTGCCTACCGCCTACTGTTAAAAAACCAGGTACGCGGAAATGAGCAAAACAGCCTTTACAGCGAAAATCTCCGGGGTGGTTCAGGGAGTGGGGTTCCGCTTTTTCACCTTGCGGAAAGCGCAGCAATTCGGGGTGGCGGGGTACGTAAAAAACCTGCCCGACGGCGGCGTAGAAACGTATGCGGAAGGCGAGCGGGAAGTTCTGGAACTGTTCCTGAGCGAGCTGCGCAAAGGTCCTTACGGGTCGGTGGTGGATAAAGTGGAGGTGGAATGGAAGCCCCCTGTGGGGAATTACCGGGATTTTGAGATTACCTACTGAGGAGATCCATTGAGCCAGGTTCCCCCCACCCCGGCGCCGGGCGTCGCCGACGTTGCCCGGATTACCGCCATCCGCAACCGGGTGATTCGCAACCTGGAGATTACCCAGTGCTACGCAGAGCTTTCCGCGGCAATGCGGGCGCGCACCGGCGCCGCTGCAAACTGGTGCACCTTCGCTGTCTGGGCCTCGCGCCAGGCGGGCAGCACCATCCGCGGGGAGGACCTGTTAGAGCGCTTCGAGCGGAGCCTGGGGCGCAAGGCTAACCTGCTCGCGCCGCTGCAATCTCTCTACCGTATGCTGTTGCGCAAAGGGCTGTTCGAGCCGGATACGAAGTTAGGGCGAGCCGTCAGCGAAATTCACACCCCCTTCGACGCCTTCGAGCGCGCCAGCGAGGCCGTGGCTGAAGGCAACTTGAAAGTTTTCGCAGAGATCGGCCGGGAGTTTGCGCGATTCATGGCGAGCGTTCCGGTTGACGCCCGCCACGACTCCGAAGAGGTTCGCGCGTTTGCGGCGGAGCTTCGCCCCGGCGCGCCGCCGGAGGGGCAGGATTACCTGAAGGAAGCGTTCGCGCACTATCAACAGCAGCGGGAGGAAGCGGATCCGGCCCGGCGCGCCGCCTGGATACTGCTCGCCAATCTGAAGATCGGGCTTCACGAACAGACCCGCTTGCAGCCGCAGATTGCCGCCGCCGTCGATGCGCCGGCGGCGACCGCGGAGGACCTCGGCGCGCGGGTGCTGCGCCTGTTGATGCCCCGCTCGCAGCAGTGGCCTCCGCCGGTGCGCCTGGCATTGGCCGCCCTGGTGATCTGGCTGGCCGCAAAACTGCGCAAAGCCGCGGTCAAAATCACCCGCGAGGCCGTTACCGGGTCGATGATGGTATTGGCGCTCCCTAACGAGGTGCTCTCGCTGGGGCGGAACCTGGAGGCCCCGGTTCCCCCGGTCTTCAGCGGAACGCTGCCCCCTGCGCTAGATAGTTTCGTCAAGGAGTACGACCCCTGCCCGCCGGGCGGAACCGCCTGCGCGGCGCAGGACTGGTGCGACCTCCGGCAGCGCATGCACTATATTCTTCACCTGTTCAGGGCGTACGCGGAGGATATATCGCTGTTCTCAGGCCCGTTCACTCCCGAACACAAAGAACACAGAGTTTTAATCACCTTTTTAACGTTTTTGCTTCTCAACGCAGTCTCAGATTCAATAAATACTTGATTTTCTCTGTGCCCTCTGTGGCTCTGTGGTTGATTTTTGGTGTCTGCGTAACATCAGATAATAATCCGTATTGTAATTTCGTTCCTGGTTACTAAAATAAGGAAAAGGCGATGAACTTCGAATCTTACATCCGCAACGTGCCGGATTTTCCGGTGCAGGGCATCCAGTTCAAAGACATTACCACCCTGCTGAAAGAGCCGGAGGTGTTCTCCACCGCGGTAGATCACCTCTACGCTCCTTTTCGCAGCCACGACATCAGCAAAATCGTGGGCATAGAATCCCGGGGCTTCATTTTCGGGGCGGCCATGGCCTATAAGCTGAATATCGGCTTCGTGCCGGTGCGCAAACCCGGCAAGCTGCCCGCGGAAACGCTCTCGGAAGAGTACCTGTTAGAGTACGGGAAAGACAGCGTGGAAATCCACCTCGACGCGGTTCGCAGAACCGACCGGGTGCTCATCGTTGACGACCTGCTGGCCACGGGGGGCACGGCTTCGGCGACCTGCCGCCTGGTGGAACGGTTAGGGGGGAAAATCGTCGGCCTCTCATTCCTGATCGAATTGACCGACCTGAAAGGGCGGGAAAAGCTGAAGGAATACGAAATTCAATCTTTGATTCGTTATAAAATTTGATTCGCCGGCCAGGTGGAGGCTGGACGCCGGTGGATCGCCATCTTTTCACTCAGCTCGGGATTCGGTTATCAAGGAAGCGAAACGTCCACCACGTCGCCTTTCACCTCCTCTACCCTGCCCACCCGCAGTTCATCGTTGGGGTTTTCTTCCTTCAGCTTCACCCGCGCTTTGATGGTCGCATCCACAATATTGTCGGCGGTGATGTAATAAACCCTTTCCGGGTTCTTGGGGTCTTTCCCGAAAATTTCTGCTTTGTACAGCATGGCGCCTCCTCCGGCCATCAAGAAATCCTTGATCGCTATTATTTTCCAAATCCCTTCTTATTTATATTATCAAATCTCCTCTATTTATTGACGGGTTTTTAAAATTTATTTATTTCGACAAGACCTTTTATACCCGCGGGAGTGCAACCCGGATGGCCGGGTTGCACGGTCAGTGCAAAATAAATTTTGCACTCCTGGAGGATTCAGCAGCCAGAGCCTCCCGCCGTGGCGACGAGAGGGTTTAGTGTTCCAGCTCTTTGAACTGCCCCACCGCTTTGGTAAATCCCCAGATCGCTACAATCCCGATAAGGCAGTGCGCCCCCAGGGTGTACCACACGTATTCGGGATGGCCGATGTCGCGGAAGTAGCCGGAGAGGGTGGTGTAGGTAATCCCGCTCAACCCCCCGCCGCCCAGGCCGACCGCCAGGAAGTTGGAGCCCATGTACAGGCCGGCTTTCTCTTTCGGGGCAATCCAGGTGATGTATTCCTGGATGCGCGGCGAAGAGACCATTTCCCCGATGGCGAACAAGAAAATGCCGAAAAATACCCAGGCGGAAAAAGAAATTTTGGCAAAGCCGATGAAGAACAATCCCAGCGCCGCGACAAACATGCCGAACAGGAAGGTGGGAATGGCGCTTTTTTTCTCCGCCACTTTGGAAACGAAAACCTGGAAGATCATAATGATATAGCCGGTATGGGAGATGGTCTCGCCTAACAACCGCCGGGTTCCGTTGTCATCCCGGGAGAAGAAATCCGCGAAAGCGGTTCCGAAAACGCTTTTCAAATTCATATACAGCGCTGCGGTATCGAGATTTTCATCCACGTAAATGGCCGCCAGGTTGAAAAATGCCCAGAAGGGGAGCCAGAAAAACACCGCCAACAGAATCAGCAAGGTCAGGAAACGCATATCCGAGAGGGCGATGTAAATATCTTTGAACTTCTGCCCCAGGGTAGCGCCTTCGATCTCTCGCTCCGGTTCTTTATAAAAGAAAATGGTGATCAGCAGCATCAGCCCGATGCCGATGGCCGCGGCGATAAAGGCATACTCCCAGGAGATCGCCCGTAGCTTGCCGGCCACCACGGGGCCGAAGGAAGCGCCCACGTTCACCATGGCGTAAAAAATCCCGAAGCCCACGGTTTTGTTGGTCCTATCCGTCACCGCCCGCACCGTGCCGGAGATGAGCGGCTTGAAAATACCCGCCGCCAGCCCGATTGCCAGCATGGTCAACGCCAGCCCGGAGAAGGTTTTGGTGAGCAGCAGCAGCAAGATGGAAGGCAGGTAGGCCAGGTAAGAGACGATCAAGACCTTCTTGAAACCGTACTTGTCGGCAAACGTCCCGGAAATGACCGGGATCATGTAAGAGAAAAAGAGAAAAAGGCTCTGCACAACGCCTAATTGGGCGCGGGTGTAGCCGAGAGAGGCCATGTAAATCCCGAAGCCCATGTAAATTCCATAATAGGAAAAGCGCTCCAGCACTTCGATTAAGTTAGCCACCCAGAATACCCGTGGGAAAGGGGTTCTCGCTTCTTTTGGTTGTTCCATCGCATCCTCGTTTGATTAGTAGTGTTAGGTAATAGGGGGATTCGATATAAGGTATAGGGTGTAAGGTATAAGGCCTGCTTCCTTCCCTATACCCTATACCCTATACCTTACACCCCCATCCTTACCCGCTCGCCGTATCGCTCCTGGCCCTTCAACGCCCTACTTCAGCAGCACCACCTTTTGCACCTGCCGCTGCCGGGCCGCGCTCAACACCAGGTAATACACCCCGGAGGGCAACCCCTGCGCGTTCCAGACTACCTGGTGCTCCCCGGCCGCCCGGGGACCCTCCGCCAGCGTTGCCACTTGCTGTCCCAACAGGTTGAAAGCCGTCAGGGTTGCCGTGCCGTTTTGGGGAACGCGGTAGCGGATGGTGGTGGAGGGATTGAAGGGATTGGGGTAAGCGGGGAATAATTCGATCCGGTCGGGCAGGCTAATTTCTCCCCCCGCCATGCCGGTTACCGCAAAGGCGGCGTTGTAGGCGTTGATGATTCCCCAGCCGTATTGGTTGTTAGGAGCGCCGGCGTTGTTGGCGGTATTGCGCAGCGCTTGCAGGATTTGCATGTTGCTGGCGGAAGGATTTACCTGCAACACCAGCGCCGCCGCCCCGGCCGCCAACGGGCAGGAGAGCGAGGTCCCATTAGCGGTTGAATAACCGGTGGGACTATAAGGGCTGGCGCAAGCGGTGGATACGCCCCTGGCCATAACGTCCGGCTTGATGCGCCCGTCGGCGCTGGGGCCCATGGAGCTGAACGAAGCGCGGTTTCCGGATTCAGTCACCGCGCCCACCGCCATCACGCTGTCGCCGTCGCAGGGGGCGATCAGGGTATTTTGCACCGGCGGGATAGGCTCCCATTCGTTCCCGGCGGAATTTACCACCAAGATTCCCCGGCTGGCGGCAATGTCCGCCCCGATGGTGGAGATGGCGATATCCCCGTTCATATCCTGCCAGGTGTAGCTGAATTCACCGGGATCGAAATCGCGGTAGCCCAGGGAGCTGCTGATAATATCCGCCCCTAAGCTGTCCGCCCACTCCGCCCCGGCCACCCAGTGGTCTTCTTCGATATGGCGTTCGTAGTCGGTATTCTCGGTCTTGGCGAGAATGAAATCCGCTCCATAAGCAGGGCCGATCAATTCCCCTTCCTTGAATCCTGCCAGGGCGCTAAAGGTCAGGGTTCCGTGGTTGCCGCTGCCCATCTGCCCCGGCTCATCCTCCACGTTGCTGTCGCCGTTCACAAAATCCCAGGTGTGCAGAATGTTCAGATTGGCCAGCGCCTCATGCTGCAAGTTGTTGAACCCGGCGTCCAACATGGCCACCATCACCCCGCTGCCGTTATAGCCTAAATCGTGCAGCGCCACCACGTTGATCTGCTGGTTTTGCGCTAAAGAGGGGCCGTAGTTCAGGGAATGAATCCCGGGATCGCCGCCCTTGTGCAGCGACGGGGACAGGGGGTGAACTTCCGGCATGGGGCGGCGGGCGGAGCGCACCAGGTCGATCTTTTTGACGAAGGGCAATTGCGCTAACTTCGCAATTTCGGATTTTTCGATCTCCGCGGACACCGCGTTCAGCCAGCGGGATTTATGGCGAATTCGCGCCGCCCGGGAAGCAACTTCCTGCACGTATTGGGCATTGACCGGCAGGTCGTGGCGATCTACTAAGTTGCCGGCGCCGCGGTTGCGCAGCCGGCGCTGGAGCGCTTTCGGGGTCAGTCGGGCTTCCGCTTCGCTTAGCAGGGCTGCGGCTTGCGGCCCTTTATCGGTAAAGAAAACCCAGGCGGCCACCGTCTCGCCCGCGGCTTTGGAAGCCAGCGCATCCTGCAAGCGGGGGCTGATTCGTTCCGCTGATTGGGCTTTCGCTGCTGCGCTAATCCCGGCGATTACACCAAAAACCATCGCAAAAATGAACATCTTGCGCATCTTTCTGTTCCTCGTGTTAGGTTTGACAAGCTGGTTTGTTAGTATTGCCGATTTTGTAAAAATCGAGTGATGATATAGAGGGGATTATCCTCGTTCAGGGGGATTACCTGTTCCAGGGCGTTCAGCGCTTCCCGGGTATAACGCTCCGCTTCTCGCTGCACTTCTTCCACTACCCCGGTGGCGTATAGCGCCTTCTGGAAATCCGAAAAGGCGGGATATTCCGCTAAATCGAGGGAATACCGGCGCTGCAGCTCCGGCTGTTGCTGCAAAAGCTCCCGGTATTTGAGGTTGACGTAGGTTTTTTTGTGCATTTTATAATCGCTGCCCACTTTTTTGCCCAATTTGGATTCATCGGCGATGAAATCCAGCAAATCATCCTGAATCTGGAAACCCAGCCCTAACAAATCCCCGAAGCGGGTCAGCAGTTCCACCTGCCGTTGGCTGCCCCCGCCGCAGATTGCCCCCAACGCGCAGGCCACCTTGAGAAGCCAGGCGGTTTTTTTGGCGATCATATCCAGGTATTCGTCCACGCTCACCTCTTCGCGGGATTCGAACTCCTTATCCAGCGCCTGCCCTTCGCACACTTTCACCAGCGCTTCGGTAAAGATTTTTACAATGGCATCCCGGTAATCCGGGGGAGATTTGATAAGCTCCTGATAAGCCAGCCCGATCAGCGCGTCTCCCACCAGGATGGCGGTGCTCTCTCCGTATTTGACGTGCAAGGTCTGGAATCCCCGCCGGAGGTCATCCTGGTCCATGATGTCGTCATGGATAAGGGTGAAGTCATGAAAAAGCTCTACCGCGATAGCGGCGGGCAGCGCCGTTTCCCAACGCCCGCCGACTGCCTGGCAGGAGCACAAAGTGAGCAGGGGGCGGATTTTCTTGCCGGGCATTTGCAGAAAATAGTGGATGGGTTCGCCCAGCGATGAGGGGAGGGAGGGTGCAACGCTGTTCAACAGATCCTGCCGAACCCGTTCAATATACGGTTTGAATTGCTCGGAAAATTCCACGGCGCTCCGTTTGATCATTTGAATTCCCGCAGGATTGCCACCACTTCCTGAACGCCGTCGGCATTTTTCAGTTGCACGACGTTATCCGGTTTTTGAAAATTCCGCGCCAGCAGCGCCAGGGTTTGAATGTGCGGGCCGCTGGTATCCATGGGCGAGAGGAGCAGGAATATGAAATGGGTGGGCTTGCCGTCCAACGAATCAAAATCCACGCCCTTTTTGTTCAGCCCGAAAACCAGCACCATTTCCGTTACCGCTTCGCTTTTGGCGTGGGGAACGGCCAGGCCGTTCTCGAAACCGGTGGAAAGATATTGTTCCCGCTCGATCAGGTCTTTCAATGCCCGCTCGCCATCACGAACTTTTCCCGCCTGAACCGCCAGTTCTAAAAGCTCTTGAATGATCTGAAATTTGTTTCCCTCGCGCAAGTCAGTCGTAATAAGGGTTTCATTCAGCAGCTCTTGCAGATTCATTCAACCCCCAGCATTTAATGATGAAAAATGTAACCTATCCCTGCCAGAAAAGCAATTCTTAATAAAGGCTGTTTTAACGGATCAAAACCATTTTTCGCGTTTCCTGCCCGCTCTCACCCCGCCCGGAAGCGTCGAAAATCCGCAGGCGGTACAGATACACGCCGGAGGGGAGCAAATTCCCCCGGGCGTCGCGGCTGTCCCATCCGGCCTCGTGCAGCCCGGCGGGAAGGGCGCCGGAAAGCAGGGTTCGCAGCAAGCGGCCGGCAAGATCAAAAATAGCAAGTTCCACTTCTGCCGCGTGCAAAAGTTCAAAAACGATGCGGGTTTGCGGGTTGAAAGGATTGGGGAAATTGGGGTGCAATATGAAATTGGCCGGCGTTGGGGCAGCCGGGAGGCTACCGGCGAGGCCGGTAATCTGGAAGTAGGCCCTCCTTACCAGGGTGGTATCCAGCACAAAGGGATTGGGTTTGCCCTCCTGCTGCCCGGCGATCAGGTCGGTGCGGGATAATTCCGCTGCATCCGGGGGATCGAAAACGTTCCAGCCCCGCAAATTTTCTTTCTGAACCAGGAAAAAGGACGGGTCGGCCTGGTCCTGGTACATGGTGTAAAAATAGAAGATCGCCCGGGCCACGTTGCCTTTGTGGTCTTCCCGGGGCTCGAAATTCAGGTTCAAATCCAGTTCGCTGTATTCATCGATAAATTGGGTGGGAATGGCGGTTTGCTGGGAATTCAGGCGATACCAGCGGTCGGTTTGGGGATCGGGGATTTCTGCAAAGGGAAGGTTGCCGCGATCGCTGTTCACGTCGGCGCGCGCCGGGAAAAGGTGGTGCAGGTCGGCGCGGGCGTTTCCCGTTGCGCCCAGGGATTGCGGCCAGGTATGCTCGTTGTTGATGCCGGCAGCCAGCGCCGCCTGGATGGGATCGGGCGCATTCGGATCCAGGTAAGCGGTGAAGCCGGTATATACGCAGGTAAGGCTGTCATCGTGGTTATCCAGCACGGTGTACATGAAATTCCGCGCCGCGGTGTAACTGAGCACCGTCGCCGGCTTATAGGCTTGCACCAGGCTGTCTAATAGCTGCTGGCCGACCAGGCCCGGAAAAATAAGCTGCTGGGCCGGGGCGACGTGGATCAGCGCCGCACCTAACATCACTATGAACCTGCAAAAAACGCGCATGGATATGTCTCCTTGCATCATGTTATCGTGTTTAAGTGCGCAATGCAACCCTACAAAAACACTTAAACACCTGAACGCTAAAACACTTCTGGCAAAGACATCTTTTCGGGAAACGCTCAAGCACTTGAACACGCAAACACCGGCAATTCCGGGCGCTCATCCAACACTTCCGCCGGAATTCCCCCGGCGGCATCGAGCAAAATCGCAGCGGTGGTTTCCGGTTTGTGGGCGTTTTCGCTGAGGCAACGCTTCCAAAAGCCTGCTCCCGGCCGGCCGTGGAACAGCCCCAGCATATGCCGGGTAACGTGGCGGGGAAAGACGCCCGCACGGATTTGTTCCTCCAGGTAGGGAATCATCGCTTCGACGATCTCCCGGCGGGTGGGCGGTTGGCGCTGGTCCTCATAAAACAGGGAATCGACCGTTGCGAAAAGATAGGGATTTTCGTACGCGGCGCGCCCGATCATGACCCCGTCCGCCCGGTTCAGGTGGGCAAAGGTCTCTTCCAGGGATTTAATTCCCCCATTGATTTCGATTGCCAACCCGGGGAAATCCTCTTTCAAGCGGTACACCTCTTCATAACGCAGGGGCGGAACGGTGCGGTTTTCTTTGGGGTTCAGCCCTTGCAGCAGGGCGATGCGGGCGTGAACGATAAAACGGTCGCACCCGGAAGCGGCGACGACGCCGACGAACCGCTTCAAATCTTCATAATCTTCCAACCCGTCGATGCCGATGCGGTGTTTGACCGTTACCGGGATGGATACCGCCCCGCGCATGGCTTTCAGGCAGGAGGCCACCAACCCCGGCTCCGCCATCAAGCAGGCTCCGAAATTTCCCCGCTGCACCCGGCCGCTGGGGCAGCCGACGTTGAGATTCACCTCGTCATAGCCCATTTCTTCGGCGATGCCGGCGCATTCGGCCAGTTCCGCGGGGTCGTCGCCGCCCAATTGCAGGGCCAGGGGCTTTTCCGCCGGGGAGAAACCCAGGATTCGCTCCCGCTCTCCGAAGAGCACCGCCCCGGTGGTTTTCATCTCGGTGTAGAGCAGGGTATGGCGGGTAATCCGGCGCATAAAATAGCGGTAGTGGCGGTCGGTCCAATCCATCATCGGGGCGACGCTTACCGGCCATAGCCGGCCGCGTTGTGTATGTGAAGGCGTGGGGATCATCATTGCTAATGTGTTTTCAGGGCTGCGCGTCATTGAAAGTCAATCGCTTCGCGTCATTTATAGTCAATTGCTGCGCGACATTTATGGTCATTGATGGCCATTTGCCGGCGGCGCCGTTTATACTCATTTAGGTTTAGAATTTGAGTTCCGCATCGACAGTGACAAACTGAAGTTTGTCACTCCGGAGTGTCAAACTTTAGTTTGACCGTCGTGTTCGGATCAAAGGTGGCCCGATTAATTATACTAAGCGCATTTTAAAATTTCCGTTTCCTTGTTCTATAAAAAACCCCGACAGGGGTTCAATCCCGGCCATCCGCATTCGCGTTAACCTAAGTAA
>JABWBP010000139.1 GCA_013360445.1 Calditrichaceae bacterium | reverse complement strand
TTTTCTGTAATTGCTCTTGACTCGGCCATAGAAATCGCAAAGACGCAAAAGTTTTAGAGAGTTTTCGCCTGAAATTCCTCCTGATCTTCACAAAAATCAACACTGTTTTCTTTGCGTCTTAGCGTCTTTGCGGTTAAAAATCCCTAAGGTTAACGGGAATGCGGAAGGCCGGGATGGTGTCTTTGGGTCTTAGTGGCGAAAATTTAGACTCTAAAACAGCTTCTAAATGCGAGGGCGTCAGGCCAGCCGGGCGTCGTCCACGATTCCTACCACGATGGAGCGCAGCGGGGCGGCGGGGTCATTCACCACCTGCCGGGCGGAATTGCCCTCGTCGATGACCAGCACGGTCTCGTCGAAACCGGCGCCCACGGAATCAATGGCAATCAAATAATCGCCGGTGGGTTTGCCTTCCGCCGATAACTTGTCGATCACCAGCAGCCGTTTGGCGTCGTAAAACGGGTGATTGATGGTAGAATAGATTTGCCCGCAAACTTTTCCGAGAATCAAGGGTTGCTCCTATGGTTGCTGCGCCGTCAGTTGTTGTCATTACGCTTCGCAGTCATTTATGGTCATTTGCTGCGCGGTCATTTGGCTTCGCCATCATTCTACTTTTCACTTTTCATTTTTCACTTTTCACTTCCGCAGGCTGACCGCGTCCACAATGCCGATGATGGTATGGTCCACCGGCACGAACCAGGGGTCTAACGCCAGCGCCGCTTCCCGCCCGCCTTCGTAATAGATCAGGTCGCCGGGGCCGGCCTGGCGGGTGGCGTCTGCCGCCACCAACGGTTTGCCGGTTTCCCGCTGATGTTTATCCAGCGGCTGCACGATCAACATGGGAACGCCTTCCAGTCCCTCGTAGCTGATCGACGGGGTCACCGTGCCGATGACTTTACCGAGTAACATCCTGCTCCCCATCATTCAAATGAATTTGTTCCGAAGCGTTGAAGCGCAGCGGGCCGTTGATTTGCCGAGCCATACTCTCGTGCAGCCGGGGAATGACGCAGGTGCTGGCGGAGCCGTCTCTCTGCTGAACCACTTCGGCGGCGATTTCAATCGCCGCCTGCACGTCTTCTACCTTCCCGTTGAAGAGGGTGTAGCCCTTGCCGGCGTAGTTGTCGCCTAAGCGCATTTCCAGAATTTGCACCGCCGCGCCCTTGATCGCCGCATCCGCCGCCGCGATGTTCATGGCAATCGTCGGGGTTTCTAAGATGCCCAGCGCCTCGGCAGTTATTTTTGCTTCCTCCCCTGAGGCGGCGGAGAGCACCCGGGGGTGCACATCCGGCAGCATCATGGAATCGATGCAGGAATCCCCGGCGGCCTGCAATCCTTCCTGGTAGGCTTCATCCACCGCCGCGACGGAACCGCCTATCAACACTAAGTACTTTCCCCGGCTGACCGTGCCGGTTTTCAACAAGGCAATCGGCGATTTTTTCACCATCGCGTCGGCGGTATGGATGCCGGCGGCGAGGTTGGAAAGTTCGATGAGGGCGATGGCGGGGCAGGGTTTCATTCAGTTTTCAACTCTAATATGTTTCTATTTCTAAGAACCACGAATTACACGAATCTCACGAATTTAGTTACTATTCAGCCACAGAGACCACAGAGATTTAGAGCCTTATATCCCTGTATTTGTGATTTGATCAGGAATTTTTTTATGTCTCTGTGCTCTCTGTGGCCTCTGTGGCAAAACGCCTGAATAGTTACTGAATTTATTTTAATCGGCTGTCTTCCTCTGGCTGGCATGAAGAATGGTTATGCCGATGACCTCTCCCTTTTCGTAGCGAATGATAATGTCGTCGTCGGTCAATTCGCTGTCATCGGCGCGAGCCGATTTCTTGAAATTTAGATAGAGCACGTCTGCTTCTTTATCATAATTAGACCGAACAGAAATTTTTTCCCATTTATCCCAAAACCTTTTCCACGCGTTCTTATTCTCTGCTTTTTCACTTAATTCTTCTAAAAAGGTGATCAGAATTGTAATCTTGCCTTCGGGTAGATTTTTGTCATCCAAAAATTTTATTTCGCCATTTTCATAAACAGCTTTTACCGTCTTCACATTCATCTCATCAAAAAAAATTCGTGAAATTTGTGTAATTCGTGGTTCTACACAATCCGGAAATAATCCACCAGGGTGCAGCGCCGTTCCCGGGTAAAGCTGCGCGGGCCGGTCAGCCCTTCGCCGGTGGGGCTGGCGATGGAAAAGGAGCAGTAACCTTCCCCGCCGTAACCCAAACCGGCGGCGTTGGGGCCGTTTTTGACAAAAATGCTGCAATTCATGGCCCGGGCCATTTTGCTCAACTTTTCGATATTTTTGGAGTGCATGCTGGCGGTATGGCGAAAACCGTGCTCTGCTTTCACCGCCAGGTCGATGCCTTCATCCGCGCTGCCTACCCGGGCGACCGGCAGCACCGGCATCATCTGCTCGGTCCAGATCAGGGGATGGTCGATCTCCACTTCCGCCACCACCAGGGGCACGTTGTCATCCACCCGCACGCCGATCTCGGCTAAAATCACCGAGGCATTTTTTCCGATGAAATTTTTGTTGATCACTCCCGGCTTGCGGGGGCCGCGCGTTTCCGTGAAAATTACCCGTTCCAACTGCTTCAACTGCGCCGGGTTGAGCAGGAAGGCGCGGTTTTTCTGCATAGCCCGCAGCAAATGATCCGCCACCGCGTCCACCACGAAGACCTCTTTCTCGTCGGTGCAGATGATGTTGTTATCCAGCGAGGCGCCGAAAACGATGTCTGCGGCCGCTTTTTCGATATCCGCAGTCTGGTCCACCACCGCCGGGGGATTGCCCGGCCCGGCGCAAATAGCGCGTTTGCCGCTGGCCATGGCCTCCTTCACCACTGCGGGGCCGCCGGTAACCACTAAGAGGCGCACCCCGGGGTGGCGCATCAGCGCCTGGGCGCTTTCGATGGTGGGTTCGGCCACGCCGGTAACCAGGTTGGGCGGCCCGCCGGCTTTCGTTATGGCCCGGTTGAGGAGCTGAATATTCAGGCAGGACACTTTTTTAGCGTTGGGATGCACGTTGAACACCACCGAATTGCCCGCCGCCAGCATCCCGATGGTATTGCAAATGATCGTGGAAGTGGGGTTGGTGGTAGGCGTGATAGCGGCGATCACCCCGTAGGGGGCGCGCTCCACCAGCGTCAGCCCGTGGTCGCCGCTCCAGGCGATGGATTTCAAATCCTCCGTGCCGGGGGTTTTTTCCGTCACCAAACGGTTTTTGATGATCTTGCTCTCCACCCGCCCCAGGCCGGTTTCCGCGTGGGCTTCCCGGGCTAACAACTCCGCGTTTTCTAACATATCATGGCGAATGCTGGCGATGATTTCAGCGCGCTTTTCTAACTTCAGGGCCGAAAAGCGCCGGAAAGCCTCTTCCGCCGCGGCCACCGCCTCGTCGATGGCGGCAAAAATTCCCTCGCTGTATTGCACGGAAGCCGCCGGATTTTGCGGCGCGGGAAAACCGGGCGCTGCGGAGTTTTCTCCTTTCTGCCCCAGGTTTTCCGCCACTTTTCGGGCGATCAACTGAATTTGCTCTTCGGTTAGTTTCATTAGCTTTGCGTCATTCAATGGTCATTTGGCTTCGCCGTCATTTGCCCCGGAAGGCCGGGGCGTCATTTATGGTCATTGATAGTCATTGGCGTCGTGTCATCCATCATCACTCCATTAATCCACTAATCCAACACTCCCTTCCACACAATCCGCAATCTGACATCCGCAATCTGAAACTTGTGGTGAGCAAAGTCGAACCATCCCCAATCCGTTTCAGTCGCTTTGCCCCTTTTTGTAGCGGATCTCCCCGCCTACTTCCCAGTTATCCACAATTGCCATGATGACCGCGTCGCAGGGGCGTTTGTCGGTCAGGCGGGTCTGGCGGGCGGAGCTGCCGCTGGCGTAGAGCACCATTTCGCCCTCGCCGCAGCCCACCGCATCTACTGCGACCACCAATCCGCCGCCCTCTTTGCCCTCTAAATCCACCGGGCGCAGCAGCATGAATTTCAGCCCCTCCATGCTGGGCTCCTTGCGGGTCGCCACCACGGTGCCGATTACTTTTGCGAGAACCATACTATCCTCATTAATAGTTGGCAGAGCGTAAAGCGTGAAACGTAATCCGTAAAACGCAATGCGTAAAGGATCTGGCCGGGTGGAAGGTGCTCCACATGAAGGTGATTGGGTGGATCAATCCGATAATCACCCAATTGTTTAGGGCTTTCGCCCTTTTTATTGTACCACTGAACGCTAATGTGTTTCAATAACTCTGTGCGCTCAGTCGGGTACATTATTTTTTTCTGGCTCCCTTAACTACTCAAACACTATAACACATGAACACCTTAACACCCGAACACTGTTTCACTTCTACTTTTTCTTCCCGGTCGATTCCGCCTGCGCCTGCTCTTTGCGGCCCAGGGGCAGCACCAGATCCACGTTGGCGTGGGGGCGGGCGATGATGTGCACCGAGACCACTTCGCCCACCCGGGAGGCGCTGGTTTGCCCGGCTTCGCAGGCGGCGCGCACCGCGGCCACGTCGCCGCGGATAATGGCAGTGACGTATCCGCCGCCGGTTTTTTCGTAACTGACCAGTTCCACTTTCGCCGCTTTGACCATGGCGTCGGCGGCTTCCACCATGGCCGCCCAACTGCGGGTTTCGATCATGCCTAATGCTTCTGCCATCTCGTTGCTCCTGTGTTATGTAAGTGTAACACCTGCTTATATTCAAGAACCAGGTTCCAAGAGCCAGGAACCAGGAGTTGAAAACCGGGGGCTATGAACCTATTCCTCATAGGAAACTCTTTTTCTGGTCTCCCGAAGGGATGCCATCAGCATCGGAACCTGGTTCTTGGAGCTTGGTTCTTGAAAATCCTCCTACTGTTTCCGGGAAACCGCTTCCCTGCCGGAGATGCTCTCGATGGCCTTCTCCGCCGCGGGGCGGGCCACGTCGATGTCGCGCTCCTCCCCGCCCAAATACACCCGCCCGAAGCTGCCGAAGGCGCGCACTTCCAAGATGTTGATGTGGGCGGCTTTTTCCGCCTCGTTGGCCACCAATGCGGCGTAGGCGGCCGGCTCCACTTCCATGATGTAAAGCGTCTGCCCGGGGATGATCATGTTGCCGTGGCGCATGCGGTTGATCAATTGGGTCTGGTGATCGTCCACCCGGCGGATGGTCTGGCTGGAGAGCACCCGCGGTTTCAGGCGGTCTTCCTCGCGGATTTCCAGCGCCTCTAAAATCGCTTTTCCGGCCTGGCGCACGTCCGCCTGGGAATGGGAGTGGATTTCCAGCATGCCGTAGAGGCGCTCCACGATTTGCATTCCCGGGGTCACGTTGGTGGATTTCAGGGCGATGTCGGTAATGCGGTTGATCTCGATGCCGGGAGAAATTTCCACCCACAGCGAGGCCATCCCGGCGATGGGCAAAAATCCCTGCGCCACGGTGCCTAAGAATGCGGCGTGCTGGGGCTGCAAGCTGTCCAAAATAACATAAGCGCGAAGATCTACCATGTTCGATCTCCTTGGGCTAAATATTTGCAGTAAAAATAATCAAATTAATCTTTTTGCCCTTCGGCAGTATTTTCAAGATCATTGAATACATTTTCGATCAACGGTTTTACCGGCGGTATTTCTTCGGTAATCACGGTCCAAACAATTTCCAGGTCCACTCCCCAATATTGGTGAATCAATTTATCCCGCATGCCCGCGATTCGCTTCCAGGGCACCTTCGGATACTTTTTCCTCATGTCCGAAGGTGTTTGCTTTGCTGCTTCTCCCATTACCTCCAGGCTTCTAATCACCGCGTTGGTGGTTTTCTTATCCGTTGAGAAAGCCTGGAAATCCATACCGGCAATAAATTCTTCTATTTCGTTTATCGCATTCAATAAATCGGAGATATAGTCCCCCAAAACCTTCTTCATACCTCCACAACCTCTTCCAGGATATATTTTCCGATTCGGGGTTTCAAGGCTTTTTTGGAAACAAGTTCTACTTTTCTGCCTAAGCGCCCGGTCAAGTATTCCTCAAGTTCTAAGAATTTAAAAAAGCCAATCGGCCGGTCAAATTCTACCAAAATATCAATATCACTGTTTTGGGTTTGTTCTTCCCGAACGAAAGAACCAAATAACCCGATATCCTTTACGCCATACTGCGCATGTATTTCCGGTTTAATCGCTTTTAAGACATTCAGGATTTCTGATCGCGTAAGCATGGTTTAGGCTCCACTTGTTATCGTTTTAGTATCCCGACTCCGTCACCCCCGGATTCCCCTGCACAATCTGCACGCTGGCGCTGGCGCCGATGCGGGTCGCCCCGGCCTTGATCATTTGCAGCGCGTCGGCGTAGCTGCGAATGCCCCCGGAGGCTTTTACCCCCATGCCGCTGCCGCGCACCGCTTCCGCCATCAGGGCCACGTCGTGCGCGGTGGCCCCGCCGCCCCCGTAGCCGGTGGAGGTTTTCACGAAATGCGCCCGCGCCCGCCGGGCGGTCTCGCAAGCGATGATTTTCTCTTCGTCGGTGAGCAGGGCGGTCTCGATGATGACCTTGCAGATGGCGCTGCCGTCCAAGCACGCTTCCACCACGGAGCGAATGTCGCGGTAGAGCAAATCCAGATCCCGGTTTTTCACCGCCCCGATATTGATCACCATGTCGATCTCCCGCGCCCCCTCCCGCACCGCCTGGCGCGCCTCCAATCCCTTGATTTGGGGCGTGTGGGCGCCGAAAGGGAATCCTGCCACGGTGCAAACCTTTACCGAACTGCCTTTCAATAAGTTCGCCGCCAATTTGACATAGGTGGGGTTGAGACATACGGAGGCAAATTCGTACTCCCGGGCTTCCGCGCACAGTTTTTCGATGTCGTTGCGAGTGGCGTCGGGCTTGAGCAGGGTATGGTCGATGTAAGCGGCAATATCTTTGGGAACGCCCTGCCCGCCGGGGCGGTAGGTAATCCGGCTGGCCCCTAAGGTGATGAATTGCCGCACCGTGTCCGAGGCTTTCTCGGCGCAGTGCCCGCCGCAATCGCCTCCGCAGCAGCTACAGTCGCAGGCGGCGCCCGCGAAGGAGAGGCCCTGCGCCTTCAGAATCCGGGTGATCTGCCCGGCAATTTGTTCCAGGTCGGCAGTTGTAAGATCCGCCACGTTCTCTCCCGAAGGATTTGGGTTCACTATCGGCTTGATTTTTTTTTCCGCGCTAAATTCATTTTCGATTTGCAAAATTTGCTCCGCCCGGCGGAGATGGCGCGCCTCCGTGCATTCGGTAGCCAGCCAGACGTCCACGATTTGCTTTGCCAACTCCGGGTCGATCAATTTACCGCCTAAGGTGAGCACGTTGGCGTTGTTATGCTCCCGGCTGTTGGCGGCGGTTTTGAGATCGTAGCACATCGCCGCGCGGACGCCGGGCACCTTGTTGGCGGCCATGCAGGAACCGATCCCCGCCGCGTCCACCATGATCCCCCGCCGGCACTCCCCGGAGGCCACCTTTTGCGCTACTTTATAGGCGAACAGGGGATAATCCACGGAAACAGAGGCGGAATAAACCCCCAGGTCCTCCACGCGAAATCCCTTTTGCTGCAAATAGGTTTTTAATTGCTCCTTCAGATCGAAACCGCCGTGGTCGGCGCCGAGGGCAATGGTTTGAACGGTTGTGGAGGACGGAGCAGCCATAGTAAGATCGAGCGTCGAAATTTGCCGGTAATCTTCTGTAAATACTACGGATTCGATAATACGACAAACGCGCATTAAAATCAAGATCAAACTCCGGGAGGGGTGGGTTTTCAAAGGTTATTTCGGGCGGGTATCTCAATGTTCCCGCGGCAGGGTGACCAATATCAAGGAATGGAACAAAGTTTGATTTTCTCTGCGCCCCCTGTGACTCTGTGGCAATTCTTTTGGCTTGCGTAACATCAGATATTATATTTTTTTGTTCGTAACTATTCAGGCATTTTGCCACGGAGGCCCCAGAGCACACAAAGACATGGGAAAATTTATTGAACAAACCCGTTTTTTGTAGAAAAAAATGTTCCAT